>NZ_WOXZ01000003.1:0-691533 GCF_021352185.1 Rhodococcus sp. Ni2
TGTCCGGCGCCCGCATCGCCCTGCACCTCGCCCTCGAACTGCAACGCCGCGGCGGCGGCATCGGCGCAGCCGCACTCTGCGGCGGCGGCGGACAAGGCGACGCACTCATCGTCCGCGTCCCCAAGGCCTGAGTGTCTAAATACACCTGAACGAGCGCTCTCGCTCTGCGACGCCCCGTGGTTTTCCTCACACAACTACGGGGCGTCGTAGTTGTTCGGGCACAATGGCCTCATGGCGAACATCTTTGACGTATCCACTCCCGCGAAACGCTTCCGTCTGGTGGCGTGGTGGGAAGCTGTGACCTGGGCGGCCTTGCTGGTTGCCATGTTCTTCAAGTGGGTCCTCGGACACGAAGAAGCGATTCGCATCCCCGGAATGGTCCACGGAACCGCCGGCTTCCTGGTGTTCATCGTTGTTGCACTCCTGACCGCGTGGTCGCTCAAGTGGGACGTCAAGACCACGATCCTTGCGCTGATCTCGAGCGTTCCGCCCTTCGGCACCGTCATCTTCGAACGCTGGGCAGTGCGAAACGGCAAGCTCGGTGAGCTGTCCACGGAGTTCGAGGCGTCCAAGGGCAACGCGGCGCTCGTCTGAGTGCTGCATCCCTCTACGTAGCTTCTCGCAACTCGTGACAAACTGGGAGCCGTGACTCGACCAGGTTCCAGGCCCCCCGCGCGTTCGTCCGCAGTTGCTGCCGCCATGAGCGGCGCAGTCGACTTGTCCGCCTTCAAAGAGCGGGCCACGGCCCCACCACCGCCGCGTGACACCAGCGGCGACGGGGCCGTTTCTGCTGTCTCCGGGGCAGTGATCGAGGTGACCGAGGAGAACTTCGAAAGCGAAGTCCTGCTGAAGTCGAGCCAGGTGCCGGTGATCGTCAACATCGGTGGCCGCGCATACGAGCCCTCGGTCGTATTCACCGAAGTTCTCGAATCATTTGCAGCGCGAGCCGGCGGCAAGTGGATTCTTGCCAACGTCGACGTCGACGTGAGCCCTCGTATCGCGCAGGCATTCGGTGTCCAGTCGGTTCCGACGGTTGTTGCTGTCGCGGCTGGTCAGCCGTTGGCCGATTTTCAGGGCGCTCAGCCAGAGGCGCAGCTCAGCCAGTGGTTCGACGCAGTCCTCCAAGCTGTCGAGGGCAAGTTGAGTGGGCCGGTCTCCGACGCGGACGAACCGGCGGAGGAGGTCGAGGATCCTCGCTTCGTGGCCGCTGAAACCGCGCTGGACGAGGGCGATCTCGACGCCGCCATCGCTGCGTACCAGGAAATTCTCGACGCCGAACCCAACAATGCGGAGGCCAAGAGCGCTGTCCGCCAGGTGAAGTTCATGGCTCGGGTTCAGGGTGTCGATCCCGAGTCGATTGCGGCCGCGGATGCTGATCCGTCCGATCTCGAACTGCAGTTCGCTGCGGCCGACCTGGAAATGTTCGCCCAGCAACCCGAGGCGTCGTTCGCCCGCTTGATCTCGGTGGTCTCGCGAACTGCCGGCGACGACAAGGCTGCCGCTCGGACGCGCTTGCTCGAACTGTTCGAACTGTTCGACCCGGCAGAACCGATCGTCATCGCGGCCCGTCGTAAGTTGGCTTCTGCTCTCTACTGACGTGTGGACCGGCAGTCGCTACTCCGTGTAGCGGCTGTCGCACACTTCCCGACCACCGAGAACGCCGGTCCGGAACGCGTCGACACGTGCGAACCCGCTCGGAACCGTCTCACCGTTGACGTCACTGGCAGCCAGGCCGTCGGTCAGCAGCCCCGATACGGCTTCGTCGAGGTCGCCGGGGGAGAGTGTGACCTGTGCTCCGGACGCCGCGGCGTTGGTGGGACTGAGTGCTGCGGTGATGACGCCGGACAAGCAGGCCGCGCGCAGGGCAGTCTGCGGAGTGTCGAGCGATTGGCCGTTCTCCTTCTGCATCGCGAGGGTGTACCTCGACGCGAGCAGGACATAGGCGTTGTAGTCACCGGTGATGTTGGTCTGGATCAACTCGCGTCGCCCGACGCGACCCGGCGTGCCGCGCTCGGCAAGGTCGTCGACGCTGATTCCGATGGTGTTCGTCGACGGGCAGTACGAGACGGGTTCGGTCGCAACGGCATCGCTGCACCCGGTGTCTGCGCCGGTGAACACGACCTTCGGCGGCTCGGGTAGATCGAAGATCGCTTGGAAGGTCTTCACGAACTCGTCGAGAGTTGCCTCGGTGACGGGCAGTTCTCCGGAATCGTTGCCTTCGGCGAACTGCTGCGGGAGGTCTGCACGTCGTGACTCGATTTCGTCGGCGTCCATCTTCGCGCACGCACCGGCGCCGTCGGTGAAGCCGATCTGAGTGGCGGTGACGCGCTCGAACGCCGAACCATGGTGGCTCTCAGGATCATTAGGGTCTTCGTCGCGGATGGCGACCGCCGACGCCAACACCTTGTTGAGTCCGTCGGAGGTGTTCATCGTGAAGTGCGCGGCCTTGTCCTCGGCGACGTGCCGCAAGAAGGCCCCACCGAAACAGTCGGCTTGCTGTTCGCGCACCAGGGCTGCGTCTCGTTTACCGCCGACGATCCCGGCCTTGCGTTGAACGGCATGGCCGTACTCGTGCGCAAAGATGAACGCGACGGCCACTTCACCGAACTTCTCCCGCACCTCGGGCAGCAGCAATTCACGATCCCAACCGATGGTGTGATCGATGCTGCAGTACCCGGCGTTGATGAGTTCTTCGGTGGTCTCCTCACAGAAGTCCGGGCCGTTCGATTCGGTGGGGTCCCACGAGATCAGCTCGTCGACCGGTTCGAAGGGCTTGTCGAACAGAGCCGGGTACTCGGCGGCCCAGTAGGTTTCGATGTCTGTGATGGCGTTGGCTGCCAGCGCGTCGATGTCCCCGCCGTCGGTGCCGGTGATTGCTCGGTCGGCGTTGGGGGCTCCCGGACGCAACCCACTTGGTCCTGCCGTTGCGTCGAGTCCGGCGACGCGGAAGGGATCGTGATAAATCGAGACGGCGTGGCCACTCGTTCCCTGGGCACAACCGGCGAGCAGTGCTGCCACTGCCAACAGTGACGACGTGACAATGACTACTCGCCGGCCGACCATCAACGCTCCAGACTTATCCAAATCGCTCCAGCAGCTGGCAGCGCCACCTGTGCGGAGGCTGGCCGACCGTGCCACGAATGCGACGTTGCTGTGACCGCTCCGAGGTTCCCGACTCCGGAGCCGCCGTACACCTCGGCATCGGTGTTGAGAATTTCCACCCATCGGCCGGGCTCTGGTAGCCCGACGCGGTAGCTCGAGTGCTCACTGCCCGAGAAGTTGAACAGGCAGGCGACAATCGAACCGTCAGTACCGTAACGCAGAAAACTGAGGACGTTGTTCTCGGTGTCGTTGGCGTCGATCCAGGAGTATCCACCGGGCGAGGTGTCGAGGGTCCACATGGCCGGATGACGTCGGTACGCGGAGTTGAGATCGCCGACCAGTCGCTGGACGCCGCGATGGAGAGTGCCGGTGTACTGATCGTCGAGCTGCCACCAGTCGAGGCCGCGTTCTTCCGACCATTCCGCACTCTGACCGAATTCCTGTCCCATGAACAGCAGTTGCTTGCCTGGATGCGCCCACATGTATGCAAGCAGTGAGCGCAGGCCGGACGCCTTGGCGAAGTCGTTCCCGGGCATCCGGGTCCACAGAGTTCCTTTGCCGTGCACCACTTCGTCATGGCTGATCGGTAGCAGGTAGTTCTCACTCCACGCGTACATCAGTGAGAACGTGATCTCGTGATGGTGGTAGGTCCGGTGTACCGGGTCGTGACCGAGGAACCCGAGGGTGTCGTGCATCCACCCCATGTTCCACTTCATGTTGAATCCGAGGCCGCCGACATTGGTCGCCCGAGTGACTCCGGGCCACGCCGTCGACTCCTCGGCGACGGTGACGACTCCTCGATGGTTCTTGTGGACGGTGGCGTTCATCTCCTGCAGGAACGCAACGGCTTCGAGATTCTCGCGGCCGCCGTGAATGTTGGGAGTCCATCCACCTTCCGGGCGTGAGTAATCCAGGTACAGCATCGATGCGACGGCGTCGACGCGCAGTCCGTCGATGTGGAACTCCTCGAGCCAGAAGAGCGCGTTGGCGACGAGGAAGTTTCGGACCTCGCGGCGACCGAAGTCGAATACGTATGTGCCCCAGTCCAACTGCTCGCCGCGACGCGGATCGGCGTGCTCGTACAGGGGAGTTCCGTCGAAACGAGCCAGGGCCCACTCGTCTTTGGGGAAGTGTGCAGGCACCCAGTCGACGATGACACCTATCCCTGCGGCGTGCAGGTGGTCGACGAACCAGCGGAAGTCGTCCGGGGTGCCGAAGCGGGAGGTCGGTGCGTAGTACGAGGTGACCTGGTATCCCCACGATCCACCGAACGGATGCTCGGAGACGGGCAGCAGTTCGACGTGGGTGAATCCGGTTTCGGTGACGTAGACGGCGAGTTGCTCGGCCATCTGCCGGTAGTCGAGCCCGGGACGCCACGATCCGAGGTGCACCTCGTACACGCTCATCGGGGACTGCGAAGGATCGACACCGGCGCGGGTTTCGAGCCAGGCCGCGTCGTTCCACTCATGCGAACTGGTGGTCACTCGCGATGCAGTCGCCGGCGGGACCTCGGTACCGAATGCCATGGGATCGGCCTTGTCGCGAACGGAGCCGTCGTGGCCGTGGACCCGGAACTTGTACAGCGAACCGACTGCGATGTCGGGCAGGAAGAGTTCCCAGACCCCAGTGGATCCGAGGACTCGCATGGGGGCGAATTGCCCACTCCACCCGTCGAAGTCGCCGACGACGGTCACGCCGCGGGCGGCCGGAGCCCAGACGGCGAACGAGGTGCCGTCGACGGGGCCGTCCGGTGTCTCGTAAGAACGCGGATGTGCACCGAGGATGTCCCACAGTCGTTCGTGCCGACCTTCGCCGAACAGGTGTAGGTCGAGTTCACCGAGAGTAGGCAGGAACCGGTAAGGGTCGGCTGCGAGAACCGTGTGTCCACCCGGGTACGTCACGGAATAGCGATAGTCGATCAGGTCGGGGTAGGGGACCAGAGCCGCGAAGATTCCGTTCGAAACATGTTCGAGAGGAAAGTTTTTGCCGCCGATGACGGCGCTGACGGACTCGGCGTTGGGACGCAACGCTCGCAGAACGGTGCCGTCGGCGTGGGGATGGGCGCCGAGGACACTGTGCGGATCGTGATGTTCACCGCGCGCCAACAGCTCCAGATCGTGATTGTCCGGTGCGATACCCGAAGGGAACTTCTCGGTTGACATCACTTGCCTCCACCTGCGCGGTGCGCATTGCGTGCTTGGTAGGCCAGAGAGATCCGGGCCGGATACGGAACGGGTGGGAGCGCGAGGATGTGCGCCACCGAACGCCAGGGCTCGAGGCGGACGAAATTGGCTTGGCCCCAATTGAACTGCTCACCGGTTACCTCGTCGAGCACGGTCATGTGGTCGTGCCATTCGCGTCCGAGCGCCGGCATGTCCAACCAGACGGTGCCCTCTTCTGCAGCGAACGGGTTGAGGTTGATCACCGTCAGGACGGCGTCACCGGTCGAGGCGTCGAACTTCGAGTAGGCGATCAACGCGTCGTTGTCGATGTGGTGAAAGTGCAGGTTCCGCAACTGTTGCAGGGCCGGATGTGCACGCCGGATGCGGTTGAGCGCGGTGATCCACGGCTCGAGAGACTCGCCTCGCGCTGCTGCTTCGGCGAAACGGCGCGGCCGAAGTTCGTATTTCTCGGAGTCGAGGTATTCCTCGCTGCCGGGGCGAACGGCTTGGTGTTCGTAGAGTTCGTAACCGGAGTAGACGCCCCACGTCGGCGCCAGGGTGGCGGCGAGAGCTGCTCGCAGTGCAAACATTCCGGGCCCACCGTGCTGGAGGGACTCGTGCAGGATGTCCGGCGTGTTCACGAAGAGGTTCGGTCGGGCTTCGTCGGCCTTCGCCGCCAGCTCGTTACCGAATTCGGTGAGCTCCCACTTCGCAACTCGCCAGGTGAAGTACGTGTACGACTGCGTGAACCCGCGCCGGGCAAGGCCGTACATGCGCGCCGGACGAGTGAAAGCCTCGGCGAGGAACAAGACGTCGGGGTCAGTTTTCTTGACCTCCGAGATGAGTGTCTCCCAGAAGTTCGGCGGCTTGGTGTGCGGGTTGTCTACCCGGAAGATCTTGACGCCGGCACTGATCCAGTGTCGGACGACTCGCAGGATTTCCTTGTCCAGACCGCGAGGATCGGTGTCGAAGTTGATCGGGTAGATGTCCTGATACTTCTTGGGCGGGTTCTCGGCGTAGGCGATGGTGCCGTCGGGAAGGACGTTGAACCACTCCGGATGCTTCTTGGCCCATGGATGATCCGGGGCGCACTGCAGCGCGAGATCCAGTGCCACTTCGAGATCGAGCTTGCGGGCCGCCGCGACGAACGCCTTGAAGTCCTTGAGCGTGCCGAGCTGCGGGTGAACAGCGTCGTGCCCGCCGTCGACCGAGCCGATGGCCCACGGCGAGCCGACGTCACCGGGTTCGGGAGTGAGAGTGTTGTTGCGTCCCTTGCGGTTGATCTCGCCGATGGGATGGATCGGCGGAAGGTAGACGACGTCGAAACCCATTGCGGCGATGCGGGGTAGGTCTTCGGCCGAGGTTCGGAAAGTACCGTGTTGCGGCACCCCGTTCTCGTCCCAACCGCCCGTCGAGCGGGGGAAGAACTCGTACCACGATCCGAACAGTGCACGGTTGCGATCGACGACGACGGGGTGGGACTCGCCCTTGGTGACCAGTTCACGGAGCGGAGTGGCGCGGAGCAGTTCGGCGACGTCGGAGGCGAAGGCCGGCGCGACGCGAGCAGTCAGCGCCTGATCGCTGCGCAGCGACGCCGTGACGGCCTCGAGCCTGGATCTGTTGCCCCGCGGTACCTCGTGCGCGGCCTGTTCGAACAGGCGCGCACCGATTTCCAGGTCGTTGGCCAACTCGGCCGCCCCTTGCCCGACGGCGAGCTTCGCTTCCACGGCGTGCTTCCAGGTGGCGATGGGATCGCTCCACGCCTCGATCCGGAACGACCACATACCTTCGGCGGACGGTGTGAACACCGCGTCGACGGTGTCCGGTTCGGTGCCGGGGTCCATCGGAATGCGCAGCGGCTTGGTACCGCGCGGACCACGCACGACCAAAGTGGCGGAAATGGCGTCGTGGCCTTCTCTCCACACGGTTGCGTGTACTGGGAAGACTTCACCGACCACGGCCTTTGCCGGATAGTTACCCGAGATCTCGGGTACCACGTCGTCGATACCGAGGCGTCCTGACACGGGAAGCTCCATTTCTGATGATGGATCGCGGTAAAACTTTCTTTCGCCGGGTTCAACCGTAGTGGGTGCGGCGCCGGAGTGCTGATAACGACGAATTCGGGTCTGTCGGTGGTCAGGTCGGCTCGGGCGTTCGGTTCTACCGGACAGAGTGCAAGGAACTCGACTAGGGTTCGCGGGGTGAAAGCCTTGCGTCGGTTCACTGTCCGAGCCCACCTTCCGGAGCGCCTCGCCGCGCTCGGCCCCCTGTCCACCAACCTTCGGTGGTCGTGGCATCCCGAGACACAGGATCTGTTCTCGCGACTCGACCCCGAACTCTGGCAAGCAGTCCAGTTCGATCCGGTCCGCATGCTCGGGGAAGTCAACCCCACCCGTCTCGACGAACTCAGCAGTGACGAGGCATTTCTCGGTGACCTCGACACTGCAGCAGCCGATCTCGATGCCTATCTGAGCACGCCGCGCTGGTATCAGTCCCAGCAGGCCAAGGGCACATCGCTGGCCGGCGGAATTGCGTACTTCTCCATGGAGTTCGGAGTCAGCGAAGTTCTGCCCAACTACTCCGGCGGATTGGGCATCCTCGCGGGCGATCACCTCAAGGCCGCGTCCGACCTCGGGCTGCCGCTCATCGGCGTCGGACTGCTCTACCGATCCGGCTACTTCCGCCAGTCACTGACTGCCGACGGTTGGCAGGCCGAGCACTACCCGCCGCACGACCCTCAAGGGTTGCCTCTTCGTTTGCTGACGGACGCAGGCCCGGCTTCCGAAGACGGATCGCCGGTCGTCATTCACGTCGCCATGCCCGGTGGCCGGGTGCTGCGTGCGCGAGTGTGGATCGCTCAGGTCGGACGAGTGCCGTTGCTGCTGCTCGATTCCGACATCGCCGAGAACGACGCGGATCTGCGCGGCGTCACGGACCGTCTCTACGGCGGGGACCAGGATCACCGCATCAAGCAGGAGATCCTCGCGGGTATCGGCGGCGTCCGCGCGGTGCGCGCCTACACCGCGGCGTACGGATTGCCCGATCCCGAGGTGTTCCACATGAACGAGGGGCATGCCGGATTCCTCGGCATCGAACGGATTCGGGAACTTGTCACCACCAGCGGTCTGGACTTCGATTCGGCTCTGGCCGCGGTCCGTGCCGGAACGGTCTTCACGACGCACACTCCGGTTCCCGCCGGAATCGACCGCTTCCCGGCGGATCTGGTCCGTCACTACTTCGGCGGAGCGAACGGCGAGAACGAATCGAGTTTGCTTCCCGGCCTGACTGTCGACCGCATCGTCGGGATGGGGCGTGAAGCCGATCCGTCGATCTTCAACATGGCGCACATGGGTCTTCGCCTGGGCCAGCGAGCCAACGGCGTCTCGAAGTTGCACGGCATCGTCAGCCGCGACATGTTCAACGGTCTCTGGCCGGGCTTCGACGCCGACGAGGTGCCGATCGGTTCGGTCACCAACGGTGTTCACGCGCCGACGTGGGCGGCGCCGGAGTGGATGGACGTGGCCAGGCGGATCGTCGGTCAGGAGCAACTCGAAGAAGCACGCGGGTGGGAGCGCCTGCACGAGTTGTCGGCAACCGAACTGTGGGAAACACGTAATGCGTTGCGCGGCAAGTTGGTCGACGAAGTCCGTCGTCGCGTCCGAGCGTCCTGGCTCGAACGCGGCGCGACCGAGGCCGAACTCGGCTGGACCACTGGAGTTTTCGATCCCAACGTCTTGACAGTCGGATTCGCGAGGCGCGTTCCGACGTACAAGCGGTTGACGCTGATGCTGCGTGATCCCGAGCGTCTGCGTGCGATGTTGCTCGACGAGAAACGTCCGGTGCAGTTGGTGGTGGCCGGCAAGTCGCACCCCGCCGACGACGGCGGTAAGGCACTCATCCAGCAGGTCGTGCGGTTCGCCGACGAAGCGGATGTGCGTCACCGCATCGTCTTCCTGCCTGATTACGACATGTCGATGGCCCGCTACTTGTACTGGGGCTGCGACGTGTGGCTCAACAACCCGCTTCGCCCCCTCGAGGCGTGCGGTACTTCCGGCATGAAATCCGCGCTCAACGGCGGCCTCAACCTCTCCATTCGCGACGGATGGTGGGACGAGATGTACGACGGCGAGAACGGGTGGGCCATTCCGACGGCCGACGGTGTTCTCGACGACGTGCGGCGTGACGATCTGGAAGCCAGCGCCCTCTACGAACTTCTCGAGCACGCGGTACTGCCGACGTTCTACGACCGTGATGCAGCCGATCTGCCGACGCGCTGGGTCGAGAGGGTTCGCCACACCCTCGAGAATCTGGGCCCGAAGGTGTTGGCATCACGCATGGTTCGTGACTACGCCGTCGACTACTACGCCCCTTCGGCGGAATCAGCTCGAGCGGTAGTGGCGGACGATTTTGCCGGCGCGCGTGAGGTGGCCGAGTTCCGTCGCCGTATCGAGTCGCAGTGGCCGTCGGTCGCCGTCGAGCAGGTTGACGGTTCCGGCCTGCCGGACACCCCGGAGATCGGTGCGACCATCTCTTTGAAAGCCAAGGTCCGCCTCGGCGGCTTGTCGGTCTCGGATGTGGAGGTTCAGGCAGTCCTGGGACGCGTCAGCCCAGGCGAGGAACTCACCGACGTGGTGACGTTCCCGATGACACATTTCGGAACCGAGGACGGAGCCGAGATCTTCGAAGCCGAGGTTGCGCTTCCGGTCTCCGGCTCCGTGGGTTACACCGTGCGGGTGTTGCCGCATCACCGGTTGTTGGTCGATGCGTCCGAACTCGGGTTGGTGACCACTCCGAGCGTCTGACGTATTGCATTCTGCCCCGGTCCGTTCGGTCGGCACCGGGGCAGAATTGTGCCCGCGTGAGAACTGGGTCAGGGACGTGAGTCGCGGATGCGGGTGAGCGCCTTGCGGACGACTTCGGGGTTGGTCGTCTCCCAGAACGGAGGCAGCGATGCGCGAAGGTAACCCGCGTATCTCGCTGTGGCCAGACGCGGATCGAGCACGGCCACCACGCCCTTGTCGTCGGTGCTACGAAGCAGACGGCCGACGCCCTGTGCCAGGAGCAGCGCCGCGTGATTGGCCGAGACGCTGAGAAAGCCGTTACCGCCATGGGATTCGATAGCCTGCTGGCGAGCCATCAACAGTGGGTCGTCCGGGCGCGGGAACGGAATCCGGTCCAAGATGACGAGGCTCAGTGACGGACCCGGAACATCGACGCCCTGCCACAGGGACAACGTGCCGAACAGTGACGTGGGTTCGTCCTTGGCGAAGGCCTTGACGAGGGTGCCGGTGGCGTCGTCGCCCTGGCACAGGATGGGGGTGTCGAGGCGTTCACGCATCGCCTCCGAGGCGGCTTTGGCGGCGCGCATCGAGGAGAACAAGCCGAGGGTGCGTCCGCCCGCAGCCTCGACGAGTTCGGCGATCTCGTCGAGATAGACCGGGGAGAGGCCGTCGCGGCCGGGCGTGGGCAGGTGGCGGGCAATGTAGATGATGCCGGCCTTGGCATGGTCGAAGGGCGACCCGACGTCGAGTGAGTTCCAGCGGAAAGCCGAAGCGTCAGAAGGTGCTTCGGTGCCGATGGCGGTACCCGAGTCGGGGCGCGCGGACGATTCCGCAGGAAGACCCCAGTTGACGGCGAGACCGTCGAACGATCCGCCGACGGTCAGTGTCGCGGAAGTGAGAACGACGGTGGATTCGGCGAACAGTCGCGAGCGCAGCAATCCGCCGACCGAGAGCGGAGCCATCCGGACGGAGCGCCGCACCGATCCGCGGAACTCGTCCGAGGACAGCCAGACGACGTCCTTGCGCTTGGCCGGGTCGGGTTCGTCGAAAGCGGTGAGAATACGCACGGCACTGTCGTGGACGTCGTCGACGGACGAGAGTGCGGCGTTGCGGGCCGCAGCGGCTTCGGGATCTGCAGCAGCCATACCCGGTTTGGCCGGACCGATAGCGGTGCGCAGCGACCAGGCCGCGTCGCGGATCGCAGCCAGTGCGGGTGCCGCCCCGTCCGGGAGGCCTTCCCAGCGACCTGGGCGCAATTCCTCGAGGAGTCCAGCCCACCCCTCGCCGGCAGCTTCGAGGCGATCGGCATCCTGCTCTTCGGCGATCTTGCCGCAACGCCGGGCCGCGGCACTGATCGAGGCGGCAGTGAGATCGGCCGTGGCGACGCCGGTGACGCGGTCGACCAACTCGTGGGCCTCGTCGATCACCACGACGTCGTGGTCAGGCAGGATCTGGATGCCGGTGATGGCGTCGATCGCGAGCAGTGCGTGGTTGGTGACCACTACGTCGGCCTTCGACGCCTCGACTCGGGCGCGCTCGGCGAAGCAGTCCTCACCGACCGGGCACTGGTTCTTACCGATGCATTCGCGGGAGGTGACACTGACCTGCCGCCACGCCTGATCGGATACGCCCGGCACCAATTCGTCCCGATCACCGGTTTCGGTGTCGGAGGACCATTCGGTGAGGCGGACGACCTCCCGGCCGAGACGCGAGACCGTGAACGGATCGAACAACTCGTCCTCGGGTGGCTGCTCGGACGCGCCGGTATGGATCTTGTTCATGCACAGGTAGTTGTTGCGGCCCTTGAGGATTGCGAACTCTGCGCGTCGGCCGAGTGGCTTCTTCAGGGCATCGGCGAGTCGAGGCAGATCTCGGTCGACGAGCTGACGCTGCAGCGCGATGGTGGCGGTGGACACGACCACGGTGCGTCCCGATTCGACCGCGTGGCGCAGGCTCGGAACGAGGTAGGCGAGCGACTTACCGGTACCGGTGCCGGCCTGGACGGCCAGATGCTCGCCGGTGTCGATCGAGTGCGCCACGGCGGACGCCATCGTCAGCTGACTGGTTCGTTCGGCACCGCCGAGCGACCGCACCGCTGTCTGGAGCAGTTCGGGAACGTTCGGGAGTTGATCGGCCACCCACGAAGGTTAATGGATCCCTACGTCAGAAACGTCCACGGATGATTCCCGGGGTAGTTCACCGGCATTCGAGTCTTCTTCCGGCGACGCCTCGTCTCGCCCGATCAGCTGCACTCCCGCCTCCCGCATCTGCACCAATGCCGACTCGATCGTGGCGGTCGACACACCAGCGGTGAAGGGGAGAAGGACAGTCGTGGCGAACCCCGCGCGCGCGGCATCGACGGCCGTGGCCTTGACACAGTGATCCGTGGCAATTCCGATCACGTCGACGTCGGTGATCTCGTGGGCGCGGAGCCAGTCCTCGAGCGTCGTTCCGTCCTCGGCTGCTCCTTCGAAACCGGAGTAGGCCGCGCTGTAGGCGCCCTTGGAGAAGATCGCCGACCCGGCGACGGAAGCGTCGAACGCCGGATGGAACTCGGCGCCGGCTGTCCCGACGACGCAGTGAACCGGCCAGCTGTCGATGAAGTCGGGATTCTCGGAGAAGTGCGCCCCAGGGTCGATGTGGAAATCGCGAGTCGCGACTACGGCGTCGTACTCGTGGGAGTTGACGAAATCGTTGACGGCTCCCGCAACCGCAGCACCGCCGTCGACTGCAAGAGCGCCACCTTCACAGAAATCGTTCTGAACGTCGACAATTATCAGTGCTTTTGCGCTCACTGGTGCTCACCTCCGGTGAATCGAACGGGCACAGCCGAGTCTCCGCGCGAGAGCTTGAGGCCTTCCCACGGCAGGCTCACGAGCCCTGCCTTCAGAACCGCTCTGCTCTCTTCGAGCGTCGGCGCGCTGTCGACGACCTTGCCTTCGCGAACCAGCGGGATCAGCAGTTCGGTCGCTCCGTCCGCCTCGGAGACAGGTGACGGTGATCCGGCGGGGTAGATGACTTCTTCGACGATCGTGCCGGTCGGACGCACTACGCGCAGTGCCTTCTTTGCGCCGCCGCGAGATGCCTTGTTGGTGCTTCTCTTCTCGACCGCGATTCCGTCGACCTCGACAAGTTTGTAGACCATGCCGGCGGTGGGGGCGCCTGATCCGGTGACCAGGGAAGTGCCGACGCCGTACGAGTCGACGGGTTCGGCGCGCAGAGCCGCGATCGCGTACTCGTCCAGGTCGCCTGAGACGACGATGCGTGTCTTGGTAGCACCGAGATCGTCGAGTTGTTGGCGTACCTGACGAGCAAGAACGCCGAGATCACCGGAGTCGATGCGAACTCCACCCAGTTCGGGACCGGCAACGGCGACAGCCGTTTTCACGCCCTCGGTGATGTCATAGGTGTCGACCAACAAGGTGGTGGATACGCCCAGAGCGGCGACCTGACCGCGGAATGCCGCTGCCTCGTCCGGACCGTCCTCGGTGGTGTGCAGGAGCGTGAAGGCGTGCGCGCTGGTACCTGCACTGGGTACGTCGTGACGCCGCGCGGCTTCGAGGTTGGAGGTGGCGTCGAAGCCGGCGAGATACGCGGCACGTGAAGCGGCGACGGCGGCCTGTTCGTGTGTACGACGCGAGCCCATCTCGATCATCCGTCGACCGCCCGCTGCGCTCACCATGCGGGCTGCGGCCGAAGCGATCGCGCTGTCGTGGTTGAGGATCGAGAGAATCAAGGTTTCGAGGATGACGCACTCGGCGAAAGTTCCGCGGACCGAAAGGATCGGTGATCCGGGGAAGTAGAAATCGCCCTCGCGGTAGCCGTCGATGTCACCGGAGAATCGATAGTTGCGCAGCCACTCGACGGTCGTGTCGTCGAGAAATTTTGCAACGATCGCCAGTTCCGGTTCACCGAACCGGAACTGCTCGAGTGCGTCGAGAAGGCGCTCGGTACCGGCGACGACGCCGTAGCGACGACCGTCTGGCAGCCGCCGTGCAAATACCTCGAAACTGCAGTTGCGGAAGGCAGATCCGTCGGCGAGAGCCGCCGAGAGCATGGTCAGTTCGTACTGATCGGTGAGCAGTGCGGTGCTGGCACCGGCGTCGCGGATGTCGGAAATTTGCGTAGGCACGCACACAACTCTATGCGCGAGACGACGTGGGTGGGTGTTGTCGCCTCTCGTCGCGCCGTACCCTGGATACATGGTTTTCGGCGGCGCGACCGTGTCCGGCACTTACTCGGCGAATGTAACGATGAGAGGCGCTACGGCTTCCTCTCCTCAAGCCACGCCCGAGCAGACGGAGGCTGTTTCGACCATCGAAGCCGCAGATCGGCCCTGGGTGACCATCGTCTGGGACGACCCGGTCAATCTCATGCATTACGTGACTTACGTGTTCCAGAAGTTGTTCGGCTACAGCAAAGCCAAGGCCACCGACCTGATGATGCAGGTCCATTCGGAGGGCAAGGCCGTGGTCTCGAGCGGTTCGCGCGACAAGATGGAGGCCGATGTTCGTCGCCTCCACGCTGCCGGTCTCTGGGCCACGATGCAACGCGACGACACCTGAGAAAAGCACTTTTTCGACCGATTTGTTCGCCTAACTCGTAGACGGGAGTCCGACGCGTGCGGACGTGGAGTAGGAAGAGTTCACTCGGCGGAGTGAAGTTCAAGTCCGAGATGGACGGCCACGAGGCGGCGGTTCTGCGCTCGCTCGTGGAGTCGGTGACCGGGCTTCTCGACGAGCGCGCGTCTTCGGCGCCGCAAGACGAGCTCGCCGCGCTGACGGGTCTTCGTACCGGAAATTCGGAGACGCCCGACAATCCGGTGTTGGCGCGATTGCTTCCCGACTTCCAGCGCACCGATCCGGACAAGGTCGCTCCGGACAGTGACGATCTCGACGACGCCGGCGCCAATGTCAACGGCGCGCTGCGCAGTTTGCACGAACCCGAGATCATCGACGCCAAGCGTGAGTCCGCTCGCATGTTGTTGGCTTCGCTTCCGGAGGCCGGCGGCAAGGTCGTTCTCACGCAGGAACAGGCCGACGCCTGGCTGTCCTCGCTCAACGACGTCCGTCTCGCGCTCGGAACCAATCTCGGCATCGACGCCGACACACCGGAAAGCCTCGAACCCGACGACCCGCGAGCCCCGCATCTCGACGTCTATCACTGGTTGACGTGGATGCAGGACTCCCTCGTCCAGGCGCTCATGCCATGACCACAACGCGGACCGGGCCCACTGATTCACTGACAGATGTCGCCGGCCTCGCCGTCGGTCATCACCACAAGCTCGACGAGGGAGCCACTCTCGGAAGCGGCGCAGCCACCGGCTGCACGGTCGTGCTCGCGTCGGCCGGTGTGGTCGCCGGAGTCGACGTCCGGGGCGGCGGTCCGGGTACCCGCGAGACCGATCTGCTCGACCCGAGCCATTCGGTCCAGCAGGTCAATGCCGTGCTGTTGACCGGCGGTAGTGCCTACGGACTTGCCGCGGCCGACGGAGTGATGCGCTGGCTCGAGGAACACGATCACGGGATCGCGATGGGCGCTCCCGGCCAGGTGGTACCGATCGTGCCCGGTGCCGTGATCTTCGATCTGCCGGTGGGGGACTGGACCGTTCGTCCGACCGGCGATTTCGGATTCCTCGCTGCCGACACTGCTTCGCGCGAATTCGCCACGGGCACGGTCGGCGCGGGGGTAGGTGCCAGAGCCGGAGCGCTCAAGGGTGGGGTGGGAACGGCCAGCGTCGTGATCGCCGACGGCCCCGCCGAGGGGACGACGGTCTCCGCCTTGATCGTGGCGAATCCGGTGGGTTCGGTCTTCGACCCCAGAACAGGCCTGCCGTGGGGCGTCGGCTCGGACGGCGCGGAGTCGTTCGGCCTCAGGCTCCCCGACGCGTCCGAACTCGCGTCGGCCAACGCCGTTGCAGCCAAGGGAACCGTCCTCAACACCACGATCGGTGTGGTCGCCACTGACGCCGCCTTGACGAAAGCCGGGTGCCGACGCGTCGCCGTCGCAGGTCATGACGGCCTGGCCCGAGCAATTCGGCCCGCACATTCGCCGCTCGACGGCGACACGATCTTTGCGCTCGCCACCGGTGATCACACTCCGAATTCGGAGATCACGGTTCCGGACGCTTTCCCGAACGATCTGCCGATACTCGACGCGGTGTGCGCGGCTTCGGCCCAGGTGGTCGAACGTGCGATCGTCACAGCGATTCTCGACGCCACGTCGGTAGCCGGAATCCCGAGTTACCGCGAACTCTTCCCGTCCGCATTTCTCTAGGCAGCACTCCTGGAATCGGCGGTAATCTCGAATTGAGCCTGGTCGCGAGTGACCGGATCAGAAAACCGGATCGACGGTGGAGGACGCACACGATGACGATGGATTTCAACAATCCGGACTTCGGCACCCGGACGCCGGCACCGAAATCCGGTCCGCCCTCGGTGTGGAAGCAGTCGGCCGTGTTGGTGGGCGGCTTCGCGATCCTGCTCTACGTGATCGAGATCGTGGATGTCATTTCTGGTCAGAACGTCCAGAACGCCGGCGTCACCCCGCGCACGCTCGACGGCCTGTGGGGAATCCTGTTCGCCCCGGTGCTGCACGACGACTGGGGTCATCTGATCGCCAACACCATTCCGGTGCTGATCCTCGGATACCTCGTGCTGGTGTCGGGAATTGCGCGGGGACTCGCGGCGACCGGCATCATCTGGGTGATCGGCGGCGTCGGGACCTGGTTGTTCGCCGGCTCGAACTCGAATCACGTCGGTGCGTCCGTGCTGATCTTCGGCTGGGTCACCTACCTGCTGGTGCGCGGGTTCTTCACGCGGAGCTTCACACAGATCCTGATCGGCGTTGCCGTCTTCGTCGTGTACGGCGGAGTGCTGTGGGGCGTTCTGCCGAGCGATCCACGGGTTTCCTGGCAAGGGCATCTGTTCGGAGCGATCGGCGGCGTGGTTGCCGCCTGGGCGTTGACGTCGGGGGAGAGGGCCAAGCGCGCCGGGTCGGCGCCGGCCGTTCGACCACCGAGTTTCTGAACGGACGTGGGTCACACCCTCACTGCGGTGTGACTTCGACGCGCCAAAACCACCAAGAGCTTTTTCCCAGACGGGTAGACGTGGCAGCATGACCGGTATGCGCATGACCGTCCTGGGGTGTTCCGGCAGCGTCACGGGTCCGGATTCACCGGCTTCGGGATACCTGCTCACGGCACCGGGAACTCCGCCGCTCGTGATCGACTTCGGCCCGGGAGTTCTTGGGGCGTTGCAGCGATACGCCGATCCGGGCGAGGTGACGATCCTGCTTTCGCACCTTCATGCGGACCACTGTCTCGACATGCCCGGCCTGCTCGTCTGGCGTCGCTATCACCCCAACCCGCCGGTCGGCCGTGCTCTGGTTTACGGCCCCACCGACACCGCGTGCCGCATCGGAGTGTCCTCCGCCGAGTGCGCCGGCGAGATGGACGACATCTCCGACACCATCGACGTCCGGCTCTGGGCCGAGAACGAGCCGGTGACGTTCGGTGAACTGAGCGTCGTCGCCCGCCGGATGAATCATCCACCCGAGGCTTACGGTTTCCGGATCACCGGCGCCGACGGCCGCGTCCTCGTCTATACAGGCGACACCGGAATGTGCGACAACGTCGTCGAACTCGCGCGTGGTGCAGACGTGTTGCTCTCCGAAGCGTCGTGGACCGACAGCCCCGATCGACCTGAGGGAGTCCATCTCTCCGGCAAGGAAGCCGGCCGTGTGGCTGCGCTCGCCGGCGTCAAGGAACTTCTCCTCACCCACATTCCGCCGTGGACATCGCGTGAAGACGTGATCGCCGAAGCGAAATCCGAATTCTCCGGACCAGTGCATGCCGTCTCCGCCGGAAGTGTCTACGACATCTGATTCCCCTCACATTCGGTGCAGCGCTCACCGGGCGACCGCTAGGCTCACGAAGGTGACTACACGAGAAGACGGTAGGGCGGACGACGAGCTCCGCACGGTCAAGATCACCCGCGGGTTCACCAGTCACCCGGCCGGATCCGTTCTGGTCGAGTTCGGGAACACTCGCGTCATGTGCACCGCCAGCGTCGAAGAGGGTGTACCCCGCTGGCGCAAGGGCTCCGGCTTGGGTTGGCTGACAGCCGAATACGCGATGCTTCCCGCCGCCACGCACACACGCAGTGGCCGCGAATCGGTCAAGGGCAAGGTCGGCGGCCGCACGCAGGAGATCAGTCGACTCATCGGCCGATCACTTCGGGCCTGCATCGATCTCGCTGCGATCGGCGAGAACACCATCGCCCTCGACTGTGATGTCCTCCAGGCCGACGGCGGTACCCGCACTGCGGCTGTGACGGGGGCATACGTGGCCCTGGTCGACGCCGTGACGTACCTGCGCGCCGCCGACCTGCTCTCCGACCCGCAGCCCATCTCGTGTGGCATAGCGGCCGTCAGCGTCGGCGTCGTGGACGGACGAGTGCGTCTCGACCTTCCGTACGAAGAGGATTCGCGTGCCGAGGTAGACATGAATGTCGTGGCCACCGATACCGGCACGCTGGTGGAAATTCAGGGAACCGGTGAGGGCGCCACCTTCCCACGCTCGACGCTGGACAAGCTGCTCGACTCCGCTCTGGCTGGTTGTGAGCAACTTTTCGAGATCCAGCGTCAAGCGTTGGCCGAGCCGTATCCCGGGGTGCTACCCGAACCGAAGAATCCGGAACCCAAGAAGAAATTCGGTGCCTGAGCTGTGAGCGTACGAGTATTGGTTGCCAGCCGAAATGCCAAGAAACTGAAGGAACTTCACCGGGTGCTCGACGCCGCCGGAGTGAGCGGAATCGAACTGGTCGGGCTCGACGAGGTCCCGCCGTTCCCCGAAGCCCCCGAGACCGGAGCGACGTTCGAGGAGAATGCGCTCGCCAAAGCGCGTGACGGAGCAGCTGCAACCGGAATGCCCTGCATCGCAGACGATTCCGGTGTCGAGATCGACGCACTCAACGGTATGCCGGGTGTGCTGTCCGCGCGGTGGTCGGGTACTCACGGAAACGACGGCGCCAACACGGCTCTGGTCCTGGCTCAGCTGGGAGACGTCCCGGACGAGCGTCGAGGCGCGGCGTTCGTCTCCGCCTGTGCACTGGTGATCCCTGGCGGCGACGAGACCGTCGTGCGCGGCGAATGGCGCGGGGTGATCGCCCGCGAACCAGCCGGCGACGGCGGCTTCGGATACGATCCCATCTTCCGTCCGGACGGCGACACCCGCTCGGCCGCAGAACTCACCCCGGCCGAGAAGGATGCGGCGTCACATCGAGGGCGCGCGCTCGTACAGCTCGTTCCCGCGCTGGCGGCACTGGCCGGCTGAACCGAATCCGAAAAGTAGAGCCCTGAACGCGTCTGCGTTCAGGGCTCTACTTTTTGAAACTCTCAGAGCTGATAAGCCTGCTTCACCTGGGCGGTTCGCTTGTGCTCGAACACGAACGACAGGAACGGGATCGTGCCGGCGAGCGCGGTGGCAACCGTCGTACCGGGCTTCCACCGGGCCTTGATCGCCAAGTCGATCGTGAATACGAGATAGAGCATGTAGAACAGGCCGTGGATCTGGCCGATGTAGAACAACCACGACGGTGCGTCCGCCGAATTGTCGAGAATCAGGTACTTGTAGACCATCTCACCGGTCAGGAACAGCAGCCAGAGGCCGGTGATCCAGGCGAGAACGCGGTATCGGACCAGCGCCGACGCAACCTTCTTCTGCTTTTCTGCGTTGACTGCGGGGGTAGCGATGCTCGCTTCCGAACCGGTACTCACGTCGTGCTCCTATCGGACTCGCGAGCGGCGAGCTGCGCAAGGTAGTCGTTGTATTCCAGCATTTGGCGGGCTTCAGGGTCGTCGACGTCGAGGTTCACATCGTCGAACTCGGCCTGCGGGCGTTGCGGCAAGAGGTCGGCGGGAATCTCACGCGGCTCCGCGGCGGCTTCCTCGGCTTCGGCCTCTTCGGGGTCCACGTCTTCGAGCTGAACGAACTTGCGGTACGCGTACACGACAAACGCCGCGAACAGCGGCCACTGGAACGCGTACCCGAGATTCTGTCCCGAGCCTCCGACGGCTTCGAAGCGCTCCCACTGCCACCAGCCGAGCGCGAGGCAGCCGGCAGCTGACACGATGACCAGCAGAATCAGCGCAGGTCGGCGTTTAGTAGCGTTCTTGGACACACTAAGACGGTACCTGAGAGCTATAGTGCCTCGCCCTGCGATCTCCGACACGGTGTCGTAGAAGCCGTGCCACGGCGTGTCGTAGAAGCCGTGCCACGGCGTGTCGTAGAGGCCGTCCCGCAGCACCTGTGCGCTATGCCCATCCTCACCCGCAACGCCAGGGCACTGAACACATTCTCCCGGCTGTGCTGCATCGATAACCTCGGCGCGTATCCGAAAGCAGGGGAGTGTTTCATGCACATCAGAGTGATTCGCCCGGTCATCGACACCACACTGACTCCGGCGGTGACAGCCGAGGTGGAGCACTGGGCGGCGCCCGGCACGACGGTCGACGTCGTTTCGCTGCCTACCGGTACGGCGAGCATCGAGTCCGAGTACGACGAGGCACTTGCCGGCCCCGGGATAGTGCAGAGGGTCGAGGAAGCGGCAGCCGACGGCGTGGACGGTGTGTTCATCACATGCTTCGCCGATCCCGGAGTGCATGCCGCCCGAGAGGTCATCGACGCTCCGGTGGTCGGCGGCTTCGAGCCGTCATTTCTGACAGCGATGAGTCTGGGCGATCGCGTCGGTGTCGTGACCATCCTGCCGAATGTCGTGCCGATGCTCCGATCGCTCACTCGGCGGTATGGACTCGATAGTCGGCTGGGCAGTATTCGAGTCGTGGACATGCCGGTGCTGGGCCTCACCGATCGGGAGGAACTGATCGATCGACTGGCCGCTCAGGCGTCTGCGGCAGTGGAGAACGGCGAGGCCGACACCGTCGTTCTCGGTTGCACCGGGATGCTCGGTGTGACCAGTGCGGTCCGAGACAGGCTGCATGGCAAAGGGATTCACGTTCCGGTTGTGGATCCGACGGCCTCGGCGATCACCTGGTTGGAGAGCTCGGTCCGTCTGGGGCTGACACCGAGTCGGACGACGTACATGACTCCACCGGTCAAGGATCGAAAGCGCTGACCTTGCTCACGAGAACCGAAAAAGCCCCGCCGGATCAGATCCGGCGGGGCTCTTCGTTGTGCGCGAGGGGGGACTTGAACCCCCACGTCCTGAGACACTGGAACCTAAATCCAGCGCGTCTGCCAATTCCGCCACTCGCGCGCGGAATTCAAAGGATACGCGAGTGGAATCGCTCGCGGGCACACCACCCTGGTCGGGATGCGCCCGCCCGCTCTCAGGCCGTTTCGGCGAGTGGATCCGCTGCGGGCGGCATGGTGGATTTCTTCGACCGGCGAGGTTGCTCGGCCGTGCGTTGATACCGCCACGCAGCGTGGGTGAGCGTTTGAACATCGACATCGAGATGTTCGGCAACCGCAACGAGCAACTCGGCTGCGTCGGTGCTCGACAACAATTCCTCACCACTGCTTGCTTCGGTGGCGAACCGTGCAAGTAGATCTATCGAAGTTACCGTCAACTTCCCGGACAGGAACACCAGCGTCTCGAAGGTCCTGGGGCCGAGCCCCGGAACGGAGACAACTGCCGAACGGAGGCTTTCGGTGTCCTCGACGTCGGCACTGGACCTGCAACCGGATTCGACGAGCGCCTTGGCCGCGCGAGCCGCACCCTCGGCTTTGGTGAAGTAGTTGCCCGGCACGCGCTGGCGATTGCCGAGAATCGTTGCGAGCTCGTCGCCACGGTCGGTGAAGGCGGCGAGAGCGGGCAAGCTGTCGAGGCGATCGTCGGCGGCTACCGAGCGGTGTGTGCGCCAACGGTCGACGACGGCGCGGACTCCGGTCTTCGGTGTTCCATAGGCGGCGCGCGACGAGAAGATCGCATCGAGAAGGGCGGCTTCGGACTCGCGCGGCCATCCCTGATTCCAATGCGGCCACGCCTCGCGCGGAAGCTCGGCGCCGATGAATTCGGCCGCTCTGACTACGTCTGTGTCTTTCATGATTTCTCCCCCCGAGAAGTTGTCCGGTGTGGACGCGCTGAACGTAGCGAGGGAGTCCGACAGATTGTGGCCCGGAACGCACGGGATCGACCGTCCGTCAAGGAGGTCACGAATTGGTAACAATAAATATGAGGGGTTCCTCAGGTTTCTGAAAATCCCGGTAACAGTCCCAGGCAGGGCGTTCGCGACCTACTCGCGAGTCACTTTCTCGAAGTCTCGTGAGGAAGATCACGGCCCCGAAAGTCCAGATTTCCAGAGTGCCGACAAACGTGAGGAAATCCTCATGATTCTGTGTAAACCTTGTCTTGCACGAACGCCCTGACTCCGTCGATTCTCTCGACGAATTCGCGAGCACTTCAGCCGGGCAGCACACCGCAAATCCCACCTCGCCGCAGAGGTGACCAGGAGAGGACGTACGCGTGACGATCGATGACACGACACCTACAGGAAACGGACGCGACTCGAAGGGTGGACGCCGTTTCGGCGTCGATGGGGGACAGTCCCGCACGACCAGCAAAGGTGCCCTCGTCGATTCGCTGAACAACGGCGTTTCCTACGCAATCGCTTTCGGTGGACAGGGCGCTCCCTGGCTCACCTCGCTCGAGGAGCTCAGCCGTGACAACGGCCTGGAGCCCGTTCTGACCGATCTGGTCAATGACGCAGCCGCACGCCTCGCGCCCGTCGCACAGGATCTCCTCGTGGTTCGCCCGGTCGGATTCGATCCGATCGCGTGGATGCTCGAAGCCGAGATCGTCGACGAAGAAGAAGGTGAGAAGTCGGCCGGGCCTTCCGCTGCCGCGCTCACCGCAGCTCCGGTGTCACTCCCCGGCGTCTTCCTCACGCAGCTTGCGGCGTTGCGTGCACTCTCCGCTCAGGGTCTGGATGTAGCCGGTAACCCGCCGGCTGCCGTCATCGGCCACTCGCAGGGCCTTCTGGCCACGGCTGCCGTAGCCGCGCAGGGCAATGACGACGGTGAACTCCTCGCCGTCGCACAGCTCGTCGGTGCTGCTGCCAGCTTGGTCGGCCGTCGCCGCGGCGTCATCGCCGGCGCCTCCGCGAAGCCGATGGTTGCGGTCTCGGGCGTCGATCCCGAGCGTCTCGCCGCCATCGTCGCCGAGCTTGCCGAGGGTGTGGCGCCTGAGCGCGCGGCTGTCCTCGCCATCCGCAACGGCCGTCGCCGCGTCGTTCTCGCCGGGCCGCCCGCTCAGCTGGCACGCGTGCAAGAGCGTTGTGAACAGATCGAAGCCGAGGAAGCCCGCGAGCGTGAGGGTAAGAAGCGTGGCGGTTCCGTCTTCGCGCCGTCCTTCGATCCGCTCGACACCGAAATCGGCTTCCATCACCCCGCATTGACCGAGGCCGTCGAACTCGTCGGCAGCTGGGCGACCCGTTGCGGTCTCGACGCGGACCGTGCGCGCGAACTTGCGCAGGGTGTCCTCGTCGATCCGGTCGACTGGGTCGAGGCTGTCGACGGCGCAATCTCCGCCGGCGCCAAGTGGATTCTCGATCTCGGACCCAGCGATCAGCTGACCCGTATGACGTCCTCTTCGCTGCGTGGACAGGGCATCGGCATCATTGCCGCAGCCACCCGCGGCGGACACCGCAATCTGCTCACCCCCGGTGCAGCACCTGAGGTCTCACGTTCGTGGTCCGAGTTCGCGCCGAAGCCCGTTGCGCTTCCCGGCGGCCGTATCGGCGTCGAGACCGCGTTCACGAAGCTGACCGGTCGTTCACCCATCCTGCTAGCAGGTATGACGCCGACGACGGTCGACGCCAAGATCGTTGCCGCGGCAGCCAATGCCGGTCACTGGGCCGAGCTTGCCGGTGGCGGGCAGGTCACCGAAGAAATCTTCGAAGACCGTGTCGCAGAGCTGAAGATGCTGCTCGAGCCGGGCCGCGCGGTCCAGTTCAACTCCCTGTTCCTCGACCCGTACCTGTGGAAGCTGCAACTCGGTGGCAAGCGCCTCGTGCAGCGTGCCCGTACCGCCGGTGCTCCCATCGACGGCGTCATCGTCACCGCCGGTATCCCGGAACTCGAAGAGGCTGTTGCTCTCATCGACGAGTTGTCCGAGATCGGCATCACCAACATTGCATTCAAGCCCGGCACCGTGGCGCAGATCCGCTCCGTGATCCGCATCGCCAACGAGGTTCCGAACTTCCCGGTCATCGTCCACATCGAAGGCGGCCGCGCCGGCGGACACCACTCGTGGGAAGACCTCGACGACCTGCTCCTCGACACGTACGCCGAGCTGCGTACACGCCCGAACCTGGTCATCTGCGTCGGTGGCGGCATCGGAACACCCGAGCGCGCAGCCGATTACCTGACCGGTCGCTGGTCCGCCGCAGCCGGTTTCCCGGCCATGCCCGTCGACGGCATCCTGGTCGGCACCGCAGCCATGGCGACTCTCGAGGCCACCACCTCTCCCGAGGTCAAGCAGCTCCTCGTCGACACACCCGGTACGCCGGACTGGGTCGGTGCAGGTACCGCTGAAGGCGGAATGGCCTCCGGCCGTAGCCAGCTCGGTGCCGACATCCACGAGATCGACAACGCGGCTTCGCGTACCGGGCGCCTCCTCGACGAGGTTGCCGGCGATTCCGAGGCAGTGGCCGAGCGCCGCGACGAGATCATCGCCGCCCTCGACGTCACCGCCAAGCCGTACTTCGGCGACGTCGAGACCATGACGTACGCACAGTGGCTGCGCCGCTACCTCGAGCTGACCGTCGGCATCGACGCGGCGAAGGAATTCGACTGCGGCGCCGATCTTCAGGACGCCATCGTCGAGGCGACGTCGAGCCCGTGGCTCGACATCACCTGGCGTGCTCGCTTCGGCGAGATGCTCCAGCGCACCGAGGCGCGTCTGCACCCGGTCGACCGCGGCCCGATCCCCACGCTGTTCGCTGACGCCGAGACCCTCGAGCGCCCCGAGGCTGCAATCTGCGCACTGCAGGCGTCGTACCCGGACTACTCGACCACCGTTCTGCATCCCGCAGACGTCTCGTTCTTCATCTCGTTGTGCAAGACGCCGGGCAAGCCGGTCAACTTCGTTCCCGTCGTCGACGGTGACGTGCGTCGTTGGTGGCGCAGCGACTCCCTGTGGCAGGCACACGACCCCCGCTACACCGCCGATCAGGTTTGCGTCATCCCCGGCACCGTTGCCGTCGCCGGCATCACCCGTGTCGACGAGCCGGTCGGTGACCTGCTCGATCGCTTCGAGAAGGCGACCTACGACGAATTGGTTGCTGCCGGAACCACTCCGGTTGCACTCGCGAGCCGTCGCCACCAGGATTCCGCACCCGGACTTCTCGACGCCGTTCTCTCGGCTCCTGACCTCCAGTGGGCCGGCCGCCTGACCCAGAACCCCGTCCGTCGTCTCGGCGACCTCGACGAGTGGAGTGCAGAGTCTGCCGACAAGGCAGTTCACGGCACCACCGGTTCCAGTCTGACCGTCGTCGATTCCTCGCACGTGCTGCTTTCGGTTCCGTTGGTGGCAGGCAAGTCGGTCGACATCACGATCACGATCCCCGAGTCCGTCGTCGACGGCGGCGCTCCGGTTGTCACCGAAGCCGATGCCGAAGGTGCGATGTCCGCGCTCCTGGCAGTTGCTGCCGGACAGGAACTTCCGACAGTCAAGAACGGCAAGGCTCGCCTCAACGTCGCGTGGGTTCCCGATCGCATCGCCGATCACGCCGGTGTCACCGGTTCGGGTCTGCCCGCCACGCTCAGTGTCAGCGGCAAGGCTGTTCCGGACGTCGTCGTCGGAGCATGCTGGCCTGCAGTGTTCGCAGTCCTCGGCGCAGCCAAGCTCGACAGTCTTTCCGTTATCGAAGGCATGCTCGACCTGGTCCACCTCGACCACACCGTCGACTTCGTCGGTGAACTTCCCTCCGAGACAAGCATTCTCGTGGTCAATGCCGAGGTCGCCTCGGTTCTCGACACCGACCTCGGTCGTGTCGTCGAGGTCAAGGTCGAGGTCGGTGCCATGCTCGGCGAGGGCCTCGACGCCCCCGCAGTCGTCACCATGACCGAGCGTTTCGCGATCCGCGGACGCACCGGTGCAGGCGAACTCGCCGACCCGGCTCGCGCCGGTGGATCGATCAGCGATGCGGCTGTCGACACCTCGCGTCGTCGTCGCCGTGACGCGAAGATCCTCGCTCCGGTCAGCATGGGCGCGTTCGCTCAGGTTTCCGGTGACCACAACCCGATTCACACCTCCGACAACGCCGCTCTGCTGGCCGGCCTCGGAACGCCGATCGTGCACGGCATGTGGCTCTCCGCCGCAGCGCAGCAGGTAGTCACCGCAGTCGACCCGGCCGAGACCCGCGTCCCGCCGCGCCGCCTGACCGCCTGGACAGCTCGCTTCCTCGGGATGGTTCGACCCGGCGCCGAGATCGACGTCCGTGTCGATCGTGTCGGTATCGACCAGGGCGCGGAAATCGTCGAGGTCGGCTGCCGCATCGACGGTGAACTGGTCATGGTCGCCACCGGCCGCACCGCCGCGCCGAAGACCGTCTACGCCTTCCCCGGCCAGGGCATTCAGCGCCCGGGCATGGGCCTCGACGCTCGCGCACGCTCCAAGGCCGCCCGCGACGTCTGGGAGCGCGCGGACAAGCACACTCGTAAGGCACTCGGATTCTCGATTCTCGCTGTCGTGCGCGACAACCCGGTGACCGTCAAGGCCCGTGGTGTCGAGCACAGGCATCCCGACGGTGTCTTGCACCTGACTCAGTTCACCCAGGTGGCCATGGCCGTTCTCGGTGTTGCCCAGGTTGCCGAGCTGCGCGAATCCGGAACCTTCATCGAGGATTCCCTTCTGGCCGGTCACTCGGTCGGTGAGTACAACGCACTCGCCGCTGTCGCCGAGGTTTTCCCGCTCGAAGCACTTCTCGAGGTCGTCTTCCAGCGTGGCTCCGCCATGCACCAGCTCGTTCCCCGTGACGAAGCCGGACGCTCCGACTACCGCATGGCCGCTATTCGCCCGTCGCAGATCGGTGTTTCCGACGACGACGTGCAGGGCTTCGTCGCCGGTGTCGCCGAGACCTCCGGTGAGTTCCTCGAAATCGTCAACCTGAACCTGCGCGGCAGCCAGTACGCCATTGCCGGTTCGGTAGCCGGTCTCGACGCACTCGAGGTCGAAATCGATCGTCGCCGAGCAGAATTCGGTGGCAAGCGGGCATACATCCAGGTTCCCGGCATCGACGTGCCGTTCCACTCCACCGTCCTTCGCGGTGGCGTGGCGGACTTCCGCGTGTGCCTGCAGGACTTGCTCCCGCACGACATCGATCCGGACATCCTGATCGGCCGCTACATCCCGAACCTGGTTCCGAAGCCGTTCTCGCTGCGTCGTGACTTCGTTCAGGAAATCGCCGACCTGGTGCCGTCCGAGCCGCTGCAGGAAGTCCTCGCAGACTTCGACAGCTACGCAACGCGCACTCACGAGTTGTCCCGCATCATCCTGATCGAGCTGCTGGCTTGGCAGTTCGCCAGCCCGGTCCGTTGGATCGAGACGCAGGACCTGCTCTTCGGTGACGAGTCCGAAGGTGGACTCGGGGTCGAACGCTTCGTCGAGATCGGTCTCGGCGCTGCCCCGACCGTTGCAAACCTCGCGTCGCAGACCCTCAAGCTGCCGGGCCGCTTCGGCTACCCGGTCGAGGTTCTCAACGTCGAGCGCGAAGCCGCGATCGTCTACGGCACCGACGTCGACCCCGCTGTCGATGACGACGACGAGATCGAAGCGCCTGCCGCGCAGGCTGCTCCGGCCGCCGCGGCCGCTGCTCCGGTTGCCGCTGCCGCGCCGGCTGCACCTTCGGGTGGACCGCGTCCGGACGACCTCACCTTCAAGGCGCCCGACGCCACGAAGGTCCTGATCAGCCTGTGGACCAAGCTCCGTCCCGATCAGGTCGGCCCCGCGGACACGATCGAGGCACTGTGCGACGGCGTTTCCTCGCGTCGCAACCAGCTTCTGGTCGACCTCGGCTCCGAGCTCTCCCTCGGTGCCATCGACGGGGCCGCAGACGCCGACATGGGCTCCCTGGGGGCAACCGTCGACAAGCTCGCCCGTACGTACAAGCCGTTCGGACCGGTGCTCTCCGATTCGATCAACGATCACCTGCGTAAGGTCTTCGGCCCCTCGGGCAAGCGTCCCGGCTACATCGCCGACCGCGTCAAGAAGGTCTGGGAACTGGGCGACGGCTGGGCACACCACGTCACCGCAGCAGTGGCTCTCGGTACCCGTGACGGCGCCAGCATCCGCGGCGGCGACCTCGGTGGCCTGAGCTCCGGCGCACTGGCCGACGCGGCAGCAGTGGACGCAGTCATCGACAGCGCAGTTGCCTCGGTCGGGTCTGCTCGTGGAGTCAGCGTCTCGTTGCCCGCTACCGGCGGCGGAAGCGGCGGAACTGTCGACGCAGCTGCTCTGGGTGAGTTCACCGAGAACATCACCGGTCGCAACGGCGTTCTGGCCTCGGCCGCACGCCTGGTACTCGAGCAGCTCGGACTGAACGAAGAAACGGCAGTCGCGACGGTCGAGGACACCGAACTGGTCGACCTGGTCTCGGCTGAACTCGGCTCCGACTGGCCGCGTCTGGTTGCTCCGGCATTCGACGCGCAGAAGGCCGTTCTGCTCGACGACCGCTGGGCAAGTGCGCGTGAGGATCTCGCTCGCATTTGGCTCGGTGACACCGCGTTGTCGGTCGAGAACTTCATCGGTGCCGGCTACACCGTCGCCGCACAGGCGAAGTGGTGGGCCACCCGTGCAACCGACGAAGGCCGCACCGCACTCGCCGAGGTCTACACCCGCATCGCTGATGCGGCTGCTGCGGCAGAATCCGACGCACCCGAGTGGGCAGGCGAGGTCGCAGTAGTGACGGGCGCCAGCAAGGGTTCCATCGCGGCAGCGGTCACGGGCAAGCTCCTTGCCGGTGGCGCAACGGTATTCGTGACCACCTCGCGACTCGACGGTCAGCGTCTCGGCTTCTACCGCGACCTGTACCGCGAGAATGCTCGCGCCGGTGCCGCCCTCTGGGTGGTTCCCGCGAACATGGCGTCGTACACCGACGTCGACGCACTGATCGACTGGATCGGCAACGAGGCCACCGAGAACGCAGGCGGCGCAAAGAAGCTCATCAAGCCGGCCATGACGCCGACGATGCTCTTCCCCTTCGCAGCTCCCCGTGTCGGCGGCGAACTCTCCGACGCCGGCGCTCGCGCCGAAATGGAAATGCGCGTGCTGCTCTGGTCGGTGGAGCGCCTCATCGGCGGTCTGTCGAAGATCGGTTACGACAGCGATGTCGACACGCACCTGCACGTAGTGCTGCCCGGTTCGCCGAACCGCGGAACGTTCGGCGGCGACGGTGCATACGGTGAGGCCAAGGCTTCGCTGATCGCCGTGGTCAATCGCTGGAAGGCCGAGCGCAACTGGGCCGAGCGGGTCACGTTGGCACATGCGGTCATCGGTTGGGTTCGCGGAACCGGACTCATGGGTCACAACGATCCCATCGTCGACGCAGTCGAAGCTGCGGGCGTCCGCACCTGGTCCACCCAGGAGATGGCGACCGAACTGCTGAAGACGGCAACCCGCGAGTCGCGGCGCGCTGCTGCCGAGGCTCCGCTCGAGGTCGACCTGACCGGTGGGCTCGCCGAGGCGAACCTCGACCTCGCCGCACTGGCCAAGGAAGCTGCCGAGGTGGCCGAGATCGCCGAGGCTGTCGACGAAGCAGTGGACGAGTCCAGCATCCTGGCGCTGCCCGCGCCGGCTCGCATCGACGACTCGGTCAAGGCTCCGAGCTGGCCCGAACTGGACGTCACCCCCGCGGACCTCGTGGTCATCGTGGGTGCCGGAGAGCTCGGACCCTACGGTTCCTCGCGTACCCGCTTCGAGATGGAGGTCGACGAGCAGCTCTCTGCCGCAGGCGTTCTCGAATTGGCGTGGAACACCGGACTCATCGTCTGGGAGAACGACCCCAGGCCGGGCTGGTACGACGTCGAATCCGGTGACCTGGTACCCGAGGCGGAAATCGCCGACAAGTACCACGACGCAGTCGTCGAGCGTTGCGGCATCCGTCGTTACGTCGACGAGGGCGCGATGATCGACAACACCGCTCCGCTGCTCACCTCCGTGTTCCTGGACAAGGATCTGAGCTTCGTGGTCGGCAGTGAGGCAGAGGCTCAGGCCTTCGTCGAATCCGATCCGGAGAACACGACGGCGACGGTTTCCGCCGAGTCCGGCGACTGGACGGTCACCCGCCGCGCAGGCACCGAGATCCGCGTCCCGCGCAAGATGAAGCTGACTCGTAGTGTGGGCGGTCAGATTCCGACCAACTTCGACGTCACCAAGTGGGGCATCCCCGCCGACATGGCAGATTCGGTCGACCGCGTCGGCCTCTGGAACATCGTCGCAACGGTGGACGCCTTCCTCACCGGCGGCTTCACTCCGAGCGAACTGCTCCGCTGGGTACACCCGAGCCTGGTCGCCAACACGCAGGGCACCGGCATGGGCGGCATGACCTCCATGAGGAGCCTGTACATCGACACGCTGCTCGGCGAGAACCGTCCGAACGACATCCTGCAGGAAGCGCTGCCGAACGTCATTGCGGCGCACGTCGTTCAGTCGTACGTCGGCGGTTACGGCGCGATGGTTCACCCCGTCGCCGCCTGCGCCACGGCAGCGGTATCCGTCGAAGAAGGCGTCGACAAGATCCGACTCGGCAAGGCGCAGTTGGTTGTTGCCGGCGGGTTCGACGATCTGAGCACGGAAGGCATCATCGGCTTCGGCGACATGTCGGCCACTGCCAAGACCGAGGACATGCATGCCAAGGGCATCGAGGATCGCCGCTTCTCGCGGGCCAACGATCGTCGCCGCGGCGGATTCGTCGAGTCGGCCGGTGGCGGAACGATTCTCCTCGCTCGCGGTGACCTGGCACTCGAGATGGGCCTTCCCGTCCTCGGTGTGGTCGCCTGGGCCGGATCGTTCGCCGACGGTGTCCACACCTCGATCCCGGCACCGGGACTCGGAGCACTGGGCGCCGGACGTGGGGGAGCGGATTCGCAGCTCGCACTCTCGCTCAACGCACTCGGCGTGAGCGCCGACGACATCGCCGTGATCTCCAAGCACGACACCTCCACTGCCGCCAACGATCCCAACGAGGCAGAGCTGCACGAGCGCCTCGCCGGGGCATTGGGACGCAGTGAAGGTGCGCCCATGTTCGTGGTCTCGCAGAAGAGCCTGACCGGTCACGCCAAGGGTGGTGCCGCAGCCTTCCAGCTGATCGGGCTCTGCCAGGTACTGAGCCAGGGCATCGTCCCGCCGAACCGCAGCCTCGACTGCGTCGACGACAAGATGGCCGAGTTCGAGCACCTCGTGTGGGCACGTCAGCCGCTCAAGTTCGGTGATCAGCTTCCGCTGCGTGCCGGCCTGCTGACCAGCCTCGGCTTCGGTCACGTCTCCGGCCTGATCGCAGTCGTGCACCCGCAGGCATTCGTCGAGTCGGTTCCGGCCGACAAGCGTGACGCCTATGTTGCTGCGGCCCAGCAGCGGACGATCGACGGTCAGCGTCGCCTCGGGAAGGCGATGTGCGGTGGCGACAGCCTCTACGAGCGCCCGGCGGATCGTCGCCTCGGTGCCGACGGAACGCCGGCCAAGGCGTCGCGTCAGCTCGAAGCGGACATGCTGCTGAGCGAGGACGCACGACTCGGCGCAGACCAGGTGTACCGCTCGAATCTGCCCGGCTGCAAGTAGTAGTCACGGTATGGGAGTTCTGGGTATCGGTTTCGACCTCGTGACGGTGTCGGAGTTCGCCGAGCAATTGAACAGGCCGGGAACGGCAATGCTCGACAACTTCACACCGGGCGAGCGTCGAGACGCCGCTACCCGGAGCTCCGAACCGGCACGACATTTCGCCGCCCGGTGGGCTGCGAAGGAAGCAGTGATCAAGGCATGGTCCACTGCTCTCTTCGCCGGCCCACCGGTGCTGGGGGAAATGATCCACAATCAGATCGAGGTCGTCTCGGACGCCTGGGGGCGCCCCGGCATCCGGCTTCGCGGTGACGTGGCCAAACACCTGACCGGAGTGAAGATTCATATTTCGCTCACGCACGACGGGGACATGGCGGGCGCTTTCGCGGTCATCGAATCCGACCCGGAGTAGCACTGCCGGACACGAAAGAGCCGGTCTCCCAAGGGGAGACCGGCTCTTTGTCGTTCGACTAGTCCTTCGTGCGGGATTCCTTCTCGGCGACGAGGAGATACGCGATCATCAACCTTTTCAGTTCGGCGACGGCGTCGGCATGCGACTGACCGTCCTGAACCGAGAAATTGAGCATCGAATACACCACGTGGACAAGAACTTCCGCCATCATCAGGCGACGATCTCGCCGCGTACGAGGCGTCAACGGGCCGAGCATTTTCGCTACGGTCTCGGCGAACTGCTTTTCGTGAATGACTCCGGTTGCCCGCGTGGACGGCGTCGACTGCATCGCCAGCCAGACCTCGCGGCGCGACGGATCAGACGTCCACAGCCCGGCCATGTGATCGACGAAACTGTTCAGGAACCGCAACCAGTCGAGCGAGGGTACTTCGCCGCCGAACTGAGCAAGCTCGTGCTGGACCCCGACGAGGTCCTGGCGGTTCAATTCGCACACGATGACGTACTTGTTCGCGAAGAACTGGTAAAGCGTCCCAATCGGGACGTCAGCACGTGCCGCGACTTCTTCACAGGTGAACGATTCGAAACCGACATCGGTGAGGAGTTCCCGTGACGCAGCCAGGAGTGCGTCGAATTTACGCTGGCTGCGCTCTTGCGTCGGACGCTTGCGCGGCAGCAGTTCCTGCGGTTCTTCGAGGCTCTGGGGATTCTCCAGTGCTGGGTCGACTCGTCGCCGCGCGCGGTGACGAGTCGTGGGCTGCACGTCTTCCAGGCTATCGGTGTTTTCTGTCGAATTTGGGACTTGTGCATTATCCGGTGTCATCGGCCACCTACTTCGGCGGTCGTGATCGGTCGAAACGCACCGCGCAGGTGCGCGCACACGAGTCCCGATGCTGTTGCCACACCTCGATACTAGGTGACCAACTGTCCAGTAGCCGAAGAGGTTGCTGCGCGGTGTGGCGCAACGGCGATCCTGGCGCCTGCCTACGTCCGATTCGGGCAGACTGAGATTCTTCGGGCACACCGAGATTCGATGCCGAGGAGAGGGAGACGATGACGGAAGAACTGCGAACCGCGGTAGGTGAACTCATGCCGCGTGCCCGTGAGGATCTGAGTGCACTTGTGGCGATGAAGTCCGTTGCCGATGCACGGCAGTACCCGCCGGAAGAATGCGCGGCCGCTGCGCATTGGGTCCTGGAGGCATTCCGGGCTCAGGGTTTCGCCGATATCGAGGCGATCGAGACCTCCGACGGTTCGGCCGCGGTTGTCGGGCGTCGACCAGGCCCGGGCGGTGCTCCGACCGTTCTGCTGTACTGCCACTACGACGTTCAGCCGCCCGGAAACGAAGAGCTCTGGGGCTCCCCGCCTTTCACGCTCACCGAGCGCGACGGACGGTGGTACGGACGGGGCGCTTCCGACTGCAAGGGCAACGTCGTCATGCATCTGACAGCTCTGCGAGCGCTCGCCGCAGCCGGTGTGGACCCGAGCGTCCACCTGACGCTCGTCGCCGAAGGATCCGAGGAGATGGGCACTGGCGGTCTCGAGGATCTGGTGCGAGAGCGGCCCGAACTTTTTGCAGCCGACATGATCCTGATCGCCGATACCGGCAACACCGAAGTCGGGGAGCCGACGATCACGACGTCATTGCGCGGGATCGCGAACGTTGTGGTCCACGTGTCGACGCTCGAGGGTGAGATTCACTCCGGTGTCTTCGGTGGACCGGCGCCCGATGCGATCACCGCGCTGGTGCACATACTCTCGACGCTGCACGACAGCGCCGGAAACACCACTGTCGAAGGCTTGACCAACGACCAGGAATGGGCGGGTGTCAGTTATGACGGCGATCAGTTCCGCTCCGACGCCGGGGTGCTCGAAGGGGTGCAGCTGACTGGTTCCGGTTCGGTCGCCGAGCAGGTGTGGGCTCGTCCGGCGCTGACCATCCTGGGTATCGACTGCCCGCCGGTCGTGGGTTCGGCGGCGGCGATCACGCCCCGCGCGTCGGCGCGCCTGAATCTTCGTGTCCCGCCTGGCACGGATCCGGCGCAGGCACAGAAGTTGTTGACGGACCACCTCCGCGCGGCGGCGCCGTGGGGCGACCACATCGAGGTCGTTCCGGAATCGACGGGATCGCCGTTCTCGTCCTCGACGGAGGGTGCAGGTTTCGCGCAGCTGAAGTCCGCGCTCACCGATGCCTACGGCCGCGAAGTCGGATTTGCCGGCCAAGGGGGATCGATACCGCTGTGCAGTGCACTGGCCGAGCAGTTCCCCGACGCGGAGATCGCGTTGATCGGCGTCGAGGAACCGCAATGCCGCATTCATGCGCCCGACGAAAGCGTCGACCCGTCGGAGATCGAGAATCTCGCTTTCGCGGAGGCTCTGTTCTTGAGCCGGTACGGGAGTTAGACCGACAGATCGCGTCGTAGCTTGGCGACGTGACCGGTGGCCCGGACGTTGTACTGGGCCACCTCGATCTTGCCTTCCTCGTCGACGAGGAACGTCGAGCGGATGACGCCCTGGACGGTCTTGCCGTACATCTTCTTCTCACCGAACGCGCCCCAGGCTTCGAGCGTCGCCTTCTCGGGATCGGAGAGCAGCGGGAAGGTCAACTCTTCGGTATCGCGGAACTTCGCGAGTTTTGCGGGCTTGTCCGGCGAGATTCCGATGACTTCGAGGCCGGCGCCGTTCAGCTCGGCGAGGCTGTCACGGAAGTCGCAGGCCTGCTTGGTGCACCCCGGGGTGCTGGCCGCCGGGTAGAAGTACACGATGACCTTGCGGCCGCGGTAATCGTGAAGGGAAACCTCGTTGCCATCGGCGTCTGGGAGCGTGAAATCCGGCGCGACGTCGCCGGCGGACAATCTACTGTTCTCGGTCACGGGAATCGAGGTTAGTCGAGAAATTGCGCGGCAGGTGGGCGCGAGGGCATTCTGCTCCTCTACGGTAGAGCGAAGTGTCGGCGCGCTGCGTCCGCACAGCAGACCCGCACACAGAGCAGCAGAACACAGACAAGTTGGAGGACACGTGCCCAGGGACACCGAGAGCATCGAACGCGAGATCGAGAAGGCGCGTAACCAGCTCGCGAGCACACTCGACGAACTGACGGTCCGCACCAACCCGAAGCGGCTGGTCGAGAACACCAAGAAGACGGTGCTCGCCAAGCTCAACGAGCCGACAGTGAAGTACGCGCTGATCGCAGTCGGTTCAGTGGTGGGACTACTCGTGGTCCGGAAGATCATTCGCTGACCCGAGTTGTCGAAGACAGAACATGAAGAAGGCCCCCACCTGGTGAGGTGGGGGCCTTCTTGCAAGTGCGCCCACAGGGACTCGAACCCCGGACCCAGTGATTAAGAGTCACTTGCTCTACCAACTGAGCTATAGGCGCTCGCTCTTGCGAGACAGAACATTAGCCGACAGGCTCAGGAGTTTGCAAAACGCGTGTTCATCGTGGTGACGATGGTTACATCGCTTCCGGAATTCACGAGTGTGGAGGGTGCGAATCCGGCCAGCGGACGGTGCTTTCCAACTGCTGTGCGACGGCGAGAATCGTCGGTTCACCACCGCTGCGCCCGACCAGTTGGACGCTCAGGGGGAGTCCGCGTTCGGAGAACCCGGCGGGCACAGCGGCCGCCGGGTTGCCGCAGACATTCCAGATCGAACAGTAGGCGGCGATCGGCAACGCCTTGCGGACTGCTGACAGAAGGCCGGTTCCTTCGAGTTGTCCGACCGGGCGTGGCAGCGCGGGCGTGGTCGGCATCAGGACCAGGTCGAAGGTGTCGAAGACCTGGTTGACCGTCGCTGCGATTCGCTCACCTTTGCGGTAAGCGAATTTCCCGACGCGCGCGGGAGCGGCTATCCGGCCGATGGACGCGAGTGCGCGCGTGCGCTTTTCGAGGAGCGCCGGATGATCGACGCGCAGTGCTTCGTCGCGGACGCCGCCGAGCACCTGGGGGAGAAATGCTGCAGTTGCGTCCGGGTACTCGGGATCGTGCTCTTCGACGTGATGTCCCAACGCGCTCAACATCTCTGCGATCGAATGCACCGCGGCAACGACCTCCGGGGACGGGCGGACGCCCCGGACCGGACTCCGGGTGGACACTGCAATGCGAAGCGGCCCGGGCGCCGACGCGGCTGACTCGGCAAAGCTGGTGCGGAGCGTTTCGGCTGTGTAGTCGTCGATCCCGGTGGTACCGGTTATCACGTCGTACACGAGCGCGCTGTCCTCGACGGAACGAGTGAGAGGCCCTAGTGTGCCGAGTCCGCGCCAGAGGTTTCGGTTCGGCGCGGTGCTCACCCGACCGCGCTGCGGTTTGAGTCCGAACAACCCGCAGAACGCCGAAGGCAGTCGGATGGAACCGCCGCCGTCGCCGCCGATTGCCGCTGCGACCATGCCTGACGCGACGGCCGACGCAGATCCTCCGCTCGATCCGCCCGTGGATACGCCGGTGTCCCAAGGGTTTCTGGTGTAGCCGTTTGCAGCAGTCTCCGTGAAGGGCCAGATGCCGAACTCGGGCATCGTCGTCTTGCCGACGATCACCGCGCCGGCGTCGCGCAACCGCCGGACGACCTCCGAGTCAGCGGAGGCGATGCGGGTTGCCGCCGCACCGCCGTACGTCGTCGGCGTTCCGGCGACGTCGTTCTCGTCTTTGATCGCGATCGGAACTCCGTGCAGTGGGCCCAGGCTGTGGCCGTCGGCCTGGCGCTGATCGAGACGTGTCGCTTCGTCGAGCGCTTCGTCTGCGAGAACTCGCACAAAAGCATTGAGCGTCGAATCGAGGCGTTCGATACGGCGAAGTGTGTTCTCGGTGAGCTCGCGGGCCGATATTTCTCCGGACCGGATCAGAGCGGCCTGACCCGCAACCCCGGCAAATGCCAGCTCACTGCCCGGTGTGGTTTCGCGCTCGGTCATCAATCCTCCAGGCCGTGGTTCCGATAACTGTGAAGTCTATTCACCACAACCTGTTCACCACGACACAAAGAAAAATCCCCACCTTCCGAAGAAGGTGGGGACCTTTGCAAGTGCGCCCACAGGGACTCGAACCCCGGACCCAGTGATTAAGAGTCACTTGCTCTACCAACTGAGCTATAGGCGCTCGCTCTTGCGAGACAGAACATTAGCCGAATCGCCGGTTCGGGAGCAAATCGCCAGGTGGAGGCGTCACCGCTGTAGTCCGATCGGAGGAAATCCGCTGAAAGCGGTAACAAAACGGACGGTTCGGAGCGATTGATACTTGAACGTTACTGACGGCGTGGCCTTTCATGACCGTTGGTAACGAGCGCGCCTGGCATCATTGGGGCAGCGCAGTCATACCGCAAGTCCCACTTGCCTTCCGGTAAGTGGGATTCGCATGTGACGCGGAAGTTAGTCGGAGAAATTGTGAAGCGGAGTCGAACGATGAGTCGTCAAAGGTGGGGTCTGTCCGTGCGCGGGGGGAACGGTCGAGCGTCGAAGGGCGCGGCGATGATCGCGGCGTCTCTCGGTGCTCTCGTTCTGATGACCGCGTGCACGTCGGGCGGCAAGGACGTCAGTACCGAAGGGTCGGCGCCGATCGATTCCAATCCGCTCACCGAACTCATCAAGCCGAAACTCACCTCGACCGCTGCCGACGGCGCTGTCGGCTTCTCGCCGGGCGACCCGGTCAAGATCAACGTCGCTGACGGCGCTCTGTCCGACGTGACGATGGTCAATCAGGACGGCAAGGCAGTTGCCGGCGCGATTGCTGCCGACGGTGCGTCGTGGACCACCACCGAGCCACTCGGCTACAACCGCAAGTACAAAATCGAGGCCCGCGCATTCGGATTGGGTGGCGCCAGTACGACGGTCACGTCCTTCACCACGAGCGCACCCGGCAACGTCACCAAGCCGTACGTCTTGCCCAACGAGGGTGACGTGGTCGGCATCGGTCAGCCCATCGCGGTGCAGTTCGACGAGAACATCCCAGATCGCAAGGCTGCCGAAGCCGCGATCACCGTCACCACGACTCCGGCCGTCGAAGGTGCGTTCTACTGGGTCAACAATCGTGAGGTCCGTTGGCGTCCGGAGAACTACTGGGCACCGGGCACCAAGGTCGACGTGAGCGTCGACGTGTACGGGCGCAATCTCGGCAAGGGAGTCTTCGGGCAGGAAGACGCGAAGAGTTCCTTCACCATCGGTGATGCCGTCATCGCCACGGCGGACGACAACACCAAGCAGGTCACTTTCCAGGTCAACGGTGAGACCGTCATGACCATGCCCACCTCCATGGGCAAGGACAGCACTCCCACCGACAACGGCGTCTACATCATCGGTGACCGCTTCGCGAACATGATCATGGACTCGTCCACGTACGGCGTCCCGGTCACCTCGGCGCAGGGTTACAAGACCCCCGTCGACTGGGCGACCCGAATGTCCTACAGCGGTATCTTCTTCCACTCGGCGCCGTGGTCGGTCGGGCAGCAGGGCTACTCCAACACCAGTCACGGCTGCCTCAACCTGAGCCCGTCCAACGCCAAGTGGGTCTACGACAACACCAAGCGTGGGGACATCGTCGTCGTCAAGAACACCGTCGGCGGCACTCTCTCCGGCACCGACGGCCTCGGTGACTGGAACATTCCCTGGAGCGTCTGGAAGACCGGCAACGCGGACGTCTGAGTGCGTCCCTGAAGCCTTGAACGGCAGAATGCCCCCGACCGTCCGGTTGGGGGCATTTCTGCATCTGCACACCTTTTGTGAGCGAAAGTGCCTCTCGGTCTATCTGAGGCGACGGGAGGTACGTTCGCTCGGTGTCAGCGTCGACCGAACGCGTCCACTCCGGTCATCTCAGCGGACAGTGCCCACAATCTGCGTGCGTCGGCGGGATCGGTAGCCCAAGGTTTCACTCCGCCGACGCTCATGTCATCGGTCTGCGCGACGTCCGCGATGTTGCAGTCCTGGAGGTACGCGCCGGAGTGATCGGCGAGTATCGGTGCCGTCGCTGCCCACACCGTTGTAGCGGCGCCCTGGGAGGGAGTCTTGAACCCCGGCACGGCGTCGCCATTCGACGTCGTCCATCCGAGATCGTGTTTCTCCGATGCAGAGAAGTGACGTTGAAGGGGAGTGAGGATGCTCCCGGGATGGACGGAGAACGCACTGACACCGCGTGAAGCACCGGAGCTCGCCAGCTGTACAGCGAATAGAGCATTGGCAGTCTTGGCTTGACCGTACGCAAGCCAGCGGTCGTAACCGTTGCGGAAATGTATGTCATTCCAACGCACTCCCGACAGAAAATGTCCCGCCGACGAGACCGCTACGACGCGAGAGCCGTTTGCGGGCATGGCTGGCACAAGCAGGTTCACCAGTACAAAGTGCCCGAGGTGATTGATCGCGAATTGTGATTCCCAGCCGGAGCCGACACGGAGTTCCGGGCAGGCCATGACCCCCGCATTGCAGATGATGATGTCCGGAGTGATCCGGGATTCGAGAATTTCTCGCGCACACGATCTGACACTGCTCGGGTCCGACAGGTCGCACGCTCGCACTTCGATACCCGGAAGGTCGGCCACCGCGGTCCGTGCCTGTTCTGGTCGGCGGGCAAGAACTACAACTCGCGCGCCGACCGAAGAAAGTGACTGCGAAACCTCATATCCGAGTCCGGAGTACCCGCCGGTGACCAAAACCGTAGTGCCTGTTAAATCTTGTCCGGCAAGTACGTCGTCGGCAGTGGAGACTCGGGAGTATCCGGTGTTGATTTTGCGCTGGATGGAATTCATGACTGCGACCGTAAAATCTGGAGTGCACTCCAGGTCAAGGAAAGGTCGCCAGGCAATGCGCGAACTGTCAATCGGTGACGTCGCTGTCCAGACCGGAATCAGTATCGATTCCCTTCGATACTTCGAACGTGAGGAATTGCTCGTTCACGAGGTGGCGCGCTCGGCAGGTGGGCGTCGGGTGTACTCCGAAAGCGATGTCGCTTGGTTGAAGCTGTGTAATCGCTTCCGAGACTCGGGTATGCCGATCGCCACGATCCGCGAATTCGCCGCTCTCGTCAGGTCAGGTCCAGGAAACGAGAAGGAGCGGCTTTCACTTTTGCAGTCGCATGAGGAGTTGATTCGATCCAGGATCTCTGCGCTGCAGGACAACCTGACCGTCATCCACGACAAGGTTTCGGCATACGAGCGACACGTTCGCGAGGGGACCGTCGCAGGTGTCTGGGAGCCGCAACCGTCGCCCGAGTGATTTCGGGTGGGTGATTTGCGGCGTTCCGGCCACCCCGATGTGAGCGAAAGTGGCTTTCGGTCTATCTGAAGCGACCAGAGGTACGTTCGCTCGGCCCGGGCACGGGTTGCTCGGGAGCGCGCGATTCGTCGCGGTCGCCACCCCACCCGGCGGTGGAAGGGGAGATTGGGGCTGGCGCACAAACCAAAAGAACCCCCGAAAATGTCTTTCGACATCTTCGGGGGTTCCGCTTGGGTGAGCGACGGGACTCGAACCCGCGACAGCCAGGATCACAACCTGGTGCTCTACCAACTGAACTACGCCCACCATTGCCTCGGCCACCGGTTTGACCCGGCTGCTTTGACGAAAGAGATACTAGCGCGAAAGTCGGTCAGGAAGCCAATCGGCAGGTCAGGCGGGACCCAAGCCCTCTACGACGGCTGCAATCTCCGCGCTCGACGGTCCGGGCGCCGCGACGAATGCAGTGCCGCGGTAGTACTTGAGTTCGCGGATGGATTCCTTGATGTCGGCGAGTGCCCGGTGGGCGAGACCTTTTTCGGGCTGGCCGAAGTAGATTCGCGGGTACCAGCGGCGGGAGAGTTCTTTGATGGAGCTGACGTCGATCATCCGGTAGTGCAGGTATGTGTCCAGCGCCGTCATGTCCCGCGAGATGAATCCGCGGTCGGTGGCGATTGAATTACCCGCCAAGGGAGCCGTACCGGCGACGGGAACGTGCTTGCGGATGTACGCGAGCACCTCTTTCTCCGCCTCGGCGAGGGTGACCGTCGACTTACGAACCTCTTCGGTCAGTCCCGACTTTGCGTGCATCTTCTTCACGACGTCGGGCATTGCAGCCAACGCGTCGTCGTCGGCGTGGATGACGATGTCCACACCTTCGCCCAAGATGTTCAAGTCGCTGTCGGTCACCAGAGCCGCAATCTCGATGAGTTTGTCCGACTCGAGTCGCAGCCCGGTCATTTCACAATCGATCCATACCAATTTGTCCTGCACCAGGAACACAGTAGTGCGCGCGGGCGCGGGATAAGGTCTGCGGTGGAAACTCGACGTGTGTAAGACGGCGTTCGAGTGATGACAAGAACTTCGCCGCATTGCAACGAGGAGGGCTTTTCGATGACCGTGGATCCGAAGGACGGAGCAGCGCCGCTGACGCCGGCGGAGAAGGCGAAAGCTGCCAAGGCTGCCGCTGCCGAAGCCGCTCGGATTGCAGCTGAAGCCGCTGCAGCAGCTGAGGAAGCCGAGAAGGAAGCGGCTGCCGCTGAGGCCGAAGCATCGGCCGGAGCCACCCCCGCTGCTCAGGCGCCCTCGGGTGCTGCCGCTGAAATCGCGGCGGGCTATTCATCCGAGGGGCGGGCACTCGAGCTCGGCTCGGTGGTGATCGACGGTGTGGCAGATCCCACCGCGCGGGTGCGGATTCCGTTGGCGACGATCAACCGTCACGGTCTGATCGCCGGTGCGACGGGTACCGGCAAGACCAAGACGTTGCAGGGTATCGCCGAGCAGCTGTCCGCCGCGGGTGTGCCGGTTGTGATGGCCGACGTCAAGGGCGATCTCTCGGGTCTGTCGAAGGCGGGGGATCCGAGCGAGAAGATGAAGTCTCGCGCAGTCGAGACGGGCGACGATTCGTGGACTCCCGCTGGGATGCCGGTCGAGTTCTTGTCGTTGGGTACCGACGGAATCGGTATCCCGGTGCGCGCGACCATCACCAGTTTCGGGCCGATCCTGCTCAGTAAAGTGTTGGGCCTCAACGAGACCCAGGAGTCGACTCTAGGGCTGATCTTCCACTGGGCCGACACTCAGGGCCTCGCCCTGCTGGACCTCAAGGATCTGCGTTCGGTCATCGCGCACCTGACGAGCGCTGAGGGCAAGGCCGATCTGAAGGGTATCGGCGGAGTTTCCTCCGCGACGGCGGGAGTGATTCTGCGCGCGTTGGTCAACCTCGAAGCCGACGGCGGTGACACCTTCTTCGGTGAACCGGAACTCGAAACCGAGGATCTGCTGCGTGTCGTCGGCGGTGCCGGTGTGATCACGCTGTTCGAACTCGGTGCCCAGGCGGCGCGCCCGGCAATGTTCTCCACCTTCCTGATGTGGGTGCTCGCGGACCTGTTCCAGACGCTGCCCGAAGAGGGAGATCTGGACAAGCCGAAGCTCGTGTTCATCTTCGACGAGGCGCACCTTCTGTTCGCGGACGCGTCGAAGGCCTTCCTGCAGCAGGTGGAACAGACGGTCAAGCTCATTCGTTCCAAGGGCGTCGGCGTGTTCTTCTGCACACAACTTCCGACCGACATTCCGAATTCGGTGCTGTCACAGTTGGGTGCGCGGGTTCAGCACGCCCTGCGTGCCTTCACGCCCGACGATCAGAAAGCCCTCAACAAGACCGTCCGCACGTACCCGAAAACCGAGCACTACGACCTGGAAAAGGCACTGACTTCACTCGGCATCGGTGAAGCCATCGTGACCGTACTCTCGGAAAAGGGTGCGCCGACGCCGGTGGCCTGGACCAAGATTCGTCCTCCGAGATCGCTGATGGACACCATCGGCAACGACGCGATCAAGGCGGCCGCGTCGTCGAGTCCGCTGAATCAGAAGTACGGCCAGACCATCGACCGCGAGTCGGCGTACGAGAAGCTGACGGCCAAGGTGGCCGGTGCTCCGACGGCGGATCAGTCCCTGGATCTTCCGTCGCTGCCCGATCTGCCGCCACCGCCGCCGGCCGAGCCGGAGGGCCCCAACATCGCCGAGCAGATCTTGGGCAACTCGGCTGTCAAGAGTTTCCTGCGCTCGGCGGCTTCGGCTGCGGGACGCGAGATTTCGCGAAACATCTTCGGCACCGGTAGTCGCCGCAGGCGCTGAGGCTCAGGCGCCCGCGAGGTCAGATGCCGACCTCGCGGGCCAGCAGGTCGTTGATCGATTCGCGCCTGATCAACGGCCGCGCAATCCCGCCCAGCACGGCGACGACCGGCGGCCGGCCGACGCTGTTGTAGGTGGAGGCCATGCTGTGGTGGTATGCGCCCGTACACGGCACTGCCAACAGGTCACCTTCATGTAGGTCGGCGGGAAGCCTTGCTCCGACGGCAATTTCGTCGCCCGATTCGCAGTGTCGCCCGGCGACGGTTACTTCCTGGAGCGGTGCGCGCGAATGCCGGTTCACCAGTTCCGCGTCGTAGTGGCTGTCGTACAACGACACCCGAGGGTTGTCGCTCATCCCGCCGTCGACGGAGACGAAGGTTCGTCCCCCGCTGATCGACTTGATGTTCTGTACGCGATAGAGCGTGACTCCGGCCCGCGCAGCGATCGCTCGGCCAGGCTCGAGCACGATTTCGGGGCGAGGGAAGCGGTTTCGGGTGCACGCGTCGTCGAGAGTTTCGTCGATGACGTGAGCGAGGCGGGTCAGATCCAATTGGGCATCTCCCGGCACGTAGGCGATCCCATGGCCACCGCCGAGATCGAGTTCGGTGAGGATGATTCGATGCGTGCGTCGTATGTCGTCCATCTGTGCGATCATCGTCTCGATCGCGGGGCGGAAGAGTTCGGGATCGGTGATCTGGGAGCCGAGATGGCAATGCAGGCCGATGAGCTGCAGGTGCGTCGCGTTGGCGACGACGGATACCGTATGTTCCAGTTCTTCGGAAAACGCTGGTAGGCCGAACTTTTGGTCCACGATGCCCGTGGACACTGCCTTGTGTCCGTGTATGTCGATGCCGGGTGTGACTCTGACCAACACCTTCTGTCGGTGGGTGCACACCGACGCGAGCCGTACCGCTTCGCTGGGGGAGTCGAGGACGATCCGGCCGACACCCGCGTTGACCGCCGCCCTCAGTTCGGAAACCGATTTGGCATTGCCGTGCAGGATGATTCGATGGGGGTCCACGCCCGCGGCAAGCGCGACGGCGAGTTCACCGGCGGAACAGACATCCACCCCGAGTCCCTCGTCGGAGACCCAGGTAGCCATCGCTCGAATCATCAGTGCCTTGCCGGCGTACACGATCTCCGAGTCAGGGAAGATCTCTCGATACGTGCGGCAGCGGTGCCGCACGTCCGCCTCGTCGACGACGTACGTCGGTGTGCCGTACTGGTCCGCGATCTCTTCGAGGGAGACGTCGCCGATGCAGACACGCCCGCTGTGGTCGTGGCGAGTACTGATGGGCCACAACGCAGGATCCATACGCGGTGTCATTGCGCCGCGTAGGGAGGGGAAGATTTCGAGTAGCGTCACGTCGATCTCCTGAAGGTGACCCGCCGTGTTGCGGGCTACTTTCAGATCTACTCCCGAAGATCACCGGTGGGGCGGATCTTGACGCTTACTTGACGCGCCGCCGAACGAGGTTGACGCGGCTCTGACGGCCTCGGCACTGTGCCCGTGGACTCACTGTGCCCGTCGCCGCCTCCATCCGAACCAACCGAGCACCGCGAGCAATGCCACCGCGGCGCCTCCGCCGATGACCGTCGATCGGTCGGCGGACACACCAACGGACGGAGTTCCGCCGGCACTCGGGGCGTAACCGGCGCCGTACACGGACTCGACCGCCGCTTGGATGTCGAACCCGGTTTCGGTAGCCGGCCCGCAGCTGTGCCCCTCGTGCTCGGCGTCGACGTCGTACGGCGCAGAAACGAACATCAGCTGCTCGGTGCCGAGCACGTAGCTTGTGCCACAACCGTTCCCGTTCGCGAGTGTCCCCACCGACGTCACCGATGCCAGATCGCCTTTGTAGACCCGGCTGACGTCGAACAAGTAGGTGTCCTCGAACCCGTCCGAAGTTTTCTCCGTCGGAGTCCCGAGGAAAACGGTGCTGGAGACGCTCACGGCTTCTTCCGGGGTAGCCGATGATGCGCACGAACATGCATTCGCTGCCGTGGGCAGCAGTAAGGGCAACCCTCCGGTCAAAAGAAGGATTGCCCCGACTGTCAGTGTTCTTCGCATCGCCATTAACCGACTATACGGTCTGCTATGGCCTGCTCTGAGAAGTTTGAGTGAATCAGCCGCCGAGCTTCTTGTAGAACGTGCCCACGATCGGCGCAACGACGGCACGCGGGCTGTAACCGCCCGCGACGGACATCGCCTTGCTCAAGATGCCCGGTACGACGCGCATCTTGTTCTCGGCCAGGCCGTCGAGCGAGACCTTGGCGGTGTACTCGCTCGAGATCCAGAAGAAGTCCGGGACGAGCTTGTCGACGATCGATGCTTCGGCCGGGTCCGGGGTTTCGGTGCGTACGGGGCCTGGCGCGAGCAGGGTGACGTTCACTCCGGTGCCCTTGAGTTCACCTCGCAACGATTCCGCGAAGGTGTTCACGAACGCCTTGGTGGCTGCGTACGTCGCGTTGTTGGGGATCGGCATGTTGCCGGCCGCGGACCCGACCATCAGGATGGCTCCGGACTTGCGCGCGAGCATGCCGGGCAGCACGGCCAGCGTGAGATCGTGCACTGCAACGGCGTTGAGCTCGACCTGGTCGCGCTCGTAGGCCGGGTCCAGCTCGGCGATCGGCCCGAAGGTGGCGATACCGGCGTTGTTGCACAGGATGCTGATGTCGCGGCCACCGAGTTCCTCGACCAGAACGGCACGCGCCGCGCTGTCGGAGAGGTCCGATGCACGGACCTCCACCTCGACGCCGTGCGCGGCGCGAAGCTTCTCGGCGAGGGCCTCCATGACCTCGCCACGACGGGCAACGAGGATCAGGGAGTGTCCGCGTGATGCCAGATCAGCGGCCAGTGCCTCTCCGATGCCGGAGGAGGCGCCGGTCACTACGGCGCGGGCTGTGGTTGTGGGTGTCGGCAGGCTCACGATCAGTCAGCGTAGCCGGTCAGATCTTCGCGGCCAGTCGTGTGCCCTGTTCGATGGCACGCTTGGCGTCGAGTTCGCCAGCGACATCCGCGCCGCCGATGATGTGGGTCACCACACCCGCGACGGTCAGTTCGTCCACGAGATCGCGAACCGACTCCTGCCCGGCGCAGATGACGATGGTGTCGACCTCGAGAAGTCGGGGCTTCTCGTGCTTCTCACCGAAGGTGATATGCAGGCCGGCGTCGTCGATGCGCTCGTAGTTGACGCCCGAGAGCTCGTGGACGCCCTTGTTCTTGAGGGCCGCCCGGTGGACCCAGCCGGTGGTCTTCGCGAGGCCGGCGCCGATGCGTCCTGGCTTGCGTTGGAGGAGATAGACCTCCCGCTCGGAGAGCTCTGGTACCGGAGTGGTGAGAGCGCCCGGGGCCATTTCGGGCTCGGTGACGCCCCATTCCTGCTTCCACTCCTTGAGATGAAGAGTGGGGGAAGTGGGGTGCGTGAGGAATTCGCTCACGTCGACGCCGATGCCGCCGGCACCGATGACGGCGACGGACTTGCCGACGGGCTTGCCCTCTCGGACGACCTCGGCGTAGGTCAGCACCTTCGGGTTCTCGATGCCGGGGATCTTGGGAACCCGCGGCGTCACGCCGGTGGCAACCACGACTTCGTCGAAGGAGCCGATGAGATCTGCCGGTGCGACGCGGGTTTCGAGCTTGACCGTCACTCCGGCCACGTCCAGCATGCGGGTGTAGTAGCGAATGGTCTCGGCGAACTCTTCCTTACCCGGAATGAGCTGTGCGATCCCGAATTGCCCGCCGATCTTGTCCGAGGCCTCGAACAACGTGACCGAATGACCACGCTGAGCAAGATTGAGTGCTGCGGAAAGTCCGGCAGGACCGGCGCCGACGACGGCGAGATTCTTGGTCCGCCGAGTGGGGGAGAGGATCAGCGTGGTCTCACGGCCCGCGCGCGGATTGAGCAGGCAGGAGACCTGCTTGTGAACGAAGGCGTGGTCGAGGCAGGCTTGGTTGCAGGCAATGCACGTGTTGATCTCGTCGGACGCTCCGCGTTCTGCCTTGTTCACCCAGTCGGGATCGGCGAGCATCGGCCTGGCCATCGAAATCAACTGCGCGTCACCGCGGTTGAGGATCTCTTCGGCAGTCTCGGGCATGTTGATCCGATTCGAGGCGGCTACCGGAATGCCGACGTGCTTCTCGAGCTTGCTCGTGATGTCCACGAAGGCTGCTCGGGGAACCGAGGTGACGATGGTGGGCACCCGTGACTCGTGCCATCCGATGTCGGTGTTGATGATCGTGGCGCCGGCAGCTTCGACTTCCTTTGCCAACGAGACGATTTCATCCCAGGTCTGACCGCCCTCGACCAGGTCTGCCATCGACAACCGGAACACGATGATGAAGTTCGGGCCGACGGCCTTGCGTGTGCGTCGCACGATTTCGACTGCCATGCGTCGACGGTTCTCGGAACTGCCGCCCCACTGGTCGGTGCGCTTGTTCGTGCGCTCGCAGAGGAACTGGTTGATGAAGTAGCCCTCACCGCCCATGATTTCGACGCCGTCGTAACCCGCGGACTTGGCCAGACGCGCGCAGCGAACGTAGTTGCGGATCTGCCAACGCACCCCACGGCCGGTCAGCTTGCGCGGACGGAACGGATTGATGGGCGCCTTGATCGACGACGCGGAGACACTGAACGGCTGGTAGCTGTAGCGGCCGGCGTGCAGGATCTGCATGGCGATCTTTCCACCCGCTTCGTGAACCGCCTTGGTGATCCGGCGGTGACGGCGCGCTTCGATGCGGTTGGTCAGCTTGGCACCGAAGGGTAAGAGCCAACCGGTGCGGTTGGGCGCGTAGCCGCCGGTGATGATCAAGCCGACTCCGCCACGGGCACGTTCGGCGAAGTACTCGGCCAAGCGGTCGGTGTCCTTCGCGCGATCTTCGAGGCCGGTGTGGATCGATCCCATGACGACGCGGTTCTTCAGCGTCGTGAATCCGAGGTCGAGCGGTTCGAGCAGGCGGGGGAACTGTGTATCCGTCATGACTGAAGATGTCCTTCCGTGGCGTACTCGCCAGTGTCTTCGGTGGCGGGCTCGCCAGTGTCTTCGGTGGCGTACTCGCCGGTGTCTTCGGTGGCGTACTCGCCAGTGGGCAGTGCGTCCAGAACTTCCTGGCACCAGTCGGTGAATCCTTCTTCGACGCGGATGCCGCCGCGAAGTACGAGGTACTGGTGCAGTGAAGAGCCGGAAAGCGCTGCTGGATTGGGGAAGTCACGCTTTTCGATGAGTCGGTAGACGTCGAGGCGGGCGGCGTGGCCGTCGCGGTGGCGAGCGACTTCGCGTCGTAGAGCGGGGAGATCGGCGTGCGCAGCGGCCCTGATCTTGATGGCCAACTCGTTGCGCAGGTGGTTCGGTTCGGACGGCTCTGCGATCCATCGGGTCAGTTCGGCGCGGCCGGCATCGCTGACGCGGTACATTTTCTTGTCCGGTCGGCCGTCCTGCGCGATGGCCTCCACCTCCACCCAGCCTGCCTCGTCCATTCGCTTGAGGACTCGGTAGATCTGCTGGTGCGTCGCGCTGTGGAAGAAGCCGATCGACTTGTCGAACCGGCGTGTGAGGTCGTATCCCGACGCATCCTGTTCGGAAAGGGAGACGAGCAACGCATGTTCGAGTGCCATGGAAAAAGTATCTATGCACTCAGGTGCGTATGCAACTAAGTGCGTACTAACTCGGGTGCATAGAACGTCTTGTATGTCGACTTCGGAGAGAGGCGCCGAGTCGCCCGCGCGCAGTTAGGCTTCGCCGTATGAGCGCCGAGTCCACGAGCACGCAGGCCGAGCCACCCGCAGGCATCGGCGGTGCGGCCACGAAGAGTCAAGTGTTCGCATGGGGGCTGTGGGATTGGGGATCGGCCGCATTCAACGCAGTGATCCTCACGTTCGTCTTCTCGGTCTATCTCACCGACGCGGTCGGTGACGACCTTCCCGGCACGATTTCGGCAACTACGTGGCTCAGCTGGGCACTCGGAATCGCCGGCTTCTTCATTGCGATTCTCGCTCCGATCACCGGACAACGTTTCGATGCGTCGGGTAAACGTAAACTCTCGCTCGCGATACTGACCGGCATCACCGTGCTCTCGATGGCGGGCCTCTACTTCGTCGAGGACAACTACCGCTATCTGTGGCTCGGATTGGTTCTGCTCGCAATCGGTTCGGTGATCTTCGAGCTTGCCGGCGTTCCCTACAACGCCATGATGCGGCAGGTGTCGACACCGGAGAATCTGGGTAGAGTCTCCGGCTTCGGCTGGGCCATGGGATATTTCGGCGGAATCGTGCTGCTGTTGCTGTGCTACTTCGGGTTCATCGTCGGCGACGGCGACACTCGGGGATTCCTCGGATTGACCACCGACGGCGGCATGAACATCCGGATGGTGGCACTGCTGGCTGCAGTGTGGTTCGCGGTCTTCGCGATTCCGGTGTTCTTCAAGGTTCCCGAGTTGCCCAGCCCCGCGGTCGATCCGGGAGCGTCCAAGGCCGGGTTCCTCGACTCCTATCGGGTGTTGTGGCGCGATCTGCGCGAACTCTGGAACGTCGACAGGCGCACGATCTGGTACCTGATCGCGAGCGCACTCTTTCGTGACGGTCTGGCGGGCGTGTTCACCTTCGGGGCCGTGCTGGCTGTCAACGTCTACGGAATCAGCGCTGCCGACGTCCTACTGTTCGGTGTCGCGGCCAACGTGATTTCCGCAATCGGTGCATTGGTGGCCGGACGCTTCGACGATCGGATCGGACCGAAACAGGTCATCACCGTCTCGCTGGCGTCGATGATCGTGGTCGGCGCGATCCTGATCGCGGTGTCAGGGCCGGTGATGTTCTGGATCTTCGGTCTCGCGCTCTGCCTCTTCGTCGGGCCCGCTCAGTCTTCGGCACGAACCTTCCTGGCGCGCATCACCCCGCCTGGTCGTGAAGGTCAGATGTTCGGCCTGTATGCGACCACAGGCCGAGCAGTGTCGTTTTTGGCACCGACACTGTTCGGCCTGTTCGCATGGCTCTTCGGTGCAGACCGTGCCGGCATCATCGGACTGCTGGTGGTTCTCGGCGTCGGCCTTGCCGCATTGTCGATGGTGAAGGCGCCGGAAGGGGACAGTGCGCTTCCCGTCAATCCTTGAAGTAGACCAACTGGTGTGTCGTAGCGAGCAATGCGCCGTCACTGCCCCAAATTTCGGCCGACTGATCGAAGTACCCGTTGCCGAACCGTTGGGTCCGCGCGGTTCCCAGCACGGAATTGTCTGCCTGTTCGGTCAGCGTCTGAGCGTCGGCGTGGAAGTAGATGGTCATCGAGACCGTCCCAGCCGGAGCCATCTTGCCTCGGCGCAAGAAAACTCGTGGGAAGAAGACATCGCACAGTGCGGTCAGCGACGTGAAGTCGAGAGCGCGTGCCGGTTGATCGCGCACCCAGAGCGTCGTTGTCGAGTCGGGATGCTCGCCCGACTCCAGGTCGGGGATCGCACCCTCGACAAAGCGCATCTCGTAGTTCTGTGCCCAGGCGATGAACTCGGGGAACGGCAGCAGCGTAACGTCTTCGGCCGACGGAACTTCCGGCATCGTGATCTCGGTAGACGACCAGGTTTCACGCCTGGTACCGAACACTGCCGTCGCGGTAGTGGCGACGGTTCCGTCCTGAGAAAGTTCGATGGACCAGTGTTGCGTCGAGCGGTTGGTGCGCACCGGCCGGGCGGAGATCTCGAAGGCGCCCTCGGTGATCGGACCGGCAAAGTTGACGGTCAACGACAGCGGATCGCCGAGGCGTTCGGGGTGCTTCAGTACAGATTCGAGCAACGTGGCAGCGGTGACGCCGCCGAACGGCCCGACCATGTTGTTGTACGCCGGATTGGTCTCGCCGGTCGACAAGCCGGCGGTGAGTGGCGTCAATCCGACAGCAGCGTCGAAAGGATGGGGTGGTGCAACGGTCTCGGTCATCGCAGAACTCCTGGTGATGGAATCAATTCGGCTCTATGTATGACAACATACATAGAGCCGAATTCGTCGCGGCGATCAGGATCCTGCACGTGCGAGGATCGCCTCGGCCAACTCTTCGGCTCGCTCTTCCGGAATCCAGTGACTTCCGCCGTCGAGCACGACGAACTCGTAGGGAGCGTCCACGAATTCACCACAGCGTTCTGCGCCTGCGCGGCCGAGCGCTGTGTCGCCGGTGCTCCAGACATACGTGGTCGGCACGGTGGTGCGATCGATGTCGCCGAAGTCGCGGGTCATCGCGCGGTACCAGTTCAAGGCGCCGGTCAGCGCGCCCTCCCCGCTCAGGACACGAATGTGCTCGTCGGCGAATTCAGGATCGATCTGGCCGTCGAACATGGCGCGCAGCCGGCGAAAGTTGTCCTCCGACAACACTTCCTCGGCTTTGCCCTCCTGTCGGAGAAGTCCGATGTACGACGAGCGTTGTTTTTGGTCCTCGTCCTCGCGGAGTGCCCAGCCGAAGGCGGTGGGGTGGGGGACCGAGATCGCGGTCAGACTGCGGATCCGGTTCGGATGGCGACCGGCGACCTGCCAGGCGACCGCCGAACCCCAGTCGTGGCCGACCAGATGCGCGTCGGACAGGCCGAGTGCGTCGAGCAATCCGACGACGTCGGCTACCAGGTGCTCGATCTTGTAGGCATCCACCCCTTCGGGGCGTGCGCCGGCGGAGTAACCGCGCTGATTCGGTGCGATAACGCGGTAGCCCGCTGCGGTGAGCAGTGGTGTGACCTTGCCCCAGGATGCGGCGCTCTCCGGGAAGCCGTGCAGCGCTACCAGCGGAATGCCGTCGTCCGGGCCCGAGATCAGTACGTCGAAGGTGAGGTCGCCAACGGGGATTTCGTATGTACTCGTGGAAGACATGACTCTCACCGTACGTCGAAAAGGTGAACCCGAGGTCAGTTTCGAGGTGGATTCCAGGTGGCCATTCCGAGCATGATGACTCGCAGTTGCTTCTCGGCTCGTGTGATGACGGCGGCTTCGTCGCGATACCCGGCCGTCCCGGCGTCCAGCAGTTCGACGACAGCGCTGAACATCGTCGAGACGATCAGGTCGGCAGCCATTTCCAGATCGTCCGTCGACCAGCTTTCCAGTCCGGCAATTCTGGAGAGGTCGATGGTCAGTTCGCTGACGAACAACCGCATTTCGGTGGCTATCGCACGTCGTACCTCACTGACGCCGCTGTAGCGTTCGCGGCAGAGGAAGCGAAACTGTCGCTCGTGTGTATGCACTTGTCGCACAAGGATGCCCAGTGACGTAGCGGCGTCCTTGGTGCTGGGATTACGCCTTGCGTCGCGCAGCATCTGGCGCAACATGCGCATGCTCTCTTCGACGAGGGCGACACCGACGTCCTCCAGTGAAGCGAAGTGGCGGTAGAACGCCGTCGGAACGATCCCGGCTTCCCTGGCTACCTCTCGCAGGCTGATTCCGGCGAAGCCGCGATCGGCCGAGAGGTCCATGGCAGTGTCCAGGAGTGCTTGGCGTGTGCGTTCCTTCTTTGCGGCACGACTTTCCGGCTCCCTGTTGTCGGGTTCCCTGCGCTCTGGGTTCACCGGTCCGGCCTTCGTCACGACGTCGAGTGTAGGTACAGGCATTCCGGCTCCTTTCGGCAACTCGTGTAACTCGGATCACATTCTTGTTGACATGTACTTGTGTGCACCTGTCACACTATCTTCGGTGAACATTTGTACACTGAATTCACGCAGTCGGGGGAAGCTAGCCCAGCAATCGATACACCCGGCAATCGAAGTACGAGGAGGGTCATGACAATCGCATCTGCTCCTGAGAACACGACACCGAAGTCCACACCTCGGCGCGGGCTGTCCTTGGTGGGACTGATCGAAGCCATGGCCGCTCCACATCAGATCGATCGGTACCTCGAGTTGGTCAACCCGATGGCGACCGTTCGTGACATCCGCGCGCAGGTTGTCGCCGTCGACCATCCGACGGCTGACTCCGTCACTCTCACGCTGCGCCCGACTCGCCAGTGGCGCGGTTTTCAGGCGGGCCAGTTCGTGCAGTTGGGCGTGGTGATCGACGGTGTTCGTCACACTCGCTGCTACTCGCCGGCCGGGGGCGCGTCTACGCGCAGCGGGCTGATCGAGCTCACCGTCAAAGCGCATCCGGGTGGCTTGGTGTCGCAGTATCTGTACGCCAACGCAGCGCCCGGGCTCGTTGTCAGCCTCTCGCAGGCAGACGGGGTGTTCTCCCTTCCCGTCGACCGCCCGCGTCGGGTGTTGTTGATCAGTGGCGGCAGTGGAATCACCCCGGTCATGTCGATGCTTCGGACGCTGGTGGAGGAGCAGCACTCGGGCGAGATCGTGTTCGTGCATTACGCGAACACCGATGCCGACGTGGCGTACACGCGCGCGCTGAAGACCATCGCCGAGCAGAACCCGAACGTGAAACTGGTACTCGTGTACACCGAAAGCGGTGGAGGTGACCTCGAAGGTTTCTTCGATCGCGGGCACCTCGACGCGGTGGCTCCTTGGATCGCCGATCCGGACACGATCGACGCTCAGGCTTATCTCTGCGGACCTCCCGGACTGATGCGGGGAGTGCGTGAGGTGTTCCGTGAGGTCGACGTCGAGCACTTGCTCAACACCGAGGAGTTCGCGCCGGCGGTGGCCGAGCCGGGGGAGGCCGGCGGCGAGGTGTCATTCACCAAAAGTGGGGTGGCGGCCGAGAACTCCGGCGAAACACTTCTCGAACAAGCAGAAGCTGCGGGCCTCAATCCCGAGTACGGATGCCGGATGGGAATCTGCTTCTCCTGCACCTCCGTCAAGAAGGCGGGCCGTACCCGAAACGTGCGCACCGGTGAGACAGACGACGAGCCGGACAAGAAGATCCAGCTGTGCGTCAGTGCTCCCGTCGGCGACGTCACCGTCGACATCTGAAGTCCCATTTTCCACACGACTGTCTGGAGACCGACATGTTTGGACTTTCACTTCCCACCCTCCCGTTCCTCGGCAACGGTTCCGATGCGAAGGACGACGCTCCCGTCGTCCTGACGTACGAGCAGGTCGAGGAGATCGGCCGCGAGTTGGACGCATTGCGCGATCGCACCGTCGCCTCGCTCGGGGCGGAGGATCGGGAGTACATCTACAAGATCATCAAGGCTCAGCGCGGGTTCGAGGTCGCAGGTCGCGGCTTGATGTACCTCGGCTTCCTGCCTCCGGTGTGGCTCGCGGCAGTCGGTGCATTGAGCGTGTCCAAGATCCTCGACAACATGGAGATCGGCCACAACGTCATGCACGGTCAGTACGACTGGATGCGTGAACCAGGGCTCAATTCCGAAGTCTTCGAATGGGATACGGTGTGCCCGGCCGACCAGTGGCGTCACTCGCACAACTACATGCATCACACGTACACCAATATTCTCGGCAAAGACCGTGACATCGGATACGGCATCCTGCGTATCGACGACGCGCAGAAGTGGAACCCCTATTACCTCGGTAATCCGGTCTGGGCCTTCGCCTTGATGGTGCTCTTCGAGTGGGGCGTGATGATGCACGATCTCGAGATCGAGAACGTCATCCAGGGCAAACGCAAGTGGCACGACGTCAAGCCGCTCCTGAAGGGCTGGTGGAACAAGGCGGGCAAGCAAGTCCTCAAGGACTACGTCATCTTCCCGGTTCTCACGGGGCCGCTGTTCGTGACCACTCTCGCGGGGAATGTCACCGCCAACCTGGTCCGGAACGTGTGGACGTACTCGATCATCTTCTGTGGCCATTTCCCCACCGGTGTCCAGAGTTTCACCGAGGACGAGACGGCCGACGAGACTCGCGGGCAGTGGTACGTGCGTCAGATGCTCGGCAGCGCCAACATCGAGGGAAGCCCGCTCTTCCACATCATGTCCGGCAACCTCTCGCACCAGATCGAGCACCACCTGTTCCCGGACCTGCCTGCGCATCGTTATCCGGAACTCGCTCCCCAGGTGAAAGAATTGTGCGGGAAGTACGGTTTGCCGTACAACACCGGTGGGTTCTTCAAGCAGATCGGTTCGGTATGGGGCAAGATCTTCAAGCTCGCACTTCCGCCCGGTTTGGTCAAGTCGACGACCCCTCCCGGTGTTATCGTCGAGCGCCAGCGAACTGCAGCCTGAGAGGCACACACTGATGGTCGGGAAATTCGAACGCCGCAAGGACACGGTCCAGGAACTGACCGAAAGTGCAGCCAACCACGTGGGCTCGATCGCGATGATCATCGCCGGGGCCGTTCGAGACGTGACGCGCGAGATCGGCGACTGGGTGTCCGACGGAATCGAGATGCGTGAAGCAGCGAAAAAGGCTGCAGCTGACGATCGTTCGGAGTCCGTGACCATCGAGCACGACGACAGCGATCCACCTGAAGACTGGCGTTGATTCACCGCGGCGGACGGCCTGATCGCGTAACCGCGAGCCGTCTCGCCTGAACGACCGCGTTGCCCTCCGTCACAGATGACGGAGGGCAACGCGGGTTTCGTGGACTGCCTCGGCGGCCGAAGACGCGGATCGAACGCCGATCACAAGTGAGGTCCTAAGCAGCGCTGCCGAGGCTCGCCGAGTCGAAGCTGCCGAGCCCGGTGCTACCGAGACCGCTGCTACCGACTCCGCCCAGTGCGAGTGCATTGCTGCTGCCCGCGCTCAGTAGCTGGACGATGATGTTGATGACGATGGGGTCGCCGGTGAGCGGAATTGTAGGCACAGGGGGACCTGCTTTCTGTTTCGAGATGTGGTGAGAAGGTGAGCGGCGACGGGATCGTCGACGTGGTCAGGCGGGCTGTTTCAGCCACTTCCGGTGCTGCCGAGCGACACGATGGAGCCGTTGCCGAAGCCGAGTGCTCGGGAGAGTGAGCCGAAGTCGATGACCAGGCTGCCCAGGGTGTGCTGGTTTATCACGGTGGTTCCTGTCTGTGCCGCGACTGTGTGATGCGAGCGGGTAAGTCGATCAGGGAGCAGGCGTCGTGGGAGTTTCGCCGCCGCCGCCAATCGGAGAGTTGTCGGTGTAGAGGAAACTGCTGCCGGCGTTGAACATCTGTAGGACGGTGTTCAAAACGACGGCCAAAGCGCCTGTGGTTGGTGCGGCGATCATGTGCTTGCTCCTGGTTTCAGCGGTGGCGACGTGGTGGTCACCGTGGTCACCGCCATCACAGTGTCAGGCGGCTTGGAGCGGGCCCTGTGCGAGAGATTCTCTCGCACAGGGCCCGAGATTCGTCCTAGGAGACGCCGCCGCCATCCGTCGAGCCCGTGCCGGTGCTGCCCGCGTTGAAGAGCTGCAGGATGGTGTCGAAGAAGGCACCGAGGAGAGCGTTATCCTGGCCGTTGATCATGTGTTTCCCCTTAATTGTTACTGGTTTGCGCGGTGATTCGCACCACACTTTTATAGCCCGGTTCGGAGCGGAAAAGTGGGGTCCAGGCGCCACACGTGGACAGCTAATAGCGAGGATGTGAGTGTTCACATTTTCGCTGGACGATTGTCCACATCAGTGCTTGCGAAAGTCAGCGAGATCATGGCAGCGCGCAGTTTGAGCAGTTCAGAGGGCAGGGCCGGATCCAATCCGGTCAGGGTTGCGATGCGCTTGATTCGATTGTCGACGGTGTTGGTGTGCAGGCCGAGCGCCGACGCGGTGCGCTGACGATGCTGGCCGTTGGCGAGATGTATGGACAATGTCTGCAGCAGTTCCGGATTGCCGTCGAGTGGCTTGAGAAGATTGATCAAGCTGTCGCGGCCTGCGCCACCCCGAGTGAGTTGATACTCGAGCGCGAGGTCTTCCATTCGGTAGGACCGCGCCGGCAGTCTCAGGCGCCGCACGAGTTGCGCCAATTCGTGAGTGGTTGCTTGGGCGGCGGCGATATCTCGTACCGCGGCGTTCTCGGCGATTGCTGTGATCTCCACCCCGACCGTCGCGCGTGCACGTTGGATGACCTCGCACACTGTTCCCCAGTCGGGCGTGCCCTCGATCAGCACCAGACCACGTTGCGGTGCAGGAGCTTCGAGCAGTGCCGACCCGAAGTGTGCCGCGATTTTCGATTGAGCGACGGAGAGGTCACGGTAGGCCTGTATGCGCTGGTGGTTGCCGTTGCGTGCTCCCGGGCGGATGGGCGGCAGGTTCACCAGGAGCCGCAGGACGAGATAGCGGGGTGCGAGTTCAACGCCCATCTGCAACGCAAGCTGGGTGGGATCGTCGCCGTCCAGCATGGCCTTCACGAGGGCGCCGGCGGAGTATTCCCCGAGTTGGGAACCGGCTGGAAGAGCCGAGAGATAGCTGATCGAGATGAACGAGTGAAGCCGCTGCGCAAGTGCGAACAAGAACTCGTTGAGATCCCCGAGATTGGCGGAGTCCTCGGCGTCGGCCCGGCTGAGGATGAGGGTGCGAAAAGTGCTGATGCCCTCGTTGGTCAAGTTGAGGATCGCGCTGAGTGGCACGCCTTTCAATGCTTGTTGGACGGTCATCGTGTGAATGCCGTCCAACTCTTGGTCGGTGGGAAGTTTGCGGTGATCCAGCAGCTGGATCCCCACTTGGAGCCCCTGCACGATCACCGCAATCAGTTCCCGACGAACTGCCTCCGTTTGGAGGGAAGTCAACGTCGGGTTGGCACGGGACAGGTGATCTACGAGATCGCTTGCCAGTGGGATGACGTCGTTGACCGCTGTGGAGGCGGGCTTGCCTCCCAACATGAGCGGTCCCGGGTTGTTCAGCAGCGCTGGGGACATGGGTGGCCTCCTCTAGACAGGTGCGTCGCCTGGCACAGGCACCCGGAGGCTCGGCGCGTTACGAAGCGGGGTACACGCTGAGGCCTTGTTCGGGGGCATACTCGCCGCTGAAATTTGCGGATCGAATTGCGCCAGGCGTTGTGATTTCTACCACATGAACGATCGTCCAACTGTGAAATGGACAAATGTGAAGATAAGTCCATATGCCCCACGCGCTGCGGACCTAAACAATCGTCCACTTACGGTGTTTTTCGACGTCAGAGCGGAAAACGGATTCGGAGGACACCACGAGTTCCGTCTGGGATCATTGCCGGCGCCTACGGTGCTCGTCGCGGGCGATTTGCTCAGATCAAGCTCGAGGGCCCTGGGTCCTCGCGGACCCAGGGCCCTCGAGGCCTAGGTATTGATTCGACCAGTCCGATGTACGGGAACCGGTTCAGGGTGAAATCACCCCTTTTTGTACTGCTGTCTGTATTGCGGAAATCTCTAGATGACGCCCAGCGAAATCATGGCGTCGGCCACCTTCACGAAGCCGGCAATGTTCGCGCCGTGCACGTAGTCGCCCGGCTTTCCGTACTCGGCAGCGGTGTTGATGGTGCGCTTGTGAATGCCGCGCATGATTCCGGCGAGACGCTCGTCGGTGTACTCGAAGCTCCAGGAATCACGCGAAGCATTCTGCTGCATTTCGAGGGCGGAGGTTGCAACGCCACCGGCGTTGGCCGCCTTGCCGGGCGCGAAGGCTACGTTCGCGTCACGGAAGAGCTGGATGCCACCGGGGGTGGTGGGCATGTTCGCGCCTTCGGCAACGGCCTGAACTCCGTTGGCGATCAAGGTCTTTGCGGCATCTTCGTCGAGCTCGTTCTGAGTCGCGCAGGGGAGTGCGACGTCGCACGGCACGTCCCAGATGGAACCATCGGCGATGAACTCGGCATGCGGAACTGCGTCGGCGTACTCGCTGATGCGGCCGCGGCGAACTTCCTTGATCTCCTTGAGGAGGTCGAGATCGATGCCCTTCTTGTCCACGATGTATCCCGAGGAATCCGAGCAGGCGATCGCGACGCCGCCGAGCTGGTGGATCTTCTGGATTGCGTAGATGGCGACATTGCCGGATCCGGAGATCACGACGTTCTTGCCTTCGAGGCCTTCACCCTTTGCCTTGAGCATTTCGGCGACGAAGTACGCGACGCCGTAGCCGGTGGCCTCGGTGCGAACCTGCGATCCGCCCCAGGTGATGCCCTTGCCGGTGAGGACGCCCGACTCGTACGTGTTGGTCAGCCGCTTGTACTGACCGAACAGGTAGCCGATCTCGCGACCGCCGACGCCGATGTCGCCGGCCGGAACGTCGGTGTATTCACCGATGTGACGCTGCAGTTCGGTCATGAAGGACTGACAGAAGCGCATGACCTCTGCGTCGGAGCGGCCCTTGGGATCGAAGTCCGAGCCACCCTTGCCGCCGCCGATGGGCAGGCCGGTGAGTGAGTTCTTGAAGATCTGCTCGAAGCCGAGGAACTTCACGATGCCCAGGTTGACGCTGGGGTGGAAGCGCAGGCCGCCCTTGTAGGGGCCGAGTGCACTGTTGTACTGCACGCGGAAGCCACGGTTGACGTGAACGTTGCCCTGGTCGTCGGTCCACGGCACGCGGAAGATGATCTGGCGTTCCGGCTCGCAAAGCCGCTCGATGAGTCCGGCGTCGGCGTAGCGGGGGTGGCGTTCGAGCACTACGTGAAGAGACTCGAAGACCTCTGCGGCGGCCTGATGGAACTCGGGCTCTCCTGCATTGCGAACCAAAACCTGATCGTAAATCTGCGCTACGCGGTCACGTACGGACACCGCTCACCTACCTCGTTGTGAGAACTCTTTTACATTTCCGTTACATACTAGGCGCCTTTATTGCTGTATCGGACAACTGTCCTGTGAAGGTGAAATCGGACACAGCTGTCACTTGTGTCAGTTGAACGGGCGATTTATAACAATTTGCTCAGCTTTCACTCTCTTAACACATTCCAAATGGTTTGCTTCTGCGGTCGGGGATCACTGTGCCTGTGGTCCGAACGAGTCGAAATGATCAGAGGGGCTGCACGTGCGTAATAAACACTCCATGTCGGCGATGTTGTCGATAGGCGTCGTCACGATTGCCGCGACGATTGCCGCAGCACCGTCTGCGTCGGCGATCGGCGGACCGTGTGGGTCGGGAGGAAGTGGTTCCGCCGGATCGATGACGGGTTCGCTCGGCTCGCTGACCGGATCGCTCGGCAGTGGTTCCGCCGGTACCGGCTCCCTCGCCAACGCGCTGCCTTGGATCACCGGCGCCCCCAACGGTGCTCTGCCGGTGCTGACCGGCCGGACCAAGGCGATCGAAATGGTCACTGGCCCAGGCAGTCCCAACAACACCATCGAGCGGTTCAACGTGTCGGGTACCGACCTCGGAATCATGTGGGACAACGGTCTTTCGGGGCCGGATCACGACGTGCTGATGGCATTCGGCGACACGGTGGGCGACTGCGACACCCCGGGTGACGACTGGCGCAGCAACGTATTGTTCCGCAGCAACGACACCGCCATTGCCGACGGGATGAAGATCGACAGTTCTCCTTTGGACGGCCCCAATCATTCCAAGGAGATCATTCCGGGATTCGGCATTCCGGGTGAGTTCACCACCATCCCGACCGCTGGAATCTCTTACGGTGGTGTGCAGTACATCAGATTCATGTCCGTTCGGTCGTGGGACGAACCTGGAGCCTGGACCACCAACTACTCGGCTCTGGCTTTCTCCACGGACAACGGTGAGAACTGGGAACTCGATCCGGCGACAGTTCGCGCCAATACCGAAGGACTTGGCATTCCGGGGATTCCGGCAGTATCGCCGATCAATTCCAACTTCCAGCAGAGCGCCTTCCTCGACGGTCGGGACGGCTACATTTACGAATACGGAACTCCCTCAGGTCGTTTCGGTAAGGCGATCCTGGCGCGAGTGGCCGGCGCCGACATCAGAAATCTCGGCGCCTACGAATACTGGGACGGCTCCGGTTGGAGTCCGCGAGATACCGATGCCGTTCAGGTCATCAAGGCACCGGTCAGTGAACTCGCAGTGCAGTGGAACGACTACCTGAACAAGTACGTTGCCATGTACACCAGTGCCGAGGGCAACCTGGTGATCCGTCAGGCCGACCAACCGCAAGGCCCGTGGAGTGGTACGCAGACCCTGTTGAGTGGAATCACGTTGCCCGCGTTGTACGGCGGATTCATGCACCCGTGGGCGAGCGGACAGTTCCTCGAATTCGTCGCCACCACGTGGGACCGTTACAACGTCATCTACATGCGGACCGATTTGAACGGACTCCAGATGGCGTCGTCGGATTCGCGCGATCGTCCTGACCCCGCGACCACCGGTGAGGCTCGCGTACTCGAAGTCACGATGCCGGAAGACCGCTAGCCGAGCAAGATTCGACAACTATGGCCTGCAACTCGATCGAGTTGCAGGCCATAGTTCTGTGGGTAGTGATATTCGGGTGATACTCAGAGAATGAAGAGCATTTCCTGATACGTCGGGAGTGGCCAGTGATCGTCGGCGACGATGGTTTCGAGGAAGTCGGCCGCTGCACGTACCTCTGCCATGGCGGGCAGGAGTGCGTCCTGTGCGTGCTTGGCCTGATCGAATGGCGACTCGCCGGCGTCGGTGTCGATTGCTGCGCGCAGGGCCGCGAGCGCTGTGCGCAGAGCCGCAACGGGCGCCGACACTTCTTCGAGCGGTGCTGAATCCGGTTCGAGGCCGGCGGACTTCAGTGCGACGAAGTTCTGCGCAACTTCCGTCTGGTGGCGCACTGCGGCCGGAAGAATCAGCGTCGTACCGATTTCGGCGGCCAGGCGTGCCTCGACGCCGATGCTCAGTGCGTACTGTTCGAGTCCGACCTCGTAGCGGCTGTGCATCTCCCGGTGGTTGAAGACCTTGTACTTCTCGAAGAGTTCCATCGAGGATTCGGTGATCAGTTCAGGAAGGGCGTCCAGCGTCGTGCGAAGGTTCGGCAGGCCGCGAGACTCGGCCTCGATCTGCCAGTTCTCCGAGTAACCGTCGCCGTTGAAGACAACCGCACCGTGGTTGGTGATGATCTCGGTGAGCAGATTCTGGACGGCGGTGTCGAAATCGGCGCCGTCGGCGACCGCGGCCTCAAGTTCGGTGGCCATGTAGTCCAAGGCCTCGGCCATGATCGTGTTGATGGTGACCATCGGGCCGTTGACTGTTTGCAGCGATCCTGGCGCGCGGAACTCGAAACGGTTGCCGGTGAAGGCAAATGGGCTCGTACGGTTGCGATCGCCCGGGTCGGTCGGTAGGACGGGAAGGGTATCGGCGCCGATCATCATGGTGCCCTTGTCCTTCGACGATGTCGCGGCGCCCTTGGCGATCTGCTCGAAGACGTCGGCCAGTTGATCGCCGAGGAAGATCGAAATGATGGCCGGGGGAGCCTCGTTGGCACCGAGGCGGTGATCGTTGGTTGCCGATGCGACCGACGCGCGCAGGAGGCCCGCGTATTTGTGGACGGCCCGGATGACTGCGGCGCAGAATACGAGGAACTGGGCATTGTCATGCGGATTGTCGCCGGGGACAAGCAAACTGCCGAGTTCGGAGTTGCCCAGCGAGAAGTTGACGTGCTTGCCGGAGCCGTTGACACCGTCGAACGGCTTCTCGTGGAACAGACATTCCATGCCGTGCTTCTTGGCGATTGTCTTGAAAGTGGTCATCAGCAACTGCTGGTGGTCCGCGGCGATGTTGCCTCGCTCGAACATCGGGGCGATTTCGAACTGGCCGGGCGCAACCTCGTTGTGCCGCGTCTTGGCGGGGATACCGAGTTTGAAAAGTTCCCGCTCGGTGTCCATCATGAATCCGAGCACACGTTCCGGGATCGCCCCGAAGTAGTGGTCGTCGAACTCCTGGCCCTTGGGCGGCTTTGCGCCGAAGAGTGTTCGGCCGGCGTTGAGGAGGTCGGGGCGGGCGAGGAAGAAGTGTCGATCGATCAGGAAGTACTCCTGCTCGGGTCCGCAGAACGACACGATGTGCTCGGGATCGGTATGACCGAACAACTTAAGGATTCGTTCGGCGTGGAAACCCATTGCCTGTTGTGAACGCAGCAGGGGAGTCTTGTGGTCGAGCGCTTCGCCGGTCATCGAAACGAACACGGTCGGGATACACAGTGTGTTGCCGTTGGGGTTTTCGAGAACGTAGGCCGGGCTCGTGACATCCCAGCCGGTGTATCCGCGAGCCTCGAACGTGTTGCGCAGCCCGCCGTTCGGGAAACTCGAAGCGTCGGGTTCACCTTGGATCAAGGTCTTGCCGGCGAACTCCGCCAGTGCACTGCCGTCGCCGACCGGCTCGAGGAAGCTGTCGTGCTTCTCGGCGGTCAACCCGGTAAGCGGATAGAAGACGTGGGCGTAGTGGGTTGCGCCTTTCTCCAACGCCCAGTCCTTCATCGCGGATGCGACCGCGTCGGCGACCATGGGATCGAGCGGTTTGCCTTGCTCGATCGTCGCCATCACCGATTTGTAGACAAGCTTGGGCAGTCGCTTCTGCATGACCACCTTGTTGAAGACGTTGGCTCCGAACACCTCTCCGGGTGTCTCGTCGGTCGTGAAACTGACCACCGGAGGTGTGTAGGCCTCGACGTCCTTGATCGCTTGCAAGCGAACTGCATTTCCACTCATGTGCTTACCCCTCGCCCGGGCCCAGGGCTGCGCTGCTGATTGCGAGCCCGACTTCGGCAAACCCTACGAACCTCCGGTATCGGGGGTGTTTCGTAGATATTGCGCCTGTCCGCAAACTTCGAGTCACAACGGAAATGTCGATCTGTCGGAGGTCTACGGCAGACTTCGAGCCGACGGGCTACTGCAGGACAGTCGAATCGGAGAGTCTTTGTGATCAGGGTGTTGGTGCCAACAACGGTGGAGCAGGGCGATCTCGCGGAAGTGCTTCGGTTGTACGACGAACTTGTCACCGAGACCCGAAAAGAGGACGGCTGCATCAATTACGAGTTACTGCAGCGCACCGAAAATCCCTGCGAGCTCGTGTTGGTGGAGGAATGGGAATCGCAGGAGCACCTCGACGCCCACACTCATACCGAGCACTTCGTCAGGTTGGTTGAGGCGCTGGACAAGCTCGAGACGGCAGCGCCGGCGCAGATCTTCACGAAGGTTCTGTAGCGGCGGGATCAGGGCTCAGCGCCTGCTCATCTTGTAGACGCGAACGAGCGTGCCGTCCAATTCGGGGGCCACGGTGCCGCAGTGAAAGCTGTGGGTTCGTCGAGGTACTGGACCCCGTGCCTTCCGCCGTGAAAAGAAGTTTGAATCGAATAACAGGCGGCTGTGACGTCGACTTCGAGTGAACCGTCGACCACTGACAACACCCAGGTGTCGAATTCTTCGAGCAGTACAGCGGACCCCCTGTCGCATCCGTCGCAGGCACAGTCAGGAATGGACGCCATCGCCACAGCCGGGTTGCCCGCGGCAATCGTGACATTGAACGGGTGGGCGCTGTCGACCGGAGTGTGCGTGGTCAGCACGAGCGGAACCGCACCGTCACTCGAAGGCTCCAAAACGGTGTCGGCCCCGCCGGACTCCAAGGGACGGAGCGCCCATCGCACAGGCGGTACTTCTCGTGCCCAGCCGCGATCGACGAGGACCTTTGTCCACGCTCGAGCTCTTGCCACCACGATCAGGAACTTCTCCGGATCGCTACAACGCTCGTACGAGTCCTTGCGGGGTTGGACGTCGCCGCTGTATGGGCTCAGCCACCCTGGTGTCTGCGCGCCCGTGATGGCGAACGCGGCAGCGACGTCATCGAGTAGGTCGCATAGTTCGCGAGAGAGCCTGGAATCGTCTTCGCTCCAGCCATTTTCGCGGGCGGAGAGGACGTTGTTGTTGTAAGTCTCCCACCACGGCCTCGTCGGGTCCGTAATCATGACGGCAACGCTACTGGCAACTCTGACGATCAGTCTCCGATATATCCGGTCTCCGGGTTGACCTTGCTGAGGAAGTCGCGGATCGACGCACGGTGTTCATCGATAGTTTCGGGCTGAATTTCGTTCGATGGACTGTTCGCTCGGTCGAGGACACTGTAGTAGGAAACACGGTGAAAACTGGAAAACCCGTACCCCTCGTTCGGCCCCGATTTCCAGTCGTAGTCGGACGCGCCCGGCTCCCCGGGGCGGACCGTCACCGTGAAGATTTCTCCATCGACTTCCAGCGTGAATGGCCCATCATCTGCGATCGGACGGCTTTTACATGTCGACTCGTCCTGTTCCTCGCACGTCATGTGTCGACCCTGTCACAAGGGAAGGGCTACAACGATTGGTCGGGTCCGGTCAACGAGGCGGGACCGGTAGTCGGTTGGTGTGCGCCGGTGAACCGCTCGACGACGGATACAACGACGATCGCGAGTGCCAGGATTCCAACGGTCCGGGCGAGTGACTTCAGGGTCTTCGGAAGTGCCTTCTTCATGCGAGGCAGATTACTGCGGACGGCACGTAATTTGTGGGCTAGGTTTCGGTCCGTATCGGACTGCTCTGCCCAGTGGCCGCTCGTCCACGCAGTGTGACTATCCGTGAATCAAATCTTGTGGTGCCCCCGGCAGGATTCGAACCTGCGACCAAGAGATTAGAAGGCTCTTGCTCTATCCCCTGAGCTACGGAGGCGCGTGGAACATCATACTCGAGGGTTCGGGATGTGACGCGCGCCGCCCAACTCCGACGCGTTGTCGTAGTCGGTTCGCGAAGGTCCTACCCTTGAGGTATGGCTACACCCGACCTCGCGCCGACAGATTCCCCACCGGAGTCCACACAGCACAGCGGTGCACCCGCTTCTTCGACCGCGATATTCGTGGTCAGCGGACTCATCGCAGGGCTCACTGCAGCCATCGTGGTGGGATTCTCCGCGTCGCAGGCACTGACTCTTCTGGGTATTCCGGATCCAGGCCCGATCACCACGTACGGCCTGCCCGCGATGCGGGCACTGGGGGAGATCGCCGCGGTCATCGCGATCGGGTCACTGCTTTTGGCCGCGTTCTTCGTGCCGCCGCAGAAGTCGGGCGTCCTCGACGTCGACGGCTATCGAGCAGTCCGAACCGCATCGCACGCCGCTATCGTGTGGGCGATCTGTTCGTTCATGATGGTGCCTCTGACGCTCTCCGACACGTCGGGTCAGCCGTTTGCCGAAGCGATCAAACCGGCAAACCTCTGGTCGGGACTCGATCAGGTCGAGATCGCCGGCGCCTGGCGATGGACGGCCATCATCGCGGTTGTTCTGGCGATCCTGTCCCGACTGACACTGCGCTGGTGGTGGACTCCGCTCCTGCTGCTGATCGGTCTCCTCGGACTGATGCCGCTCGCTCTCACCGGTCACTCGTCTTCCGGCGGGTCGCATGACATCGCCACCAACAGCCTGATCCTGCACCTCGTGGCTGCTTCGCTCTGGGCCGGCGGGTTGTTCGCGCTACTGGCACACGCGCGGCGCGGCGGCGACTACACCGACGTAGCCGCCCGACGCTTTTCGACGGTCGCATCCATCTGCTTCGTCGTCATGGGATTCAGCGGCGTTATCAACGCGATTGTCCGTCTGCCACTCGACGACGTTTTCACCACGACGTATGGACGATTGATCGTCGCGAAAACAGTTGCACTGATCATCCTCGGGTTCTTCGGTTGGGCTCAGCGGAGTCGGGCGCTACCGGCGCTGGCGGAGAATCCGAAGAGTCGCTCTGCCCTGATTCGGTTTGCCGGCGCTGAAGGCATCGTGATGGCGGCGACCATCGGTCTCGCGATCGGCCTCGGACGTACCCCGCCGCCCCCGCCGTTGTCGATTCCCTCGATTCCCGAGGTCGAACTCGGGTACAACCTTCCGGATCCGCCGTCGTTCATAGCCTTCGTGACGGACTGGCGATTCGACCTCATGTTCGGCACCGCCGCCGTTGCTGCGGCGATTCTGTACGGCATCGGCCTTCGCAAGCTGGCGAAGCGTGGGGATTCCTGGCCTGTCGGCCGAACCATCGCCTGGATGAGCGGTTGTGCGGTGCTCCTGATCGCCACGTCTTCGGGCGTCGGCAAATACGCACCGGCAGTCTTCAGCGTTCACATGGGTGCGCACATGGCGCTGTCGATGTTGGGCCCAGTCCTGCTGGTTCTGGGTGCGCCGATCACTTTGGCTCTGCGGGCCCTGGATCCGGCAGGCAAGGACGGCGTGCCCGGCATTCGCGAGTGGATTCTGACCGCGCTGCACAGCCCGTTCTCGCGATTCATCACCCACCCGATCGTGGCGGCAGTTCTCTTTGTCGGCGGCTTCTACGCGCTCTACCTCGGCGGAATCTACGGCGCTACCGTCGACTCGCACAGTGCTCACCTGCTGATGAATCTGCACTTCATCCTCAGTGGCTATCTCTTCTATTGGGTGGCGATCGGAATCGACCCGTCACCGCGCCAATTGCAGCCGGTGACCAAGCTGGCAATGGTCTTCGGCTCACTTCCGTTCCACGCCTTCTTCGGCGTGGCATTGATGAGCACTACCGCCGTCATGGGCGGCGCGTACTTCCGTTCGCTCGGCCTCGGCTGGAACAACGATCTGATCGGCGATCAGCAGCTGGGCGGCAGCATCGCGTGGGCGACCGGCGAGATCCCACTCATGGTGGTCATGCTCGCGCTGCTGGTTCAGTGGTCGCGCAGTGACGGAAGGACCGCGCGCCGAACGGACCGTGCGGCCGAGCGTGACCACGACGCCGACCTCGCTGCTCACAACGCCATGTTCGCCGAATTGGCCAGGCGGGACCGCGAAGGGTGGAAACCCCGTGAGGCTGCTGACGCGGAGACTACAAGCGAGGACTCTGCGGACGAGACACCCAGCGAGAAGAAATCCGACGAATCCTCCACTAGCACCTAGCTCCGACACTGCCCGGGCCATTCGGTCCGGGCAGTGCTGTTCTCCACAGCTGTCCCACCGATGCACAGGTGGAAATCGAGGATCCCGAGCCATGCGTTTGTCGGCCCACAATCGAAATTGCCGACGCAGTGATCGGCCCCGCGGCAGTTGGCGGGTTCTGGAGTTCGAAGGGGGATCGGACATGTACGAAACGCATGCAACGGTTGTCGGAACCGTCATCACCAATCCGGTGAAGCGGCAGACCACCAATGGCGAAGAGGTGCTGAGCTTTCGGATGGCGAGCAACACGCGTCGCAAAGACGCGGTGACCGGAGAGTGGACGGACGGAGCGACCCTCTATCTCACGGTGAGTTGCTGGCGGCGGTTGGTCACCGGCGTCGGCGCATCCATCATGAAGGGTGATCCGGTCATGGTGGCGGGGGAGTTGCGCACCAACGAGTACACGACCAAAGAGGGTGTGCCTCGTTCCGATCTCGAGCTACGGGCGACTGCGGTAGGCGCGGACCTTGCTCGTTGCGTCTCGAAGATCGAGCGTCAGAGCAAGCCGACGTCGGCGGAGAATGTCGAGGACGCAGTCGACACCGTCGCTGCGTGAGGACTCACACCGAAGGTTTCGGGCAGTCGCGGGGCCGAGAGTCGTGCCCCGCGTCCACTCGCTCGAGAAGTTCGGTGAGAATTGCTCGCTCCGATTCGTCGAGGTCGTCGAACACATCCGAGGATTCGCGTCGTTGAGCTTTCGCGACGTCGGCAGCGAGGGTAGCGCCGGCGTCGGTGAGCTCGAGTAATACAGCTCGCCGATCGTTCGGATCGGGAGTGCGGCGCACCCATCCGGCCTCTTCGAGGGAATCCACGACGTCGGTCGCCGACCGCGGAACGATGCGCAATCGCTCGGCAAGAAACCCGAGTCGAACCGGCTCGCCCACTCGGGTCAGTACTCGCAGCGCTCGGCTTTGCGACGGCGAGAGACCGAATGGTTCCAGCGCTGCCACCTGACGTCGGCGGATGAGCCGTGCCACGGACATCACGACGTCGGTGAGTTCGCGCTCTCGGGAATGCATGGCGTCAGTCTAGCGTTGTTGGTGTCAGCCTCATAGTGAGGTAACCTCATCAATATGAAACTAGGGTGAGAAAGCCTCCAGGAGGTAGAACGTGAAACCAGATCACATGCGAAACATCGAACGATCCGCTGTCGAGATCACTCCGGCGGAATCCGTACCGGCAAAGCGCGTACTCGGACTGTTTGCGCCGTATCGAACTCAGATCGCCATCGTCACCGCGGTCATCACACTCAGCGCGATCGTGGCGCTGGGCAGCCCGCTGCTCCTACGCGAAATGCTCGACAAGGCGATCCCGGACAAGAACCTCGGACTCGTGAGCGTTCTGGCCATCGGCATGATCGCTATTGCCGTGATCACGAGCTGTCTCGGCGTGGCGCAGACCTGGATGTCCAACAGCATCGGCCAGAAACTGATGCATCAACTGCGCGTGCGGGTCTACTCGCATCTGCAGAATCAGTCGCTCGGATTCTTCGCTCGAACCCGAACCGGAGAAGTTCAGTCGCGTATTGCCAACGACATCGGCGGTATGCAGTCGGTGGTCACCAACACGGCAACGTCCATCGCGCAGAATGCAACGACCGTGGCAGCCACCATTGTTGCTCTGTTCCTTCTGGATTGGCGGCTTGCCATCTTCTCGCTGGCGATCTTGCCGGTGTTCATCCGTATCGCACGCAAGATCGGTGACGAGCGCCGCAAGATCTCGGGTAAGCGGCAGAAGCTACTCAGTGATCTGTCGGTCCAGGTGGAGGAATCTCTCTCCGTCAGTGGCATTCTCCTCGGCAAGACGACCGGCGCGAAGTCGGCTCTGACGGATCGATTCACCGAGCGTTCAGCGGAAGTCGCAGACGTCGAACTCCGGGCCATGATGGCCGGCAAGTGGCGCATGGCGACCATGTCGATCACCTTCGCAGCCATGCCTGCACTGGTCTACTGGTTTGCCGGATTCACTCTCGATCACGGCAACACCATCACCGTCGGCACCCTCGTCGCATTCACCACGCTGCAAACACAATTGTTCCGCCCCACCATGATGCTGCTCAACACGGGCGTCGAGGTGCAGAGCTCGATGGCACTGTTCAGTCGCGTGTTCGAGTACCTGGATCTGCCGATCGACATCGCGGATCCGGAAGAGTCGAAGAGCTTCGACCGCACCAAGATGTCCGGCGAACTTCGGTTCGACCACGTCGACTTCTCGTATCCAGGAACCGACAGCAAGACCCTCGACAACATCGACCTCACGGTCCCGGCCGGCGGAACCTTGGCGCTTGTCGGCTCCACGGGTTCGGGCAAGACCACTCTCGGATACTTGGCCGCACGTCTGTACGACCCGACTGCGGGATCGGTGAGAATCGACGACGTCGACCTGCGGGACCTCGATCTGGCGACGGTCTCCGACCTGGTAGGTGTGGTGTCGCAGGAGACGTATCTCTTCCACACGACTATTCGTGAGAATCTTCGGTTCGCGAAACCCGACGCCACGGACGCCGAGATCGAGCAGGCAGCGCGCATCGCGCAGATCCACGAGTTCATTTCCGGTCTCGACGACGGGTACGACACCATGGTCGGCGAGCGCGGCTACCGATTCTCCGGCGGTGAGAAACAGCGCATAGCGATCGCGCGCACAGTCCTGCGGAATCCGCCGATCCTCGTCCTCGACGAGGCGACGAGCGCCTTGGACAATCGCACTGAACGTGCGTTGCAGGACGCGCTCGACGAGCTGATGGTCGGACGCACCACTCTTGTTGTGGCGCACAGGCTTTCCACGGTTCGAGATGCGGATCTCATCGCGGTCCTCGACCAGGGCGTGGTTGTGGAAAAGGGCACCCACGACGAACTGGTGAAGCAAGGCGGGCGGTACGCGCAGCTGCTTGCGGCTTCGGGTAGCGACGCGGTCGAACTGCCTGCGGAACTGCAGACCGTGTGAGTGTAAGAAATGTCGGCCATTTCACTTCCGCAAGTTTCTAGAACGTGTTCTACTTTAATGGTCGTTGATCGACTATCAGTGGAGGCGGAAAGATCATGGGTCAGGTTCTGGACAACATCTCACAGTTCGCCGACGAGATCCGCGCTGACGGGGTCGAGGGCGACAAGCTGATGCGCTTGACGGACGGCAGCGCGAAGCGTTTGCGCGACTCCGGCGTCATCCGGATGTTGCAGCCGAAGGAGTTCGGTGGCCTCGAGGCGCATCCGCGTGAATTCGCCGAGACGGCAATGGCTATCGGTGCGATGGACGGTGCCACGGGCTGGGTCAGCGGCATCGTCGGTGTGCATCCGTGGGAGCTTGCGTTCTTCGACCGCAAGGCTCAGGAAGAGGTGTGGGGAACCGATCCCGATACGTGGATGGCGTCGCCGTATGCGCCGATGGGTGTGGCGAGGCCGGTCGAGGGTGGGTACATCCTCAACGGTCGTTGGTCGTTCTCCTCGGGTACCGATCATTGTGACTGGATCATGATCGGTGCGATGGTCGGTGACGAGTCCGGTAAGCCGTTGATGCCGCCGAAGATTCTGCACGTGTTGTTGCCGCGTTCGGATTACGACATCGACCAGGACAGCTGGAATGTCGTGGGTCTGCGCGGAACGGGGTCGAAGGATCTGATCGTCAAGGATGCGTTCTTGCCGACGTATCGGACTCTTGATGCGGGAAAGGTTTTCGACGGGACGGCGTGGAAGGAAGCGGGCCGTACGGAGACGTTGTACAAGTTCCCGTTCTCGTGCATTTTCCCGTTGGGGATCACTTCGTCGTTGATCGGTATCGCTGAGGGCGCGTTGGCGTGCAACATGGCGGCGCAGCGTGAGCGTGTGACGGTCAGTGGTGTTCCGATCAAGGAAGATCCGTACGTGCTGTTCGCGATCGGTGAGGCGGCGGCCGAGATCGCTGCTTCTCGGGCTGCGATCTTGGAGACGGTGGATCGTTTCTGGGACATGACGGAGAAGGGGCAGGAAGTTTCGTTCGAGCTTCGTGCGATCGGTCGCCGTACGCAGACTGCTGCGGCGTGGCGTGCGGTGCGTGCGGTGGACGAGATCTTTGCTCGTTCCGGTGGTGGGGCTTTGCAGTTGAACACGCCGATGCAGCGGTTCTGGCGTGACGCTCATGCCGGTCTCGCGCACGCGATCCACGTACCCGGTTCCATTTTCCATTCGTCGACGCTCTCGCAGCTCGGTGGCGAGCCGAAGGGCATCCACAGGGCAATGATCTGAGCCGTCCTGGGGACACCCGGAGGTGTCCCCATCGCGGTTTTCGTGGGGGTCGATGAGCATGTCGACGAATCTGGTCGATGACCTCGGACTGTCCGCAGAACCCGCATCGGTGTGAGCGCCAACGCGCAATGTGGGTTATAGGACAAACACCGATAGGCTGGCGGTCATGGCTGAGTTCATTTACACGATGAAGAAGGTGCGCAAGGCGCACGGTGACAAGGTCATCCTCGATGACGTCACGATGAGCTTTTACCCCGGCGCGAAGATCGGTGTCGTCGGACCGAACGGCGCTGGTAAATCCAGCATCCTCAAGATCATGGCCGGACTGGACCAGCCGGGCAACGGCGAGGCATTCCTGGCTCCGGGCGCGACCGTCGGCATCCTCATGCAGGAGCCGGAGCTCGACGAGACCAAGACTGTTCGCGAGAACGTCGAGGACGGTCTCGGAGAGACGATGGTCCAGCTCAAGCGGTACAACGAGATCGCCGAGCTGATGGCTACGGATTACTCCGACGAGCTCATGGAAGAGATGGGCGAGCTGCAGGAGAAGCTCGATCACGCAGATGCGTGGGAGATCGACTCGCAGCTCGAGCAGGCTATGGACGCCCTGCGCTGCCCCCCGCCGGAAGAGATGGTCACCCACCTCTCCGGTGGTGAGAAGCGACGCGTTGCGCTCTGCAAGCTGCTGCTGAGCAAGCCCGACCTCCTGCTCCTCGATGAGCCCACCAACCACCTCGACGCCGAATCTGTCCTGTGGCTCGAGCAGCACCTCGCTGCTTACCCCGGCGCAATCCTCGCCGTGACTCACGATCGTTACTTCCTCGATCACGTCGCGCAGTGGATCTGTGAAGTAGACCGCGGACGCCTGTACCCGTACGAGGGCAACTACTCCACCTACCTGGAGCAGAAGGCTGCACGCCTCGAAGTTGCCGGCAAGAAGGATCAGAAGCTGCAGAAGCGCCTCAAGGACGAGCTCGCATGGGTTCGTTCCGGCGCCAAGGCCCGCCAGGCCAAGAACAAGGCTCGTCTCGACCGCTACGAGGAAATGGCGAACGAAGCCGAGAAGACGCGCAAGCTCGACTTCGACGAGATCCAGATCCCGGCACCGCCGCGCCTGGGTGACGTGGTCGTGGAGGTCTCGAACCTCGACAAGGGCTTCGACGGTCGCGTTCTGATCAAGGATCTCTCGTTCACGTTGCCGCGCAACGGAATTGTCGGCGTCATCGGCCCCAACGGCGTCGGTAAGACGACGCTGTTCAAGACCATCGTCGGTCTCGAGGAGCCTGACGCCGGTGAGGTCAAGATCGGTCAGACGGTCAAGCTGAGCTACGTCGACCAGAACCGTTCCGGAATCGACCCCAAGAAGACGGTCTGGGAGACCGTGTCCGACGGGCTCGATTTCATCGTCGTCGGCCAGACCGAGTTCCCCTCGCGCGCGTACATCAGCTCGTTCGGTTTCAAGGGCCACGATCAGCAGAAGCCGGCCGGCGTCCTCTCCGGTGGTGAGCGCAACCGCCTGAACCTGGCGATGACGCTCAAACAGGGCGGCAACCTGATCCTGCTCGATGAGCCCACCAACGACCTCGACGTCGAAACCCTCGGCTCGCTGGAGAACGCTCTCGAAGAGTTCCCCGGCTGCGCCGTCGTGATCTCGCACGATCGCTGGTTCCTGGACCGGACCTGTACCCACATCCTCGCGTGGGAAGGTGGCTTCGGCGACAACGAGGCAGCTTGGTACTGGTACGAGGGCAACTTCGAGGGCTACGAGGCGAACAAGGTCGAGCGACTCGGCCCCGACGCCGCACGCCCGCACCGCGTGACTCACCGCAAGCTCACCAGGGACTGATCCGGTGTCCGACGTATACACGGCGCAGATCCAGGTCCGGTGGGGCGATTCCGACCGGTTGGGTCACGTCAACAACACGCGTTACGTCGAGTACATGCAGGAAGCGCGCATCCAGTTCCTGGAAGCGAAACTGGCGCCGCTCGGCGGCCGGCCGGGATACCTCGTGGTTCGAAAGATGACCGTCGAGTTCCTCAAGCCGGTCACCGATCGGTCCGGTCCCTTGAATGTGGAGATCTTCACGACTCACGTCGGGACTTCCTCGTTCACGGTTCGGCACGTCATCCGTGACAACGCGGGTGTCGAATGCGCTTTCGGCGACGCGTTGATGGTCGGATTCGACACGGTGTCCGAAAAGTCCAGACCGCTGGCGGACAGCGAACGCGCGGTGCTCGAAGCATCGCTTGTTCAGATGACGACATCGTAGATTTCGTTTCTCAGTTCACCCTAGGTACTGGTTGCCGCGGCTAGTCTCGAGTCAGAGATTGGTCGCGGCGATCAGAACCCACAAGGATGTGAGCCAGGAATGACAGACCGTGTACGGCAGCAGGGCACAGGCCTCGACGAAGCGACGTTGTTGACGCGTCTTCGCGAGGCCTTTTTCACGCATATCGACGAGGGTGACAGCGACGACGTCATCAACGGTCGATCGGATCGAGTCCTGCTCGCGCATCTTGCGCTCGGGAGGCAGCGGACCCCGGGCACGGCCGTATGGCGTGTGTACCGCCCGTCAGGATCCGAGGGTCTCGGCGCTGCCGTCCAGATCGTCACCGACGACATGTCGTTGCTCGTCGAGTCCGTTACCGCGATGCTCAACCGACAAGGTGTGGGAATCAGTCAATTCGCCCATCCGATCCTGACGGTTGAACGCGATGACTCGGGCAATCTGATGTCCTTGGGCGACAGCGGTATCCAAGAATCCTGGATGCACGTCCAGTTGGACTCCAAAGTCGAGGATTCCGCTCTCGACGCGATCGAAGCACACCTCGGCAAGGTGCTCGCAGACGTCCGCCAGGTGGTTGGTGACACCCCGGACATGAAGGCATTGCAACTGCGCGTTGCCGACGAGTTGGAGAGTGCTGCAGAAACTGCCTCCGGGAGGATCACCCCCGAAGAGTTCTCCGATACCGCTCGGCTGCTGCGGTGGATGGCGGACGGAAACTATGCCGTGCTCGGATACCGGCGATTCGAGGGTACGAAGGACGGTTCACGCACGGTCGCCGGCAGCGGGCTCGGCGTGCTGCGCTCCGACGCGGTCACCGAAGGCCCGATGAGTTTGCCTCCCGTCGCAGATCTCCCGGATCGACCGCTTCTGGTCCTGACGCAGGGATCGTTCCCCGCCACGGTGCACCGCGCCGTCTACCCGTACTTCGTGGGTGTCTCGATCCTCGACGACGAGGGAAACATCGTGGGGGAGCACAGATTCCTGGGTGTGTTCACCGTGGTCGCACTCCACGAGAACGTCCTCGCGATTCCTCTGATCGAGCGCCGCGTTCGCGAAGTCATCGCGCGTGCCGGTGTCGACCTGCATTCGTACTCCGGTCAGGCGATGCTCGAGGTCATCCAGTCGTTCCCACGCACCGAGTTGTTCTCGAGCGACGCCGAGACCTTGTTCGAGACCGTCCACGCCGTGCACAGCATCGGGCTGCGTCGACAGGTGCGACTCTTTGTCCGCGAGGACACGTTCGGACGGTTCGTATCCTGCTTGGTGTATCTACCCCGCGACCGGTACACGACGCGGGTGCGACTGGCGATGCAAAACCTGTTGTGGCGCGAATTCGGACCAGGCACAGTCGATTACACCGCCCGGGTTACCGAGAACGATCTTGCGCTGTTGCACGTGACGATCCGGCGCGATCCGGACAGTGAGCCGGTTCATCTGGATGTCTCCGAGGCCAACCGCGAGCGAGTTCAGGCTCTGTTGACCGAAGTCAGTCGTAGCTGGGACGACCGCATCAACGACCTTGTTCGTGAAAGTCCAGGTGTGGATCCGGAACTGGTGCAGCGGTATTCGCGGGTGCTTCCCGATGGATACAAGGAGGACTTCGAACCGTCACGCGCGTTGGCCGACATCGCCAGACTCGAGGCGTTGGCGCCAGGCGCGATCGACGTACTGCTCTATCGTGCTGTGGACTCCGCGCCCGGTGCCTGGCGCTTCACGCTCTTCGTCGGCGGCGACGGTATCTCGTTGAGCCAGGTGCTACCGGTGCTGCAGTCACTCGGCGTCGAAGTTCTCGACGAGCGGCCGCACGTCGTGCAGCGACTCGACGGCGTTCAGTGCTGGATCTACGATTTCGGATTGTCGGTACCGGCGGATCTTCGGGCGTCGGTCGAGATCGACCTCGATGCGCAGGTGCCGCTCGAGACCAGTACCGCCCCGCTGACCGAGGTCCAGAAGCGATTCACGGCTGCATTCGGTGCAGTCTGGTTCGGCCGGGCCGAAGCTGACCGATTCAACGAGTTGGTGCTGCGGGCCGGAATGTCCTGGCGGCAAGCCGTGGTGCTGCGTGCTTACACAAAGTATCTGCGCCAGGCCACATTTCCATACAGTCAGTTCCACATCGAAGGAATCGCGCTTACACACCCGCAGACCGCGTTTGCATTAGTGCAGTTGTTCGAGGCGATGTTCGACCCCGAGAAGCAGGACGACATTCGCGTCGCCGAATTGGACGAGCAGTTGCGTGCGTCCATCGACGAGGTACTCAGCTTGGATGCCGATCGCATTCTGCGTGGAATGTTCTCCTTGGTGAAGGCGACCTTGCGTACCAATTTCTACGTCGTCGACGCCGATGGCCGCTCTCGCGACTACCTGTCGGTCAAGCTCGATCCCTCACGGATCAGCGAGTTGCCCAAGCCGCGGCCGGCTTTCGAGATCTACGTGTACTCACCCGAGGTCGAAGGCGTCCACCTGCGATTCGGCGCAGTCGCGCGCGGCGGGCTCCGCTGGTCCGACCGGCGCGAGGATTTCCGCACCGAGGTGCTCGGCTTGGTGAAGGCTCAGGCCGTCAAGAACGCGGTGATCGTGCCGGTCGGCGCCAAGGGCGGCTTCGTCGTGAAGAATCCGCCTCTGCCGACGGGCGATCCGGCCGTTGATCGAATGGCGACGCTGGAAACCGGCAAGGCCTGCTACACCACGTTAATCTCCGGATTGCTCGACATCACCGACAACGTGCACGCGGCTACCGGCGAAGTTGTGACGCCGGATCGAGTGGTGTGCAAGGACGATCAGGATCGCTACCTGGTGGTCGCCGCGGACAAGGGCACGGCGACGTTCTCGGATCTCGCCAATTCGGTTGCCGCCAAGTACGACTTCTGGCTCGGCGACGCGTTTGCCTCGGGTGGCTCCGTGGGATACGACCACAAGGGCATGGGTATCACCGCTCGCGGCGCCTGGGAAAGCGTCAAGCGGCACTTCCGCGAACTCGGGGTCGACACGCAGACGCAGGATTTCACGACGGTAGGCGTCGGCGACATGAGCGGAGACGTGTTCGGCAACGGAATGCTCCTCAGTCGGCACATCCGTCTGGTGGGCGCGTTCGATCATCGACACATCTTCCTCGATCCGAACCCGGATGCAGCGAGCTCGTTCGTCGAACGTCAACGACTTTTCGAGTTGCCACGGTCGTCATGGGCCGACTACGACAAGAGCCTGATCAGTGAAGGTGGCGGCGTATGGGACCGCACGGTCAAGTCGGTTCCGATCGCCGAAAGCGTCCGGATCGCACTGGGTCTGGCCGAGGGGGTCACGAAGCTCTCGCCGCCGGAATTGATGCAGGCGATTCTGTCGGCACCGGTGGATCTGCTGTGGAACGGCGGAATCGGTACATACGTCAAAGCGTCGACCGAGACCAATGCGCAGGTTGGCGACAAGAGCAACGACGCCGTGCGTGTCGACGGTCAAGATCTGCGGGTCAAGGTGATCGGGGAGGGCGGCAACCTCGGCGTCACTGCTCTGGGAAGAATCGAGTTCAGCGCCAGCGGCGGTCACATCAACACCGACGCCATCGACAACTCGGCCGGCGTCGACTGCTCCGATCACGAAGTGAACATCAAGATTCTTCTCGATTCGCTCGTGCGTTCGCAGTTACTGCCCACGCAGGAACGGAATCCGTTGCTGGCGTCGATGACCGACGACGTGGCGGCGCTGGTGTTGGCGGACAACATTGCTCAGAACGCGCTGCTCGGAATCTCCCGCGTGACCGCTTCTCAGATGCTCGGTGTTCACCGCCGTCAGTTGACGGATCTGACCAAGGCACGTGGCCTTGACCGCAAGCTCGAGGCGTTGCCGACCGACAAGGAGATCGAGCGTCGACTCGAGGCCGGTGTGGGTCTGACGTCGCCGGAATTGGCGACGCTGACGGCGCACGTGAAGCTTTCACTCAAGGACGATCTGCTCGCAACCGAGTTGCCGGACAACGATTTCTTCGCCCAGCAGATCCCGCAGTACTTCCCGACCGCTGTTCGCGATCGGTTCGAAACGGAGATCAAGGCACACCCGTTGCGGCGGCAGATCGTCGCGACGATGCTCGTGAACGAAGTGATCGACAACGGCGGAATCACGTACGCCTACCGCTTGGCCGAGGAGACCGGAGCGAGCAGTACGGACTCGATCCGTGCCTACGCCGCTGTGCGAGAGGTGTTTGCGCTCGACGAGGTGTGGTCGCGAATCCGCTCGGCGGGCGTCAGTGCAGAGATCGAAAACGAGTTGATCGTTGAGTCGTGCCGCTTGCTCGACCGCGCGTCGCGGTGGTTCCTGGCCAATCGGCCCCAGCCGATCGCCGTCGGTGCCGAGGTTGCGCGTTACTCGGCGGCGTATCGGGCGACGGCCCCGCTGGTTCCCGGACTGCTCGCCGGTCATCAGCTCGACGATCTGCTGGTGCGCGCGCAGTCGGTGATCGACCGTGGGGCTCCGGAAGCGTTGGCGCTGGACGTGTTCCGGCTGCTGGATGTCTACTGCCTGCTCGACATCGCGGATATCGCCGACATCGCAGATCACGACATCGCCGAAGTTGCGGAGCTGTACTACGCCTTGGACGCGCATCTGGGAATCGACTGGTTGCTGAGCGCGGTCTCGGGACTCGAGCGCGGCGATCGATGGCACTCGCTCGCGAGGCTCGCGTTGCGAGACGACCTCTACAGTTCGCTTCGGCAGCTGACGATGGAGGTTCTGGCCGGCGGCGAACCGGGGGAGTCGCCGCAGGAGAAGATCGACGAATGGGAGTCGACCAATGCCTCGCGTCTGAGCCGGGCGAGGGCAGCTCTCGTCGAGATCTTCGAGTCTGGGACGCTTGACCTCGCGACGCTCTCGGTGGCGGCGCGTCAGGTTCGTAGCATGGTGCGCAGCATGGGCACCCGATCGGAGGTAGGACGTTGAGCGAAGGATTCCACGCCGAAGTTGTGGTTCGGTGGTCCGACATGGATGCCTTCCAGCACATCAACCACGCACGGATGGTGACGTTGCTCGAAGAGGCGCGGATTCCTTGGTTGTTCGAAGACTCGCGCCCGACGGTCACCCTGCGTGACGGGGCCGTGATTGCCGATCTCCATGTGCGGTACCGCGGCCAACTGCGGCACGACGATTCGCCGCTCGACGTCTTCATGTGGGTGGAAAAGGTGCGCGCGGTGGACTTCACCATCGCGTACGAGGTTCGCCCCCGCGGTGCGGATCTCAGTGTCCCGCCGTCCATCGTGGCGTCGACTCAGATCGCGGCCTTCGATATCGACACTCAACGTTTGCGTCGCCTCAGCGGGCCCGAGCGCGAGTACTTGGAGAGCTGGCAACGTGCATGAACGTGTACTGACCGTGCCCGAGGAGGCCGAGCGAAAGAACCTGGCCGGCTTCATCGGTCATGCCTTGCGTTTGGACGAGTCCACGGTCATCCGGATGCGTCGACGCGGAGATGCTCACCTGAGCGTTTGGGCGTCAACGGGTTTCGACGCTCTCGCTACGCGAACCGTGGCGGGCACCATCAACCCTGACGACACCTCGGCTGCCGGCGATCAGTTGCTCTCGGCGGTGGAGCAGGCGACAAGTGAGCTGATCGATCCGGGGTTCGCCATGGATTCGGCGTGGCGTGGGGCGTTGCCGCCGATGGACGGCTTCGAGCACCTGGACGACGTACCCGCCCGGGTGCTGATCGAACTGGCGCAGCGGGGCAACGCCTTGGCACTGGAGCATGGAAGTAGTCACGGTCCGCCGGCGTCGTTGCTCGATCAGGACGTGCTCGAGGTCAGTGGTCCGTCCGGCACGGTCGGGATCTCGATGCGGGTTGTTTTTGCCTTGACCGCAATGGGATTCGTTCCGCACGCCGGGTCCGAGGCGATGACCGCCGACATCGACCTCGAGCAGATCGACGCCTCGGAACTGGTTCGGGTGCGGGCGAGCAAATCCTGGGTGCGGCTCGATGCACGGTTCGGTTCGATCTACCGTCACCGCGGTGGTTCGATACCGCTGATGGTCGCACGATAGGAGTTCAGGTGGCGGGTGCGGTGTTCTCTCAGATCAGCCACGCCGCAGCGTTGACGGGTAGTTGACCGTCGAGGAGTGGTGCGCTGCTCAACAGTAGCTGCCCGCTCGGCAGTGCGATCGGCACCTCCGTGGTGTTGAGAGCACAGATCAGACCACCGCGTCGACGGAAAGCGAGGCAGCCGGGGGGACTGCCGTACCAATCGATGTCGGCGCCGGAGAACTCCGGCCTGGCGCTACGAAGTTCGAGGGCGGCGCGATAAAGCGAGAGCATCGAGTCGACGTCCTCGATCTGCGCCTCCACCGTGAGCGTCGACCACTCGCGTGGCATCGGCAACCAGGTGCTCGCGCCGGTGGTGAATCCGAACGGGGGTTCGCTTCCTTCCCACGGAAGGGGCACTCGGCAGCCGTCGCGTCCTCGCTCGGCATGTCCGGATCGTTCCCAGACCGGGTCCTGTAGTGCCTCGTCGGGCAGGTCGACGTTCGGCAGGCCGAGTTCGGCTCCGTTGTAGATGAAGCTCGCGCCCGGAAGCGCCAGTTCGACGAGGATCATCGCCCGTGCGCGTTGGGTTCCGATCTCACCCCCGCCGTAGCGCGTGACTTCACGTTCGACGTCGTGATTCGACAGCGTCCACGTGGGCACACCCCCGACCTCGGCGACGGCCGCAAGAGAGTTCTCCACGGCCTCCCGGACGGACTCGGCGGAGAATTCGGTTTCTGCAAGTCGGAAGTTGAATCCGAGATGCAGTTCGTCTGGCCGGATGTATTCGCCGAACTTCTGGTTGTCCTTCACCCAGATCTCGCCGACGGTCATCGCCTCCGGGAACTCGTCCATGACCTTGCGGATGCCGCGGTGGATTTCGTGAACTGCCGGGTTGTTGAACCGCGGGTCGTCGTCGGAATTGCGCATGAGCTCGTTGAGCTCCCAGTCGTGGTCCGGCAAACCGTCGGGCTTAGCCATTCCGTGGGCCACGTCGATGCGGAATCCGTCGATTCCGCGCTCGAGCCAGAAGCGCAGAGTCTTGGCGAGGTCGTCGAAGACCTCGGGGTTGTCCCAGTTCAGGTCGGGCTGTTCCTTGGCGAAGATGTGCAGGTACCACTGGCCGGGTGTTCCGTCGGCTTCGCTGACGCGGGTCCATGCCGGGCCGCCGAAGATGCTCGGCCAGTTGTTCGGCGGTTCGTTGCCGTTTTCACCTTTGCCGTCTCGGAAGATGTAGCGGGATCGCTCCGCAGAACCTGGCGCCGACGCCAGGGCTGCCTTGAACCACTCGTGCTGATCACTCGTGTGGTTCGGGACCAGGTCCATCGTGACCTTGATTCCGCGTTCGTGGGCTGACGTGATCAGTGAATCCATCGTCGCCAGATCGCCGAAGAGGGGATCGATGTCGCGAGGATCCGAGACGTCGTAGCCGTGGTCTGCCATCGGTGACTTCATCACCGGGCTCAACCAGATTGCATCGATGCCGAGCAGTTCGAGGTAGCCGAGTTTCTCCTCGACTCCGCCGAGGTCGCCGATACCGTCGCTGCCCGAATCGGCAAAAGAACGCGGATAGATCTGATAGAAGACCGCCTCGTTCCACCACGGGGCTTCGGGCCGGCTTACAGAGGACGAATCCGCGGGGGTGCTCACAGCAGTTCATAGTGCCAAACGTCTGGCACTCTCACGACTTGGACACGGCAAAAGCGTGACTCTTTACCTAGCCTTGGTGTACTTTGCATTCACGCGGTGACACCATGTGGCAACTTTGGTGTTACTGCCGGGGGAGAAGTATTCGGGAATTCAACCAAGGGGGCTTGGCCTTGACTTTGTCGGCAATCGAAGCGGTCAGTTTGGATCATGTACTGCTCGAAGATGATCCGATCAACCGCGACTGGATAATCTTCGGCACACCGGTTGCACGGTCGGCGCAATGGTCGGCGAGTAAAGACGGGACCACGACTACACACGTCTGGGATTGCACGAAGGGGCGCTTCCGCTGGTACTTCCACGCGGACGAAATCGTGCACATCATCGAAGGGTCGGTCACCGTTCAGGCCGACGGAATCGCCGAGCGAACCCTGAGTGTCGGCGATGCCGCACTCTTCCGTGCGGGCAGTTGGTCGGAGTGGGAGGTCGAAGAGTACGTGCGCAAGCATGCAATCTTGAGTTCGCCCCTGCATCCCACGGTGTCGTTCGGGGTACGAGCAGTCCGCCGGGTCGCGCGCGTGTTCAGGCCGAAGGCTAAGTAGACGGTCAGATAGCGGAGTTCACCATGGACGCGGCAGCCATCTCCATGTAGTCGATCAACTGCTTGCGGTGCACCGGGCTCAGAGTCTTCTCGTCGATGGACGCGATGGCGACGTGCATGCACCGCAGCCACGCATCACGCTCGATCGGGCCGATCACGAATGGATTGTGGCGCATCCGCAGACGCGGGTGTCCACGCTCCTCCGAGTACGTGTGCGGTCCGCCCCAGTACTGCTCGAGGAACATCCGCATCCGCCGCTCGGCCGGGCCGAGATCGGCCTCGGGGTAGAGCGGGCGCACAACCTCGTCCTTCGCGACTTCTTCGTAAAATCGCGCGGTGAGCTTGTGAAACGTCTCGGCTCCGCCGACGGCGTCGTAGAAGGTCTGCTGCACGTCGTGCTGTACGTCATTCATGGCAAGTTCCATTGTGCCTGACGGCCGTAGTGGTCGGTTTCCGGGTCGACGACGGTTGTATCGAGTCGGAGTGCGTACCCATTCACCGGAAATTCACCGGCCGTCCTGGCAATTTTGTTCGAAATGAGAGTGCGTAACGCGATCATCCGTGGTCAACTTGGGGGCAGTCTCCCGGAGGTCGTATGAAGAACCGACATGCTGCACGCAATCACCGACAACTCCAGCCCACTAGCGCGCGGAACGACCACGCGTTAGGGGCTGTTCTGGAAGTTGTTCCTGACGGGTTCGCGCACACTACCGACCCACTCTTTTCCGACGAGCATTCTCACCTCGAGATGTTCCCTCCCGATCGCGTCGTCCCCGAGTGGGTGAAACGTCGGGTGCTACTGCTCAACGTCACGTACGAACCGCTGACCGCCCTTCCTGCCAGGCGCGCGGTCGTACTGATGGCCTGCGGCAAGGCCGATACCGTCCACGAGGACGAACAGGGCCCGGTAGTCCATTCCGCGGACTGGTCGGTGCAGGTTCCCTCGGTCATTCGATTGCGCACCTACGTGCGCGTTCCATATCGCGCCCGCATCCCCATGACTCGTGCCGCGCTGATGCATCGTGACCACTTCCGATGTGCGTACTGCGGAGCCAAAGCCGAAACCATCGACCACGTCGTTCCTCGCAGCAGAGGTGGCGGGCATTCGTGGGAGAACTGCGTCGCGTGCTGTGCCCCCTGCAATCACCGCAAGGCAGACAAGATGCTCAGCGAACTCGGATGGACCCTCCGTGCGGAATTGGTCCCGCCGTCCGGACCTCACTGGCGTCTGCTCGCGGCGACCAAGGAATTGCATCCGGCGTGGATGCCTTATCTCGGCGTGGGCGCAGCCTGAGCTATGTGTCGGCGTGGGCGCAGCCTGAGCAATGTGTCGGCGTGGGCGCAGCCTGAATTGAGTTCTAGCGTCACCGAAACGAAATTGCCCGAGAATTTGTGGCCCTGACGCTTTCCTTCCTGGCGTTCTGGGCTACGTTATCTGGTGTGAGCATTCTCGAGGTAGTACTGATATACGTTGGGATTCCGGCCTTGATCACCGCGTTCTTCGCGGCTGCGTCCTTCCTCGGGAAGAAGACGCCGGGACCGGTTCCGCCGGCGTTCCATCTCGGTGAGTCGTGGGATCACGCTCCCGTGCTGTGGAGTGCTGTCGACGAGGTCACCGTTCGCGGTGGCCATCACGGCAGTGCACACGCAATCGAAGCCGGTTCGGCTGATCTGATCGGAGGGTCCGCAAGTGGCAAGTGGTGATCATTCGACCGCGCTCGCAGTAGCGCCCGAGGACCTGCCCGTCGGCAGCGTCGTCACGTCCAGTGGACGCGTATCCGGTGTGCATCGCATCGGCGAGCCGTTCACCGACGATCTTCCGTTCGAGACCATGGATCTGGTCGCGCTCGACGTCGCGATGACCGAAGCGACGCGGGCCACCAAGGTGCGGTTCAACGCGTACGTCGGTGATCTCGGTTCTGATCCGGCAGCGGGTGCCGACGCATTGTTCCCGACCACGCCCGAAGCCGAGCGTTCCGTCCTGATCGCCGTTTCGCCCAACCAGCGCACCGTCGAGGTTCGCAGCGGTCGGGCAATCGCCGATCGGGTCACCGATCGTGTTACCCAGCTCGGAGCAACGGCAGCTGTTGCATCCTTCAGTGAAGGCAACCTGATCGACGGACTGATCAGCGCTATCCGCGTTATGGCAGCCGCAATTTCAGCGCCGTAACTGTTTGTCAGACACAGGCCGGTGCCCGCGTCGGTTCGTGAGAATCGACGCGGTCACCGGCCTTTCGCATGTCAGCTCGCGTCGAACTTTCGTGCTGCGAGTGAACGAACCACGCCGGCCTGGCCTTCGACGACCAGGCGACGCAACGCGGGAGGGATGTCGCCTTCGAGGAACCGGTCTGCTGCCGCTACGGATTCGTCCGAGATCGACCACGACGGGTACAGCCCGATGACGACCGTCTGTGCCACTTCGCTCGAGCGTCGTTCCCACACCGCCGCGATATCGGCGAAGTAGCGGGAGACGAAGGGCTCGAGCAATTCGTCCTGGCCTTCGCGAGCGAACCCGCCGATGATCGATCGCGCGGTGATGTTGGGCACGGAGTCGTCGCCGACGACCTTTGCCCAGACCTCTTCCTTGACAGCGACCTGCGGACGTCCGGCCGCGGCCGCCGCGGCTTGACGAGCGCCCGCAGCGGTCGGGTCACGCTGAGCTTCGGCGTCGATGAATGGAGTTGCGGTTCCTTCGGCGTCGATCTCACCGGCGGCCGCGAGTGCCCCGACGATGCGCCAGCGCAGGTCCGTGTCGACGATCAGGCCGTCGAGCCCAACGGTGGAGGGATCGGCGTCGAGCAATTCGCGCAGTACCTCGGTGTGCCACGGGGAGAGTGCTGCGCCGGTGAGTGCGTTGACGAATGCCAGCTGGTGGTCGGACCCGGCCTCTGCCTCACGCGCGAGTTCGAGCAACCGATTGGCGAAGCTCGCCGCGCCTTCGGCCTCGGCCCAGGCCGGATCTGCGTAGGAGCCGATGGCGGTTTGGGCTTGGAGCAAGAGACGTTGCACCACACCGACTTCGGTCTCCGAACTGATGCCGCGCTCGACCAGCGCGACGAAGTCGCGTGCCTTCAGTTCGGCTTGACGGGTCATTTCCCACGCCGCCGACCAGACCAGGGTGCGGGGGAGTGAGTCGGTGATGTCGCCGACCCGCTCGATCGCCGTCGCCAACGATTCGGGATCGAGTCGCACGGAGCCGTAGGTGAGATCGTCGTCGTTGACCAACACGAGTGCACCGCGGGCGACGCCGACAAGTTCGGGGACATCCGTGCTTTCCACGGCATCGAGGTCGAGTTCGACGCGATGGCTTCGCACCAACTTGCCGTCGACGTCGTCGTAGATTCCGATGGCGATCCGGTGGATTCGCCGCTCGCCGGCGCCTGGTGCAGCACCGTCCTGCAGGACGGCGAAGCGGGTGAACTTTCCGTCTGCGTCGACATCGAAGTCGGGGCGCAGGATGTTCAAACCGGTGGTCTTGAGCCACTGCCGACCCCAGTCGGAAAGGTCACGGCCCGAGGACTTTTCGAGTGAGCCCAGCAGATCGTCGAAGGTTGCGTTCCCGAATGCGTGCTCACGGAAGTACTCACGCAGTCCGGCGAGGAACGGCTCGAGTCCGACGTATGCCACCAACTGCTTGAGGACGCTGGCGCCCTTCGCGTACGTGATGCCGTCGAAGTTCACCTCGACGGCGGCCAGGTCCGGAATGTCCGCGGCAATCGGGTGCGTCGACGGCAACTGGTCCTGGCGGTACGCCCACGACTTCTCGACGTTGGCGAACGTCGTCCAGGCGTTCGTGTACTCCGTGGCCTCGGTCTGGCACAGGACCGAAGCGAAGGTCGCGAACGACTCGTTGAGCCACAGGTCGTCCCACCACGCCATCGTGACGAGGTCGCCGAACCACATGTGCGCCATTTCGTGCAGGACCGTTTCGGCACGACGTTCGTACGAGTAGCGGGTCACCTTGGAGCGGAAGACGTAGTCCTCGAGGAATGTCACGGCGCCGGCATTCTCCATCGCGCCGGCATTGAATTCGGGGACGAAGAGCTGGTCGTACTTGCCGAAAGCATAGGGAACACCGAAGTTGCGGTGATAGAAGTCGAATCCCTGCTTGGTCTCGGTGAACAGTCGCTCCTCGTCCATGAACTCGGCCAGCGAAGCGCGGCAGAAGATTCCGAGCGGGATGTCGCCGTGCTCGTCGGAGTAGTTGTCGGTCCACTGCGCGTAGGGACCGGCGATGAGCGCCACCAGGTACGTGCTCATCTTCGGGGTGGTCCTGAAGACGTGCTTGCCGGGATCGGCGGCAAGGGTCTCGACGACCGCGGAGTTGGAGATGACCTTCCACGACGTGGGAGCGGTGACGCGGACGTCGAACGTGGCCTTGAGATCAGGCTGATCGAAGCACGCGAACATGCGCTTGGCGTCGGCCGTCTCGAACTGTGAATAGAGGTAGACGGAGTCATCGGTCGGGTCGACGAATCGGTGCAGTCCCTCGCCGGTGTGGGAGTAGATGCAATCGGCCTCGATGACCAACTCGTTGTCGGTAGCGAGATCAGGCAGGCTGATGCCCGTCGACTCGTCGTAGCCGGAGATGTCGAGCGCGGTGCCGTTGAGGACCGCGGAATGGACTCTGGCCGCGACGATGTCGATGAAGCTGCTTGCTCCGGCCGTGGCGGTGAACGTGACGGTGGTCTTCGAGGAGAACGTCTCCTCGCCGGGTGCGTCTTTGCCGTCGGTGAGATCGAGTTCGATCAGGTAGTTCTCGACGGTCAGGATTGCTGACCGTTGCGCTGCGGTTTCGCGTGTCAGGTTCGGTGCGACCACAAAGATCTCCTCGTAGATGGTGCGGATCTGTTACGTCCATCCCATCACGAAGAGAACGACTTCACTCAAGCGGACACTTCTGCCAGCGGAATCTCCGGATCGGCCAACCGCTCCGGATCGACGGGACGCGAAGACGCGACCAATTCCTTGATGGCGTCACCGGCATCCCAGATGTTCACGTTCATGCCGGCGAGCACCTTGTTCGCGGAATCGAGCCAGAATGCCAGGAACTCGCGCTTGTCGACGTCGCCGCGAGTGACGACACGGGAGTAGCCGCCGTGCGGTGCGTGACCTACGTATTCCATTCCGAGGTCGTACTGATCGGTGAAGAAATACGGCATGCGGACGTACTCGGCGGGCCGTCCCAACATGGTCTCTGCGGCCGTCTCGGGTTGGTTGAGTGCGTTTGCCCAGTGCTCCACCCGAATTCGTGCATTCAGAATCGGATGCTGTGCGGCCGCGATGTCACCCACTGCGACCACGTCGGGGTCGCTGCTCTGCAGACCGGCGTCGACGAGAACCCCGTTCTCGACGTCGATACCCGCCTCCGATGCCAACTCGGTGTTCGGCAATGCGCCGACAGCGATCAACACGGCGTCGGCCGGAATCACGGTTCCATCACTCAAAGTGACACCCGAGGCGTGACCGCCGTCGACAGAGATTGCGGTGACGTCCGTGCCGGTGCGTAAGTCCACCCCGTTCTGGCGGTGCAGCGCGGCGAAGACCTCACCCATTTCCGGGCCGAGGGTCGATTCGAGCGGAAGGCCGGCATGTTCGAGCACGGTGACCTCGACGTCGAAACCGCGAGCCGACGCGGCAATTTCGAGGCCGATCCAGCCGGCACCGACCACGACGAGCTTCTTGTCGGCGGCCAGGGTGCGCAGCAGCGCGGCGGCCTGATCGACTGTTCGCACGTAGTGAACACCCTCGGCGTCGGACCCCGGGATGTCGAGGCGCCGCGACCGCGAACCGGTGGCCAAGGCGAGCTTGTCGTACCTGATCGTGGAACCGTCCGGAAGTGACACGGTGTGCGCAGCGGGGTCGATGGCCGTTGCCGTCGTTCCCGGGCGAAGATCGACGCGATGGTCGCGAAACCACTCGCCGTCGTGGACGGTGAATTCGGGGAGTGTCTTCTTGCCTGCGAAGAACTCTTTCGACAGCGGCGGACGCTCGTACGGGAGGTGGTCTTCTTCACTCAATACGGTGATCTCACCGTCGAAATCTCTGTCACGCAGGGCTTCTGCGATCTTTGCGCCCGCGAGCCCGCCGCCGACGATCACGAATCTCCGGTTGGTGCTCATTACTGAACCACTCCTTCGTACTCGTTTCTTTTCGACACTACTGCGATCGGGAGGTGGTTCGGGGGAAAGCGCGGGAAGGATTGCGGGTTCATGATTGTTGGCAGAACGGGAGTATGTCCCCGAACTGATATGACCTGACCGACATGAACTGATAGGGAGTTTCTTCGTGAGCGCAACCTCGAGCAAGACCACGGACACTGCTGACTTCTGGTTCGATCCGCTCTGCCCGTGGTGCTGGATCACCTCACGCTGGATTCTCGAGGCCCAGCAGGTACGCGACATCGAGGCCAAGTTCCACGTGATGAGCCTTGCGGTTCTCAACGAGGGCCGTGACCTTCCCGACGAGTACCGGGAGATGATGACCAAGGCCTGGGGCCCGGTCCGTGTCGCCATCGCTGCAGCGCAGCTGAAGGGCGACGATATCCTGCTGCCGCTGTACACGGCGATGGGGACGAAGATTCACAACGAGGGAAACAAGGACTTCGCCGACGTCATCAAGTCGTCCCTTGCCGAGGTCGGCCTGCCACCTGAACTGGCCGAGGCCGCCGACACCGACAAGTACGACGAGGCTCTGCGCGAGAGCCACCACAAGGGCATGGACGCCGTCGGACCCGACGTCGGAACCCCGACGATCCATGTCAACGGTGTGGCGTTCTTCGGCCCCGTGCTCTCACGCATCCCGCGCGGCGAGGACGCAGGCAAGGTGTGGGACGGCGCAGTCGCGCTGGCCGGCTACCCCCACTTCTTCGAGCTCAAGCGGACCCGCAACGAGGATCCTCAGTTCGACTGAGCGGCAGTGAGCGCCGGATTTCGGTAGAGCTGACCCGGCCGGAAGAACAGATGCCCTGAGTGCGTGCGGTTGCGAAGCGCAGCCGCACGCCAGGTCAGCACCGGATGCGACGACAAGATGTTGACGAACCACGGGAAGAACCCGGATTCGAGTGTCGCCCGATCGGCCAGTTCGTCGAACCCGACCAGACCCACCAGATACTTTCCCGCGCCTAGGACGCCCATCGCGCCCGGTGCACCCTGCGGACGCATGTGAAAGCCGAAGTTGTCCGCCGTGTACTCCATGGAACGCGACAGCGAAGACCCGATCACCGGAATGTAGTTCGACGCGAACTGTCCCCACTGGCGCCAGTACGACGCATGCCCGGCAGCGATGTGGCCGACCTCGTGGCCGATGATGAATGCGAGCGCATCGGGCTCGCGTGCCTGCCCACCGACTTCGAACAGGTCGCTGTAGACGACGACGAAACGGCGAAATCCGTGCCCCGACGCGAACGCGTTGATCCGTCCGTTCCCCAGCACGACGTAGGCATCCGGCGGAGTTTTCATGCCGAACCGTGCCGCAGCCTCGGCAACGAGCTGATACCCCTCCGGAAACTGTGAAGGCGTCATCTTGATTCCGTTGACCTGTTGCGATCCGTACAGCTGACCTCGCGCGAGGAACAGCAGGATCGGAGCCGCGAGCACCACGAGGATCCACGTCGACAGATCACCCGCAGCGATCAGAACGATCGCCACCACATAAGTGACGACCGTCGTCAGCACCGCGAGCACGAGTAGCGGGATTTCCCACGGGTGGCGAACGGCGTCACTGCCCGGTGACACACGAACGGCGGGTGCAGCGGCCTGGCCGTTGACGGGGTACATGGGCACCACGATAGGTGTGCTCGCGCGGCGATGCGTGTTCCTGAAAGTGTGACGTCGACCCGGGTGCGCCCGGCTGGTCGGGCCTGAGAGAATTGTCGCCATGCGCGTATACCTGGGTGCCGACCATGCCGGATTCGAACGTAAGAACGAGATCATCGAACACCTGAAAGCGAACGGCCACGAGGCCATCGACTGTGGTGCTCACGAGTACGACGCCGTGGACGACTACCCGGCTTTCTGCATCGAAGCCGCAAAGCGCGTCGTCGCCGACGAAGGCAGCCTGGGAATCGTCCTGGGTGGCAGTGGCAACGGCGAGCAGATCGCAGCGAACAAGGTTCCCGGCGCACGGTGCGCCCTCGCTTGGAGCGTCGAAACGGCGAAGCTGGCACGTGAGCACAACAACGCTCAGCTGATCGGCATCGGCGGGCGTATGCATTCCCTCGAGGAATCGCTTGCCATCGTCGACGCTTTCCTCGCCACCGCATGGTCGGGTGAAGAGCGCCACCAGCGTCGTATCGACATCCTGTCCGAGTACGAGAAGACCGGCGTCGCACCGGCTCTGCCGCAAGCCTGATCCGAAAGTTGTTCCGTGCCTGAAGGTCATACCCTGCACCGGCTGGCACGGTTGCATGCCCGCAAGTTCGTCGGTTCACCGGTCCGCGTCCTCAGTCCGCAAGGCAGATTCGCCGAGGACGCGCGCCTGGTGGACGGACACGTACTCACGTCCTCGGATGCCTGGGGAAAGCACCTCTGGCACACGTACGACAACGGTCTGACAGTTCACGTACACCTCGGGTTGTACGGAAAGTTCACCGACGTCACCCTGCCGATGGAAGAACCGGTAGGTCAGGTCCGGATGCGTATGGTCGGTGCCGATTTCGGCACCGACCTTCGTGGTCCCACCGCCTGCGAAGTCCTGCTACCTCCTCAGGTCGCCGCGATCGAGGCCAGACTCGGGCCGGACCCACTGCGCCGCGACGCGGATCCAGAGAAGGCCTGGTTGCGAATCTCCAAGTCCAAGACGGCAATCGGCGCCCTGCTGATGGACCAGGCGGTCCTGGCGGGTGTCGGCAACGTCTATCGCGCCGAACTTCTCTTTCGTCACGGAATCAACCCTGAACGACCGGGGAATCTCGTCTCTCACGGCGAGTGGACCGCCATGTGGGCAGACCTAGTCGAATTGATGAAAGTCGGCGTCAGACGCGGGAAGATGCACGTCGTTCGCGCCGAGCACGACAACGGAGATCCGGCGTACGCGAAGGATCGTCCGCGTACCTATGTCTACAGAAGAGCAGGATCGCCGTGCCGCGTGTGCGGCACACCGATCCTGCATTCCGTCATGAAGGCACGAAACCTGTTCTGGTGCCCGGTCTGTCAGTCGGCTTAGAAGTCGAAGCCGCCGAAGTCCCCGCCGCCCCCGAAATCCATTCCGCCTCCGTCGCCACCAGACCAGTCGCTTCCGCCGTCAGCGGTGTAGTCCGTGTTGTCGATACTTCCTTGGTCGGCGCCGGGATCACCGGCGTCCATACCCTGATCTCCCGAGTCACCGGAGCCTGTGTCGGCGCCGGGATCGCCACCCTGGGCGAAAGCCTCTGCGCCGTAAGGAACCCCGGCCATGCCGGAGAACATGGTCGAGAACAGCATCATCGAACCCAGACCCCAGGCGCCGGCGACGAGTGCAGGCTTCCACCAGGGTTCGGAGTACCAGCCGGCCGGGACCGGGCGTCCGGCGACTCGGCCACCGGGGTAGTAGTTGGGTGTGTGCGACGACGGATTGGGTGATGCGGCGACCTTGCGGCCCTCGAATTCGACCTCACGGTCTTCGGTGACCGAACCGGCAGCCTTCTGTCCGTCGATGGAAGGAACTTCCGGTCCCGGATCCATGCCCATCGCCACCCGTGCCGCGCGGATGTAGTAAAGCCCTTCCAGTGCAGTCTGTTTCGCGAGACGTGCTTGGACCGGCGTTGCGGCCTGATCGATCTGCGAGCCTGCGGCGTTGTACCGTTCGGCCGCGTCGGCGAGGGCTTGGCGCGACGCGTCGTCACTGCCGGTCAGGTTGTAGACCTGACCGCCGAGGCGTTCGATCGACTGCCGGGCATCGGCTTTCGCATCGTCGAGTTGTGTTGCGCTGTGGCCGGAACCGCGTTGCTGGCTTTTCATGACCAGGAATACGACTACGGCCAGAACGACGAGTATGAGAAGAATCGTGGTCACGTGGCCTCCCGAGCAGAATCGATCCGGACAACTCCAGGATACGGACCGCAGGGGAGTGGTCTGAGTGGACAAAGTCGGAATACAAAAAATCCGCACCGGCTGGGCCGATGCGGATCTTTTGTGGAGTTTCCCTCCTGATGGAGGGGATGACGGGAATCGAACCCGCGTGATCAGTTTGGAAGACTGAGGCTCTACCATTGAGCTACATCCCCGTGCATACGACAACTCGGGATCGCCGTGTTCGTCGTCTGCGATACGAAACTGTACCCAATGCCCCACCGGATTTCATAATCGGGGGGTCGGAGAAGTTCGAGACCGTCGTTCACCTGGGGAATTGGCGAATTGCTCGGCGAGTTGGGGTGTCTCGGCCGCAGGCGCGACTTCTGATTCCGGCTCTGAATGGCAGTTGAGGCAAGGCTGTATGTGGCTGCCGTATGTGGCTGCCGTCGGATGACATACTGACGGGGTCGACAGCCGGGCCGTGTACAAATGGCGGTCGGGTTCGTGAGAGAGTAGTGAGCGCGATAGGGTTGTGCGCGGTCACCGATGGTGGCTGCCTTTGTGGCCCGCTGTCTTAGTGGCCTCGGATGGCCGTATCGTGTGTTTCATGTGATCGGAAACGGGATGTAGCGCAGCTTGGTAGCGCATCCGCTTTGGGAGCGGAGGGTCGCAGGTTCAAATCCTGTCATCCCGACAAGTACGTACATGGCACTTCACCTCCAGTAAGTCCGGGAGTGAAGTGCCGCGCCAGACAGCAGTACCGAACACACAGCACTACCGAACACACAGCAGTACCGATTCAACACAAGTTGTGAGCAAGACCAGACGAAGGAGCGAAGTTTCGTGAAGAGCACCGTCGAGCAGCTCAGCCCGACGCGAGTCCGTATCAACGTTGAGGTGCCCTTCGCGGAACTCAAGTCTGATTTCGACAAGGCCTACAAGGCCCTCGCGCAGCAGATTCGTCTCCCCGGCTTCCGTCCCGGCAAGGCTCCGGCCCGCCTCCTCGAAGCGCGTGTCGGTCGCGGCGCTGTGCTCGAGCAGGTCGTCAACGACGCTCTGCCGTCGCGTTACTCCGAGGCTGTCACCAGCGCCGGCGTGAAGGCCATCGGCCAGCCCGAGATCGAGGTCACCAAGATCGAAGACGGCGAGCTCCTCGAGTTCACCGCCGAGGTCGACGTGCGCCCCGAGATCGAGCTCCCTGACTTCAGCTCCATCAACGTCGAGGTCGATCCGATCGAGATCACCGACGAAGCCATCGAAGAGCAGCTGCTTTCGCTGCGTCAGCGTTTCGGTACCCTCACCGGCGTCGACCGCGCAGTCGAGGACGGCGACTTCGTCTCCATCGATCTGTCGGCCACCGTCGACGGCGAGAACGTTGCCGAGGCAACCGCGAGCGGACTGTCGCACGAGGTCGGTTCGGGCCAGCTCATCGAGGGCCTCGACGAAGCCATCATCGGCCTCAAGGCGGGGGAGTCCAAGGACTTCACGTCGACGCTGGTCGCCGGCGAGTACGCAGGCAAGGAAGCTGTTGTCACCGTGACCGTGCAGACGGTCAAGGAGCGCGAGCTTCCGGCTGAGGACGACGAGTTCGCTCAGCTCGCCAGCGAGTTCGACACCCTGGAAGAACTGAAGGCTGACCTCCGTGAGCGCGTCGCACGCGTGCGCAAGGTCGAGCAGGCCGGTCAGATCCGCGACAAGGTTCTCGAGCAGCTGCTCGAGACCGTCGAGGTTCCGTTGCCGGAGGCTGTCGTCAAGGCTGAGGTCGACGCTGCACTGCACGACGCCGTTCACGGTCTCGATCACGACGAAGAGGCACTGAACAAGCTCCTCGAAGAGCAGGGCAGCAGCCGCGAAGAGTTCGACAAGGATGCACAGGAAGCCGCTGAGCGCTCCGTCAAGACGCAGCTCTTGCTCGACTCGATTGCCGATGCGGGCAACGTCACCGTCGGTCAGGACGAGCTCACCGAGCGCATCCTGTTCCAGGCGCAGCGTTACGGTATGGCTCCTGAGCAGTTCATCCAGCAGATCCAGCAGGCCAACCAGCTCGGCGCCGTCTTCGCAGACGTCCGTCGTGGCAAGGCTCTCGCGTCCGTCGTCGAGTCGGCCGGTGTCAAGGACACCTCCGGCGCAGTTGTCGACACCGCAGAGCTGTTCGGCAGCAGTGAGGCCGAAACCGAAGCGGACGAGTCTGATTCCGCCGAGAGCGAAGACAAGTAAAAACGCAGGCGGACGGGTGTTTTCACCACGATCGACTGCACTGAGTTTTCCGCTTTGAGCGAAGTAGGGCGGCACCGGGACTCCGGTGCCGCCCTACTTCGTTACTGTCTGTGTCAGTAGAAGTGTTTCGCATAGACGATCCACCGCACAAGTAGATCCACATAGAAGGCAGGTACCGTGACTTCCAATCACCTGGAGACTTTGCAGAGTCCCGCCATGACTTCAGCGACCGCTGGGTTGAACCTCAGCGACTCGGTGTACGAGCGCTTGCTGCGAGAGCGCATCATTTTCCTCGGTACCCAGGTCGACGACGACATCGCCAACAAGCTGTGCGCACAGATCCTGCTGCTCTCGGCCGAGGACCCGACGCGAGACATCTCGCTCTACATCAACTCGCCCGGTGGATCCGTGACCGCAGGTATGGCGATCTTCGACACGATGCAGTTCGCCGAGTGCGACATCGCCACCTTCGGCATGGGCCTTGCGGCGTCGATGGGTCAGTTCCTGCTCTCGGCAGGCACCAAGGGCAAGCGCTACGCGCTTCCTCACGCCCGCATCATGATGCACCAGCCGTCCGCCGGTATCGGTGGTTCCGCCAGTGACATCGCGATCATGGCCGAGCAGTTCAAGCACACCAAGCGCGAAATGGCCGAGCTGATTGCTCAGCACACCGGCCAGACGGTCGAGCAGATCACCGCGGACTCCGATCGTGACCGTTGGTTCACGGCGAAGGAAGCTCTCGAGTACGGCTTCGTCGACCACGTCGTCTCCCGTGCGAATCAGGCCGGCGGCACCGGCAACTGAGCCGGTTCGCCCATCCTTTCGCTGCCCAATTCATACTTTGGAGAACTGATGACCAATCTTTTCGGAGCTAACTCGCTGGGCGGCCAGGCGCCGTCGGGCCCCCAATCGCGTTACATCCTGCCCCAGTTCACGGAGCAGACCAGCTACGGCGTCAAGACGTCCGACCCGTACAACAAGCTGTTCGAGGAGCGCATCATCTTCCTCGGCTCGCAGGTCGACGACGTGTCCGCCAACGACCTCATGGCGCAGTTGCTGGTTCTCGAATCGCAGGATCCGGACCGCGACATCACGATGTACATCAACTCGCCCGGTGGTTCTTTCACCGCGCTGATGGCGATCTACGACACGATGCAGTACGTCCGTGCCGACATTTCCACCGTCTGCCTCGGTCAGGCTGCTTCGGCAGCTGCCGTGCTTCTGGCCGGCGGTACGCCGGGCAAGCGCTTCGCGCTCCCCAACTCGCGCATTCTGATCCATCAGCCGGCTACGGGCGGCATCCAGGGTCAGGTTTCCGATCTGGAGATCCAGGCTGCGGAGATCGAGCGTATGCGTCGGCTCATGGAGAGCACGCTGTCGCTGCACACGGGTAAGGATCCGGAGACCATCCGCGTCGACACCGATCGCGACAAGATCCTCACGGCCGAGCAGGCCAAGGAGTACGGCATCATCGACGACGTGCTGGCTTACCGGAAGCTCAGCGCACAGAAGTAGTCGATTTCCGCCTCGTGTCGAGGATCTGTATCCCGATTCCCGACACGAGGCGGACACGTCGAGAAGTGCCTGGTGGAGCGCTTGCCAGGCTGAAATCTCGACTCTTTTCTTTTTTATCCGCAGACGAAACGCCGAGAACAGGTCGACCCCGTTCGGGATCTGCGGGTACCGTCACTTCACGGGCTGGTTCTCGACCGGCGTTCTGCGATTGTTCGACCAGATTTGTTCGATCAGTTTGTCTGATCTGACAACTACCGAAGTACTGCGGAGCGTCTCGACCGATCGAGTGGCGGCGAGTGCACGTACATGATGGAAAGTAGGGACCTCACGAGATGGCACGCATCGGCGACGGCGGGGATCTGCTCAAGTGCTCTTTCTGCGGTAAGAGTCAGAAGCAGGTCAAAAAGCTCATTGCAGGACCCGGGGTGTACATCTGCGACGAGTGCATCGACCTCTGCAACGAGATCATCGAAGAGGAATTGGCCGAATCGAGCGAGGTCAAGCTCGACGAGCTTCCCAAGCCTGCGGAGATCCGAGAATTCCTCGAGAACTACGTCATCGGTCAGGACTCCGCCAAGCGGACGTTGGCCGTGGCCGTCTACAACCACTACAAGCGCATTCAGGCCGGCGACAAGGGCCGTGACGCGCGGGGTGAGACGGTTGAGCTCGCGAAATCCAACATCTTAATGCTCGGCCCCACCGGCTGTGGCAAGACGTATCTCGCTCAGACTCTCGCGAAGATGCTCAACGTCCCGTTCGCCATCGCTGACGCGACGGCGTTGACCGAGGCCGGTTACGTCGGTGAGGACGTCGAGAACATTCTGCTCAAGCTGATTCAGGCTGCCGACTACGACGTCAAGCGCGCCGAGACCGGAATCATCTACATCGACGAGGTCGACAAGATCGCCCGTAAGAGCGAGAACCCGTCGATCACGCGTGACGTCTCCGGCGAAGGCGTTCAGCAGGCGTTGCTGAAGATCCTCGAAGGTACGCAGGCAAGCGTCCCGCCGCAGGGTGGCCGTAAGCATCCGCACCAGGAATTCATTCAGATCGACACCACGAACGTGCTGTTCATCGTCGCGGGCGCTTTCGCAGGTCTCGAGCGGATCGTCTCCGATCGTGTCGGCAAGCGCGGTATCGGATTCGGTGCCGAGGTTCGGTCGAAGGCCGAACTGGATACGGTCGATCGTTTCGCAGAGGTCATGCCGGAGGATTTGATCAAGTTCGGTCTGATTCCGGAGTTCATCGGCCGACTGCCGATGATCGCGTCGGTGACCAACCTCGACAAGGAATCGCTCGTTCAGATCCTGTCGGAGCCCAAGAACGCTCTCGTCAAGCAGTATCGTCGCCTGTTCGACATGGACGGCGTCGAACTCGAGTTCACCGAAGAAGCGCTCGACGCTATTGCCGATCAGGCGATCTTGCGTGGAACCGGCGCTCGTGGCCTGCGCGCCATCATGGAAGAGGTTCTTCTTCCCGTGATGTACGACATTCCCAGCCGTGACGACGTCGAAAAGGTGGTCGTCACCGCGGAGACCGTCAACGACAACGTACTTCCGACCATCGTTCCGCGTAAGCCGGAACGTGGCGAGCGTCGCGACAAGACGGCGTAGACCTTCAAAACGACTGTGGCCCGGTATCTCTCGCGAGATGCCGGGCCACAGTCGTTCGCGCAACACAGTGGTTCGTGTAACACAGTGGTTCGTGCAGGGTGTCTGTGGGGTGGTCGGCTAGATCGGGTTGCCGAGCTCCTTGAGGGGGGTGCGGAACGTCTCCTTAGCGGTGAACGCCGAGATCGCGCAGATGACGCAGGCCACCGAAGTCAGAATGGCAACGGGCATCCAGTGTGTCTTGTCGCCGCCCATGAGGGCGTTGCCGATGGCGGGGGCAAAGCCTGCGAGGGCGAAGCCGACCTGGGTGCCGATCGCAATGCCCGAGTAGCGGACCTTGGTGTTGAACATCTCGGAGTAGAACGACGGCCAGATGGCATTCGGGGCAGCGTAGAAGACGGACATCAATCCGATTGCGGCGAGGAAGATCAGGGGAACGTTGCCGCTGGCGATTGCGCCGAAGTACACGTAGATGAACACCGCGCTACCGAGGGCGCCACCGATGAACAACGGCCTGCGACCGATCCGGTCGGAGAGCATCGCCCAGGCGGGCTGACTGAGCAGGGCTACGGCGTTGGCTGCGATGGCAACCCAGAGCATGGTCGACTTCGGAATCCCCACTTCTTCGGTGGTGGCGAAAGCGAGACCGAAGACGGAGAAGATGGTCGAGACGACGGCGATGAAAGCGCAGCAGATCACGCGAATCAGATTTGCGCTGTGGGTGCGAAGAAGATCGGCAACAGGCAATTTGGCGACGGTCTTGGATTCCTGCTGCTCGGTGAACTCTTCGGGCTCTTCGAGCTTGAGACGCATGATGTATGCCGCGACCAGAACGATCAGGCTGCCCCAGAACGGGATTCGCCAGCCCCACGTGTAGAGGATGTCGTCGGGGAGCGCGGCGATGGGCAGGAATACGAGGCTGGCGAGGATGAAGCCGGCCTGGGTGCCGTTGAGGGTCCAACTGCAGAAGAACGCGCGTCGGCCTTCGGGGGCGTGTTCGAGCGTCAGTGAGCTGGCACCGCTCTGTTCACCGGCAGCGGAGATGCCCTGGGCGATTCTCATCAGGACGAGAAGGATCGGTGCAAGAACTCCGATCGAATCGGCGCTGGGAATACATCCGATGAGGAAGGTGGCTGCGCCCATCAGAATGAGCGTGAGCAGCATGATCTTCTTGCGGCCGACGCGGTCACCGAAATGGCCGAGGACTACAGCGCCGAGGGGACGCGCGACGTACGCGACACCGAAGGTGGCCAGCGAAAGTAGAGCCGCATGCCCGCTGTCCGGGAAGAACACCGTGGGGAAGATGAGCGCAGCGGCGGAGGCGTAGATGTAGAAGTCGTAGTACTCGAGCATGCTGCCGAGAAACGACGACGTTGCGGCGCGCTTGACCTTGGTCGTATCCGGCCTTGCCAAGGATCCCGCCTCGGGCCCGGACGGTGTAACCGTGCTAGCTGACATGCTCATCTCCTGGGTGGAAGCGTCGTGGAGGCTCTACATCCGCCGATTGTGTTCGTATCAAGAACGTCTGTGCGGAGAGCGATACAAGGAATGTAACCGACGCCACAGCAACTACACAAGATTATTAACCAAATAGTTCATAAAAATCTACTGGCGGTCACGCTGCTCGTCGAAACCGCAGTTCAGAGAGTTAGGAGGCCGGCTGTGCTGCGGCCGCCACCAACTGCTCCACCTGTTCCTCGGTGATCCCGAGGCCGAAGGTGGCGAGTTTTCCGAGCGGCATCGAGCCTGCGAGTGCCATCATCTCGGGGCTGACCGCCTGTGCACCGTCGCCCGCTGCGGCAGCCATGGCGGCGCCGAGAACTGCGCTGCCGACGGGATGGGCGAGCCATTCGCCGATGGTCGACATGGCGTCGAGCGTGCCGACGCCGACGTTCCCGGCCAGGGTGATCGTGTCGGTGGTTGCGATGTCCCGAGACGAGAAGCCGACGCGGATCTCGTAGTCGCCGGCCTCGATCGCCCAGTCCTTTTCCGTGACAGACCAATAGGCAAATGCCCTGCTGTCGAGCGTGATGGTCACAGTCGCGGATTCGTCGGGGTCGAGGTGGACCTTGGCAAAGCCTTTCAATTCCTGCGCGGGTCGATCGATGCTTGCCGAGGCGTCGTGGACGTAGACCTGAACGACGCTGCTGCCCGATCGGTCGCCGCTGTTGCGCACGGTGACGGTCACTTCGGCGGAGTTTTCACCGGCCTCGACGGAGGTATCGGTGATGTCGAAGGTGGTGTAGCTCAGCCCGAACCCGAACGGGTACGCCACTTCGCGCAGCGCGGAGTCGTAGTAGCGGTATCCCACGTACAGACCTTCGCCGTAGCGGACGTGCTGCTGTGATCCCGGGAAATGCAGATACGACGGATTGTCGTGGAGGCGAAGCGGAATGGTCTCCGTCAGGCGGCCGGACGGATTCGTGATGCCGAACAGAAGATCGGCAATCGCCGAGCCGCCCGCCTGGCCGAGTAGCCAGCCCTCGAGGATTGCGGCGGCATGATCCTTCCAAGGCTCGATCGCAACCACACCGCCGTTGGCGAGCACGACGACCGTGTTCGGGTTCGCGCCGTGGACCGCTTCCAGCAGGGCGATCTGGTCAGCCGGCAGTTCGATGTCGGTTCGGTCGAATCCTTCGGATTCCGTGGCGGACGGTAGTCCGAGGAACAGCACCGCGACGTCGGCGCGGCGTGCGGCGTCGACAGCCTCGGTGACCATGTCGTCGTCCGGAGTGCCGTCGAAGGTGAAGCCCGGTGCGAAAGTGACGCGGTCGGCGCCTTCGAGGTCGAGGATCGCGTCCAAGGCATTGTCGAGCTTGGTCGGGACCACCTGTGAACTGCCGGCTCCCTGGTACCGCGGGCTGCACGCGAATTCGCCGATCACCGCGACGGTTTGCCCGCCGGGGGTCAGCGGCAGCAGTTCTCCGTCGTTGGCCAGCAATACAGCGGACTCCGCTGCAGCGGTCCGTGCCAGTTCGTGGTGACGCTCGACGTCGTACGTGTGGCCTTCGGTGCGCGCGGCGGCGGTGCGTGCCACCAGCGTCGCCAGGCGCTCGGCGGCAGTGGTGAGCACTGATTCGTCCAGGTCGCCGCCGCGCACGGCGTCGACGATCTGGGTATCGGTTCCGGTCGGCGGCATTTCCAGGTCGAGGCCCGCGGCGAGTGCCGCCACGCGGTCGTTGACCGCTCCCCAGTCCGAAACGACGAGGCCGTCGAAGCCCCACTGTTCGCGGAGTACCTCGGTGAGCAGCCAATGGTTCTGGCTCGAGTACACACCGTTGATCTTGTTGTACGAGCACATGACCGTCGTCGGGGCCGCGGTCTTGACGGCGTATTCGAAGCCGGCCAGATAGATCTCGCGCAGCGTCCGTTCGTCGACGTCGGCACTGACTCTCATCCGGTCGTGTTCTTGGTTGTTGGCAGCGAAGTGCTTGAGCGAGGTTCCGACGTCGCGAGACTGGATGCCGGTGATCAGCGCTGCCGCGACGCGGCCGGAGAGGAATGGGTCCTCGGAGACGTATTCGAAATTCCTGCCACACAAGGGTGATCGTTTGATGTTGATGCCTGGGCCGAGGAGGACCGAGACCTGTTCGGCTTTGGCCTCGTCGCCCAGAGCCTCACCGACCTGGCGGATGAGGTCGAGGTTCCACGACGAGCCCAACCCGACCGCCGGTGGGAAACATGTCGCTGGAATGCTGTGGCCGAGTCCGAGTGCGTCGCCGCCCTCGGGTTGTTTCCGGACTCCGTGCGGACCGTCGGTCAGGAGTATCGATTCGATTCCGGGAACGGACTGGCTGTGCCAGAAATCCGAGCCCGACGTCAACGACGCCTTCTCCTCGAGTGAAAGCCCGTCTACGTAATTCTCGGTCACGTCATTCCTCCCGGTGGCAGCTGTGAGTTCCACTCACCACCGTAGGGGGATTTTTCGGACTTCGGGGTGGGTCAGGACGGCGCCTTCGAGGTCAAGAACGCAACAACCATGTCGCCGAGCATTGTTCGAAGATGCTCACGATGCGTCGAGTCGGTCAGATCGCGGTCGAAGAGCGCTTTGAAGGTGTAACGATTGGCGATACGAAAGACGCAGTAACTGCTGATCAACATGTGAATATCGAGAGCATCTACGTCGGAGCGGAATGCTCCCGACTGCTGTCCGTCGTGGAGGATCTGCGAGACCAGGTCGGCGGCGGGGGCGCCGAGGCCGCTGAGTAGCTCGGATTTCTCGATGTGCTCGCCGCGGAGCATGTTCTCGTTGGCCACGAGCCGAATGAAATTCGGGTGTTGTTCGTGGTGGTCGAAGGTGAGTTCGGCCAAGGCGCGGACCGCTGCGGTGGGGTTCAACCCCTCGAGGTCGAGTTCGCGTTCCTGTGCGCGAATGACGCTGTACGCATGCTCGAGGACGGACTTGTACAGCCCTTCCTTGTCGGTGAAGTAGTAGTAGATCATGCGCTTGGTGGTGTGAGTCTTGGTTGCGATCTCGTCCACTCGGGCGCCGGCAAAGCCTTTGTCGGCAAACTCCTCGGTGGCGACGGCGATGATGTTCACCCTGGTCAGGTCGCTGTTTCGGCGTCGTTTCTCCGGCTTCGACACCACGGAGTTCACTGACTGCTCGGAAACCATGTGCTCACTCTATCTGTCAGCAGTTTGTCGACTTTGCTTGTCGAGTCCGCGTCGGGGGAGTAACGTCCAGTGAACTAACTCACTAGTTCGTACATTAGTTTCGAGCGTCAACCCCGAGGTGCCCCTGATGACTTCATCTCTACCGATTCTGGTCCTCAACGGGCCCAACTTGAATTTGTTGGGCCAGCGCCAACCGGAGTTCTACGGGAGAGACACGCTGGACGACGTAGTTTCCCGCTGTGAAGCGGCGGCCGCGAAGTTCGGAGCGGTGGTCGAGGCAAGGCAGTCGAACCACGAGGGCCAACTGATCGATTGGATCCACGAGGCCAGGGGAAACGTTGCGGGCATCGTCATCAATCCCGGTGGGTACTCGCATACCTCCGTTGCGTTGCGTGACGCTCTGGTCACACTCGATGCCCCCGTCGTGGAGGTGCACATCAGCAACATCCACAGTCGCGAAGAATTCCGTCACCACTCGTATGTCTCCGGGATCGCCGACGCTGTCATCTGCGGATTGGGAATCGACGGTTACAGCGCCGCAGTCGAATTCGTCTGCGTCCGAGAAGGGAAGAACTGATGAGTGATTCGATCCTCTGCGGTCTGATCGGCACCGGCATCGGAGCCTCCTTGACTCCGATCATGCACGAGGAGGAAGGGCGCAGACAGGGCCTGCCGTACGTCTACCGCATCCTCGATCTCGATGCGATGGGGATGGCGCCGTCGGACATCGGTGAACTTCTCACCTATGCACGACGTTTCGGGTTCCGCGGCCTCAACATCACTCACCCATGCAAGCAGTTGGTGATCGAGCACCTCGACGAGCTCTCGCCGGATGCGAGCCGGCTCGGAGCGGTGAACACGGTCCTCTTCGACTCCGGCAAGGCGATCGGACACAACACCGATTGGTCGGGCTTCGGCCGAAATTTCGACGACGGACTTCCCGGAGCACAGCTCGATCGCGTCGTGCAGCTCGGTGCCGGCGGAGCCGGTGCGGCGGTTGCCTATGCCGCGCTCACCCGTGGCGTCGGGACACTGACGTTGGTCGATTCGAGCCTGCCTCGCGCGCAGGAACTTGCACAAACCTTCGCGCAGCAGTTTCCGGCGCAGGTTGTCGAGGCGCGGCATACGAGCGACCTCGCCGAAGTGCTCGGCAAGGCAAACGGATTGATCCACGCGACGCCGATGGGAATGGCGGCTCATCCCGGAATGGCATTCTCGCCGGATCTGCTTCGCCCTGATCTGTGGGTGGCCGAAATCGTCTACCGTCCACTCGAAACCGAACTGTTGCGTCAGGCAAGGTTGATCGGAGCCCCGACGCTCAGCGGAGGCGGAATGACTGTCTTCCAGGCCGTCGACGCGTTCCGGATCTTCACGGGCATCGAGCCCGACAGTAGGCGGATGCTCGCGCACATGACGGAACTTGTACACGGCGAACAGACTGCGGCAGCGCTGTGAGTGCCCCGGTCCGGACGTCGATCGCGACGGTATCGCTCAGTGGCACTCTCGAGGAGAAGCTCGACGCCATCGCTGCTGCCGGCTTCGACGGCTTCGAGGTGTTCGAGCCGGATTTTGTTGCTTCGCCGTGGTCCCCGAAGGAATTACGAACGAGGGCTGCGGATCTGGGCTTGACCCTCGATCTGTATCAGCCGTTCCGTGACTTCGACACGGTGGACGAGGCCCAATTTGCTCGGAATCTTGTTCGAGTGCAACGCAAATTCGAGCTCATGGATCAACTGGGGTGCGAGACGCTCCTGGTGTGCTCCTCGCCCCTGCCGACCGCAAGTCACGATGACGGTCAGTTGACAGAGCAATTCGGAGCTCTCGCCGAACTGGCGTCCGAGCACGGCAAGAAGGTTGCCTATGAGGCGCTCGCGTGGGGTGCCCACGTCAACACGTACGGCCATGCGTGGCAGATCGTCGAGGGCGTCGACCATCCTTCGCTCGGTACCTGTCTGGACAGCTTTCACATCCTCTCGCGCGGTGACGATCCCGCCGGAATTCGCGAGATTCCCGGCGAGAAGATCTTCTTCCTCCAGTTGGCGGACGCTCCGTTCTTGGCGATGGACATCCTCCAGTGGAGCCGGCATCACCGAAACTTCCCGGGGCAGGGCAGCTTCGATCTCAATGCGTTCGCTCAGCATGTCTACGCCACCGGTTACGACGGACCGTGGTCGCTCGAGATCTTCAACGACGTATTCCGCCGCGCCGACACCCAGCGGACGGCAATCGACGCTCATCGGTCGCTCCTGCATCTGGAAGAACAGGTCGCCGCCGCGAACCCTGCCGCCGGTGGACCCACGCTGTTCACCGCCCCGGAGCGCACACCGCTCGAAGGAATCGTGTCTCTGCGAATCGCGGCGGGTCCGGCGAAACAGGACCAGGTGCACTCGATGCTCTCCCGCGTCGGTTTTCATCTTGTCGGACGGCACCACGATCACGATTTGCAGTTGTGGCGGCACGGACCGCTCACCGTTGCCGTGGATGCGACTGCGGGCACGGTGTGGACGGCGCCCGGGCTGCCTGCGGATCTACCGGTTCTCACTCAGATCGGCATCCGGGCAACCGAACCCGAGGTGTGGGGAGAGCGCGCTCTGGCTCTCGAAGTGCCGGCGACGCGCGTGCAGTTGCCGGGGTCGAGCGACGAGAACTCCGAGGTACCGGACGTCGTACGCCTGAAGGTCACCGATGCGACATCGATCGACCTTCGTGGCCCCGGCAGCGCTGCAGCGTGGGAATCGGCATTCGAGATCTACCCGCTGCCCGCCGAGCGCAATCGTGAACAGGGCGCAGTGTTCACCGGGATCGACCACGTGGCACTGGCGGTTCCGGCCGAGAGCTGGGACGGCATCATGCTGCTCCTGCGGTCCGTGTTCGAGATGCAACCACACGAGGGGCAGGACGTCACCGATTCTGTCGGCCTCATGCGAAGCCAGGCGCTCACGCTCGTTCAAGGCGGTGACGGACATACCCTGCGCATCTCGCTGAACATGGTGGAGGGAAGTCGAAGTGGGCTGCCGACGGTCCGTCGCGGCGGCGTCAGCCACGTCGCCTTCGCGTGTGAGAACATCTTCGGTGCCGCTGCGTCCATGCAGGACTGGGGATTTGCTCCGCTACCCATTTCCCCGAACTACTACGACGATCTGGACGCGCGTTTCGGACTGAATCCGGAACTGCTCGACCGGATGCGCAGCACCGGAATTCTTTACGACGCGGACGCTCACGGCGAGTTCTTCCACCTGTTCACCCCGACCGTCGGGGGAGACCTGTTCTTCGAGGTCGTGCAGCGGGTGGGTGGATACGAGGGCTACGGGGAAGTCAACTCCGCTGTGCGACTGTCGGCTCAGTTGCGTGCGAGTTCGACGTGACCTCGACTCGGTGCGGGTGCGAGTAGACGTTCATCGAATCGCCGCGGATGAAACCGGCGAGAGTCAGCCCGGACTCCTGCGCTAGTTCCACTGCCAGCGACGACGGCGCGGAGACAGCACCGAGGATCGGAATGCCGGCCATGACGGCCTTCTGGACGAGTTCGAACGACGCCCGCCCGCTGACGATCAAGATCGTGTCGTAGAGGGGCACTCGGCCGTCGGTGATGGCCCAACCGATCACCTTGTCGACGGCGTTGTGACGGCCGACATCCTCGCGCAGTGCAAGGAGTTCGCCGGTGGCGGTGAACAATCCGGCCGCGTGCAGGCCACCGGTGCGCTCGAAGATCCGTTGGCTCTCCCGCAGTGTGACCGGCATGGCCGACAGGATGGTCGAGGTGACGGAAGTCGTGTCACCGACCAGCGGATGTCGCGTCGTGGTTCGGACGGCGTCGAGCGAGGTCTTGCCGCACACTCCGCACGCGGAACTGACGACGGTGTTGCGGTCGGTGGTGTGGTCGGGCAACGGCACTCCGGGAGCGAGAGCGATGTCGAGGACGTTGTACGTGTTCGCACCGGATTCGTCGACGCCGTCGCAGTAGCGGACGACGCTCACGTCGTCGCGGGTGGCGATGACACCTTCGCTGAGAAGGAATCCGTGCACGAGATCGACGTCGTTGCCGGGGGTCCGCATCGTCACTGCCAGCACCTGACCGCCAACTCTCATTTCGAGTGGTTCCTCGACGGCCAGCGTGTCGGGGCGCGTGACGACCCGATCACCCGAGATTCGAACGACCGGTGTTCGTGCGGTGACTCGTCCCATCTCAGGCGCCCGATGCTTCGAGTCGAACGGTGACGGCCTTCGACACCGGCGTGTTCGACTTGGCTGCAACGTGTTCGAGGGGAACGAGCGGATTTGTCTCGGGGTAGTACGCCGCAGCATTGCCGCGCGGGGTGTCGTAGGAGACGATGCGGAATTCCGTGACCCGACGCTCTTCGAGTGTGCCGTCGGGTGTTGTCCACTCGGACACGATGTCGACGAGATCGCCGTCACGGAATCCGAGCGCGGTGATGTCTTCGGCGTTGACGAGGATGACTTTGCGTCCGCCCTTGATGCCGCGGTATCTGTCGTCGAGGCCGTAGATCGTGGTGTTGTACTGGTCGTGGCTGCGCATCGTCTGCAGAATCAGGCGCCCACTCGGAGTGGGTATCCAGTGCAGGTCGTTCACGCCGAAGTTGGCTTTGCCGGTGTGCGTGCGGAACTCACGCGAGTCACGCGGCGGGTGGGGGAGTTGGAATCCGTCTGGCTCTCGAACGCGGGAGTTGTAGTTTTCGCAGCCTGGCACTACCCGTGAGATGGAATCGCGGATCAGATCGTAGTTGCCCTCGAAGGCCGACCAGCGGACGGAGTGATCGTTGCCGAGTAGTTCGCGGGCGAGTTGGCAGATGATGGCGACTTCGCTACGCAGGTAGGGGCTGACCGGTGTGAGGCGTCCGCGCGACAGGTGCACCATGGACATCGAATCCTCCACGGAGACAAGCTGCTTTCCGCCGGCTTGGACGTCGAGGTCGGTGCGTCCGAGGGTGGGGAGGATGATCGCGGTCTGCCCGTGGACCACGTGACTGCGGTTCAGCTTGGTGGACACCTGCACGGTGAGTTCGCATTGACGCAACGCTGTTTCAGTCGCTGCGGTGTCCGGGCTTGCCTGGATGAAGTTGCCGCCCATCGCCATGAAGAAGCTTGCCTTGCCTGCGTTCATGGCGCGGATCGCGTCGACGGTGTCCCATCCGTGCTTGCGGGGACTCGAGATCGAGAACTCGGTATCGAGCGCGGCCAGGAACTCTTCCGGCATCTTTTCCCAGATGCCCATCGTGCGGTCACCCTGGACATTGGAGTGTCCTCGCACCGGACAAACGCCGGCACCGGGTTTGCCCATCATTCCACGCATGAGCAGCAGGTTGACTGCTTCTTCGATGGTGGCGACTCCGTGTGTGTGCTGAGTGATCCCCATGGCCCAGCAGGTGACGGTTCGCTCGGATCGGGCAAGTGCGGCAGCCGTTTCCTCGAGCTGTGCCATCGACAGACCCGTTGCCTCGAGTACCGTGTCGAGATCGACCGCGCGGATGTGCTTCTCGTATTCGTCCCAACCGGCGCAGTACCGGTCGACGAAAGCGCGGTCGACGACCGTCCCGGGAGCGCGATCTTCCTGCTCGAGCAGCAGCTTCCCCAGGCCTTGGAACAGCGCCATGTCGCCGCCCAGCCGGATCTGCAGGAACTCGTCCGCGATGTCGACTCCGTGCCCGATCACGCCGGACACCTTCTGTGGATCCTTGAACCTGCGCAATCCCGCCTCGGGCAGAGGATTGATGGCAATGATCTTGGCGCCGTTGCTCTTTGCCTTCTCCAGCGTCGAGAGCATTCGAGGGTGGTTGGTGCCGGGGTTCTGTCCGGCGATGAGGATGAGATCGGCGTTCTCGAGGTCGGGAACCGTCACCGAGCCTTTGCCGATGCCGATGGATTCGGTCAGTGCGCTTCCGGACGACTCGTGACACATGTTGGAACAGTCGGGCATGTTGTTGGTGCCGTAGCTGCGAATCATCAACTGGTAGAGAAACGCGGCTTCGTTGGACGTGCGACCGGAGGTGTAGAACACCGCTTCGTCCGGCGATGCGAGGCCGTTCAGATGTTCGGCGATCAGTGCGTACGCGCCGTCCCAGTCGATCGGCCGGTAATGGGTTGCTCCCGGCGTCAGGACCATCGGGTGCGTCAGTCGCCCCTGCTGTCCGAGCCAGTAGTCGGTCTTGCCTTCGAGATCGGCGATCGAGTGCTCCGCGAAGAATTCGGGTGTGACGGTGCGAAGCGTTGCTTCCTCGGCAACAGCCTTCGCTCCGTTCTCGCAGAATTCGGCGGGCTTGCGATGTCCGGGAGTCTCCGGCCACGCACACCCCGGGCAGTCGAAGCCGTGTCGCTGGTTGAGTCTGGTGAGCGTTCGGGCGGTCCGCAAGGCTCCCATCTGCTCGATTCCTCGTTGCAGCGACACCAGAACGGCCGGAACTCCGGCGGCGTAGTCCTTGGGGTGCGTGACTTCGAGATCCGATTCGTCGATGTCCTTCGAGGGGCCCTGGCGCGTCATGTCTCCATAGTGGCCCGAACGGCGCGGTACTGCCATCGAATGGGCCGGTCGAACTAGCCGGAATGAAGCTTTCATCGGCTAGCCTTACCTACCGAACCAGCAGACTTTAAGGGGTAGGAACATGGATCGAACGGACGCAGGTCGGCTGACCCGGCGCGGATTTCTGATCGGCACGTCGGGAGCGTTGCTGGCATTCGCCGCAGCCTGCTCCAGTTCGAACGACGAGGACACACCTCCCAGCGGTGACTCTGCGGAATCGATCACGCACAAGTTCGGGGCTACGGAGTTGCCCAAGGATCCGCAGCGGATCGTCAGTGTCGGATACAACGATCAAGATGCGATCCTGGCGCTCGGTGGGACCTTGGTCGGAACCTTCGACTGGTACGGCGATTACCCCTACGGAGTGTGGCCCTGGGCGCAGCCGCTGCTGAACGGGGCGACTCCCGAGATCATCGGAACTGCGGGCACCACCATTCAGATGGAGAAGGTCGCTGCCACGACACCCGACCTCATTGTCGGCACCTACTCCGGGCTCACTCAGGCGCAATACGACAAACTCAGTGCCATTGCGCCGACGGTGGCGCAGCCCAAGGAGTTCGCGGATTACGGAATCCCCTGGCAGAACCAGACGACCATCATCGGCGAAGCGTTGGGGCAGCAGGGTAAGGCCACCGAGCTGATCGCCGGCGTCGACCAGAAGTTCGCCGACGTGAAGACGGCCAATCCGGCGTTTGCCGGCAAGACCGTTCTGGTCGGCGCGTTGAAGGGGCCGGGGCAGTTCGGGGTCTACGGACCGGAAGACCCGAAGGTGCGGTTCTTCACCGAACTCGGATTCGTGAATCCGCCTGTCACCGATCAGATCACGGGTAACTTCGCCGAGATCAGCACCGAGCAACTCTCGCTCGCGGACGTCGACGTACTCGTCTGGTACGCCGGTGGCGGCTACGGCGACAAGCTTCGCGCGGAGCTGGACAAGACCCCGATCTACCAGGAACTCGACGTCGTGAAGGACGGCCGCGCGATCATTCTGGAAGACGCTGCTGCCGAAGCCATGACGTGGAGCACCGTACTGAGCTTGCCGTACGCGCTCGAACAGATTCCGCCGCGGATTGCGGGCTTGCTCGTCTGATCGGTTCAAGGACAGCGCTGTTCAAAGTCCAGTGATTCGGACAGTCGGCGGTACTCTCGCCTCATGGGTGTACACGTACGGCCGGCTGTCCGATCCGATATTCCGGCACTGTCGGCAGTGTTGGCCGAGGCGTTCGAAGATGATCCCTTGATGGCGTGGATGTTGCCGGACGAGGCCACCAGGGCTGATCGCCTGACGAAACTGTTTGCCGCAGAAGCTCGTTACCACCACCTCGCCGGGGGCGGCGTCGAGGTGGCCACCGACGACAACGGCCTGATCGGCGGGGCAACTCTGTGGGATCCGCCGGGGCGGTGGAAGCAGTCGTGGATTTCCGGGCTCGTGAGCCTGCCCGCAATGGTGCGTGTCTTCGGCAGGGGGCTACGACACGCGGCCGAGGTCAGCTCCGTTCTCGAAGGAGCACACCCGAATTCGCCGCACTGGTATCTCGCGACCGTCGGGACCGGCAGCGCGGCGCGCGGTGGGGGATACGGCAAAGCGCTGCTGAACTCTCGGTTGGAGCGTTGTGACCGTGAACATGTCGACGCTTACCTCGAGAGCAGCAAGGAATCGAACATCCCGTACTACAACCGCTTCGGTTTCGAAGTGACCCGTGACATCGTCATGCCAGGCGGCGGGCCGACGATCTACGCAATGATGCGTCAACCGCGGGGCGCGTGATACGAACTAGTGGTGACCCAGATTCCCGAGCTCCACGCAGGCACACCGTTCGACGAACTCGACGACTACATCGCTCTGGCCAGGTTGTCCGGCCTGGTGTTGTCACCTGACGGCTCGCTGCTGATCTGCGCGCGCGCCGTTCTCGACGACAAGAGCGCCGAATACGTGTCCTCGTTGTGGGAGATCGACCCGGAAGGCCGGCGTCCTGCGCGTCGGTTGACCTGGGGTTCGACCAGCGAGTCCGGTGCTGCCTTCGCGTTCGACGGCGACGTGCTCTTCACTGCCACGCGAGCCGTGCCGGGCGAGAGTGATCCGCAACCAGCACTCTGGCGCCTACCAGCGGCGGGCGGAGAAGCTCAGCTGCTGATCTCGCGTCCCGGTGGTGTCTCGTCGGTATCAGCGGCGAAGGCGGCGCCGACGTTCGTGGCCCAGACGTCGGTCATGGCTTCGGCGATCAGCCTCGACCAGGACGATCAGGTGCGATCGGCGCGCAAGGACAAGAAAGTCACGGCGATGCTGCACACCGGTTATCCGGTGCGCCACTGGGACCACGACCTGGGCCCCGATCATCCGCATCTGGTTGTGGCCGAGACGGATTCGAAGGAATCCGTCGAGTTGCGGGACATCACACCGACGGCAGGCGCAGCGCTGCGGGAGACGTCGACCACGATTTCCGACGACGGTCTCTTCGTCGTGACCACGTGGACTGTCGGCGATGCGAGTGCCGCCCGCCGATCGACGTTGGTTCGGATCGACACGGTGACCGGTGACCGAGTCACGCTTGTCGACGAGGCCGACGCGGACGTCTACAACCCGGTGCTCTCGCCGGACGGAACCAAGCTCGCGTTCATCCGGGAGACACTCACCACACCGGAGTCCGCACCACGAATGACTCTGCAGCTCTACGACTTCGGATCCGGTGCCGTGACCGGCGTCGCCGACGGCTGGGATCGCTGGCCTACCTCACTTGCCTGGCTACCCGACGGATCCGGGCTGGTCGTCACCGCTGACGACGGCGGCCGCGGTCCGATCTTCACCATCGACCTGTGGGGCCAACCAGTGCGCCTGACAGCCGACGACGCGGCTTACACCGACCTTCGAGTGGCGCCGGACGGTGAGTCGATCTACGCGTTGCGAGCCTCGTACGAAGCGCCCCCGCACGTGGTGCGGGTCGATCTGCGATCAGGTGAGATCACCGCACTTCGTGGGCCCGACACTTTGCCGGAGCTGCCGGGAACACTGACCGAGATCACCGCGCGTGCCGAGGACGGTTCGACGGTGCGTAGCTGGTTGGCGCTGCCGACGGGCGCCGCGCCGCATGCACCGGTGCCATTGCTTCTCTGGGTCCACGGCGGCCCACTCGGTTCGTGGAACACCTGGTCCTGGCGGTGGAATCCGTGGCTGCTCGTCGCCAAGGGCTATGCAGTACTGCTACCAGATCCCGCGCTCTCGACCGGATACGGCCAGGACTTCGTCCAGCGGGGGTGGGGTCAGTGGGGCAAGGCGCCCTTCACCGATCTGATGGCGATCACCGATGCTGCTGTCGCCCAGCCCGAGATCGACCCCAAGCGAACCGGCGCGATGGGTGGTTCGTTCGGTGGTTACATGGCCAACTGGATTGCCGGACATACCAACCGTTTCGACGCCATCGTCACCCACGCGAGTCTGTGGGCACTCGATCAATTCGGCCCGACGACGGACGCTGCCTGGTACTGGCAGCGCGAGATGTCGCCTGAGATGGCCGTCGAGAATTCGCCGCATCTGTACGTCGCGGACATCACGACTCCGATGCTGGTCATCCATGGCGACAAGGACTACCGGGTTCCGATCGGTGAGGGCTTGCGACTCTGGTACGAACTGCTTGCCGAGTCAGGTCTGCCCGCCGACGACGACGGGAAAACGGACCATCGCTTCCTCTACTTCCCCGACGAGAATCATTGGGTGCTCAAGCCGCAGCACACCAAGATCTGGTACGAGGTGGTCACCGCGTTCCTCTCCGAGCACGTTCTCGGCGAAGATGTCGCGCTACCGGAGATTCTGGGCTGAACCCGCGCGTGCCTCGTTCGGATGAAACACCGAACGAGGCACGAGCGTCTTCGCGTGGATCCGGACCGGAATCAGGCGCCGGGGCAACGAACGGTGTACGACCACTCGGTGTGGTCAGGGCCCGTGACGCGAACCAGAACGGACGACGCCCCACCGGCGGGCACGTTGACGACAGCCGAACCGGTTCCCTCGTTGATGTCGTCGCCGATGTATCCGGTGCTGTGGATCAACCGTCCTTCGTAGTACACCTCGATCAGGTCCGGGATGTCCTCGGTTTCGTAGCCGAGTACGAACGACGTCGGTCCGCCGCGGCCGAGCTCGTGCTTGGTGCTGGTGATTCCTGCGCCGCCGGAGACCGTCGAGGCGTCGCAGCGCTGCGTGGGTGCAAACGATCCGCCGCCGCCGCTGCCGCTGGCCAGGCCACTGAGAATGTCCCTGACGTTGCCACTGGCCAGGCCGTTGACGATGTCCGTCGCGCTGGTCGAACCGGCGTTCAGGCCGCCGAGGACGTCGTTGAGGTTCCCAGTGGCAATCCCGCCGACGATGTCGCCCACGCTGCCGCTGGCGATGCCGTTTGCGATGTCGTTCCCGATATCGCCGACGCTTCCGTTGATCGTGGCGCTGCCACTGTCGATGCTTCCTTGCACACTTTCTTCGATGCCGGGGGCAGCGGACGCAGTCGCCGGAAGCACGAGGGCAACCGCCGCTCCGATCGTCGCGGCCGCCGCCAAGGTTCGAACGCCGGGACGGCGAGAACTCCAGTTGTTCAACATATTTGCTCCACAGGTAGTTGGTCGGTCGTCCTTCAGAGCGATCCTGTCAGCGGAGCGGATCGGTGAATATCGTTTGTTCGGATGACCCCGGACTGCGGGGCAGTCGTTCGTGTGCGCCGCGGCGGCCGACGGGCGAATTCGTTCACGACGGGGGAGTCATTAGGATCAAGTGGTGACCAGTGCAGCTCCAGAGAACCCCCAGACCCCCGCCGACGCCCTACCCAAGAGCTGGGACCCCAGCGCTGTAGAGGCCGATCTGTATCAAGGCTGGGTAGACGCCGGGTACTTCCAGGCCGACGCGACCAGCGACAAGCCCGGCTACTCCATCGTGCTGCCGCCCCCGAACGTCACGGGCAGCTTGCACATGGGCCATGCCCTGGATCACACCCTCATGGACGTGCTCAGCCGTCGCAAGCGGATGCAGGGCTACGAGGTGCTGTGGCTACCTGGCATGGATCACGCCGGTATCGCCACGCAGTCCGTCGTCGAGAAGCAGCTCGCTGCCGACGGCAAGACAAAGGAAGATTTCGGCCGCGAGCTCTTCATCGACAAAGTTTGGGACTGGAAGCGCGAATCGGGTGGAACCATCGGGGGCCAGATGCGGCGCATCGGTGACGGTGTCGACTGGAGTCGCGATCGTTTCACGATGGACGAGGGCCTCTCGCGCGCCGTTCAGACCGTCTTCAAGCGCATGTTCGACGAGGGTCTGATCTACCGCGCCGAGCGTCTCGTGAACTGGTCGCCGGTGCTGCAGACCGCGATCTCCGACATCGAGGTGAAGTTCGAGGACGTCGAGGGTGAGCTGGTTTCCCTGCGCTACGGCTCGCTCGACGACAACGAGCCGCACGTCATCGTCGCGACCACTCGCGTCGAGACGATGCTCGGTGATACCGCAGTGGCGGTCCATCCCGAGGACGAGCGCTACAAGCACCTCATCGGCACCACTCTCGATCATCCGTTCACCGGGCGTCAGATCCCGATCATCGCGGACGACTACGTCGACCCCGAGTTCGGAACCGGCGCTGTGAAGATCACGCCGGCTCACGATCCCAACGACTTCGAGATGGGCCTGCGGCACAACCTGCCGATGCCCACCATCATGGACAAGACCGGCAAGATTGCCGACACCGGAACCGAATTCGACGGAATGGACCGCTTCGAGGCTCGCGTCAAGGTTCGCGAAGCTCTCGCCGAGCAGGGGCGCGTCGTCGCCGAGAAGCGCCCGTACCTGCACAGCGTCGGGCACTCCGAGCGCAGTGGCGAGGCCATCGAGCCTCGTCTCTCGTTGCAGTGGTGGGTCAAGGTCGAGACGCTCGCCAAGGCTGCGGGTGACGCGGTTCGCAACGGGGACACCGTCATTCACCCGGCGAGCCAGGAGCCACGCTGGTTCGACTGGGTCGACAACATGCATGACTGGTGCATTTCCCGTCAGCTCTGGTGGGGTCACCGCATTCCGGTCTGGTACGGCCCCGAGGGTGAAGTTGCGTGCTTCGGTCCTGACGAAACGGCGCCGGAAGGCTGGGTCCAGGATCCCGACGTCCTCGATACCTGGTTCTCCTCCGGACTGTGGCCCTTCTCGACGATGGGCTGGCCGGACAATACGCCCGAACTCGAAAAGTTCTATCCCACCAGCGTTCTCGTCACCGGCTACGACATCCTGTTCTTCTGGGTCGCCCGCATGATGATGTTCGGCACCTACGTGTCCGAGGACGAGTCGATCACCGCCGGTCCGGGTAAGTCCGGCGCGCAGATGCCGTTCAAGGACGTGTTCCTGCACGGACTGGTCCGCGATCAGTACGGCAAGAAGATGTCGAAGTCTCGCGGCAACGGTATCGACCCACTCGACTGGGTCGATCGTTTCGGCGCCGACGCCCTGCGATTCACACTTGCACGCGGCGCCAACCCGGGCAGCGACCTGTCCGTCGGTGAGGATTCGGCGCAGTCCTCGCGCAACTTCGCGACCAAGTTGTTCAACGCGACCAAGTTCGCTCTGATGAACGGCGCTGCTCCCGCGCCGCTGCCCGCTCGAAGCGAACTGACCGACGCCGATCGTTGGATCCTCGACCGTCTCGACGCGGTCCAGGCCGAGGCGGACGCCGCATTCGATCGCTACGAGTTCAGCAAGGCGTGCGAAGGCCTGTTCCACTTCGCGTGGGACGAGGTCTGTGACTGGTACCTCGAACTCGCCAAGGTGCAGTTCGCCGCCGACGAGGCCGTCGCCGCGAACACCCGCGCCGTGCTCGGCAACGTTCTCGATGCACTGCTCCGCCTCCTGCACCCGGTCATTCCGTTCGTGACCGAAACCCTGTGGAAGGTGCTCACCGGCGGCGAGTCCGTCGTCGTCGCCGAATGGCCCACGTTGTCCGGTGAGGCAGTCGACGCCCAGGCCGCAACCAGGATCGAAGACACGCAGAAGCTGATCACCGAGGTGCGACGATTCCGAAACGATCAGGGACTCAAGCCTTCCCAGAAGGTCCCGGCTCGTGCGTCCGGGCTTTCGGAGGCCGGCATGGACGGCCAGTTCGCCTACGTGGCGGCGCTGGCCAAGCTGACCGAACCCGAAGAGGGATTCACCGCGTCGATCTCCGTCGAGGTGCGCCTGAGCCAGGGCACCGTCACTGTCGACATCGACACCTCGGGCACCATCGACCTCGGCGCGGAGAAGAAGCGGCTCGAAAAGGACCTCGCGGCAGCGCAGAAGGAGCTCGTCACCGCTGACAACAAGCTGGCGAACGAGGCCTTCCTGGCGAAGGCGCCCGACGCCGTCGTGGACAAGATCAAGACACGTCGCCAGATCGCCGTCGAAGAGATCGAGCGCATCACGGGACGTCTGAAGGAGTTGGCCGACAAGTGAGTTCGTACGAGCCGTCCCAATTCGACGCTCAGAGTTCGGTTCCGACTCCGGTCGACATCGCCGAACTGGCGCTGGTGGAAGCAGAACTCGACAAGCGTTGGCCCGAGACCAAGATCGAGCCGTCACTGACTCGCATCGAGGCGCTCATGGATGTCCTGGGCTCGCCTCAGCACAACTATCCGTCGGTGCACGTCACGGGAACCAACGGTAAGACGTCGGTGACGCGCATGATCGATTCGTTGATGACGGCTCTGCATCGTCGCACCGGGCGAACCACCAGCCCTCATCTGCAGATCGCGACCGAGCGGATCAGCATCGACGGTCATCCGATCTCGCCGCGGCTCTACGTGGACACGTTCCGCGAGATCGAGCCGTACGTGCAGATGATCGACGCACAGTCGGAGGAAGCCGGGGGACCGGCGATGAGCAAGTTCGAAGTGCTCACCGCCATGGCCTATGCGGCCTTCGCGGAGGCGCCGGTCGACGTCGCCGTGGTCGAGGTCGGCCTCGGCGGACGCTGGGACGCCACCAACGTGATCGACGGGCAGGTTGCGGTGATCACGCCGATCAGCCTCGATCACGCCGAGTACCTGGGCACCGACCTGGCCGGGATCGCGGAGGAGAAGGCCGGGATCATCAAGAAGGGCCGCGAGGACCTGGTTCCGGTGGACACCGTCGCGATCATCGCCGAGCAGACTCCCGAAGTCATGGAGGTATTGCTGCGGCGTGCTGTCGAGGTGGAGGCCGCGGTCGCTCGTGAAGGCTCGGAGTTCAAGGTGCTTGCTCGCCAGATCGCGGTGGGCGGACAGCAGCTCGAACTTCAAGGCTTGAGCGGTGTGTACACCGACATCTTCCTCCCCCTTCACGGTGAGCATCAGGCGCGCAACGCCGCGCTCGCGCTCGCTGCCGTAGAAGCGTTCTTCGGTGCCGGTCCGGATCGACAACTGGATCAGGATGCAATCCGCAACGGGTTCGCCTCCATCGTCAATCCTGGTCGCCTCGAACGTGTTCGGAGTGCGCCGACCGTCTTTCTCGACGCCGCCCACAATCCTGACGGTGCCCGCGCTCTCGCGGCCGCACTGGCCGCCGAGTTCGACTTCCGCAAGCTCGTGGGAGTGGTCAGCGTCATGGCGGACAAGGACGTCGACGCCATCTTGACTGCATTCGAATCCGTCTTCGACGAGATCGTCGTCACCCACAACGGGTCACCCCGGGCGATGGACGTCGAAGAACTGGCGAACATCGCCGTCGCGAAGTTCGGCGACGAGCGCGTCGTCGTTGCGCCGGTGCTTGCCGACGCGTTGGAAGTCGCGATCGAAATCGCCGAGCAGGTCGCCGAACCCGGTGAGGCCGTATCAGGGGCGGGTGTGGTGGTGACGGGATCCGTCGTGACCGCAGGCGCCGCCCGCACGCTGTTCGGAAAGGACCCCGCGTGAGTACCCCGTCAGATGCCAATCCCGAGTCCGGAGACCACGAGCCCGGAGACACTGCCGGCGAGTTCGGGCCGCCGACCAAGGACCCGTGGAAAAGCTTCCGCGGAGTGATGGCCGGAACCCTGATCCTCGAGGCGATCGTCGTGCTGCTGGCTTTGCCGGTTGTCGCGGTCGTCGGCGGAGGCCTCACCGCGGCCTCCGCGGGATTCATCATCGGGTTGGCGGTACTGATGATTCTGGGTGCGGGCATCCAGGGCAAGCCGTGGGCGATGGGGTTCAACGTCGCGCTGCAGGTGATCCTTCTGTTCGGTTTCTTCGTCCACCCGTCGATCGCCGGTGTCGCGATCACCTTCGGGATCGTCTGGGGATACCTCGTCTACCTGCAGAGAGACATCAAGCGCCGGATGGACAAGGGCCTGCTTCCCGGTCAGCGGGACTGACCATTTAGGCTGTCCGCTGTGACTGAGCGCACCCTCGTACTGATCAAGCCCGACGCCGTTGCCCGTGGATACGTAGGAGAAATCCTCAGCCGTATCGAGCGCAAAGGCCTGACAATTGCAGCACTCGACCTCCGCGTAGCTTCCGAAGAGGTGGCTGGTAGCCACTACGCAGAACACGCCGAGCGTCCGTTCTACCCGAGCTTGTTGGAGTTCATCACCTCCGGTCCGCTGGTGGCCGCAGTGCTCGAAGGCCCCCGCGCCATCGCTGCTTTCCGTCAGTTGGCCGGCGGAACCGACCCGGTCGACAAGGCTCTTCCGGGTACGATCCGCGGCGACTTCGGACTCGAAGCGCAGCAGAACCTCGTTCACGGCAGCGACTCCGTGGAGTCGGCAGAGCGTGAAATCGCTCTGTGGTTCCCCGCGCTGTCGTCCATCTGAATCTCCGATCGGGCCTCTGGCCCACATGAACGGGCCTTCGGCCCACATCTCCACAGCGAATTCTCGGCACGTATCCCACATCGGTGCGCCCTTTGCAGTTGCAGGCGCGTTGGTGTGGGATACTGCTTTCAGTTGAACCGCAATTTGTTTTACGCACGTTCAACCGGATGACACCTAGGTTCGATGCCCTTTCATCGCTGCTCCAGGTCAACAGGAAATCCCTGGACCTCTGCACGCTGGATGATCAGGCGCTCGCGCACAGGACAACGGCCATCCAGCCAGGCACTTCATGTGCTCGCAGTGAATAACGGGCATTGCGGACCATGCGGAGCGAGACCTTACAATCTCGTACTCACTTCTGAGTGCGAGTACACACAGCACGCTCCCGCGTGGCCGCGTGACAACTCGACTTCTGGGTTGGACGCGCCCGGGGGCTGAGGAGACTTACGTGGCCGATCAATCCCCAACCGAATCAGATTCCAGCACCACCCCGGAATTTCCCGACAAGATGCGCGTACACGCGCTGGCGAAGCTGCTCGGCGTCACCAGCAAGCAGGTCCTTGCCGAAGCCGCAGCGCTCGGTACCGAATTGCGCAGCGCGCAGTCGAGTCTCCACCGTGACGTCGCTCAGCGGATTCATGCCTCGTTGACTTCCGCGGCCGAGGCCATCGAGCCCGTCGTCGCCGAGCTCGACACCCTCATCGACCCGGTTGTCGAGGCGCCGGTTGCCGAGGAGCCTGCTGCAGAAGCTCCCGTGGAGGCTGCTCCTGTTGCAGAGGCTCCGGCCGAGAAGCCTGTCAGGGCTCGTCGCACTCGCAAAAAGGTCGTCGTCGAAGAACCTGCAGCAGAAGAAACAGTGGATCCGGCTGTCGCCGAGATCAGCGCTGGACTCGACGCCGCAGCTGCGCTGCAGAGCAAGGAAGCCGAGCAGTCCGATCTGTTCACTTCCTTCGAGGCGCCGCAGACCCATCAGCCCGAGGTGGCTCCCGCCGCGCCGCAGGTTCCGCTGTTCCTGCAGCCGGATCTCGAGGCAGCCGAGGTGGCCCCGCGTCGCCGTCGTGCCCGCCGTGAACCCGCCGCACCGGCGGTAGTCGAAGAGAAGCAGGCAACTGCGGAAACCGAAACAGTCGCACCCGAGGTCTCACCGGTTGTAGTTCCAGCCGTCGAAGAGCCGGCTGTGACCGCCCCGCAAACCGAGGGTGAGAGCGCCGAGTCCGAGGACGAGGACGACGATCAGCCGCGTCGCCGTCGTCGTGGACGCCGTGGACGTGGACGTGGTCGCGGTGAACAGGGTGGCGAGCAGGGTTCGGACGAAGAGTCGGATACCGCTACCGAATCGGAGCAGGAATCTGCCCCTGCGGCAGTCGAGAAGCAAACCGACGACGCTGCCGGCGAAGAATCCGGTGATAAGTCCGAGTCCACCGCTGATGCGGATTCCGAGAATGCCGACGATTCCGATCTCGATGCCGACGGATCGAGCCGCCGTCGCCGCCGCCGTCGTCGTCGCAAGACCGGCACCGACGGCGCCACCGACGCGACTGCGACGTCCGAGGACGATCCGCCGAACACCGTCGTTCACGAGCGCGAACCTCGCAACAAGACCCGCGTCAAGGACGAGGTCCAGGGCATCAGTGGTTCGACACGTCTGGAAGCGAAGCGTCAGCGTCGCCGCGACGGTCGTGACGCCGGCCGACGTCGCCCACCGATCCTGACCGAGTCGGAGTTCCTCGCGCGTCGTGAGGCCGTCGATCGCGTCATGGTCGTGCGCGATCGGGCAGACAGCGGTCAGCCGCATGCGACTACACAGGTAGCAGTCCTCGAAGACGGAGTGCTGGTCGAGCACTTCGTCACCAACTCGGCGTCCGCGTCGATGGTCGGCAACGTGTACCTCGGACGTGTCCAGAACGTGCTCCCCAGCATGGAAGCTGCGTTCATCGACATCGGACGTGGCCGCAACGGTGTTCTCTACGCCGGTGAGGTCAACTGGGAGGCTGCCGGTCTCGGTGGCAACTCGCGCAAGATCGAGCAGGCCCTCAAGCCGGGCGATCAGGTGCTCGTTCAGGTCAGCAAGGATCCGGTCGGTCACAAGGGTGCTCGACTGACCACACAGATTTCGCTTGCCGGTCGTTTCCTCGTCTACGTGCCCGGTGGTACGTCCACGGGTATCAGCCGCAAGCTTCCGGACACCGAGCGCAAGCGTCTCAAGGAAATCTTGCGCGACATCGTTCCCGCCGACGCCGGCGTGATCATTCGCACGGCGTCCGAGGGCGTCAGCGAAGAAGAGTTGGCGCGCGACGTGACTCGTCTGCAGGCTCAGTGGGCCGGCATCGAGGAGCAGGCTGCGGCTGCGGACACCGGTAAGTCCGGCAACCCGCAGGCGCTGTACGAAGAGCCTGACATGCTGGTCAAGGTCATTCGTGATCTGTTCAACGAGGACTTCTCCAAGCTGGTCATCGAGGGCGAGAAGGCGCACACGACGGTCGAGAACTACATCAACTCCGTTGCGCCCGACCTGCTTCCGCGGCTCGAGAAGTACACGCCGAACAACGGTATCGACGTCTTCGCGGCTCGCCGTATCGACGAGCAGTTGGCCAAGGCACTCGATCGCAAGGTGTGGCTGCCGTCCGGCGGCACCCTGGTGATCGACCGCACCGAGGCCATGACCGTCGTCGACGTCAACACCGGCAAGTTCACCGGAGCCGGCGGAAACCTCGAAGAGACCGTCACCCGTAACAACCTCGAAGCGGCCGAGGAGATCGTTCGCCAGATGCGCCTGCGGGACATCGGCGGAATGATCGTCGTCGACTTCATCGACATGGTTCTCGAATCGAACCGGGACCTGGTCCTGCGTCGGCTCACCGAATGCCTGGGTCGCGATCGCACGCGCCATCAGGTGTCGGAGGTCACGTCACTCGGGCTCGTGCAGATGACGCGCAAGAAGTTGGGCACCGGATTGGTCGAGGCCTTCTCGACCACCTGTGAGCACTGCCACGGCCGCGGCATCATCGTCCATTCCGAGCCCGTCGAGGTGAAGTCCTCGGACGACGGAGGATCGCGTTCGGGCTCGCAGCGCAGTGATTCCGGTACCTCGCGCAAGAACAAGCGTGGCCGCGGAGACAAGTCGGCTTCGACCGAGTCCAACGGACAGGAAGCTCCGGCGCCGGAGGTTCCGGCCGTCGACGCGACGGTCAAGCGGGCTCATCCGGTGGCATTGGCGATGGCCTCGCATCACCACGACGACGACGAGACCGTCGCGGCCGACTCGACCGAGTCTGATTCCGCCGGTGTGTCTTCGGGGGACGATGCATCCAAAAGTGCCGATCGGCAACAAGATCGGCCGATCGATACTCCTGCTGCTGCTGAGCACCATGACGTTCCTGTTGTGGACTCTGCTGCGGAAGAAGTATCCGCAGTGGACAACGAGTCGGCCGCAGCTTCGACCGAAGCAGCTCCGCGCGGTCGTCGGCGTAGTCGCCGGGCGTCGCGGGCAGCGTCGGCACCGGTTGCCGAGGCAGCTCCCGAGGTGGGCACGGTCTTCGTGATTCCGACTCCGGAACCCGTGACAGAAGCGGTCGTGGAAAACGTTCCGGCTCCGGCCACCGAAGCTCCGGCTGAGGAAGAAGTTGTCGTCGTCAAGCGACCCCGTCGCAGGCGTGCAGCAGCACGTCCCGCAGGGCCTCCGGTAGACGGAGAGTAAGAACTACTGGCTTTCGGTCGGTTGGATGACTTCGCGATGAGCGAGGACATCCAACCGTTATCCGAAGTTTCAGCTGGTAGAAGCAGTACAGAGTAGTAAGCACCACCCCTCGGCGGGGCGGTTTGACCCTGACGGTTGCTTTCCCGTAACCTTGGAGGGTCGCCACCCGGCGGTAGAGATTCCGTGTGCCTAGAGTGCGCGTGAATGTCCCGGTACGTCAGTGCCGAGCCGAGGTGACATAAACCAGACCAGTCGCGATGCATTTGAAGCCTCAGGCAGCAGCGCGAGCAAGTTCGAAGAAGCAAGGGGTAGCCCTCCGATGGCAACGTACGCGATCGTCAAGACCGGCGGAAAGCAGTACAAGGTCGCTGTTGGTGACCTCGTCAAGGTCGAGAAGATCGAGGGTGAGCCCGGCACTGCTGTCTCGCTTGCTCCCGTTCTCGTGGTCGACGGATCCGACCTGACCACCGACGCGGCCAAGCTGGCCAAGGTCGCAGTCACCAGTGAGATCGTCGAGCACACCAAGGGCCCGAAGATCCGCATCCACAAGTTCAAGAACAAGACCGGTTACCACAAGCGTCAGGGCCACAGGCAGCCGATCACGGTGCTCAAGGTCACGGGCATCAAGTAACCAGTTCTTTCTAGCTAATTTCACCCGAGGAGGGTCAATAGCATGGCACATAAGAAGGGTGCATCCAGCTCCCGTAACGGTCGCGATTCAAACGCCCAGCGCCTCGGCGTGAAGCGCTTCGGCGGCCAGTCGGTCAGCGCAGGCGAAATCCTGGTTCGCCAGCGCGGCACGCACTTCCACCCCGGCGTCAACGTCGGCCGTGGCGGCGACGACACCCTGTTCGCTCTCGCTGCCGGTGCAGTCGAGTTCGGCCAGAAGCGTGGACGCAAGACCGTGAACATCGTTCCGGCCGTCGTTGCGGCTGAGGTCTAGTCTTTCTCGCTAGTTGTGCGTCATCGGTTCTACTTCGGTAAGCCGGTTCTGCTTTCGGTAAGAGAGTGACGCGTTCCAAGCTCCCGATAGGGGCGGACCAGGGTTGAAATAACCCGGTCCGCCCCTATCGTTTGTTTAAGCAGTACCCGTTTTGCCCCGAGCAACCCTGCTCACCAGAAGTTCAGCTCATCGCGTGAGACCCGCAATTGACTGAGGAAGGATCCGGCAGTCATGTCCCGATTCATTGACCGTGTTGTGCTGCACGTCAGCGCTGGAAAAGGCGGCAATGGTTGCGCCTCCGTACACCGCGAGAAGTTCAAACCGCTCGGCGGTCCGGACGGTGCCAACGGAGGTCGCGGTGGCGACGTCATCCTCGTGGTCGACGAGAACATCCACACCCTCCTCGACTTTCACTTCCATCCCAACGCGAAGGCGACCAACGGCAAGCAGGGCGCCGGCAGTAACCGCGAGGGTGCAAACGGTGAAGACCTCATCCTCAAGGTTCCGGATGGAACTGTGGTTCTCGATACCGACGGCAACGTGCTTGCCGACCTCGTGGGAGTCGGTTCACGCTTCGACGCCGCTCAGGGCGGCCGCGGCGGACTCGGCAACGCAGCACTCGCCTCGAAAGCCCGCAAAGCTCCCGGTTTCGCACTCCTCGGTGAGGACGGTGTCGAGCGTGACCTGGTTCTCGAACTCAAGTCGGTAGCCGACGTCGGTCTGCTCGGATTCCCCTCCGCCGGTAAGTCCTCGCTTGTGTCCGTTCTCTCTGCGGCCAAGCCGAAGATCGCCGACTACCCCTTCACAACTCTGGTCCCCAACCTCGGCGTCGTCTCGAGCGGTGACACCACCTTCACCGTCGCCGACGTGCCCGGGCTGATCCCCGGTGCAAGCGAAGGCCGCGGTTTGGGCCTGGACTTCCTGCGCCACATCGAACGCTGCGCCGTATTGGCGCACGTGATCGACTGCGCCACCCTCGATCCGGGACGTGACCCGATCTCCGACATCGACGCCCTGGAAGCAGAGCTGGCCGCGTACACGCCCGCGCTCTCCGGCGACTCGGGACTCGGTGACCTCGACAAGCGCCCGCGCGTCGTCATCCTCAACAAGACCGACGTTCCCGAGGCCGCCGAATTGGCCGAAATGGTCACGCCTGAGATCGAAGCTCGCGGATGGCCGGTCTTCACCATCTCGGCGGTGAGCCGAGAAGGATTGCGACCGTTGACATTCGCGCTGGCGAAGATGGTCCGCGACTACCGTGAAGCTCATCCGAAGCCCGAGCCGAAGCGCCAGGTCATTCGCCCGGTCAAGGTCAAGGATTCCAGCTTCACCATCGAGAAGGATCCCGATATTCCCGGTGGGTTCGTCGTCCGAGGCACCCGCCCGGAGCGGTGGATTCGTCAGACCGCCTTCGACAACGACGAGGCCGTTGGTTACCTCGCCGACCGTCTTGCTCGATTGGGCGTCGAGGACGCATTGGTCAAGAAGGGCGCTCAGCCAGGAGCTTCCGTCACCATCGGTGACGTCAGCTTCGAGTGGGAGCCGATGACGCCGGCCGGTATCGATCTGACCCGCACGGGCCGTGGAACCGACCCGCGTCTCGATCAGGTGGAGCGCATCGGCGCCGACGAGCGCAAGCACGCGCGTCGAGTCCGCCGCGGCTTGCTCGACGAAGACGCTTGACCCACGCGATTTCAGGACGAAAACCGAAGAGAGGGAACGGGACTGTGCTCGGGTCCACCAGGGAGTCGATAGCGTCGGCTCACAGTATCGTCGTGAAGATCGGGTCGTCTGCGCTCACCAGTCTGGTGGCGGGACTCGATACTCACCGACTCGATCTGTTGGCCGATGCCATCGAGGCTCGCATGCGTGCGGGTTCCGATGTCGTCGTTGTCTCGTCCGGTGCCGTCGGCGCCGGACTGGCGCCGCTGGGACTGACCAAGCGACCGCGGGATCTCGCGACCAAGCAGGCTGCGGCCAGCGTCGGTCAGTTGGCTCTGGCTCACGCCTGGGGTACGTCGTTCGCCCGTTACGGGCGTACCGTCGGGCAGGTTCTACTCACGGCTGACGACATCGCTCGACGGACGCAGCACCGCAACGCCCAACGGACACTCGATCGTCTACGGGCATTGCACGCGGTGGCGATCGTGAACGAGAACGACACCGTTGCCACCACCGAACTTCGATTCGGTGACAACGATCGGCTGGCTGCACTGGTTGCTCATCTGGTCGGCGCCGACGCGTTGATCCTGTTGTCGGATGTGGACGGACTGTACGACGGGGATCCCCGAAAGGGCGATGCCACACTGATTCCCGAGGTCAACAGTCCCGAGGATCTCGACGGTGTGGTTGCCGGTTCGGGTGGCGCCCTCGGTACCGGAGGCATGGCGTCGAAGCTCTCAGCAGCACGCCTGGCCGCTGATTCCGGCGTGCCGGTTCTGCTCGCGGCGGCATCGGACGCTGCGCAGGCACTCAGTGGTGCCGATGTCGGAACGGCATTTGCGCCCCGGCCGACGCGATTGTCGGCCCGCCGATTCTGGGTTCGTCACGCCGCTGACACATCGGGTGACCTCCACCTCGACGAAGGCGCCGTCCGCGCGGTCGTGTCCAAGCGTCGAAGCCTTCTGTCCGCTGGCATCGTCGGTGTATCCGGTGACTTCCACGCCGGCGACGTCGTGTCCCTGATGGGGCCGGGGGAGAAGCCCGTCGCCCGGGGTGTCGTTGCGTTCGACGCTGCGGAGATCGAGGAGATCCTGGGGCGCTCCACCACCGATCTGCCGGCCGACATGCAGCGTCCTGTGGTTCACGCGGACGACTTGGTGGCGCTGTAGCTTTCGTACTCAACGAGGGCGGAAAGTGCTTCAGCGCAACCGAATTCGAGCTTGAGGTCGGCGAATTCGTCGCCGCGAGTCGTGCCTCGATTGACGATGGCGATCGGCTTCCCGGTCTTGGCGGCATGCCGGACGAAACGTAGGCCGGACATCACGGTCAACGACGACCCGGCTACCAACAGTGCGTCGGATTGGTCGACGAGGCTGTACGCACGGGCGACGCGTTCCTTGGGGACGGATTCGCCGAAGTAGACGATGTCCGGTTTGAGTAAGCCACCGCACACGGCGCAATCCACGACGCGAAAGTGTGCGGTGGATTCGATCACGGCATCTGCGTCGGGTGCGATTTCGACTCCTGTTGCAGCAGCGATTGTTTCGGCGAATCCGGGATTGGCTTCTTCCAGCCTCTCCGCGAGAGTGGTGCGGGAGATCAGCCGCTGGCAGCTCAGGCATCGAACCTGCGCGTAGGTGCCGTGGAGGTCGATGACGTTTCGCGCGCCGGCCTTGGTGTGCAGGAGGTCGACGTTCTGGGTGATCACGCCGACGGCTCGCCCTGTTCGTTCCAGTGCCGCGACGGCCCGGTGGCCCTGGTTGGGGCGGGAGCTGTCCATGTATCGCCAGCCGATGTGGTTGCGCGCCCAGTAGTGCCGCCGAAACGCCGGATCGCCGATGAACTGCTGGAACGTCATCGGATTGCGCGGGGGTGAATCAGGTCCGCGGTAGTCCGGGATTCCGGAGTCGGTGGAGATGCCGGCGCCTGTCAGAACTGCCAGGCGACGGCCGGCCAGGAGCTCGGGGAGGGCGTCGAGGCGGCTGTTGTCGGTAGGCACCGTTCCAGGATAGGCGCGTGTGCGAGACGGAGGCGCGGAGGAAGTCCGAAATGTTCAATAGAACACGTGTGCGATCGCCAATACTCGTACACATGAACACAGTGAACCCGATCCCTGCTGGTTACCGCACGATCACTCCCTACCTTGCGGTGCCGGACGGCTATGCCGCACTCGACTACTACAAACGAGCACTTGGAGCTGAGATAGTCGATGCGATGAACGCACCTGACGGCTCCCTCATGCATGCGGAGATCCGGATCGGCGATTCGATGCTGCAGCTTTCGCAGGAGATGCCGGACTTCGGTCTCAAATCACCACAGGGCGGCTGGGTGCATTCGTCGATCGTCGTCTACACCGAGGACACGGACGAGTTTGTCGCTCGGGCAGTCACCGAGGGAGGCACGCTGGTCACGGCTGTGGCCGATACATTTTCGGGCGACCGGCATGGAGTGTTTCTCGATCCGTTCGGCCACAGGTGGGCAGTATGCACGAAGGTCGAGGATGTACCTGCCGAAGAGGTCGCTCGCCGGGCGCGGGCGCTCTTCTTTCCGGAGACGCAGTCGCCACAGTAATTTGTGGCAACCGTGGTCCGAGAATTCGAGCTTCGGCGGCGTGCTCAGTATCCGGCAACTGGGTCCACGAGGGCAGCCAGCGCCTCACCCTTCGCGAAGCGGGTCACGTTCTTGGAGACGTGATCCGCGAAGGCGGCGGGGCGAACGCCTGGCGGATTGGAATCGTGGGGTGTGATGATCGCATTCGTCAGATCCCACAGTGGGTGACCGTCAGGGAGGGGTTCGGGATCGGTGACGTCGAGACCGGCGCCGCCGATCTGTTCCGACTCGATGGCCTCGACCAGTGCGTCGGTGTCGACCAGTGATCCGCGCGCGACATTGATCACCCAGGAATGGGGTTGCATCGCCGCCAACTGCGCACGGCCCACGAGGTGACGGGTGGCCGGGGTGGCGGGCGCAGCAATCACGAAGTGATCTGCGCGAGAATAGATTTCATCCATTCTGGATGCGGGGTACGTGGAGATCGCCCCGGGGACCGGGCTACCGGAACGATTGACTGCGATGCTGTCCGCCCCCTGCGCGGCCAGCATCGGAATCAGCGCGCGGCCGATACCGCCCGCGCCGATGATCGCAACCGTCGAGCCACGAAGGGTGCCGATCTTGGGAAAGAACTCGAACTGACGCCACGTTCGAGCCTCGATGTGTGCAGGCAAGTGACGAACTCCGGCCAAGAGAAGCATGAGTGCATGCTCGGCCACCGACGCCGAAAACGCACCGGCCGCCGAGGTCCACGTGATTTCTGTGTCCCTCGGAATCACACCGGAGTCGAACCAATCCTCGATTCCCGCCGACGGAAGCTGCACCCACCTGACCGACGCCGGTAACTCCGACGGAAAGGTCTCGGGTGAGCCCGCCCAGATCAGGGCGTCCGCAGTGTCGATCGGACTGATCAGACCACCGCCCCGAAGCACCGCGCTGTCGAGCAGTGCATCGGGGACGGGGCCGATCGCTACGCGTGGAGAGGTGTCAGTCGCCATGACTAGACGCTACGCGGGGACCTCCACCAGTGGGTAGACACCGTTCTCGTCGTGCACCTCACGCCCGGTGACCGGCGGATTGAACACGCACAGCATGCGCATCTGCGTGTCCGGCTCGACGCGGTGACGCTCGTGGCCGTTGAGCAGGTACATCGACCCCGGTGCGAGATCGTATTCCTTGTTGTTGTCGAGGTCGATCAGCTTGCCGGTGCCCTCGACGAGCCAGACAGCCTCGACGTGGTTGGCGTAATGGAACTCGTTGACCGAACCCGCCTTGATGGTGGTCTCGTGGAACGAGAACCCGACGCGGTCGCCGCCGAGGACGATGCGCTTGCTGCGCCAGTTTCCGTCCTCACTCGTGATGTCGCGGTCGGTGTCGGTGATCTCGGTGGTGGTGCGAACGATCATGGGAGAGTCCTTCCTCTAGCTGCAGACCTTGAGTGTCGCCTCGGCCAGGATGGAGAGGCCGTGCTCGAGCTCGTCGTCGGTAATCGTCAGTGCGGGAAGCAGTTTCACAACCTGGTCGGAGGGTCCGGAGGTCTCGGCGAGCAATCCCTCGTCGAATGCCAACTGGCAGACCTTGCCGGCGCGCTCGGGCTGTTCGAAGACGAGGCCCTGAACCAAGCCACGCCCGCGGTGCGAGACCTCGCCGGGGAACTGATCGGAGAGGTTGGCGAAGCATTCGCTGATGCGTGCGCCCTTCTTCAACGTCGTCTTGGTGAGTGCGTCGTCGGACCAGTAGTGGTCGAGTGCCACCTTGGAGGTGACGAACGCCGGGTTGTTGCCGCGGAAGGTGCCGTTGTGCTCGCCCGGTCCCCAGACGTCGAGTTCACGCTTGAACAGCGTGAGCGCCATCGGCATTCCGTAGCCGCTGATCGACTTGGACAACGTGACGATGTCGGGAACGATTCCGGCCTCTTCGAAGGAGAAGAACGGGCCGGTACGGCCGCAACCCATCTGGACGTCGTCGACGATCAACAGGATTCCGCGATCCGAGCACAGTGTTGCCAGCGCCCGAAGCCATTCGGGGCGAGCGACATTGACGCCACCTTCACCCTGCACGGTTTCGACGATCACTGCCGCGGGGCGGTTGATTCCACTGCCGGAATCATCGAGAACGCGGGAGAACCACTGGAAGTCCTCGGTGACGCCGTCGAAGTAGTTGTCGAAGGGCATCGGTGTCGTGTGCACGAGGGGGACACCGGCGCCCGCGCGCTTCATCGAGTTGCCGGTCACGGAGAGTGCACCAAGTGTCATCCCGTGAAATGCGTTGGTGAAGTTGATGACTGCCGAACGTCCGGTGACCTTGCGGGCCAGCTTCAGTGCAGCCTCGACGGTGTTCGATCCGGTCGGGCCGGGGAACTGGACCTTGTAGTCCAGGCCGCGCGGCTCGAGGATGTTGCGCTGAAAGGTCTCGAGGAACTCACGCTTGGCGACTGTCGACATGTCGAGACCGTGCGTGATGCCGTCGCTCATGATGTAGTCGACCAGTGCGGACTTGAGCACCGGGTTGTTGTGGCCGTAGTTGAGGGCGCCGGCACCGGCGAAGAAATCGAGGTAGTCGCGCCCGTTCTCGTCACGAATCCAGGATCCGGATGCGCTGGTGAACACTGCGGGCCAGTCACGGCAGTAGCTGCGAACCTCGGACTCGAGGGTTTCAAAAATGCTTGCTTCGTTGATATTCATATCTTCTTTGTTCCTCCGGGGCATGCTGTATGCCGAGCGCGAAGTGCGCTAGGCGCCGATCGTGTAAAGATCTTCGGCTTCGTGTCCATCGGGAAAATCGTTGGGCGAGAACAAGGTCTGCCTGGTTATCGGTACTTCGCGCCGACGTGCGAGCGCGGTGAAGAGTGCGATCGAAGCCTCGTTGTCGGGGCTGATCGTGGTCTCCAGATGTGTAACACCCAGTGGGGCAGTGCGATCCATCAAGTCGGACAGCATGCGGGCAGCAATTGCCTTGCCGCGCTGGTCTTCGTCGACCGCAACTTGCCACACGAACAGGGTTTCCTGCGCGCTGGGACGGGTATAACCGGAAACGAATCCGACTACGCGGCCGTCTACCTCCGCGACGATGGACGTCGCGCTGAAATCCCTGCACCACAACAGGTATGCATAACTCGAATTGAGGTCGAGCACCTTCGAATCACGTGCGATCTCCCAGAGCCGGACTCCGTCATCGATCTGTGGGCTTCTGAACAACACCGCGTCCGGCGCGGTGGTCGGGATAGCTCTCGTATCAACAGGCTTCATCGGTCATCTGAACGTAACAATCATTGCTGTCGAAGTCATGCAGATGTCCGTTTCGGGCCGTGTGGAACCCGTTGCGCCCCAGGTGAGGACATGAATGTGATGGTGCTCACATTATGTAACTTTTGCCGTTGTCGGAGCGACTATTTCGGGCAAAAACTCGCTATTTCGGGCTTGCGAGCGCCAACGGAAGTACAGAGTGAGCACCAGCCTGTCGAAGTGCGCGCGCGGCCATCGTGAAAGTCCAACCGGTATCGGCGATTGCGTCGACAAGAAGTATTGGTCCCTGATGGATACTCATGTCCGGGACTTCCCAAACATCGACCAGTCCGGACACGCGGTAGGCGGAGTTCGCTGCCGACACCGGAGGGTGGTCGGGTCGCAAGCGAAGGGTGCCCAGGTCGGTCAATCGCCCGACCTCGGCCAACTTGGCAGCCAGGCTCGACACCAACAAAGGATGCGTCGTGGATTCGAGGGCCATGACACCGGTGGGTCGCTCGGCCCAATTCCAGGCGGCCAGAACGCTGATACACGCGCTGACCACCGCATCGGGTACCTCGGCGTCGGGACCGTCGAAAAGCGCGCGGAGACGTTGACCCCAGCCCAGGTCCGACATCCGTCCGAGAATGCGCCCGGTTTCGGGCCCCTCGGTGATCTTCCCGGACAGCTTGACGCCCAGCTTGCTCAGGCCGGTCGGCCACATCTTGCGCGGCTCCAGGTCGAATCCGGGGCGCTGCAAGCGCGCCCGAGTCTCGTCGAGGGCGGCGGTGTCGACAGTGGTGTCGTAGCGATTGCCTGTGCAGTTGTCACAGCGACCGCACTGTGAGTTCTCCGAGGTCAGACCAGGATCGTCGAGTTGTTCACGCAGGAAGGTCATTCGACACGTCGTGATGCTCTGGTACTCGACCATTGCGGCCTGCTCGGCCTGGCGGGCGTCGTCGAGTCGGCCGTAGCGCTCGGCGTCGTACACCCAGGGTTCGCCGGTGCTGATCCACCCGCCCTTGACGCGTTTGACCGCGCCGTCGACGTCGAGGACTTTGAGGACCATCTCGAGACGCGTGCGATTGAGCTCCACCAGAGGTTCGAGTGCCGGTGTCGACGTGGCCTTTTCGGTGTCGAGGTGTTCGATGACGCTGCGGACCAGGTGCTCGCGGGGGAAGGCGACCGAGGCGAAGTAACTCCAGATCTGCTTGTCCTCGGCGCCAGGCAGGAGGATCACGTCTGCCCTGTCGGTGGAACGACCGGCGCGGCCCACCTGCTGGTAGTACGAGATCGGCGACGACGGTGCGCCGAGGTGGACGACGAACCCGAGATCAGGCTTGTCGAAGCCCATCCCGAGTGCCGAGGTGGCCACCAGAGCCTTGACGCGATTACCCAACAAGTCCTGCTCGAGAGATTCACGTTCAGTGGGATCGGTCTGGCCCGTGTAGGCGGCGACGGTATGGCCGCGCTCGGAGAGCAGGCTTGCGAGGTCGCGCGCGGCCGAAACCGTCAGCGTGTAGATGATGCCCGAACCCGGCAGCGTCTCGAGCATGTCGGCAAGCCAGGCAGCGCGCGCCGTCGCCTCCGGAATGTGGACTACAGAGAGGTGAAGCGACTCGCGTTCGAGCCCGCCGCGAAGGACGAGGGTTTCCTCACCGCCGACGCCGAGTTGGGCGGACACGTCCTCGACGACGCGGTTGTTGGCCGTCGCCGTGGTTGCGAGGACGGGAATGCCCTCGCCGAGTTCGGCGATCAAGGTCCTGATGCGGCGGTAGTCGGGACGGAAGTCGTGGCCCCAGTCGGAAACGCAGTGAGCCTCGTCGACTACGACCAGGCCGGCATCAGCTGCCAGGGCCGGGAGCACCTGATCGCGGAAGTCAGGGTTGTTCAGGCGCTCGGGGCTGACCAGAAGGACGTCGAGATCATTGGCTGCGACGCGGGCATGGATGTCGTCCCATTCGGTGACGTTGCCCGAATTGATGGTTGCGGCGCGCACTCCGGCACGTTCGGCAGAACTGACCTGGTTTCGCATCAGGGCCAGCAACGGAGAGACGATGACGGTGGGGCCGTGGCCCGTTGCCCGGAGCAGCTTCGCCGAGATGAAGTAGACCGCAGATTTGCCCCAGCCGGTCCGCTGTACGACGAGCGCGCGTTTGCGCTGCACCACCAGCGCCTCGATGGCCGTCCACTGGTCCTCGCGTAGGCGGGCATCCGGCCCCGCGAGTTCGCGGAGCAGCCGCTCGGCTTCGTCGCGCATGGCTGGGGCGGTGGCGGTGGTCATGGACCCCATGGTGCACGACCCTGCCGACACGTGCGGGCTTCAGGCCTTGGCAACAGGTTCCTGCAGTTCGGTGACCCAGCCGTCGACATCCTCCGGGCACGCCAGCGTCACCTCACGGCTGGGGCCGGCATTGCGGTATCCCGCTGCGTCGATCCATTGGGCCAACGCCTGATAAGCGGGCAGGCAGTTGTCCATCGAACCCTTGTGCAGCAGCGAGGCCACGTGCTCTTCGGCCCGCAGGTCCACCACAGCGAACTCGTAGTCGCCATCGGGATTCGCGTCTACCGGTAGCGCCGCATGGACGACGACGTTCTCGTCGTCACCGGCATCCTCGTAGTAAGCGACAGCGGGTCCGATCGCGGCGATACCGGCACGATCCAAACCGGTACAAAGGCGCTCGTACAACCCGCGAACCACCGGGCCGATCGACGACGGATCCATCGTCTTGGCGGTACCGGTCAACTCCGCGACCCGCAGCGCCGGAACTGACTTGATCACAACGTCGTATGCGGACATCTGTCCCTCACTTTCGATGATCCGTAGGCGCGCCTGTACATGCGCCAGTCGCGCGGTGTCTTCCTGGATTCGGGTTTCGAGTTCTGCTCGGCGAAGCGTGAGCATCCCGCGGATCTCGTCGACGGTGACCGCCGACTCCACCACCTGCTGGACCTGGGCCAGAGTCAGGCCCAACTCCTTGAGAGCGACGATGCGGTTGAGCAGCGCCAACTGGCCCGCGGTGTACGAGCGATACCCGGTGGATGCGTCGACCCTCGCGGGTCTGAGCAGACCGATGGCGTCGTAGTGGCGGAGCATGCGCACCGACACACGACCTGCTCTCGCGAAGTCTCCGATGCTCAACATCCTTGCTCGCCCCGTTTCTCTCTCACAAACCCGATACCTACAGGTTTACGACCTCACACGGTGTCAGAGTCAAGCTGTCGGTTCAGGACTTTTTCGATCGCAGCGCGAGTGGGTGACGACACCGACGCGCCGCGGACCGTCGTCGCCAGACTTCCCGCCGTGGCAGCGAACTGCAGGGCGCGGTCCTGGCCCTGCACCCACTCCACGGCGAAGGCGCCGGTGAAAGCATCGCCTGCGCCAGTTGTATCCACGGGTGTCACGGCCGGGGAGTCGGCGTGGATTGTCTCCTCGCCCGACCGGAGATCCGCGCCGCCGGCCCCGAGCGTCGTGACGAGGTATCGGACGCGACCGGTGACCGCGGCCAACTGCTCCGACTCGGTCTGGTTGACGATCAGGATGTCGACAGACTCGATCAGGGCGCCCGGAAGGTCTTGTACCGGTGAAGGATTGAGGATGACAGTTGTTCCGTTGGCACGCGCGTGCCGGGCCGCTGTGGTGACCGTGTCGAGGGGTATTTCGAGTTGGCACAGGAGAACGTCGGCGTGTGCGATCGCGTCGAGGTCTACTTCGGACAACGAGGTGACCGAGGAATTGGCGCCCGGGACGACGATGATGTTGTTCTCCGCGTCCTCGCTCACGGTGATGGCGGCAACGCCGCTCGGGCCGTCGACACTACGAAGCAACGCGGTGTCGACCCCGGCGTCTTGCAGGGTCTCGCGCAATTGGGTGCCGAAACCGTCGTCGCCGACCGCGCCGACGAACGACACGTCCCCACCGGCCTTCGCGGCGGCGATGGCCTGGTTGCTGCCTTTGCCTCCCGCCGCGGTGGCAAAGGCAGTGCCGAGCAGCGTTTCTCCCGGAGTTGGGAATCTGGACACTGACGTGGTCAGATCCATGTTGATACTGCCGACGACGACGATTCGAGGCGTGCTCATACCTCGAGGTTATCGGCCTTCATTCTCTTTCGACGAACCTTGCGGATGATCCGACGTGCTTCCTCGTCGGTGGCGACGGAGGGCGGAGAGCCGTCGAGTGGCTTGCGTGCGGTCTCGGGGATCATCAGGACTGCGATACCGCCGATCACGGCGGCGATCATCATGTACATCGGTGCGACCAAGTTGCTGCCCGTTGCACTTTCGAGGGCGGTGAGCACCAGGGGAGTGGTCCCGCCGAAGATGGAGACCGCGAGGTTGTATCCGATTGCCAAGCCGCCGTACCTGATTCCGGTCGGAAACAGTGCGGGAAGCACGGACGGGAACACACCGACGAACAGCAGGAGCAAGCCGCCGAGAATTGCGAGTCCCAGGAAGACCGTCACGTAGTTGCCGACGCCGATCAGAAGGTAGGCAGGCAGGGACAGGACGAAGAATCCGATGAAACCGCTGAGCAGCAAGGGTTTACGCCCGACGCGGTCCGAGAACTTTCCGACGTAGCTGATTCCCATCATCATCACGATCATGACGATGATCATCAGAACGAGTCCGTGGGATTCGTCGTAACCCAACGTGTTGGTCAGATACGTCGGCATGTAGCTGAGCAGTCCGTAGTGAGCGATGTTGTACGTGGCCACCAGGACGATGCACAGAACAAGCGGACGCCAGTTGTCGACGAGAGTTTCGCGTAGTTTCTTGCCTGTGGATTCATCTGCGAGGGAGCGCTCTTCGGCCTGCTCCATCATCTGGAATGCGGGGGTTTCCTCCAAACGCAGACGGAGGTACAGGCCGATGAGACCCAGAGGTCCGGCAATGAGGAAGGGGATGCGCCAGCCCCACTGGAGTAGGTCCTCGGCACTGACGACGGTCTGGATGATCGTCACGATGCCCGCTGCCGCCACATATCCTGCCAGAGTCCCGAATTCGAGGAAGCTGGCGAAGAAACCGCGGCGCTTGTCCGGTGCGTATTCGGCGACGAACGTACTGGCTCCGCCGTATTCGCCGCCGGTGGAAAAGCCCTGCAGTAGGCGTAGGAGTACCAGCAGGATCGGGGCGGCGATACCGATGGATTCGTAGCTCGGGATGAGGCCGATGGCGAAGGTGCTGCCCGCCATCAGAATGATGGTGGTGGCCAGGACTTTCTTGCGTCCGATGCGGTCACCGAGTGGACCGAAGAACAATCCGCCGAGTGGGCGGACGATGAAGGCTGCCGCAAAAATTGCAAAGGTAGAGAGGAGTTGAGCGCTGCCGCTCGCGTCCGGGAAGAACACTTTTCCTATAGTGGTAGCTAGATATGCGTAAACGCCGAAATCGAACCACTCCATGGCATTTCCGAGCATCGTTGCCTTGACAGCGCGCTTGACGGACGCATTGTCGGTGACGCAGACATCGGGTGATTCGGCCACTTCGAGAGCGCTTATCGAGTTCTCTGGTGTAGTCATGACATGCGCTCCCCAGCGCAATCATCGAACCGAGCGGGGCACGTACCTGATGCACGCATCTTTTCGTTGCCCACTCGCCGATGAGCCGGTCGGGAAATCGAGCGTCCGCGTGCCCTGTGGCTCGTTGCGACCCCCGTCGCACGGCTCTGGCCCGCGGCAGTGTCCGGAGCCCACAGGGCTCCGGACTACCGGCAAGTAAGACGCTTACGCTATCAAAGTTGTGCGCGGGAGCCGATTTTCGGGCTAGAAGGCGCGGGCGTACTGCGACGGGATATGCGGTCCTACCTCGGCGTTCAGTTCACGGGCCGCCCGGCGCGCCCAGTAGGGATCACGCAACAGTTCGCGGCCGAGGAGCACCGCCACTGCGCTTCCGTCTTCGACGATCTTCTCGGCCTGTTCGGGTTCGGTGATGAGGCCGACGGCGGCGGCCGGTAGCAGGCTCTCGTTCTGCAGGCGACGGGCGAACGGAACCTGGTATCCCGGCTCCACCGGAATCTTGGCCGCCGGTGAATTACCGCCGGTGGACACGTCGACGAGATCGACGCCGTAGTCGGAGAGGATGTTGGCGAGGGCAACGGTCTGATCCGCGGTCCAGCTGTCGACGTCGAGCCCACGTTCTTCCGTGAGCCAATCGGTCGCCGAGACCCGGACGAAGAGCGGTAGCTCGGCCGGCCACACCTCGCGGACTGCGCTCAGGATTTCGAGGAGCAATCGGATGCGGTTCTCGAAGCTGCCTCCGTAGCGGTCCGTTCGCTTGTTGCTCTCGGGGGAGAGGAACTGATGAATCAGGTATCCGTGGGCCGCGTGAATTTCCACGACCTTGAATTCGGCCTTCAATGCGCGGGTAGCCGCCGCTGCGAAGTCCGCGACGACCTTCTCGATGCCTTCCGTGGTGAGCTCGACCGGATCGGCAAGGTGACCGAACGGAACCGCGCTCGGGGCAACCGTCTGCCACGAGAGTCGGTCGTCGGCGGGCAGACTCTTGCCGCCGCGCCACGGAACCTGCGTCGACGCTTTGCGTCCGGCGTGGGCCAGCTGAATTCCGGGCACTGCGCCGAAGTACGCGAGTTGCGCGTTGATCTCGGCGAAGGCTTGCGCCTGCGTGTCGTTCCAGATCCCCAGATCAGCTACCGATATGCGGCCTTCGGGATTGACGGCCGTCGCCTCGGTGAGAATCAGGCCGGTGCCGCCGATTGCACGGCTCACCAGATGCGTGCGATGCCACTCGTTGGGCACTCCGACCTGGTCGCCGATGACGTCAGCGGAGTACTGGCACATCGGTGCCATCCAGACGCGGTTCGGGATGGTGACGCCGCGCAGGGTCAAAGGCTCGAACAACACACTCACGGATGGCTCCTGACTCGAAGAAGAAGGTCGGTGGGTGCAACAGCGCCCCGCATCGGAATTGTTCCCCGGCGGTCCGCCGGAATGGTCCCGGGTGGTCACAGCCTCGTTCCGCCGAGCAGGCCGTCACGGTGGGTGGTTAATGTGTATTCATGACCGCTGTGACTTCCAACGCAGAAACCGTCGACTCGAACGCGTCCGACACCAAGTCCGTCGTGCACGACGCCGCACGCCGAGCCCGTAAGGCTTCGCGCGTCCTGGCTCTGCTGACCACCGCGCAGAAGGATGCTGCGCTCAACGCCGCAGCCGACGCGGTACTCGCGGCAAGTGATCGGATTCTCGCGGCCAACGCTCTCGATATCGACACCGCGAAGGCGGGCGGCACCGAGGAATCGCTGCTCGACCGTCTTCGTCTGACCGCTGAGCGGATCGAGGGCATCGCGTCGGGTTTGCGTCAGGTTGCCGGACTACCCGATCCGATCGGTGAAGTGCTTCGTGGATCTACTTTGCCGAACGGTTTGGAGCTACGCCAGCAGCGCGTTCCGCTCGGTGTCGTCGGCATGGTGTACGAGGCTCGCCCCAACGTTACCGTCGACGCTTTCGGGCTCACTCTCAAGTCGGGAAATGCTGCGCTGCTTCGTGGTTCGTCCTCGGCGGTCAAGTCCAACGAAGCGTTAGTGGCGGCTCTGCGCGCGTCGTTGATTGACCAGGGACTGCCCGAGGATTCCGTTCAACTTCTGCCGAGTGCGGATCGGTCGACGGTCACGCACCTCATCCAGGCCCGCGGCCTCGTCGACGTCGTCATCCCGCGCGGCGGTGCCGGCTTGATCAGCGCCGTCGTGCGTGATGCCACCGTGCCCACCATCGAGACCGGTGTCGGTAACTGCCACGTCTATGTTCACTCGGCCGCCGATCTACTGATGGCCGAGAAGATTCTTCTCAACTCCAAAACCCGTCGGCCCAGTGTCTGCAATACAGCCGAAACCGTCCTGGTCGACGCTGCGATCGCCGAGACTGCCGTGCCGAAGCTGCTCCAAGCGCTCCAGATGCACGACGTCGTCGTGCACGGTGATCTGCCGGGACTGGTTCCCGCGACCGAGGACGACTGGTCGAAGGAATACCTCACCCTCGACGTCGCCCTCAAGGTCGTCAAGGACTTGGACGCTGCCGTCGAGCACATCGACCAGTACGGAACCGGCCACACCGAAGCCATCGTGACGTCCGATCTCTCGGCTGCCCGCGAGTTCACCGCTCGAGTCGACGCTGCGGCAGTGATGGTCAACGCGTCGACTGCCTTCACCGACGGTGAGCAGTTCGGGTTCGGCGCCGAGATCGGCATCTCCACCCAGAAACTGCACGCGCGTGGCCCCATGGGGCTGCCGGAACTGACGTCCACCAAGTGGATCGTCTGGGGCGACGGGCATACCCGACCCGCCTGAAAAGTTCACCAGACTTGCCCCACCTCTCAAGGAGTTAACCGTGGACCGAGCACTTCCCGACACGACGCCGTTCTTCTCGACCGTCGACGACGTGATCGAACGGCTGGCCGAAACCGGCTATCTGTCCGACAAGGCCACCGCGACGGCAGTCTTCCTGGCCGATCGTCTGGGCAAGCCGCTGCTCATCGAGGGCCCGGCCGGTGTCGGAAAGACGGAACTCGCCCGCGCAGTCGCCCAGACCACGGGCGCAGAACTGGTGCGTCTGCAGTGCTACGAGGGCGTCGACGAGGCTCGTGCACTCTACGAGTGGAACCACGCGAAGCAGATTCTTCGGATTCAGTCGGGCGGGGCGAGCGGCGCGAGGGGTGATGTCGCGGTCGACCACAGCTGGGATTCGACGAAGGCGGATGTCTTCTCGGAGGAGTTCCTGCTCGCACGTCCACTGCTCAAGGCCATTCGCCGCGAGGACCCGACGGTGCTGTTGATCGACGAGACGGACAAGGCAGACGTCGAGATCGAAGGTCTGCTCCTTGAAGTGCTCAGCGACTTCGCGGTCACGATCCCCGAGCTCGGAACCATTACCGCCACCCGCAAGCCGTTCACGGTGTTGACCTCGAATGCCACTCGCGAACTCTCGGAGGCTCTGAAGCGTCGTTGCCTCTTCCTGCATCTCGACTTCCCGGACGCCGACCTCGAGCGTCGCATCCTCGCAAGCCGTGTGCCGGAGCTTCCTGAAGCGATTGCCGAGCAGCTGGTCAACACCATTCGTGTTCTTCGCGGAATGCAGCTCAAGAAGGTCCCTTCGGTATCCGAGACCATCGACTGGGGACGCACCCTTCTTGCTCTGGGCATGGACACTCTCGACGACGATGCCGTTCGCGCCACGCTCGGCGTGATCCTCAAGCACCAGTCGGACCAGGTGCGTGCCGCCGCTGAACTTCGGCTGAACTGAGGTCTGACATGGCTCCCGCAGCATCGACGTCGCCGCTCTCACCTGGCGGCCTGGCAGCGCCGCACGGGATTCCCGGTCACCTCGTCGATTTTGTCGAGGCTCTGCGACGACGCGGAATCATGGTCGGCCCGTCCGAGACAGTCGACGCCGGTCAGGTCATGTCTGTTCTCGACCTGCTCGATCGTGAAGCGCTTCGTGAAGGGCTGGCATGCTCGCTCCTGCGCAGGCCGACCCACCGGGCGACGTTCGACGCCGTCTTCGACCTGTGGTTCCCCAAGGCGATCGGTGACCGTGCGGTCGGCGACGTCGACGTCACACTGCCGCGCAAGCCAGACGGCTCGATCGACCTGCAGGCATTGCGTGAGCTGATCGCCGAACTGCTGACAGACGGCAGTGACGAGGCGATGGAGATGACCGAACTCCTGACCGCCGCGATGGTCGAGGAACTCGGGCAGTACCAGTCGAGCAACGGCCCGTCGTTCTCCGCCTACCAGGCGCTGCGCGACGTCGCCCCGGAGACGTTGCTCAACAAGATCCTGCAGGGCCTGCTCGGCAACCAGGAGGGTTCCGGGTCAGAGGGCAAGGACAACTCCGACTATCAATCCGAGGTCGCCAAGCGCACGGCAGCGCAGCGCATCGCGGACTTCCGCAAGATGGTCGAGAAGGAAACGCGTCGACGCACAGCCGAGAATTTGGGCAAGGAGCGGGTCGCCACGTACGGCGTTCCGAAACTCGCCGAGGAAGTCGACTTCTTGCGAGCGTCCGATGCCGAACTCACCACGCTGAAGAAGAACGTCGCACCCCTGGCTCGCTTGTTGGCCAGTCGTCTCGCCGTGCGTCGTAGCCGCTCTCGCGCGGGTTCGATCGACCTACGTCGTACGTTGCGCAAGTCCATGTCGACGGGCGGAGTGCCGATCGATCTGGTGCAGCGCAAGCCGAAGCGGGCGCGGCCCGAACTTGTGGTGATGTGCGACGTGTCCGGCTCGGTGGCGGGGTTCAGCCATTTCACTCTGCTGCTCGTGAACGCTTTGCGTGAGCAGTTCTCGCGCGTGCGGGTGTTCGCGTTCATCGACACGACCGACGAGGTCACGCGGTTCTTCGACTCGAACGCAGACCTCGGATCAGCGATGTCACGGATGGTGCGTGAGGCCGAACTGATCACCTACGACGGCCACTCAGACTACGGACACGCCTTCGGAGTGTTCCAGGAGAAGTTCGCGCAGTCGATCACCAGTCGCGCGTCGCTACTGGTACTCGGCGACGGTCGCAACAACTACCGCGATCCCAACCTTCAGTCGCTGTCGCAGATGGTGGCAGTAGCCAAGCACGCGCACTGGCTCAACCCCGAGCCGAAGGGGCAATGGGGAACGGGTGACTCCGCGGCGAAGGTCTACAACGAGGTCATCAGCATGCACGAGTGCCGCTCGGCCCAGCAGCTTGCCGACGTCGTGTCCCGTCTGCTGCCGGTCTGACCCGTAAGCTCGACACTCGTGCAGAAGGGACTATCGGTGGAACGTGCTCGACGCCTAGGAGTGATGGGTGGCACCTTCGACCCCATTCACCATGGCCACCTCGTTGCGGCCAGTGAGGTCGCCGACCGGTTCGGACTCGACGAAGTGATCTTCGTCCCCACCGGGCGGCCCTGGCAGAAGCAGGGGAAGGGCGTCAGTCCTGCCGAGGACCGGTACCTCATGACGGTCATCGCCACCGCCTCCAACCCGCGGTTTTCCGTCTCTCGGGTCGACGTCGACCGTGAAAAAGTGACGTACACCGTGGACACGCTGCGAGACCTCCGGGCCTACCACCCTGACGCCGAACTCTTCTTCATCACCGGTGCCGATGCGCTGGCCAGCATCCTTTCCTGGCAAGATTGGGAAGAGTTGTTCGCATTGGCGAAGTTCGTCGGGGTATCGCGACCGGGTTTCGATCTCAATGCAGAGCACCTGGCCGGTCACCTCGACACCATGCCCGCCGACGCGGTCACGTTGATAGAGATTCCGGCACTTGCCATTTCGTCGACCGAATGTCGGCGTCGGGCAAGTGAAGACCGCCCCGTCTGGTACCTGGTGCCGGACGGAGTGGTGCAGTACATCTCGAAGCGGAACCTGTATCGACCTGTCGACGCGGAGCGCCGCGACGGAGCTACAACGATGTCGGAGCCCGCACCGGGGAAGTCGGAAGCCGTCCCGGGCGCCGAATCGAGCTAGCCGAGAACAACAAGTACTTTCTGAAGACGAAACTGGAGAACATCGAGTGAGCGCAAACACCGAAGCCATCGACATGGCACGCATCGCGGCCTTGGCAGCCGACGAGAAGCTGGCCACCGAAGTGGTGGTGCTCGATGTGTCCGAACAGCTGGTCATCACGGACTGCTTCGTCATCGCATCTGCGACGAACGAGCGTCAGGTCAACTCGATTGTCGAGAACATCGAAGACCGTCTCCGCGAAGCGGGACACAAGCCGGTCCGCCGTGAAGGCACCCGCGAGGGCCGCTGGGCACTGCTCGACTACGCCGACATCGTCGTCCACGTCCAGCATGACGAGGAGCGCAACTTCTACGCTCTCGATCGTCTGTGGAAGGACTGCCCGACGGTCGAGGTCGAAGGCCTCGGACAGAACCGTCCCGGCCCCGCCGACGCCAACACGGTGTTCGAGACCGACACGGTTTCCGAGCCGGACGCGCAGGATCCCTCGCTGTGACTTCGTCGGCGCCCAGTGCGGCGTCGAACCCTGTCCGCCGGCTCATCCTGCTGCGTCACGGACAGACCGAATACAACGCCGACTCTCGGATGCAGGGGCAACTCGACACCGACCTGTCGGAGTTGGGGCGCACGCAGGCCAAGAGTGCAGGTCCGGTGATCGCCGATCGCAGGCCGTTGACGATCGTGTCCTCGGATCTGCGTCGCGCGTATTTCACAGCCGTCGCTGTCGGTGATGCCGCCGGACTTCCGGTCCTCACCGACACGCGTCTGCGTGAGACACACCTGGGGGAATGGCAGGGCCTGACTCATCATGACGTCGACGAGCGCACTCCCGGTGTGCGATCTGCGTGGCGAGCGGATGCCACGTTGGCGCCGCCCGGCGGCGAAAGCCGAATCGACGTCGCGAATCGCAGCCTCCCCGTAGTTCACGAATTGCTCGACACGCACCCGGACTGGGCCGAGCGGCCCGTGGTTCTGGTGGCGCACGGAGGCTTGATCGCGGCACTGACAGCGGCATTGCTCGACCTACCCGTCGATCGCTGGGCCGTCCTCGGCGGATTGGGAAACACCAGTTGGGTGCAACTCAGTGGACATGGTGACGTCAAGTCGATCGAGTGGCGACTCGACGTATGGAATGCTTCTGCGAGTGTCGCAAATGACGTCCTCTGAAAGTGCCGACGGGCAGCGCCCCGTCCTCCTCGTACTCGCGGATTCGCTGTCGTATTTCGGCCCCAAAGGCGGCCTCGCGGCAGATCATCCACGCATCTGGCCCAACATCGTGGCCGACGAACTCGGCTGGGACGTCGAGTTGGTCGCCCGTATCGGATGGACGTGTCGCGACGCGTGGTGGGCACTGACTCAGGATCCTCGTGTGTGGGCGGCGGTGCCGCGGGCCGGCGCCGTCGTGTTCGCGGTCGGCGGGATGGACTCGCTGCCGTCCCCATTGCCTACCGCGCTCCGCGAGACCATCCGCTACGTTCGGCCACCCGCGCTTCGACGCGTGGTGCGCGAGGGTTATCAATGGCTGCAGCCGCGGCTTGCACCTCTGGGCCGCCCGGTCGCACTTCCGCCCAAGCTGAGCGTCGAGTATCTGGAAAGCTCGCGAAATGCGTTGGAGTACATGCGGCCGGAACTGCCGATGATCGCGACCCTGCCGTCAGTGCACCGCAGCGATGCCTACGCGAGCGTGCACGCCGGCCGGCCTGCCGCGGTGTCCGCGATCACCGAGTGGGCTACGGAGAAAGACGTTCCCGTAGTCGATCTCGCGGATGCAGTGCGTGACAACGTCTTTTCCGAGAACGGCAACCCCGACGGTATTCACTGGGGTTGGGACGGTCATGTCGGTGTAGCCCGCGCGATGATCGCTGCGATTCGCGGGGTGGAGTCGCAGAAAGTGGTTTCGCCGGAACTGGTATCACCGCCGAGCGAAGTCGGGTAGCAGAATGCCGGTCGTCGTCGTCACGGATTCCTCCGCCTGCATCCCGCAGGAGTCGGCCGACGCATGTGGCATTCAGGTTGTTCCGCTCCACGTGCTCCGTGACGGCTGCGACTTGCGAGAGGGCGTCGACGCAATGCCGAGCGACCTGTCGGGAGTGACAACGGCCGGAGCGTCGCCCGCCGAGTTGTCCGAAGCGTATGCACGCGCCCTGGACATGAGCGACGGTGACGGCGTTCTCGCCGTTCACATTTCACGCCAACTGTCGGGAACGTGGGAAGCCGGACGAGTCGCGGCCCAGGAGTTCGGTGGCGCCGTCCGCATCGTCGATTCACAGTCCGCCGGTATGGGTTTGGGATATCCCGTCCTCGAAGCTGCACGCTTGGCCGAGAAGGGCGCTTCACTCGAAGAGGCGTACGGCCGGGCGGTCGACGTAGCGAGCCGTGGGCGCTGCTACATCGTCGTCGACAAACTTGATCAATTGCGTAGGGGAGGACGAATCGGAACCGCGGCCGCACTGCTGGGCACTGCATTGGCGATGAAGCCGATCCTGCATCTGGTGGACGGCAAGCTCGTGCTCGGCGAGAAGACACGTACCACCACCAAAGCTCTTGCAAGGTTGGTGGATTCGGCAGTCGAACGCGCCGGTCTCGGTCGTGTGGCGATAGCCGTGCATCACATGCGCGCGCGAGAGCGTGCGGACGGGATAGCCGAACAGTTGGCCGAGCGCATTCCCGATGTAGCGGAATCCGTCGTCACCGACTTCAGTGCGGTTATCGGAGCGCACGTCGGTGTCGGCGCGATCGGTGTTGTGGTGTGCCCGTTGCCGGAGATCGACACGAGCGCCTGATCGCTTCTCCACAATCCGCGAGTTCTCCACAGATATAAATTGTTCGTCGTTGGCGGCGAGGTCTCTCGTTAGCGTCCAGTCATGAGGATCAGCGAGGAGCGCGAGCGGGCGCGTGATCGCCTCGCGGCGATGGACGGCAACTACCGGCGGCGACACGAGGACATCGACGAATTCGAGGATTCAGGGTCTTTCGAGAGGTCCCCCGAGTGGCTTCGGGACTTCGACGAGGACGACTACGACGCTCAGCCCGACTCGTCACGGTTCGACCGATTGCCCGAACATTGGCGCGGTACACGTTGGCGCCCGAGTCGGTCGGCGACCTGGGTGTTGGCGATCGTTGCAGTTCTGGCCACGGGAATCGGCTTGTTCGCCGTGTGGTGGGATTCTCCGAGCCTGCAGGCGGTCCCACCGTTGCCCTCGCCCCAGAATGTCACGGAGAAGAATGTGACTGCCGGCGATGGTGAATCAGCCAGTCCTGTACCGACCGGCGTCGTGGCAGAGCAGCCGCTCGAGGCTGTGGTGGTCAGTGTCGTCGGGCTCGTGCGCACGCCTGGGCTTGTCAATCTTCATTCGGGCTCGCGCATCGCCGACGCGCTTGCTGCGGCAGGTGGCGTGCTCGACGGAGCGGAGACGGTGGGCCTGAATCTGGCTCAGAAACTTGTCGACGGCGATCAGATCGTGGTTGGTGCGGCCGATCAGTCCGGTGGTGTTTCTTCGAGTACCACTGCAGGAGGGACCAGCCCCGCAGCTACAGGGGAATCCGGCGGGGCTGGGCTGGTGAACCTCAATACCGCCACCGAGGCCGAACTGGACGAGCTTCCCGGGGTAGGGCCGGTAACGGCTGCGGCGATCATCTCCTGGCGCACATCCAACGGAAAATTCACGGACATAGAACAATTGGGGGAAGTCGACGGGATCGGCCCGGCAAGGTTGGCCAAATTGCGAGTGCTGGTGTCGGTGTGAACGAACCGGAAGCCTCGCCGGTCCTCGACGCTCGACTGCTTCTGTCGGCGGTCGCGGTGTGGGGGAGCAGTGCGGTGGGGATCCTGTTCGGCCCGGTCGCCGCGTGGGTACTGGCGGTGGCGTGTGCGGTTCCAGCGGCACTCCTCACTTACGTGGTTGTGCGCCGGACATCAGCGGGGTGGGTACGAATCATGTTGGTTGCATTGCTGTTCGGTGCCGGGTGTAGTGCCGTCGGCGGGTGGCGGGCGTCCGAGGCGGAGAGGCACCCACTGACCCGAGCCTCTCTCGAGGGAGCTTGGGTGAGTGTCGAAGTGGAACCCTCGGAGGATCCGCACGCGGTCTCCGGCGCGGTGGGTCAAGGTCAGGTCGTCTTCAGGGCAACCGTCAATTCGGTGACTGCCCAGAACCGCAGGTACTCCGGAGGCGGCTTGGTCACCATCCGGGCGCCCAGTTCGTCGTGGCTCGAAGTTGTTCCAGGGCAGAGCCTCACGGTTCGTGGCCGGGCGAGTCAGCCATGGCGTAGCGATTCCACGCTCGCCGTGATCACGTCCGAAGGGCCTCCCGTCGCGGTGGGAGAAGTGCCCTGGTATCAGCGATGGGCAAGTGTGGTGCGCATTCGTTTCGCGGCTGCGTGCTCGGCTGCACTCCCGCCGGATCAGGCGGGTCTGCTGCCTGGCCTCGTCGTCGGAGACACGTCGGCGCTGTCGCCGGTGGTGAAGGACAACTTCACCGTTGCCGGACTTTCCCATCTCACCGCGGTGTCCGGCGCCAACATCAGCATTCTGCTCGGGGCCGTTCTGCTGTTGGTCAGAGCCGCGGCGCTCAGTCCACGGGTCGGCGCCGCTTTGGCGGTGGTAGCCCTCGTTGCCTTTGTTGTCGTCGCGAGGCCGTCGCCGAGTGTTCTACGCGCGTCGGTGATGGGCTTGGTAGGCCTGCTCAGTCTGGTCACTGGTCGGCGCAAACAGGCGCTGCCTGCGCTTGCCGCCGCCGTCATCGTTCTGGTAGTCGTGAGGCCCGAGCTGGCCGTCGACTGGGGATTTGCGCTGTCGACTACTGCGACGGGCGCGCTGGTGATCATTGCTCCGGTGTGGGTGGACGTGCTTCGCCGAAGAGGCTGGCCCCGTTGGTTTTCGGAGATGACAGCTGTCTCGGGTGCTGCGTTTGTCGTGACTGCACCGTTGGTGGGCGCCATGGCGGGAACCTTCAGCGTGGTCACGATTGCCGCGAACATGGCGGTGGCGCCGGTGATCGGAATCATCACGGTGTTCGGTGCGGTGATTGCCTTGTGTGCGCTGATCTGTCCACCGATCGCGGTGTTCGTCGCGCCATTGGTGCGGCCGCCGATGGGGTGGCTGCTGTGCGTGTCCGAGCGGGCGGCGGCGCTTCCCGGAGCGTCGGTGGTAGTGCCGTCAGGACTCATCGGTGCCCTCGTCGTCGTGGGAGTCCTACTGGCGACGACCCTGACGCTGTGGAATCGGATTTCGAGATGGGTGCTCGGCGTTCTCGTTCTGGGAGTTGTTCTGGCCCTGATCTTTCAGCACGTGTTCGGGGGTGGCCGTATTGCTCCGGGGTGGGCACTGGTGATGTGCGACGTCGGCCAGGGGGACGGTCTTGTGCTCTCGACTGGAGACGGCAGGGTGATCGTGATCGATGTCGGTCCTGATCCCACGTCGATGGATCGTTGCCTGAACATGTTGGACGTCAACGACATCGCGTTGCTGATGATCAGTCATTTTCATGCCGATCACATCGGTGGATTGGAAGCAGTCCTGAGTGGGCGTTCGGTCGCTGCGGTCGGAGTCGGGTCGATGTTGTTGCCGGAGTCAGGTTTTCGAGCGGTGAAGGATGCCGCCGACTCGCAGGCCGTTCCGGTTGTCTCGTTGCTCGCAGGTATGGAGTTGACGCTGGGATCGGTGAACGTGGAGGTTCTCGGTCCGTTGCTTCCGGCTCCCCGCGATGCGGGGGACGGCGCGGACGCCGCGAACGATCAGTCGCTGGTGGTGATGGCGCACACGGGCGCGGGTCGAATTCTGTTGACGGGCGACGCCGAAGTTGCGGGGGAGGAGGCGATCCTCCGATCGGGAGCGGACGTGAAGGCCGATGTGTTGAAGCTGCCCCATCACGGTTCTCGGACCACGTCGTCGGCATTTCTGGAAGCGGTGCGTCCGAGGTTGACGATGATCAGCGTCGGCGTCGGCAACAGTTTCGGGCACCCGAATGCGGAGGTTCTCGATGAACTGGATTCATTGGGCGGGGCGGTGGTTCGGACCGACGTCGACGGCACCGTCGCTGTGTACGGCGGGGGCGGCGGGTCTGTGTCGATCGTGTCGGTTCCTCGTGGGACCATCTTCGGGTGAGTAATCCGTCTGGAGTCGATCCGCTGCATCTTGTTCTCGGGGACGACGAGTTCCTGATCGACCGCACGGTATCGCAGCTCATCAGAGCCGTCCGCGGTGACCGCGGCCAGGGTATTTCGGATCTCCCGGTGACCAAGATGCGCGCGGGCGACACCAATGCTCCCGAGTTGGCCGAGTTGCTCAGCCCTTCTCTTTTTGCCGAAGACCGTGTGATCGTCTTGGAATCGGCTGCAGAAGCAGGCAAAGATGCCGTAGCGCTTGTCCTGGAGGCTGCACGCGAGCCGGCAGAAGGTGTGGTTCTGATCGTCGTGCACTCGGGCGGCGGTCGCGCGAAAGCGTTGGCGCCGGCCCTCGAGAAGCTCGGCGCGACGGTTCACAACTGCGGAAAACTGAACAAGAGTCAGCTTGTCGACTTCGTCCGGGGTGAGTTTCGGACCGCAGACGTCAGGGTTGCGCCAGATGCGATCGCCGCGATGATCGAAAGCGTCGGCTCCAACCTCCGCGAACTCGCGTCGGCCTGCTCGCAATTGGCGGCAGATACGGGCGGCAAGATCGACGTGGCTGCAGTCCACAAGTATTACTCGGGCAAGGCCGAGGTTTCCGGATTCGACGTGGCCGACAAAGTCATCGTCGGCGATACCCGGGGTGCGCTCGAGGCGCTCCGATGGGCAGATCAGATCGGAACAGCCCATGTTCTGCTCGCGGATGCCCTCGCCGACGCAGTCCACACCATCGCGAAGGTCGGCCCGTTTGCACGGGGCGGTGACCCGTTCCGGTTGGCGTCGGATCTCGGAATGCCGCCGTGGAAGGTCAAGAAGGCGATCAAGGAGGTCGGCGGCTGGGATCCCACGTCGATCGGCGCTGCGATGCAGATCGTCGCCGCCCTCAATGCCGACGTGAAGGGTGCCGCAGTCGACTCGTCCTTCGCCCTGGAGATGGCAGTGCGGAAAGTGTGCGCGTTGCGGAAGAACTGAGTACAACGTGGCCTACTGCGCGTCCGGCCAGAAGTAGTCCGACGACAGTGGCGGCCGTGGCCTCGCCCGCCCGGTAGTCGAGGCGTTTCACGCAGGCTTGCTCCAACTGAGTATGCGGAATGGCCTGAGGCCGTGTCGTTGGTTCACCTGTTCTGATGTCGGTCACCCGTAGTGAGTCGTGCGACACCGGATTCACCACACTGCCGCAGGCAATGGTTTCTTGGCCGATGCTGTCCACCGGCACCTTCACGGTGGTGAGTACCGCTCGTCCAACGGCGAGAAACGCCAGAATCGCAACGAGTGAACACATCACGCCGAAGAAGATCCGGAATTCGCTACGTTGCCTGCGCTTACACCATCCGTAGCTTGCGGCACCTCCGACGACTGCAACCGTCAATGATTCCCACCAACGAGGGATTCCCAGGGCGGCCACTACGCCGAAAGCGACGACCGCCCAGAAGACAGTCGTGAACAACCAGCTGCGAGGGCGCTTCCCGTGCCCGTTGATCGCCATCATCAGATGGTTGCAGCCCGCTCCACATATTCGCTGCAAGACATGGATGGCGGGTCTTCGCACTGACCCGATTGAATACGCAAAATAGCCGCCTGGTCTTTCGACCTGGCGGCTATCGAGACGAACCAGTGTGACGGCGAACCGTCACAGTGGAAACGTCAGAGCTTGTTGGCAGCCTGCGAGAGTGCAGACTTCTTGTTGGCAGCCTGGTTGGCGTGAATGACGCCCTTGCTGGCTGCCTTGTCGAGCTTGCGGCTGGTGGAGACGAGGAGCTCGTTGGCCTTGTCCTTGTCACCGGCTGCCGCAGCCTCGCGGAATGAACGGATCGCGGTACGCAGCGAGGACTTCACCGACTGGTTACGGAGTCGGGCCGCCTCGTTGGTACGGATTCGCTTCACCTGGGACTTGATGTTGGCCACGCGTAAAATCCTTGTCGTCTTTAGCTGGTTACGGTCGAGAAAGCTGTGGGCGCACTGATGCACCGACTGGCAAGATTACCAGCCGAGGGCCCAAGAACCCAAACCGTCGCACGTTGCGTCTGTCGAGAAGGGTACACCGAGCGCCCGATTTCTCGCCGCGCTGCCGAATAGCCCCACTTGTAGCAGCATGTTGCCCTATGACGCCGCCGCCTTCGAAAAGTTCGAGTAAAACAGGTTCGACCACCACCCGAGCGCGTCCTGCCGCAGTGTTCGACGGATATTCAGACATCGGTCGCTACGAGTTGGCTTTCGACGAGATGTTCGAGCCCGACGGCTCGGTGCGTGGTCCGTACAAGGGTGTGTACAAAGCCCTGGCGCCGACGAGCAGCGCCGACCTCGCCGCGCGTGCCGACGCACTCGGACGCGCATTCATCGACCAAGGTGTGACGTTTTCGCTGTCCGGGCAGGAACGACCCTTCCCGTTGGATCTGGTGCCACGCGTCATCGCCGCCCAGGAGTGGTCGCGGCTGGAAAAGGGCATCAAACAGCGGGTGAAGGCGCTCGAGTTGTTTCTCGCGGACATTTACGGAGAGCAGCGAATCCTGCGCGATCACGTGTTGCCGCGCCGCCTGGTCACCTCGTGTGAGCACTTCCACCGTGAAGCGGCAGGCATCGTGCCGCCCAACGGTGTGCGAATTCACGTCGCGGGTATCGACCTGGTCCGAGACGAGGCGGGAGAGTTCCGAGTTCTCGAGGACAATCTGCGATCTCCGTCCGGTGTCTCCTATGTGATGGAAAACCGTCGCACCATGACTCGGGTGTTCCCGGATCTGTTCATGTCCCACAAGGTGCGGGCGGTCGGTGATTACGCAACACATCTGCTGAGGGCGCTGCGTGCGGGTGCTGCACTCAACGAAGCGGACCCGACAGTGGTTGTTCTCACACCGGGTATCGCCAATTCCGCCTATTTCGAGCATTCGTTGCTCGCTCGTCAGATGGGTGTGGAACTCGTCGAAGGTCGCGACCTGTTCTGCCGCGACAACATGGTGTATATGCGCACGACGGAAGGCGAGCGCCAGGTCGACGTAATCTATCGCCGCATCGACGACGAGTATCTCGACCCGATGCACTTCCGTCCGGATTCGATTCTCGGCGTCGCAGGCCTACTGAATGCGGCGCGGGCGGGCAACGTGGTGATCTCGAGCGCCGTCGGCAACGGAGTCGGTGACGACAAACTCGTCTATACCTACGTTCCGCAGATCATCGACTACTACCTCGGTGAGAAGCCGCTCTTGCAGAACGTCGACACGTTCCGCTGTTGGTTGGACGAGGAGTGCGAGCAAGTCCTCGACCGCGTCGCCGAACTGGTGATCAAGCCGGTGGAAGGGTCCGGCGGCTACGGAATCGTCTTCGGACCCGACGCGAGCCCCAAGGAACTGGCCGCGATCACCCGCAAGATCAAGGCAGACCCGCGCGGGTGGATTGCGCAGCCACTCGTGCAGTTGTCCACGGTGCCGACCAAGATCGACGATGTTCTCTCGCCGCGCCACGTGGACTTGCGGCCCTTTGCCGTCAACGACGGTGAGGACGTGTGGGTGTTGCCCGGCGGCCTGACCCGGGTGGCACTTCCGGAAGGTTCGCTGGTGGTCAACTCCAGCCAGGGCGGCGGAAGCAAGGACACGTGGGTGCTTGCGAGTCGCACCTCTGACGAAGACCCAGAGTTGTCAGGCGAGGAACTGGTGTCCGAGCCCCCGGAATCCGCGGAGCCGGTGCAGGGTCCCGAACTGAGTACCTCGCAGCAACAACAGCAGCAGCAACAGTGAACACCTCGGAAGTGCCCAGCTACCAAGAACTATCAGTGAACGGAGCGTGGTGACCGATGCTTGCTCGCAACGCAGAGTCCCTCTACTGGATCGGCCGCTACGTCGAGCGCGCCGACGACACTGCTCGGATCCTCGACGTCGCCGTCCATCAATTGCTCGACGACGCCACCGTCGACCCGGACCGCACGTCGCGTCTGCTCCTGCGTGTCCTCGGCATCGAGGCGCCGGAGGGCAAGCTCGACGTGCGCTCGCTCACCGATCTGGTTGCGTTCAGCCGCAACCAGGTTGGTTCGATCGTGGACTCGCTGGCAAGTGCTCGTGAGAATGCTCGCGGGGCGCGTGAGGTCACGTCGAGTGAGATGTGGGAGTGCCTGAACACCACGTACAACGGACTGGCCGAGCGTGAACGTGCCTCACGCAGGCTGGGGCCACACGAGTTCTTCCGCTATGTGGAGGAACGCGCAGCGATGTTCGCGGGCCTGGCGGATTCCACGCTCAGTCGCGACGACGGCTATCGGTTCCTTCTGCTGGGCAGGTCGATCGAACGTGTCGACATGATCGTGCGGATGCTTCTGGCGCGCGCCGGTGACCGCCCGTCGTCGCCGGCATGGGTCAGCGTTCTTCGCTCGGCGGGCGCACATGACACGTATCTGCGTACGTATCGCGGAGCACTCGACGCCAATCGCGTCGTCGAGTTCATCTTGTTGGACAGGCTCTTTCCGCGCTCGGTGTTCCACTCGATCAGGCAGGCCGAGAAGTGCCTGCAGGAGCTCGACCCGCAGCCGGGCAGTCGCGTCGGAATCCGGGCGGAGGCGCCGCGGCTTCTGGGCCGCGCACGCAGCGAACTCGAGTTCCTGCCGCAGGGCGTGTTGCTCGAGGATCTGCAGGGACGGTTGCTCGGTTGGCAGGAGACCTGCCGCGAACTGGGTGAGGCAATTGCATTGCAGTACTTCCACGCTGCGCCGTGGGTCGCGTGGACGGATGCCGGCGCCGCGTATGCGGAGTCGACGGTGGAGGGAGAGCTGTGAGCTGGCGGATGAGGGTCGTGCACACCACGGGATATGCGTACGACGCCCCGGTGACGTCGTCGTACAACGAAGCGCGATTGACACCTCGCGGCGACACCAGGCAGACGGTGATACTCACGCGCGTCGAAACCCAGCCGGCAACGCGTTCCTACCGATACACCGATTACTGGGGCACCGCGGTGACCGCCTTCGACTTGCACGCCCCGCATACGGAACTCGAAGTGACCGGACTGTCGGTGGTGGAGACGGAACCGTTCGTTCAGCCCGAGGAAACCGTCGACTGGGATGAATTGTCGGGAAACGCGATTAAAGATCGATTCAACGAACAACTGAGTTTCACGAGATATGTTCCGCGTGATCGTAAGCTGGCGACAATTGCCAAGGAATTGCGCAAAGATAAATCACCTGAAGATGCAGTAGTGGCTGCGTCGCAATGGGTTTACGGCGAAATGTCATATGTGCCGGGTACGACCGGAGTGCATACGTCGGCGGTCGAGGCGTGGTCGGCACGGAAAGGCGTCTGCCAGGACTATGCGCATCTGACCTTGGTATTGCTTCGAACGATGGGGATACCGTGTCGATACGTTTCCGGCTATCTCCACCCCAAACGTGATGCGGCAGTCGGGGACACGGTGGTCGGCGAATCGCACGCGTGGATCGAGGCGTGGACCGGCGCGTGGTGGGGATACGACCCGACCAATGCGATAGCTGTGAATGAACAGCATGTCTCGGTCGGAATAGGAAGGGACTATTCGGATGTGCCGCCTTTGAAGGGAATCTTTTCCGGTGGACGCTCCACAGATCTCGAAGTTGTTGTGGAGATCACCAGGCTTGCGTAAAGTCCGGCAAATCTAGGCGCGTGAGCATTACTACCGTTCGATGAGAAGAAGGTGGGAATATGTCTCCAACTGCACAGGAATTGACTGAGATCGAACCGATCTCGGATGTGAAGAAGTATGCGGCCGAAGCGGTGGGAACATTCGTGCTCGTGTTCTCCGCAGTCGGAACTGCCGTCTTTGCAGGTGCGAAAGTCGGCAATCTCGGAGTTGCCTTCGCATTCGGCCTGACCCTGCTGTTCCTCGTATATGCGATCGGACCGATTTCCGGTTGCCACGTCAACCCAGCAGTGACTCTCGGCCAATTCGTGATCGGGCGAATCTCAGCCGTCAATGCGGCGATTTACGTTGTCGCGCAAGTGATCGGCGGCTTGGTCGCAGGCGTCGTGATCTACACGGTGGCCAACAGTCTCCCGGCGTACAACCGTGCTGCTGACGGTTTGGGTGCAAACGGTTGGGGCGCACACAGTCCGTCTGCCGAGAAGAATCTTCTCGGAAACGTGGTTTCCGACGGCTACGGCATCGGTGCCGCCATGATCATCGAGATCCTGCTGACAGCACTGCTGGTATTCGTCGTTCTCGCGTCGACCGACCAGATCTCCGACGTGCCGCTCGCCGGGGTGTCCATCGGCTTCACCCTGGCCGTCATTCACCTGATCTCGATCCCGATCGACAACACCTCCGTCAACCCCGCTCGAAGCCTCGCTGTCGCACCGTTCCAGGACGGTGCACTCGGTCAGGTGTGGTTGTTCATCGTGTTCCCGCTCATCGGCGGTGCGCTCGGTGCACTCATCTATCGAGCACTCTTCGGACGGTTCAACCGTATGGACAGCTGATCGACACTGTTTCCATCGTCCGGGTCGGCTTCAGCTCCAGCTGAAGTCGGCCCGAAGTTTTGCCGCGACCGCGTCGAACTTCTTGTGATCCATGACGGCGCCCTCGCGCCGGATCCCGCTCTCGGGAACGTCGAGCACCCGGTCGAGCCGGACCCAGCTGGGCCTTCCCTCTCCGTCCCATGGACCCGAACCGATTGCGAGCCAATCGCGCTCACCCTGGCGTTTACTCTGCGAAGACAACATCAGGCCGAGCAGCGTGTTGCCGTCGCGGCCGACAACCAGCACCGGGCGGTCTTTGCCCTGGGTCGGATCCTCCTCGTAGGCAACCCAGGTCCAGACGATTTCGCCCGGATCGGCCTTGCCGTCGAGGTCGGGGGAGTACTCGACCTTGCGGGCGCGATGTGCGGTCGGAGACGTTCGCGCGGCGATCGGGCGGCCGGACGGACCCGGCTTCGAGGCAGACGACTGGGACGTGGACGACTGCAGCTGGCGCAGCAACGCAGGGCCCTTCTCCACCGCGAGGGCGCCGAGGGTTCTGCCGATCTGCTTCCACATGCTTGCCATAGCGTTCGAGCATAATCACCCGCCCGTGGGAACCCCTGGTACGGCGGCGCCGAGACTTGGATATCCTGAGGGTTGACAGTGGCCCGGATCCGGGCCGGTGCCGGTCCGACTAAGGGGTCTCCCATCAGCAGCTTCGCCGACAAGACGTTCACGGATCCTGCGCAGATCCGGAACTTCTGCATCATCGCGCACATCGACCACGGTAAGTCGACGCTGGCAGATCGCATGCTTCAGCTCACCGGTGTGGTCGAAGAGCGGGCGATGCGTGCGCAGTACCTGGACCGCATGGACATCGAGCGTGAACGCGGCATCACCATCAAGGCTCAGAACGTTCGTCTGCCCTGGACCGTCGACGGCGAAGAGTTCGTCCTCCACCTCATCGACACTCCCGGCCACGTCGACTTCACGTACGAGGTCTCCCGTGCGCTCGAAGCATGCGAGGGCGCAATTCTGCTGGTCGACGCTGCTCAGGGCATCGAAGCTCAGACGCTGGCGAACCTCTACCTGGCGATGGAGAAGGATCTCAAGATCATTCCCGTCCTCAACAAGATCGACCTCCCGGCCGCGGATCCCGACCGCTATGCCGAAGAGATCGCGCACATCACGGGCTGCGAGCCCGGTGATGTCCTGCGCGTCTCGGGTAAGACCGGCATGGGCGTCAAGGAACTGCTCGACGAGGTCATCAAGCAGGTACCTGCGCCTGTCGGCGATGCTGACGGTCCCGCCCGCGCGATGATCTTCGACTCCGTCTACGACGCCTACCGCGGCGTGGTCACCTACGTGCGTGTGGTCGACGGTCGGATCCGTCCCCGCGAGAAGATCACGATGATGTCCACGGGCACCACACACGAACTGCTCGAGGTCGGCATCATCTCGCCCGAGCCGAAGGCCAGTATCGGTCTGGGCGTCGGCGAGGTGGGCTACCTTATCACCGGAGTGAAGGACGTCCGCCAGTCGCGCGTCGGTGACACCGTCACCACCACCCGCAATGGCGCGACCGAACCGCTGGTCGGCTACCGCGATCCCAAGCCGATGGTCTACTCGGGCCTCTACCCGATGGACGGCTCGGACTACCCCGTGCTGCGCGATGCCCTCGACAAGCTCCGTCTCAACGACGCGGCCCTGGCGTATGAACCCGAGACGTCGGTTGCCCTCGGATTCGGCTTCCGCTGCGGCTTCCTCGGCCTGCTCCACATGGAGATCACCCGCGACCGCCTCGAGCGTGAGTTCGGCCTCGAACTGATTTCCACCGCGCCCAACGTCGTCTACCGCGTCGTGATGGAGGACGGGGCCGAGGTCATCGTCACCAACCCGTCGTACTGGCCGGAAGGCAAGGTTCGCGAGGTCTACGAGCCCGTCGCCAAATGCACCGTCATCGCCCCGAGTGAGTACGTCGGCGCCATCATGGAGCTGTGCCAGTCCCGTCGCGGTGAGCTCGGCGGCATGGACTACCTCTCCGAGACTCGCGTCGAACTGCGCTACGAACTGCCCATGGGCGAGATCATGTTCGACTTCTTCGACGCCCTCAAGTCCCGCACCAAGGGTTATGCCAGCCTCGATTACGAGGAGGCCGGTGAGCAGCAGGCCGATCTGGTGAAGGTCGACATCCTGCTGCAGGGCGAGGCCGTCGACGCGTTCTCCTCGATCGTGCACCGTTCCAACGCCGGCGCTTACGGCGGACGCATGACGTCGAAGCTTCGTGAGCTGATTCCTCGCCAGCAGTTCGAGGTTCCGATCCAGGCCGCGATCGGCGCGAAGATCATCTCGCGCGAGAACATTCGCGCAATCCGCAAGGACGTTCTCGCCAAGTGCTACGGCGGCGACATCAGCCGTAAGCGCAAGCTGCTCGAGAAGCAGAAGGAAGGCAAGAAGCGCATGAAGACCATCGGTCGCGTCGAGGTGCCGCAGGAAGCATTCGTGGCGGCCCTGACGTCGGAATCGGTCGGCGAGAAGCCCAAGAAGTAGGAGCGCATGGTCACCACCTGGTTGTCCCGAGAGTTCGGAATCGAAATCCCGGTTCTCGGGGCGCCCATGGGTGGCCGCGCGGGCGGCGCGCTCGCCGGAGCTGTATCGGCGGCCGGCGGGTTGGGTCTGCTCGGCGCGGCTCGGTACAACACACCGGAGTGGATCGAGGCCGAAGCTGAAGTGGCCCGCTCGATCGGCGGAAAGTTCGGCGTCGGCCTGATGACGTGGTCGCTGCCCGAGAACGAGTTGATGCTCGACGCCGCGATTGCCGTCGAGCCGACCATGATCACCTTGTCGTTCGGTGATCCCGCCTCGTATGTCGGACGAATCCACGATGCGGGCATTCCCGTTGTGTCACAGATCAATACGCTCGAAGACCTTCGCATTGTCGAGGCCGCGGGTGTCGACGGCGTGATCGCGCAAGGCGGTGAGGCAGGCGGTCACACGGGCCGAATCGGAACCTTGCCGCTGCTGCAGGAGATCCTCGAAACGACATCACTTCCAGTACTGGCGGCTGGCGGAATCGGGACCGGCCGCGGTTTGGCCGCAGTCCTGGCAGCCGGCGGGGAAGGCGTGATGATCGGAACGGCGCTGCTCGCCAGCCCGGAGACGGTCGGGCCGGACTATGCCCGCGACCGCGTCGTCGAAGCCGGAAGTGCCGACACGATTTACACCTCGGTGTTCGACCGAGCGCGCAGTCAACCGTGGCCGCAGCGGTGGGGTGGCCGCGCGGTGGCCAACGAGTTCACTGCCGCCTGGCACGGAGTCGACGCCGATGAGGAAATGCTGGCAAAGGCGTACGACCCGTCGGATCCCCACAGCGGAGTCGTCTACGCCGGAGAAGCTGTCGGACTCGTACACGGAACCCATCCGGCCGGCGACGTGGTTCGACGCATCGGCGCCGATGCGGAGCGTCTGCTCTCTCGTTTCGCCTGAAAGCAAGGTCGGACACAACCGGGTCCCATATGAGAAGGTAAGCCTCTGCTAACTAGTGGAGGAGTATTTTCGTGCGTGCGATGAAGTTTTCGGCGGTGGCTCTCTTGGGAGCGCTGGTCGTAGGTATCAGCGGATGTTCGTCCTCGGACGCCGACGAGATCGCGGGCGGTCGGGTCACCACGATCGACCACAAGTTCGGCGCCACCACGATCACCGGGACGCCGACGCGCATCGTCGCGGCCGACACCCAGTGGCTCGACGCTCTGCTCGAACTCGGAATCCAGCCGGTGGGGTACCTGGCTGCCGGCCCGATGGGCGACGAGCGTGGTCTGTTCCCGTGGGAGAGTGGCGTGGACGCGTCGGCGAAGGAACTCGATCGCTCGGCGATCCAGCAGTTCGGTGTCCCGCTCAAAGCTGAAGAAATTGCAGCCTTGGATCCCGATCTGATTCTCGGCGGGTTCTCCGTCGCCGATCAGGACGATTTCGACCAGTTGAGCAAGATCGCTCCGACAATTGCCGGTCTGTCCGACGTCCAGGTCGATCCGTGGCAGGACCAGGTGGAGATTCTCGGCCGGGTTCTCGACAAGGAGTCGCGAGCCGACGAGATCGTCGAGGCGACAAACGGGCAGATCGATGCGCTCGCACAGCGGTTGCCGGGGCTGAAGGGTAAGACCGCTCTTTTGTCGCAGTACGTCTTCCCGACGTCGCAGTTGGTGATCGTCGCTGATCCCAAGGACGGTGCTTCGGGACTGTTCACGCGTCTGGGAATGTCGTTGCCGCCCAAGCTGGTCGACGAGGCCGGTGTGACCGGTGGCCGGCTGATACTCAGCCCGGAACGGATAGACGCTCTCAGCGCCGACGTCGTGGTGCTGCTGCCCAACGGCGGGTCGCTCGACGACATGATGAAGCTGCCGGGGTTTGCCGACCTGCCTGCAGTCAAGGGTGGCGGATTGGCCATCGTCGACTATCCGACTGTTGCCGGCCTGAACAAACCGTCGTCGCTGTCGCTGAAGTACTCGCTCGAATCGATCACGCCGCAGCTCGAAGCGGTGGCCGGCTAGACCTGCTGTGCGCCTTTATTAACCGCGGGCGGTTAATAAAGGCGCACAGCAGGGGGTCTAGGTCGCGTTGTGCGCGGGCTGGAAAGCTCCGGCTTCGGCAGCTTCCTCGGCGCGGATCACGTGGACCACGGCGTTGATCAGCGCCAGGTGTGTGAACGCCTGCGGGAAGTTACCCAGATGGCGACCGGTGTGCGCGTCGATCTCCTCCGCGTACAGCTTGAGCGGGCTCGCGAACCCGAGCAGACGCTCGCAGAGATGCTTTGCCCGATCCAGTTCGCCGATCTCGACGAGGGCGGACACCAACCAGAAGGAACAGATGGTGAACGTTCCTTCTTCACCGCTCAATCCGTCGTCGGTGGTGTCGACGCGATAGCGCAGGACCAACCCCTCTTCGGTGAGCTCGTCGGCGATCGCCAGCACCGTTGCCCGGATGCGCGGATCGTCGGCCGGCAGGAAGCGCAGCAGCGGTGCCAACAAGAGCGACGCGTCGAGTGAATCGTGGCCGTACCGCTGTGTCAGAACTCCGCGCGAGTCGACACCGTGCGCGAGGATGTCGGCCTTGATGTCGTCGGCGATGGCGGTCCACTGCTGCGCGAAGCTCTTCTCGCCCTGCATCTCTGCCAGCTTGGCGCCGCGATCGAGAGCGACCCAGCACATGATCTTCGACGACGTGAAGTGCTGCGGTTCACCGCGCACCTCCCAGATCCCGCGGTCGGGTTGACGCCAGTGCTTGATCGCTTCCTCGACCTGCTTCTTGAGTAGCGGCCACAACGCCTCGGGGACGCGCTCGCGGGTACGGATGTGGAGGTACACCGAGTCGAGCATGGTGCCCCAGATGTCGTGCTGCTGTTGATCGAACGCCCCGTTGCCGATACGCACCGGACGGGCGCCGTCGTAGCCGGACAGATGGTTGAGTTCGGATTCCTCGAGCGTGCGCTCGCCGCCGATGCCGTACATCACCTGCAAGGGATGTGGCTGACCGTTGTCCGAACTCGACACGTCGTAGATGAAGTTGAAGAAGTCGTTGGCCTCACGGTCCAACCCGAGCGTGTAGAGGCCCCACAGTGCGAAGGTGGAATCGCGAACCCACGCGTAGCGATAGTCCCAGTTGCGTTCTCCGCCTGGTGTTTCCGGTAGCGAGGTCGTCGAAGCCGCGAGTAGGGCTCCGGTCGGTGCGTAGGTGAGCCCCTTGAGTGTGAGCGCACTGCGCTGTAGGTATCCGCGCCACGGGTGATCGGGGAACTTGCCGATCGTCACCCACTCACGCCAGGACTTGGACGTCTGCCACATCTTGTCGGCGGCCTCGTCGAACGTCTGCGGCGCGGGAAGATCCGACCACGAGAGCGCGACGTACACGTTGTCGCCTTCGACCAGTCGCGTCCGCGCTCGTGCTTCACGACCTTCCAGACCCAGTCGTAGGTCGGTGGTCAAGCGCAGAGTGGGATGGTCTCCGGGCTTGGCGGAGCGACACGTTGCCGTTGCTTCCTCGTAGACCTTTCCGGTGTACTCCCAATTCGCCGTGCCACGGTGATAGTCGAACGCGGGCTCACAGCTCATCTCGAGTTCGACGGTGCCGCTGACGCATTTGACCGTACGGAGAAGGGTGTGTTCGGCATCCCAGTCGGTCGGTGTGCGCTTGTGCGTGTTCGATCGCTTGTCGACGTTGTGCCAGGGACCGAGAACCAGGGCGTCGCGGACGACGAGCCAGCCGGTCTCGGTCTGCCAGGTGGTCTCGAGAATGAGTCCACCCGGCAGATAGCGCCGAGCGGCCGGCACGTTCTGGCCGTAGGGGCCGATACGGAAATGGCCTGCGCTGCGGTCGAGGATGGCACCGAACACGCTGGGGGAGTCCGGGCGGGGAACGCACATCCACTCGACAGATCCGTTACGGGCAATCAGGCACGAGGTTTCGCAATCGGAAAGAAACGCATAGTCGTCGATCGGGGGAAAGTTGCTTCGATGGTGACCCGTGGAGGCGGGAGGAATCGTCTGCACCACTTCGTCGTCAGCACTCATTCGGCCATCATCCGGCCAGAATCGGCACACGTCCAATCCACACGCTGTCGGGACCGTATCGTCCGAAGGATAGGGTGTTGGCGTGGATCGGATTGCGGATTGGTGGGACAGCTTCGAGCTGTGGATGGCGGGGCTCCCGTTCATCCCGCAGGTCGCGTTGGTCCTGATCGTCGTCGTTCCGCTGTGCCGCCTGGTGGCCATCGGTCTGGATCGCGCGTTGGCCGCCGTTCTCGCTCTGCCGCTCTTCGGCTGGTTGCGTAGGAATTCTCGAGAAGTAGAGGAAAGCTGATGCCCCGCTCACGGGTCACTCTCGCCCTGATAGCCCTGATTCTCCTCGTGATCGTCGCGTGGCTTCTCACCCGTTAGTTCTCCCGATTAGAGCGGGCGCCGGTGCTCTGCTAAAGTCCACCGCGTGTCCGAAGCAACAGCTCCCGTAATCCGCCACCAGTTGGCGTTGATTGCTGTCGGCATGCTCGACGTCGCTGACGTCGCCTGTTGTTGATTTCCTGAGTTCGACCTCTCCGGTGGTGCTGCGCACCCCACTCGAACTTCTCTGCGCGTAACTCGCGCCCCCGATTCAGGGCTCATCGCCCGTCGGCTCTCCATGTCTGAACATCCCGATGGAATCAGCCCCAGAGGTCTCGGACTTGTCGTTTGACCAACCCTCGTTTGTCAGTCCTTTCAGGAAGGTATCTGCAATGAAACGCCGTTCCCGCACACTTCTCACTGCTATCGCGACCATGGGGGCCGTGGTACTCACAGCGTGCAGTGGTGGCTCGAGCGACACCGTGGGTGGTGACAGCGCCGCCAGCGACGGTAGCGCCGGCACGATCAACCTGTTCGCCTACGCCGTGCCGAAGCCTGGCTTCGACAAGCTCACCGCAGCCTTCCAGGCGACCGACGAGGGCAAGAACGTCAACTTCAATCCTTCCTACGGCGCCTCGGGCGACCAGTCGCGCAAGGTGAAGGACGGTGCCGAGGCAGACTTCGTCAACTTCTCCGTCGAGCCCGACATCACCCGTCTGGTCGATGCCGGTCTGGTAGATCAGAACTGGAACCAGGACGCCTACAACGGAATTCCGTTCGGATCGGTAGTCACCATCGTGACGCGTCCGGGCAACCCGAAGGGCATCAAAGACTGGGACGACCTGCTTCAGCCCGGCCTCGAGGTCGTCACGCCGAACCCGTTCAGCTCCGGCTCGGCCAAGTGGAACCTCTTGGCGCCGTACGCCGCGAAGAGCGACGGTGGCAAGAACCCGCAGGCGGGTCTCGACTACGTCACCGCCTTGGTCAACGACCACGTCAAGATCCAGCCCAAGTCGGGACGCGAGGCTTCGGAAGCCTTCCTGCAGGGTAGCGGTGACGTTCTGATCAGTTACGAGAACGAGGCACTGTTCATCGAAGGCAACGGCGACCCGGTCGAGCACGTCACCCCGCCCACGACCTTCAAGATCGAGAACCCCGTTGCCGTGATCTCGAACAGCAAGGTCCTCGACAAGGCGACCGCGTTCAAGGACTACCTGTACACGACCGAGGGTCAGACGCTCTGGGCCGAAGCAGGATTCCGTCCCGTGGATCCCGCCGTCGCTGCCAAATTCACCGACAAGTTCCCCGAGCCGACCAAGCTGTGGACCATTGCAGACCTCGGCGGCTGGAAGGCCGTGGACAGTGCTCTGTTCACCAAGGACACCGGTTCGATCGCAGTGATCTACGACAACGCGACCAAGTAAGACTGACGTGACTGACACTATTGACCCCACCCCCGTGGCTCGTCGGCGAAAACTCGCGCGGGTCACGGGGAGTGTGGGGCCGCTCGGAATCGGAGTGGCCACCCTGTGGCTCTCCGTGATCGTTCTGCTTCCGCTCGCCGCGTTGACCGCCACCGCGTTCGACGAGGGGATCTCCGGATTCTGGGACGCCGTCACCGCACCCGTCGCCTTGGCGTCGTTGCGCGTGACGTTGTTGGTCTCGGTGATCGTGGCATTGATCAACGTCGTGATGGGCACGATCATCGCGTGGGTGCTGGTCCGGGACGACTTCCCGGGCAAGCGCATCGTCAACTCGATGATCGATCTGCCGTTCGCACTGCCGACAATCGTGGCATCGATCGTGCTGCTGTCCCTCTACGGCCCGCAGTCACCGATCGACATCCATCTCAATGCAACCCAGCCCGGACTGATCGTGGCATTGGCCTTCGTGACCTTGCCGTTCGTGGTCCGTTCCGTGCAGCCGGTGCTGATGGAGGTCGACCGCGAAGTCGAGGAAGCCGCTGCGTCGTTGGGAGCTTCCAACTGGACGATCTTTCGCTCGGTTGTTCTCCCGACGTTGGCGCCTGCCGTCATCTCCGGTGCGGGCCTCGCGTTCGCCAGAGCGATCGGTGAATACGGCTCGGTCGTTCTGATCGGCGGCAACATCCCACGCGTGACACAGATGACGTCGCAGTACATTCAGCAGCAGATCGAGATCGATCGTCCGACCAACGCCGCTGCCGTCTCGGTAGCGTTGCTGGCCATCGCATTCGTGACGCTGTTCGTCCTGCGAATCTTCGCATCGCGGGGACAGCGACGTGAGGAGAGTTCCCGATGAACGTGTCCAGAGGATCGAAGATCGGTCTGCGGACCATCGCTCTCGTCTACCTGTTCGTGTTGCTGGTCGTGCCGATCGGTGTGATCCTGACGCGAACGTTCGAGAACGGAATCGGCCCGTTTCTCGAATCGATCACGACACCGGCAGCGATCTCCGCGCTGAATCTTTCGCTGATCATCGTGGCGATCGTGGTCCCGATCAACGTCGTGTTCGGCGTCGTCACTGCTCTGGCACTCGTGCGTGGGCGTTTCCCGGGCCGCGGAGTTCTGCAGTCGGTGGTCGACCTGCCCTTCGCGGTCTCGCCCGTCGTCGTCGGTGTGTCGTTGATTCTTCTGTGGGGTGCCAACGGTTGGTTCGGCGGCATCGAATCGTTGGGGTTCAAAGTCATCTTCGGGTTGCCAGGCATGGTGATCGCGACGATTTTCGTGACGCTGCCCTTCGTCGTCCGGGAAGTCGAACCCGTACTTCACGAGATCGGCGACGAGCAGGAACAAGCAGCCGCGACGCTCGGTGCCTCGGGCTGGCAGACGTTCTGGCGGATCACCTTGCCCGCGATCCGTTGGGGCCTGACGTACGGAATCGTGTTGACGGTGGCGCGTTCGCTCGGTGAATTCGGCGCAGTCATCATGGTCTCTTCCGGCTTCCCGGGGGTATCCCAGACACTGACATTGCTGGTGCACTCGCGATACATCGACGACCACAACACCTTTGGTGCGTATTCGGCGGCAACGCTGCTGATGGGCATCGCCATCATTGTCCTGTTGCTGATGACGCTGCTGGACCGTAAGAGGAGCACCACATGATCACAGTGACCGGGGCCCGCAAGAACTACGGTGATTTCGCGGCGCTCGACGACGTGACGGTCAACATTCCCTCGGGTTCGTTGACGGCATTGCTCGGGCCCAGTGGCTCGGGAAAGTCGACGTTGCTGCGTTCGATCGCAGGGCTCGAAGAACTCGATTCGGGAACCATCACCATCGCAGGCAAGGACGTCACCGGCGTCTCGCCGCAGAAGCGTGACATCGGTTTCGTGTTCCAGCACTACGCGGCGTTCAAGCACATGACGGTGCGGGACAACGTGGCGTTCGGGCTCAAGATCCGCAAGCGCCCGAAGCCGGAGATCGAGAAGAAGGTCAACGAACTTCTCGAGATCGTCGGCCTCGACGGGTTTCAGCATCGGTACCCCGCGCAGCTCTCCGGCGGTCAGCGTCAGCGCATGGCGTTGGCGCGCGCTCTGGCTGTGGATCCACAGGTGCTCCTGCTCGACGAGCCCTTCGGCGCGCTCGACGCGAAGGTGCGTGCCGACCTGCGCACGTGGTTGCGTCGCCTGCACGACGAGGTGCACGTCACCACCGTCCTGGTCACCCACGACCAGGAAGAGGCTCTCGACGTCGCCGACCGCATCGCGGTGCTGAACAAGGGGCGGATCGAGCAGATCGGTGAACCTGCCGACCTGTACGACCGCCCGTCCAACGACTTCGTGATGTCCTTCCTCGGATCCGTCGCGAAGCTCAACGGGCAGTTGGTCCGTCCGCATGACATCCGTCTCGGCCGCGATCCGAGCATGGCTCTCGCGCAGGAATCCGGAACGGCCGAGTCGCTCGGCGTCACACGCGCAACAGTCGAGCGCGTCGTGTACCTCGGCTTCGAGGTTCGAGTCGACCTGCGCAACGAGGCAACCGGTGAGTTGTTCTCGGCTCAGGTCACCCGCGGTGACAGTGCAGCTCTGCACCTCGAGGCGGGGGAGACGGTGTACGCGCGGGCTACCCGGGTGCCGGATCTGCCGGAGACCCCGGTGTCGACGCCGGTGCAGGAGCCGGTCACGGTGAGCGTGGTCGGCCAGGTGTGACCCGCTCGCCCTGTTCGACCTGTTGCACCCCCACTCCTGTTTGAGCGAACGGCACTTTCGGCCTCCTGATGGCGCCGAAAGTGCCGTTCGCTCAGAGTTGGGGGCCGGGCAACAGCGAGACGAGTTCAGCCCTCTCGGCAGACGAGGACCGGGCATTGGGCGTGGTGGATGAGGCTCTGACTGGTCGATCCGACTATCGACGCCATGAACGGGCTGCGGCCGTGGCTACCGACGACTACGAGTTGCGCTTCCGCCGAGTGCTCGAGCAGTGCCTTCATCGGTCCGCTGCGCTGGACACTGCGGGTGACTTCGACATCGGGGTACTTCTCCGTCCAGCCGGCGAGGCACTCGGACAGCAGTGCATGCTCATGCTGTTCGTACGGTCCCCAGTCGACGAAGCGCCTGGCTTCGGAGTACCCGCCCAGCGAGGCGTGCTCGTTCCACGTGTGGACCGCAACCAAAGGTGCGCCGAGGAACGCGGCAAATTCGAAGGCATGCGCGACGGCGAGTTCGCTGAGCTTGCTCCCGTCGACGCCGACGACGATGGGCCTGGTGTCGGCCATCGCGTGATCACCCGTACCGCGGAATACGGCCACGGGACAGTGCGCGCGGTTGACCACCCGAATGGTGTCGGATCCGAGAAACACGGACTGCATTTCGCTGGTGCCGGCCTGACCCAGTGCAACGATGCGAGCCGACTTCGAGAGTTCGACGAGTGTGGTTGCGGGAGTACCGGTCACGAGGCCACGTTCGACGGTGACGTCGGTGTGATCATCGCGGATGGCGTCCTCGGCCTCGTCGAGCAGTTTTGCACCCTCGACGCGAAGGTGGTGGTCGAACATCTCTTCGTCGGTGACGTTTGTACCGCCACCGGACTCGGGTTGTCCTGGCAGCACGTGGGTCAGGCGAAGTGGTTCGTCGAATCTCTTTGCAGCCGAAGCTGCCCACCTCGCGGCGTTGACCGCGCTTGCCGAGCCGTCGATACCGGCCACGATTCCGTGTCGAACAGATGCACTGGTCATGGAAGTCTCCTCGCGTCGCCTCCTTACCAGTGTGTCCCTGCTCACCCCCGGTTCGCTACAAACCGGTCAGCTCCCGTGGTGCGAGAACGTCGGTGGGCACTGCCGCGCGAGATCGACGCGGGCGCAACGACAACAGAGCGGTGATGAATCCGTTACCGGACAGTGTCAGTTCCACGTTCTTCAACACGGTTCGGCGCATCAACGCGAGCAGGGCCGCGACGCCGGTGACGGCCATCCACATAGGCAGCGGGTACAGCGTCAGGCGTTCACCAAGGCCGAAAGTGAGGGTTCGTCCGAGAAGCAGTACGGCACCGACGATTCCGGTAGCCGCGCACAGCCCTGACCACACTGCGATCCATTTGCTGTGCTTCCAGAATTGAATTGCCATGAGGACGAGAACGGCATGACGTGCGACGAAGCCGGGAAGTACGGCGGTCCAATGAACGAAGGTCCCGTCGTTCGCCGGGAAGAGGCCGGTGGCCGCGGTGCTCAATGCAACGACGACGGCAAGACCGAGAATCCACTTCTTCGCACGACCGTCCGGAATGTACTTGTGCAGCAAGGCTGCACCGAGGATGGTGAGCGCACCGAGGATCATGAAGGCCGCGTTCATCACGTCGTGCATCGGCGAACACGAATCCACGCTGCATGTCGTCACGCCCAGCGAACTGATGGAGTCGCGCGCGAAGCTGTACGGCGTCTTCCATGCTCCGGCTGTGAAGATTTCGACAAGCAGGTAGAGCACCGACAGGACCCATGCGATGCCGGCTGTGCCGAGGCGAAGATTGTGAGTGATGGTGTTCCCTCTCGCGGCGCTCTGAGGGGATTGCACCCAAAGATCTGTTTCGCAGGCGAAGGAGGTACCTTCGCGAGCTGGACAGATCCAACACTACGGTAACAATCTGATAACGGCCTGTGAAACCGGATCAGGCGGAGCGGACCAGACGGTCGGGTAGTGCATCAGCGACTTGTCGGTAACGGTCGATCATCGTTTCGATCAGTAGAGAGTGCCCACCGATCGTGTCGGCGAAACGCGCGCGCGGACATGCAGTTGCTGCGGCAGCGCTGAGTCGATCGGTCAGTAGGCCGGGAGCCAAGAACCACGGTGCGACGACAACACGTTCGGCGCCGTCCTGCTCGAGTGCGGAGATCGCCTGGGCAACTGTCGGTTCCGCGGATGTCGCGAAACAGATTCGAACGCCCGACCAGTTGGTTCCGCCGAGGAGAGTGGACGCCAATTCTGCGGTCGCGGCATTGGCGCGCGCGTCGGACGAGCCGACTGCCGCAAGAGCGACACCGACCGACGGATCGTCCGGGCGGGCACCCGCTTCGAGAATTCGCTCGCGTACTGCCTCGATCAGCCGAGCATCGCGACCCAGCACGTCTGCTTGGAACACGGTCAACTGGGGGTGGCGTGTCGCGGCAGCGGCCAAGAGTCCGGGCAGATCTACCCGGGCGTGGAAGGCATTGCCCAGCAGCATCGGAACAACAACGGCGTGAGTGTGGCCGTCGTGTGCAACTCCGTCCAGGACCTGATCGATGGACGGTGCATTGAGGTCGAGGAACGCCAGCCGGACATCGAGGTCTGGCCGGACTTCACGAAGAGCTGCCACAGCAGCCGCGATCACCCGAGCAGAACGGGGGTCACGGCTGCCGTGCGCAACAGCGATGAGCGGAACCATCGACTTAGACGCGCTCGCCCAATTCGACAGCGGAAATGACGTCGCCCACCAGGCCGGCTGCGAGAGTGTTTCCACCAGCGGGATCGATCAGCAGGAAGCTGCCGGTGTGGCGGTTGACGGCGTAGTCGTCAGCCACGATCGGCTCGGCCACCCGGATCGAGATCTTGCCGATCTCGTTGAGCTCGAGAGTGTCCGGGCCCTGATCCGTGGTGAGGTCCTGCTCGTTGAAGCGTTCCACCAAGCTGCCCACGATGGCCTGCGTCGTTCGCGTGCCGTGCTTGAGCAGCAGACGTGCACCGGGGCGCAGCGACTTCTCGGCCAGCCAGCAGACAGTGGCGTCGAATTCGCCGATCGGCTCGGGTGCGTCGGACGGCGATGCGATGGTGTCGCCGCGTGAGACGTCGACGTCGTCGGCCAGGATCAGCGTGACGCTGCGTCCGGCGTGGGCGACGTCCAGTTCGCCGTCGGCCGTGTCGATACGTGTGACGGTGGTGCGCGTACCCGAGGGCAGGATCACCACTTCGTCGCCGGGCACGACGGAACCGGCAGCGACCTGACCGGCGTAGCCGCGGTAGTCGAGGAACTCTGCGGTGCGGGGGCGGATCACGTACTGCACCGGGAAACGCAGACCGACGCGATGTGGCTCGGCGTCGACCGGAATCGACTCGAGGTGCTCGATCAGTGTGGGGCCGGTGTAGTACGGGGTCTTGTCGGAGCGGATGGCGACGTTGTCACCGTGCAGTGCCGACACCGGGATCTCGACGACGTCTTCGCTTGCCCAGCCAAGTGAGCTGGTGAGTTCGTTGAACTCGGCGGAGATCGAGGTGAAGACCTCTTCGGGGTTCTCGACGAGGTCGATCTTGTTCACGGCGAGAACGAGCTTCGGGACACCGAGCAACGCGAGAACCGCTGCGTGCCTGCGAGTCTGCGCGATGACGCCCTTGCGAGCATCGACCAGCAGGATCACGAGCTGAGCCGTCGAGGCACCGGAGACCGTGTTGCGGGTGTACTGCACGTGGCCCGGTGTATCGGCGAGCACGAAGGTGCGCTTGGGGGTCGCAAAGTAGCGGTACGCCACGTCGATGGTGATGCCCTGCTCACGCTCGGCGCGCAGTCCGTCCACCAGGAGCGAGAGGTCAGGGGTGTCGAGACCGCGGTCCACCGACGCACGGGTCACGGCGTCGATCTGGTCGGCGAGAACGGATTTCGTGTCGTACAACAGACGGCCCACGAGGGTGGACTTTCCGTCGTCGACGCTGCCGGCAGTTGCCAGTCTGAGCAGATCGCTCATCAGAAGTAGCCCTCTCGCTTGCGGTCTTCCATGGCCGCTTCGGAAACTCGGTCGTCGCCACGGGTCGCGCCGCGCTCGGTCAAACGTGATGCCGCAACCTCGGCCAGGATGGCCTCGTTGTCAGCGGCATCGGAGAGGACTGCGCCGGTGGTCGAACCGTCGCCGACGGTGCGGTAACGCACCGAAAGGGTCTGCAGCTCTTCGCCGTCAGCCGGTCCACCCCAGACGCCGGGCGTCATCCACATGCCGTCGCGCTGGTACACCGGACGCTGGTGGGCGTAGTAGATGCTGGCGAGTTCGACGTTGTCGCGGGCGATGTAACGCCAGATGTCCAGCTCGGTGAAGTTGCTGAGCGGGAAGACGCGCACCTGCTCGCCGGGGGAGTGGCGACCGTTGTAGAGGTTCCACAGTTCCGGGCGCTGCTTCTTGGGGTCCCACTGACCGAAAGCGTTGCGCAGCGAGAAGATCCGCTCCTTGGCGCGGGCCCGCTCCTCGTCGCGGCGAGCGCCACCGAATACGGCGTCGAAGCGGTTCTCGGAGATCGCGTCCAGCAACGGCACGGTCTGCAGCGGGTTGCGGATACCGTCGGGGCGCTCGGTGAGGCGACCGTCCGCGATGTACTCCTCGACGCTGGCCACGTGCAGGCGCAGGTTGTACTTGGCCACCACGTGGTCGCGGAAGTCGAGGACTTCCTGCAGGTTGTGGCCGGTGTCGACATGCAGCAGGGTGAACGGCAACGGCGCAGGCCAGAAGGCCTTGATCGCCAGGTGCAGCAGCACGGTGGAGTCCTTACCGCCCGAGAAGAGAATGACCGGGCGTTCGAATTCGCCGGCCACCTCTCGGAAGATGTGGATCGCTTCGGACTCGAGGGCGTCGAGAGTATCGAACTGTGTGCCGTCGAGCTGAGGCCGTGAAGGTGTCAAGTCAACTGTCATGATGCGTGCAACCCGCATTCTGTCTTGGAGGCACCGGCCCAACGACCGCTACGCGGATCGCTGCCGGGGGCTGGCTTGCTGGTGCAGGGTGCGCAGCCGATGGACGGATATCCCTCGTCGACAAGGGGATTGACGAGGATGGAATTGGTGTCGATGTAGTTCTGCATCTCCTCGTCCGACCAGGGAGCGATCGGGTTGATCTTCACGAGTCCGAAGGCTTCGTCGAAGGAGATCAGGGGAGCGTTGGCGCGGGTGGGCGCTTCGACGCGGCGGATGCCGGTCACCCACGCGCTGTACCCGGACAGTGTCTGCTTGAGCGGCGCGACTTTGCGTAGTGCGCAGCAGCGGTTGGGATCACGGGCGAACAGATCCTTGCCCTCGGCGACATCCTGCTCGGCGACGCTTGCCAGCGCACGAGCGTTGATGACGTTGACGCCGTACACCTGCTCGACCGCGTCACGCGTGCCGATGGTTTCGGGGAAGTGGTAGCCGGTGTCGAGGAAGAGTACGTCGACGCCCGGATGCACCTGTGCGGCAAGGTGAACCAACACCCCGTCCTGCATGTTCGACGCCACGATGTACGAGTCACCGAACGTGTCCTCGGTCCACTGCAACAGTTCCTGCGCGCCGGCTCCGTCGAGTTCTACTGCACCGCGTTCGGCGATGGACCGAAGCTCGTCGGCAGTTGCTCGCGAAATGTCCACTGTCATCGCAAATCTCCTTCGTCTGCGCGCACTGCCCATTCGGCGAACCGTTCACCTTCGTTGCGGTTCTTGACGAACTGACGTACGACGCGGTCGATGTAGTCACCCATCTCGACGCTGGTGACCTTGTGCTGGCGCAGCTTGCGTCCGAAGGCGCTGTCGAATCCGAGGCTGCCTCCCAGATGAACCTGGAAACCCTCGACTTGATTCCCCTCACCGTCGTCGACGAGTTGGCCCTTGAAGCCGATGTCGGCGATCTGCGAGCGAGCGCAGGAGTTGGGGCAACCGTTGATGTTGATGGTGATCGGCACGTCGAGCTGGCTGTTGATGTCGGCAAGACGCTGTTCGAGTTCGGGCACGAGCACCTGCGAACGCTTGCGGGTCTCGGCGAACGAGAGCTTGCAGAACTCGATGCCGGAGCAGGCCATCAGGTTCTTGCGCCAGTGCGACGGACGGGCGGGAAGACCCAGCGCGTCGAGATCGGCGATGAGCGGCTCGAGCGTCTCGTCGGCGACGTCGAGGATGATCAGCTTCTGGTACGGAGTGAAGCGGATCCGGTCGCTGCCGGCCTTCTCGGCGGCGTCGGCGACCTGAGCCAGGATGTCTCCCGAGACGCGGCCGGCGATCGGAGCGAAACCGACTGCGTTGTGGCCGTTGCGGGTCTTCTGGATACCGACGTGATCGATCGGGCGCTTGGGCTTCTCGGGCGCGGGGCCGTCGATGAGCGGACGCTTCAGGTACTCGGTCTCGAGAACCTCGCGGAACTTCTCGATACCCCAGTCCTTGACGAGGAACTTGAGCCTGGCCTTCGCGCGCAGACGGCGGTAGCCGTAGTCACGGAAGATCGAGACGACGCCCTCCCAGACATCGGGGACCTCGTCGAGCGGAATCCAGGCGCCGACGCGCTGCGCCAGCATCGGGTTGGTGGACAGTCCGCCGCCGACCCAGAGGTCGAGGCCCGGGCCGTGCTCGGGGTGGTTCACGCCGATGAAGGCGATGTCGTTGATCTCGTGAACGACGTCCTGCTGGCCGGAGATGGCGGTCTTGAACTTGCGCGGCAGGTTGGAGTACTTGGGGTCGCCGATGTAGCGGCGCACGATCTCGTCGATCGCCGGGGTGGGATCGAGGACCTCGTCGAGCGATTCGCCGGCCAGGGGAGAACCGAGGACGACGCGGGGGCAGTCACCGCACGCTTCGGTGGTCTTGAGTCCGACGGCTTCGAGGCGCTTCCAGATCTCCGGAACGTTCTCGACCTCGATCCAGTGGAACTGGACGTTTTCGCGGTCGGACAGGTCGGCGGTGTTCCGGCCGAATTCCTTCGAGATGCCGGCGATGGTGCGCAGCTGCTCGACGTTGAGAGCGCCGGCGTCGCAACGCACGCGCATCATGAAGTACTTGGCCTCGAGCAGGTCGATGTTCTCGTCGCCGGTGAAGGTGCCGTCGTAGCCTTCTTCGCGCTGGGTGTAGAGACCCCACCAGCGGAAGCGGCCGCGAAGGTCGCCCTTGTCGATGCTGTCGAAGCCCTGCTTGGAGTAGATGTTCTCGATGCGGGCCCGAACGTTGAGCGGGTTGTCGTCCTTCTTGGCCTGCTCGTTGGCGTTGAGAGGCTCGCGGTAACCGAGGGCCCACTGACCTTCGGCGCGACGCTTGGCGGGACGCGCAGCGCGTGCAGGCCGGGCTTCGGCAGCTGCCGAATCGGCGGGTGTGGCGGCGTCGGTGGTCGACGTCATCGATGAACTCCTGGATCTGGGCGGTTGATCGGCACGCGGCACGCACTATCGATGAACTGTGGCGGTGTCTGATCGGGACGCACCGGTCCGTGTCGGAAATCGAGGGGGCTGTCCTCGGTCTCGGAAAGCTCGCGGCCGGCAGGTGTGCTCACGAAAACGAACAGCTGGAGAAGCTGCGTCCCTGAAAAGGCATTTCTCTGCAGAGAGTGTTTCGGTGAAGCAGATGGAGATGAGCGGGAAAGGCTGGAAGATCAGTGAAAGATCAACAGCTACACAGGTGCAGACACGACGAGCTGCACACACGCTTGAAGTCGACATGGCGACGCGCCACAAGTCGCACTCCGAGTCCGGTCATGCGGACCATTGTGCCACGTCAACTCGATAATTCCGACTCGGGTGCGTATTTCCACGAAAAACGGGGGAAATATCGAGTTCAAGCCGTACGCCGACCTGCATCGCAGGCTGAATAGGTGTGCGTTCCGGATGCTGGGACACTGGAGGCGTGAATGCCACCAGCACGACTCCCACTCGACAGAGCGAGGCGACGCCCTTCGCCTTGCCCGCGCGATCGCTCGAGGGTGTCGGGAAACGGCCGTTCGGGATCTACATCCACGTCCCGTTCTGTGCCACCAGGTGTGGGTACTGCGATTTCAACACCTACACGGCCGGAGAGCTCGGAACTTCCGCCTCGCCGCAATCGTGGTTGGAAGGTCTGCGGCGCGAACTCGATCTCGCGGCCGAGATGACGGGCGCCCCGGCGGCGGAGACCGTGTTCGTGGGCGGTGGAACGCCGTCGCTGCTCGGTGGTGACGGATTGTCCGACGTGCTGTCGGCGGTGCGGAGCAGCTTCGGCCTGGCGTCCGGCGCCGAAGTGACCACGGAATCGAACCCCGAATCGACGTCGCCGGAGTTCTTCGGTGCTCTCCGCAGCGCTGGATTCACCCGGATTTCCCTCGGCATGCAGTCGGCCGCCCAGCACGTTCTGAAGATCCTCGACCGCACGCACACCCCCGGTCGCGCCGTCGCTGCCGCGAAAGAGGCTCGCGCAGCTGGTTTTTCGCACGTGAATCTCGATTTGATCTATGGAACCCCGGGGGAGCGCGATCAAGACCTGGACGCCTCACTCGATGCGGTCCTTTCCGCCGATGTCGATCACGTCTCGGCCTACGCGTTGATCGTCGAGGACGGCACCGCCATGGCTCGCAAGGTCAGGCGCGGCGAGCTGCCCGCCCCGGACGACGACGTGCTGGCCTCGCGGTACGAACGAATCGATTCACGCCTGTCCGAGGCAGGCTTGCGGTGGTACGAGGTCTCCAACTGGGCAAAGGCGGAAACCGCGGACTCCGGTGACACCCGGTGTCGTCACAACCTCGGCTACTGGGACGGCGGTGACTGGTGGGGTGCCGGTCCGGGCGCGCACAGCCACGTCGGCGGAGTGCGGTGGTGGAACGTCAAGCACCCGGCGCGGTACGCGGAACAGTTGGCGCTCGGCGAACTTCCCGTCGGCGGCAGCGAAGAACTGACCGCCGAGGACGAACACATGGAGCGAGTCATGCTGACCGCACGGTTGCGTACGGGACTTCCGTTGTCGGAACTGTCTGCATCCGAACGTCTTTCGGCCGAACAGGTGGTAGTCGACGGGTTGGCCGTGATCGAGAACGATCACGTGGTTCTCACCGACCGTGGTCGCCTGCTCGCCGATGCGGTGATTCGCACGATCCTGACCTGACGCGCAACCATCCTTCGCCGCGTAATGTGGCCGTGGTGGCCATCATTCATCGTGCGCAGCTGAATCCGTCCAAGAACGACCTGCTCCGAGCGTGGGTGCCCAAGCAGCCGTGGCTCGGGTCGGTCGACTGTTCGACGCTCGAACGCGTCGACGCCTATCGTTTCGACGACCCGGACGGTGAGGTCGGAATCGAGACGCACCTGATGCGCTCTGCCGACGGTCGAATTCTTCAGGTCCCGCTCACTTATCGTGGTGCTCCGCTGGACGGGGCGGAGACCGCGCTGATCGCGACCATGGATCATTCGGTACTCGGCGAACGGTGGGTGTACGACGCATGCTGTGATCCGGTCTACGTCAGCGCGGTGGCGACCGCGATTCTGACGGGTGGGGCCGGAGTCGAACTGGTCTTCGCGGACACCGCCGATCACATCCCCGTGACGGCTCACGTAGTAGGCAGCGGTACGGCCGGCGCTTCCGTACCGGCAGTGGAATCCGTGACCTGCTCGACAGTCGGCACCGACACGATCATCCGCGCGGGAAGCCTGGAACTGACTGTGGCGAGAGTGATCGACGCAGATCGAGTGTCAGGCTCGGCAACGCTCACCGGAACCTGGCCGGGGCAGACGAATCCCGCACTGCTCGCGTTCGTCGGTTGAGTCTCGGTACCCGAGTCGCGTGAGCGTCAGCGGACTCCCTCGATGACACCGGGCATCGCGTCGAAGTCGAAGACACGCGCGTGCAGCACGACGCGGTTTCGCAGGGCCGAACGAACCGCTCGGTGCAGACCGTCCTCGAGGTAGAGAGTGCCGCGCCACTGCACTGCGTGCGGGAACAGATCGCCGTAGAAGGTCGAGTCCTCCGACAGCAGGCGATCGAGTTCGAGGACCTTCGTGGTGGTCACGATCTCGTCGAGTCGAACCTGACGTGGAGGGAACTTCGACCAGTCGCGTAGAGACAGTCCGTGATCGGGATACGGTTTGCCGTCCATCACGCCTTTGAAGATCATGTGCCGCCTTGTCCATGGTTGTGCGATCGACCTTTCGCCGATCTCACTCCACAGTAAGGGCAACAGCCGTCTCTGGCGCTCGGGCGATTAGACTGCCAGTGGAAACCGATGTGTAAATGTCGGTGTTCGTTCTTTTCAGGAAACGGAGGTGGCAACGATGTCGAGTACCGACGACAGGCGTTTCGAGGTCTTACGTGCAATCGTGGCCGATTACGTCTCCACCCAGGACCCGGTGGGATCCAAGGCACTGGTCGAGCGTCACAACCTCGGAGTGTCGAGCGCCACTGTGCGCAACGACATGGCATTCCTCGAGGCCGAGGGCTACATCGCCCAACCGCACACCAGTTCCGGCCGCGTCCCCACCGACAAGGGATACCGCGAATTCGTCGATCGCATCGCCGACGTCAAGCCCATGTCCGGGCCCGAGCGTCGAGCGATCCTCGAGTTCTTGGAGTCGGGTGTCGATCTCGACGACGTTCTGCGTCGTGGTGTGCGACTGCTCGCGCAACTGACCCGTCAGGTCGCGGTTGTCCAGTACCCGTCGCTGTCCGCGTCGTCGGTTCGCCACCTCGAGGTGGTCGCGTTGACGCCGGCGCGCCTGCTTCTCGTTCTCATCACCGATTCCGGCCGCGTCGATCAGCGAATCGTCGAACTCGGAGACGTCCTCGAAGACGAAGACCTTTCCCGGTTGCGCACGCTTCTCGGCGGAGCACTGGAAGGCAAGCGCCTGGCCGCCGCGTCGATTGCCGTGGCGGAACTGGCCGACGAGTCTCCGGCCGACCTTCGCGACGCCGTGATCCGCTCGGCAACGGTGCTGGTCGAGACCCTGGTCGAACATCCGGAAGATCGCCTCGTTCTGGGCGGAACCTCGAATCTCACGCGCAACGCCGCCGATTTCTCCGGTCTGGCCGGCTTCCCCGGTTCGCTGCGCGCAGTGCTCGAAGCACTGGAAGAGCAGGTAGTGGTCCTCAAACTGCTCGCTGCGACGCAGAACTCCGGCACGGTCACCGTTCAGATCGGTGAAGAGACGCAGGTCGAACAGATGCGCGGAACCTCCGTGATTTCGACTGGCTACGGCGCGGCCGGTACCGTTTTCGGTGGTGTCGGTGTGCTCGGACCCACTCGGATGGACTATCCGGGAACAATTGCATCGGTTGCCGCCGTTGCCAGATACATCGGCGAAGTTCTCTCCGAGCGATGACGGACGTCGACATTCGTCGGCACGCCTCCTCGCGAGGACTGAGGAAAACCTAGAAGTAAGAGAAGGACGAGAGACTCAACGTGGCACGGGATTACTACGGATTGCTCGGCGTCGACAAGAACGCGACAGACCAGGAGCTCAAGCGCGCTTACCGCAAGCTGGCACGCGAACTGCACCCGGACGTCAACCCTGACGAGGCGGCGCAGGCCAAGTTCAAGGAGATCTCGACGGCCTACGAGGTCCTGACCGACCCGGAGAAGCGTCGCATCGTCGATCTCGGCGGAGACCCGCTCGAGTCCGGTGGTGGCGGCGGTGGTGGCTTCGGCGGCGGATTCGGTGGCGGCGGCCTCGGCGACGTCTTCGAAGCATTCTTCGGCGGCGGTGGCGGCGCAGGTCGTGGGCCGCGCGGTCGCGTTCAGCCCGGAGCCGACTCGTTGCTTCGCACCAAGCTGACCCTCGCAGAATGTGCGACGGGAGTCAGCAAGCACGTGACCGTCGAGACGGCCATTCTGTGCGACAGCTGCACCGGAGCCGGAACCAACGGCGACTCCAAGCCTGTCCGCTGTGAGACCTGCAACGGTGCCGGCGAAGTTCAATCCATCCAGCGCTCGTTCCTCGGTCAGGTCATGACCTCGCGTCCCTGCCCGACGTGCCGCGGTGCCGGTGAGACCATCCCGGATCCCTGCCACAAGTGTGGCGGCGACGGCCGAGTTCGGGCCAAGCGTGACATCACCGTGAAGGTTCCCGCGGGCGTCGCCGGTGGCATGCGCATCCGTTTGACCGCGCAGGGTGAAGTGGGCCCGGGCGGCGGACACCCCGGCGACCTCTACGTCGAGATCGTCGAGCAGCAGCACGACGTCTTCGTTCGAGACGGTGAAGACCTGCACTGCACGATCCGCGTTCCGATGGTCGACGCAGCGCTCGGTACGACTGTCACCGTCGACACCATCATCGACGGCCCCAAGGAAATCACCATCGAGCCAGGCACCCAGCCCGGACACGTTGCTGTTCTTCGCGGTCATGGCATGCCGAAACTGCGGTCGGGAGTGCGCGGCGACGTGCACGCTCACCTCGAGGTGGTCATCCCGAGCCGTCTCGATCACAAGCAGTCCAAGCTGCTCAAGGAATTCAAGCTGCTCCGCGATCGTGACGAGGCCGAGGTTGTCTCGACGGCCTCGCAGAACAGCGGTGGATTGTTCTCGCGTCTTCGCGAAGCATTCAGCGGCCGCTGACGGTGGCCGCGACGGTCTTCTTTCTCGACCCGGTTCCCGGCGTCGGTGAAATCGCAGTTCTGGACGGACAGGAGGGTCGCCACGCGGCCACTGTCCGCCGGATCGGCGTCGGCGAGCGATTGGTGTTGGCCGACGGCCGTGGCCGGGTAGCCGACGCCGAGGTGACGAGCGTCGGCAAGGACCGCCTGGAACTGTTGGTCAGTGACGTTCAGGTTCTCGAGCAGCCCAAGCCGTTGGTGACCCTCGTTCAGGCACTTCCCAAGGCCGAGCGTTCCGAGTTGGCCGTCGAACTGGCGACCGAGGCGGGGATCGACGCGGTGATCCCGTGGCAGTCCTTGCGTTGTGTCGCCAAGTGGGAGGGCCCCAAGCTCGCCAAGGGCGTCGCACGCTGGCGAAGTGCGGCAGTGTCTGCGGCAAAGCAGTCCAGACGCGCGTTCGTCCCGGAAATTGCGGAACTGCACAAGACGCCGGCGGTGATCGCGTTGGTTCGTGACGCCGTTGCCCGTGGCGCTGTGGTTGCGGTGCTTCACGAATCGGCGACGACGCCGTTGGCCGGTTTGCCGCTGGCGAGCGCAGACGAGGTATTTCTGGTTGTCGGTCCCGAAGGTGGGCTGGACGATTCGGAGATCAGCGCGTTGTCGGAGGCCGGGGCCACTCCGGTGCTTCTCGGCCCGACGGTCCTGCGCACGTCGACCGCCGGGGCTGTTGCTCTGGGCGCGATCGGAGTGCTGACCGATCGCTGGGGACCACGGCCACTGCACTGATCTTGTTGTGATCCCGAGCTGAATCGGATCCGGCGCTCAGCGAAGTGTCAGATTTGCGCACTATCGTAAGGACGTCGGGGGTCGCCTTCGGCGTGAGTTGGTTCGGGGATTTCAGGAGGCCAGATGTTGTCACGTGCGCATATGCGAATCGTTGGAGCGGTGTGTGCCGCGGCGGCGTTGATGCTCGTCGCGGGGTGCACGGTCTCCACCGGAGACAACACGGGTTCCTCCAGCAGCGCCGTCACCACTACCCCGACCAGCGAGGCTCTCGTCACCGTCACCCCGGCGGACGGCGGAACTCCGGTGAGTCCACTCGACCCCATCGAGGTCCAGGTCGCGAAGGGAACACTGACGACCGTCGCGCTGACCAACCCCGAGGGTAAGGAAGTCGCCGGTATCACCACGCCGGACAAGACGTCCTGGAAACCGAGCGAACCACTCGGATACGGCAAGACCTACAAGCTGGTCGTCGACGCCGTCGACGCGAATGGTGTTGCCACGACCAAGAACACGACGCTGACCACCGTCGCGCCGAGTAACCAGACCCGGGCGTACATCAACACCACCGGTGGCGCCTCGATATCGGACGGTGGCACGTACGGTGTCGGCACCGTCGTCGCCGTTCATTTCGACGAGTTGATCGGTGACAAGGCCGCGGCCGAGAAGTCTCTGCTGGTCACAACCAATCCGCCCGTACAGGGATCGTGGTACTGGGTCGACGGTCAGAACGTTCACTGGCGACCGCAGAACTACTACGCACCAGGCACGACGGTCTCGGTGAACGCGAACATCTACGGCAAGCAGCTCGGCAACGGACTGTACGGCCAGCAGGACGACACCGTGTCCTTCAAGATCGGCGACTCCCACGTCTCGGTCGCCGACGACAACACCAAGATGGTGACCGTCTACGAAAACGGTCAGGTGATCAAGGAAATGCCGACCTCGATGGGAATGGGCGGCACCGAGACGATCGGCGGCACGACGCTCTCGTTCTGGACCCAGCCCGGCACGTATACCGTGATGGACAAGGCCAATCCCGTCATCATGGATTCGTCGACCTACGGTCTGCCGATCAACTCGCGCCTGGGCTACAAGGAATCCATCAACTGGGCCACCCGCATCAGCACGGACGGTATCTATCTTCACGAGTTGGAGAGCACCGTCTGGGCGCAGGGAAACACCGACACCTCGCACGGTTGCCTCAATCTCAGTGCGGCCAATGCCAAATGGTTCTTCGATTTCTCGCAGCCGGGAGATGTCGTCGAGATCAAGAACACCGGCGGCGCTCCGCTGGAGGTGTGGCAGAACGGCGACTGGACCCTTTCCTGGGCAGACTGGGCCGCAGGCAGCGCCCTCGCCTGAGATAGATTTCCTCGGTGCCTCGATTCAAGATTCCGTACGGCCGACACGAGCAGCAGTTCGGGCATCTCTACGTTCCCGACGGAGTCGCTGACGGCCCGATCCCGGTCGTCATGCAGATCCACGGCGGCTTCTGGAGCGGGCAGTACGGATTGACTCTGGGCACCGCATTTGCCGTCGAACTCGCGCGGCACGGCGTCGCGGTGTGGAACATCGAATACCGCCGTCTCGGGGCGGGCGGTCGTTGGCCGGAGATGTCCGCCGACGTGAAAGCCGCGTACGACGAAATCCCCGGACTGGTTGCCGGGAAGTCCTCGGCCGAATTGGATCTGAATCAGATTCGCTTGCTCGGGCATTCGGCCGGAGGACATCTTGCAGTGTGGCTGGCGGGGGAGAAGGACACGTTCACCCGGCCTGAACGGGTCATCGCACAGGCGGCCGCACTCGATCTGGCGTCGGCAGGCGAGCGTGGACGACGGATCAGCTTCATCGAGGATCTGTTCGGCGTTCCGTTCGACGCGGACCCGGATCTGTATCGCAGTGCGTCGCCGCAGCATCGATTGCCGATCGGCGTCCCCGTTGTGTGCGTCACGGGTGCGGAGGACCTGCAGGTGCCGGCCAAGGTGAGCTCCCGGTACGCGAAAGCCGCGGAAGCGGCTGGTGATCCCGTGGCACTGCGTGTGATCGAGGGCGAAGGACACGACGCATTTCTCTCACCCTCGACCGAGTCGTGGCGGGTCTCCCGCGAGTTGGTTCTCGCCGAAGACCCGCTGGCTCCGAGCACGTCAGACTGACGCGGGGTCCACTTCCACAGGGGCCTTCTTGCCCGGCAGGATGAACGCCACGACAACTGCCCCCACGAACAGTGCAAGACCGCCCGCCCAACTGGCCGCCGAAATCGCGTCGGCGTAGGCACTGCCTGCGGCGTCGAGCAACGGCCCTGCCTGAGCTGCAGCCAACGGGTTGCCTGCCATCTCTTCGGCGACCAACGAAGCGCCGCCGACGGATTCGCCCGACACCTCCATCGCGTACGCGGCCTGTTGTGCAAGTTCGCCCGTCAACTGCGGAACCTGCATTCCATCGATGAATCCGGCAATCGAATCCTTGTAGCTCGCAGCGAGGATCGAGCCGAGGATCGCGATACCCAGCGAGCCGCCGAGTTCGATGGCGGTGTCGTTGAGGCCACCCGCAGCACCGAGATCGTCCTCGGAGAAGTTGTCCATGATGGCGTCGGTGGCCGGCGGTTCGCTGAGACCGATGCCCAGGCCGAGCAGGATCAGTGGGACTGCGAACATCCAGTAGCCCGAATCGCCGTCGACCTGCGTGAGAATCAGAACGCCGATCGCGGCGACCACCATGCCGCCGAAGATGGATGCCCGGACGCCGATCAGCGGAGTGATCCGCCCACTGACAACGGCGCCGATCGAGACGGCAATTGCCAAGGGCAGCAGACGAACACCGGTTTCGAGTGCGCCGTAGCCGAGGATGAACTGGAACTGCTGTGAGATGAAGTAGATGGCGCCGAAGGCGGCCAGGAACAGCAGAAGTACGGCGAGCGTCGCGCCGCCGACCATGCGCTGGCCGAGCTTACGGACGTCGAGCAGTGGCTGCGGGTGACGCAGTTCCCAGACGACGAACGAGACGAGGCCGATCGCAGCGAGTACGGCGGCACCGATGGGTCCGCCGGTCCACCCGAAGTGGAATCCGTTGATGATCGAGTACACGAGCGAGCCAATGGTGACCACCGAGAGTGCGCCGCCGATCCAGTCGATCCGGCCCAGGTGCTCGGCCTTGCTCGGCGGCACCAGAATTACGGCGGCGACGGCAGCGACTGCGGCGATCGGGACGTTGATCAGGAAAGTGATGCTCCAGGAATGACTGTCGAGAATCCATCCGGCCAACAGCGGACCGAGTGCAATCGCGAGACCCGATGTCGCCGCCCACGCCGCGATGGCGCGTGATCGCTCCGCTTTGGGAAAGGTAGCGACCAGAAGCGAAAGCGTCGCGGGCATGATGATCGCGGCGCCGACGCCCATGATCATTCGTGCCGCGATGACGGCGTTGGTGGTGTCCGCGATGCTGCCGAAGACGGCGCCGCCGGCGAACACGGCGAGTCCGGCGAGAAGTGCGCCGCGGCGACTGTACTTGTCACCGATCACGCCGAACAGCAGCATCAATGCGGCGTAGGGAACGGTGTAGCCGTCGATGACCCATTGAAGTTGCGTGCTGGTGAGGCCGAGGTCTCTGGTCATGTCCGGCGCCGCGACGATCAGCGCGGTATTCGCCATCACGACGATCAGCAGACTCAGGCACAACACCCCGAGCGCGGCCCACCGCCGTGAGTACGGCTGGTCCATCTCCGAGACAGGTTTGCTCATGAGTGTCGTCATGACGCGACTCCGTTCCTGATGATCGAAGACACTCCTCGATCTATTTGCACACTGATGTGTAAGTTAATAACTTGCACACCGATGTGCAACTATGATTGACCTAGATCACAGTTGGGCAGTCGAAAGAGGTGGAACGCGCGTTGACGCATTCGGGCACAGTCGTTTCGGGAACTGCCGAATCGGGCGGACGGCAGCGTCGTAGTCAGGCCGCGGCCAATCGCAATCGCATCATCGAGGCGGCGATCACGGCGTTCGCTGCTGATCCGGATGCGAGCATGGACGACGTCGCAAAGGCCGCCGGTGTGGTCAGGCGAACCGTGTACGCGCATTTCGACAGCCGAGAGGCGCTGATCAACGGCATCGTGGACGAGGCGTCGACCGATCTCGTAGCTGCGCTGAGCCAAGCCGGCGAGCCGCCCGAGCGCCCGGATCTGGCGACTGCCGTACTGGCATTGCTGTCATGGCCGGTCGGTGATCGCTTCCGGATGCTGCTCAGCTTTGCTCGCAAAGAGTTGGGGGAGCAGCGGATTCTCGATCTGATGGAGCCCGCGCGCGCCGTGAGTATCAGCGTCGTCGAGCGCGGTCAGCGTGACGGAACCTTCTCGAAATACCTGCCGGCCGAGACTCTGGTAGCGATGACCGAGGCGATCACGATCACTTTGTTCGATCAGGCCAACAGTGGGCTGATCACGGACTCGGGCGAATCCTTTGCCGCCGTGTGCCTGGTCATCGCGGGTATCAGTCCGGACAGAAGCTCCGAGATCGTCGCCGAAGCGTCGGAATGGATCCGCGAATCGCTGCCGTCCGGTCGCCGCGAGGATTAGGCCGGGACGATTAACAAGTGGGCCGTGTCCGACTCTGGCGCTAGACTTCGAAGTATCGAGGCTCACGAGTCGAGTGGGCTGATCGGACCAGAAAGCAGGCCATATTCACCACGTGAGTGAACACAGTGAACTCGACGGGAACCGTGTAACCACCATCACCGAGCGCGCTCTGCCCGCAGAGCGCACCGTCCGTTCGAGTATGGATCTGGCGCCGGAGACCGTGCGTCAAATCCTGGGGGCGACGGACGAGAATCTCACCGCGATCGAACGTGAGCTTCGTGCCGACATTCATGTACGTGGCGGAACCATCTCCTTGTCGGGGACGGCTGCAGACGTGGCGCTGGCAGAACGTGTGTTCAGTGAATTGGCGTCGCTGGCCGGTCGGGGGCAGCCCATTGCCCCGGACGCTGTTCGACGAACCATCGGCATGCTCACCAACGAGGTCGGCGAGTCTCCGGCCGAGGTGCTCTCCCTGGACATTCTTTCGCGTCGGGGCAAGACGATTCGGCCGAAGACCCTCAACCAGAAACGCTACGTCGACGCCATCGACGAGAACACCATCGTGTTCGGAGTCGGCCCGGCCGGTACCGGCAAGACCTACCTCGCCATGGCCAAGGCCGTTCAGGCGTTGCAGGCCAAGCAGGTCTCTCGGATCATCTTGACCAGGCCGGCAGTCGAGGCCGGGGAGCGACTGGGCTTTCTGCCCGGCACGCTGCACGAGAAGATCGATCCGTATCTCCGCCCGCTGCACGACGCATTGCACGACATGATGGATCCCGAGGCGATTCCGAAGTTGATGCAGGCCGGAGTCATCGAGGTAGCTCCGCTCGCCTACATGCGTGGCCGGACGCTCAACGACGCCTTCATCATCTTGGACGAAGCGCAGAACACCACGGCCGAGCAGATGAAGATGTTCCTGACCCGCCTCGGGTTCGGTTCCAAGATCGTGGTCACCGGAGACGTGACCCAGGTCGATCTGCCGGGCGGGGCCCGTTCGGGTCTGCGCGCGGCATCCGAAATCCTCACCGGGATCGACGATATTCATTTCGCCACTCTCGACAGCAGCGACGTCGTACGTCATCGGCTGGTCTCTCACATCGTCGACGCTTACGAGCGTCACGAATCGGATCGGTCCGGCGAGTTGGCGGTCGGAAACCGGGCGCAGCGCCGCGCTGCACATGCTCATTCACCGCGACGGTAGGCTGAGCGACGCATCAACCCCTACTTTTCCCAGGAAAGAGCGTCGCACATGAGCATCGAGGTCTCGAACGAATCGGGCATGGACATCTCCGAACCGGAGTTGATCAGCGTTGCCCGTTTCGTGATCGCTCGGATGGATGTCCATCCGGCGGCCGAGCTGTCGATGGTTCTCGTCGACTCCGCGACGATGGCGGATCTGCACGTTCGCTGGATGGACCTGCCGGGCCCGACCGACGTCATGTCGTTCCCGATGGACGAACTCGAGCCTGGTGGCCGTCCCGATTCCCCCGAGCCGGGGCCGTCGATGCTCGGCGACATCGTGCTGTGTCCGTCTTTTGCCGCGGATCAGGCTGACAAGGCCGGGCATTCACTGGCTCACGAACTTGCCCTCCTGACCGTCCACGGTGTGTTGCACCTTCTCGGCTACGACCATGCGGAGCCGGAGGAGGAGAAGGAGATGTTCGGCTTGCAGAACAGCCTCCTCGAAGAGTGGTACGAAGACCTTCGCCGTATCGACCGCGAAGCAGCACTGGCCGAACGCGATCAGAAGCTGCTCGGTAAGACCGGTTTCGTCGACGGAGTGGACCGATAACAGTTATCCGGGGGTTCTGTAGTGAGTAGCGCCATAGCGCTCTTTGTTCTGGCGATTGCTCTTGTCCCGGTCGGTGGTGTGTTCGCGGCCGTCGACTCGGCGCTCAACACCATTTCGTCGGCGCGGATCGACGAGATGGCAAAGGAAGAGCGAGCCGGCGCCGCGCGAGTGCAACGCATCCTGACCGATCGTCCGCGATACGTGAATCTGATGGTCCTGCTTCGCATTTTGTGCGAGATCACGGCCACCGTCGTACTCGTGGGCGGCCTGATCGACGTCCTCTCGCTGGGCTGGGCACTGACCGTCACCGCGGTGATCATGGTTCTCGTCTCGTACGTGGTCATCGGCGTCGGACCGAGAACGCTTGGGCGCCAACATGCGTACTCCATCGCGATGGCCGCGTCGCTGCCACTGCTGTGGATCGGGGTTCTGCTCGGGCCGATCAGTCGCGTCCTGATCCTCGTGGGTAACGCATTGACCCCGGGTAAGGGCTTCCGCAACGGCCCGTTCGCGTCGGAAATCGAGTTGCGTGAACTCGTGGACATGGCGCAGGAACGTGGCGTCGTGGCCGACGAAGAACGCCGAATGATCCAGTCCGTCTTCGAGCTCGGAGACACGTCGGCACGCGAGGTGATGGTGCCGCGCACCGACATGGTGTGGATCGAGAACGACAAGAATGCCGGGCAGGCGACGTCGTTGGCCGTCCGCAGTGGTCACTCGCGCCTGCCGGTCATCGGGGAGAACGTCGACGACGTGCTCGGTGTCGTCTACCTCAAGGATCTGGTCAAGCAGACCTACCACCTGCCCGACGGCGGCCGGAACGTCAACGTCTGCGACGTCATGCGGCCCGCCGTCTTCGTTCCCGACTCGAAGCCGCTCGACAGCTTGCTGGCCGAGATGCAGCGCGACCGCAACCACATGGCGATACTCGTCGACGAGTACGGCGGGATCGCCGGGCTCGTCACGATCGAGGACGTCATCGAAGAGATCGTCGGTGAGATCGCCGACGAGTACGACGAGGACGAGACGCCGCCCATCGAGGATCTCGGTGACGGAATGTTCCGCGTATCCGCGAGACTTCCCATCGAAGACCTCGGTGAATTGTTCGATCTCGAACTCGAACTCGACGAGGTGGAGACCGTCGGCGGGCTGATCGGATACGTACTCGGCCGAGTGCCACTTCCCGGTTCCGAAGTGGAGTACGACGGTTTGATCCTGCGCGGCGAGGGAACCAATACGGGCCGAGGCCGGGTACGCATCAGCACGGTGTTCGTGCAGCGCATCCCGCCGTCCGAAGACGAAGAGACAGAAGACACCGATGACTGAGCGAGAGTTCAGCGAGGAGCAGTTATGAGCAAGAACGAATTCCGGTCAGGCTTCGTGTGTTTCGTGGGTCGACCCAATACGGGCAAGTCCACGCTGACCAACGCGTTGGTCGGCAGCAAGATCGCGATCACGTCCTCGCGCCCGCAGACGACGCGCCACACGATTCGCGGCATCGTTCACCGCGAGCATGCGCAGCTGATCCTGGTGGACACCCCTGGACTGCACAAGCCCCGCACTTTGCTCGGGCAGCGCCTCAATGACCTGGTTCGCGACACGTACTCCGAGGTCGACGTCATCTGCCTGTGCATCCCGGCTGACGAGGCCATCGGGCCCGGAGACCGCTGGATCGTGCAGCAGGTCCGTCAGATGGCGCCCAAGACCAAGCTTGTCGGCATCGTGACCAAGATCGACAAGGTCAGCCGCGACGCCGTCGGAAAGCAGTTGCTCGCGCTGTCCACCCTGCTCGGCCCCGAATCCGAGGTCGTTCCGGTGTCCGCGAAGTCGGGTGAACAGGTCGAGATCCTGGTCGACGTCCTCGCCGGTCTGATGGACGAGGGCCCGGCCTTCTACCCGGACGGGGAACTGACGGACGAGCCCGAAGAGGTGCTCATGGCCGAACTGATCCGTGAGGCTGCGCTCGAGGGGCTCGGCGAAGAATTGCCGCACTCCCTGGCTGTGGTGATCGAGGAGGTCATCCCGCGTGAGGGACGCACCGAGAAGCAGGGCGAGATGCTCGACGTGCATGCACTGCTCTACGTCGAGCGGCCCAGTCAGAAGGGCATCGTCATCGGTAAGGGCGGAGCGCGTCTGCGGGAAGTCGGTACCAGTGCGCGCCTGCAGATCGAGAAGCTGCTCGGTGTGCGGATCTTCCTGGAGCTGCACGTCAAGGTCGCCAAGGACTGGCAGCGCGACCCGAAGCAGCTCGGCCGGCTGGGCTTCTAGGGCCGGAGGACCCTGAGGATCGCCGCGCCGATGTCCTGCTCGTCGACGCCGGTGGCCAGGCGTCGGAGTTGGAGGCCGGTGATGACGGCGACGAGCGTCGATGCAATCGACTCCGGATCAGGTACACCGAGTGCCGTCAGAATCGTGACGGTCAAATCGTCGTAGGCGGCGAAGCATTCGACGGCGACTTCGTGGAGTTCGTGGTCGCGCCCGGCGGCGATGTACATCTCGAACGGCGCGATCCGCTCGGCCGAGAACGAAAGATCTCGCGTCACCTTTTCGGCTATTGCCGCGGCGTCCTCGACGCTCAGACCTTTGTCGCGGTACTCCTCGGCCAAGGCGCGCAGGCGCGTCGTCTCGTCTGTCACGAAACGAGACAGAGCAGCGCGGAGCATGTCCGACTGGCTCGCGAAGTGATACGTGATCGATCCGAGTGAGACGCCGGCCTGCGCGGCGATGCGCCGGTTGCTCACACCCGGGATGCCGTCGGTACCGACGACGTGCAGAACGGCGTCGAGTATTCGCTCGCGGACGTCCCGGTTACTCATCGGGTCACCACCACGGCTCGGGGCGGATCTGATCCCAACGCAGGACCGATTCCAATTGTGAAGCGAGGGAGACCAACAGAGGTTCGGTGTTCTCGTTGCCCATCAACTGCGCACCGATAGGCAGGCCGGCCTTGCTGAATCCGGCCGGCACGTTGACCGAGGGCCAGCCGAGGACGTTCCACGGCCACGCGTAGGGGCAGGCGCCGGTCATGACCTTGTCGGTGTCCCAGCCACCGATGCCGTCGATCGCGGTCGCCATGATCGGTGGAGTTGCCGTCGTGGGTCCCAGGACGACGTCGTAGGTGTCGAAGATCGCTCCGATCCGCTTTCGCATCCGCGGCTCGGCCGCGCGGGCCGCGCGCAGAGGTGCGCCGCGAAGTAGCTTGCCGTTCTGGGCATTTCCGCGTGTTCTGGCATCGACCAGTTTCGGGTCGGGAACGCGTCCGAGCCAGTCGTGGACCCCGACGAGCGAGCGGGGCAGAAAGTTCAGGCCGAAGATCAGGCCGTATGCGGGATCGTCGACGACGACATGGTGTCCGAGTTCCCGCAGCGTGTCGGCGATCGAATGCACGGCCAGGCGCACTTCCGGGTCCAGCTTCACGGGAGTGGCGGTGAACGGATTGCGAAGGGAAAGCGCGATTTTCAGTTTTCCGGGGTCGCGTCCCACCGCGTCGCTGACGGTGACCGGTGTCGGCTTGTGGAGGTCGCCGTCATGGTTGCCGGCAGCGACGTCGAGCAGCAGTGCCGCGTCGGCGACGGTGCGAGCGAGCGGTCCGTTGACCGTCAGGCCGTAGAACGCTTCGGCGTCGGGCCAGGTGGAGATGCGCCCGCGCTGCGGTTTGATTCCGACGAGGTTGGTCCAGGCCGCAGGGATTCGGATGGAACCGGCACCGTCGGAACCGATTCCGGCGCTGACCAATCCGGCGGCGACGGCCGCGGCGGTGCCGCCAGACGATCCGCCTGGAGTGTGGTGACGCGACCACGGATTGCGCGTGTAACCGAAGGCTGAACCGCTCGTGAGCGGCCACTGGCCCAATTCCGGACTGTTGGTCTTGCCCACGATCACTGCGCCGGCGTCGCGGAGGCGTCGAATCATCTCCGAGTCCTCGGTCTTGGCCGGGAAATCGCCAGGGCAACCGAAGGCCGTGGGTTCGCCGGTGATGTCGACGTCGTCCTTCACTGCGATCGGCACACCGAGCAGCGGCAGACGCTCGCCGAGTGCGAGACGTCTGTCGGCCTCGGCAGCTTCCTCGAGTGCCTTCTCTCCCCGCACGATCTTGAACGCATTGAGGTGAGGCTGAGTGGCCTCGATCCGGCTCAGCGTTGCCTCGGTGGCCGCGACGGACGAGGTAGCGCCCGAGGCCAGACTCGCAACCTGGTCGACAAGACCGGGGGCGAGATCGTGGTCGGTTCGAGAAGTCATCAGGTTCCCTTCGCAAAACTGTTCGTTCGAACGAACAGTAACTTGTTTCAGTATTAGTGAACTTCGGTTTCGCGTCAAGATCGCGTCAAGACGCCAGGTCAGTGCGTAAGCGGATCGTCAGAGACGCGGAATCGGCCTTTCCGGAGGTCGAAGCTGAGAGAGCGCATCCGGTCGAGGGCGACCGCGCGTCATGGCTGCGATGTACAGCAGCACGGCAAAAGATTTCGAAGAGGGAAGCTCATGGCCGATCTGGCCTACGTTGCTCTGATTCTCGGCGGTTTTCTCGTGTGCGCGCTGGTACTGCGCGCCCTACAGGCGAGCGCTCCCAAATGACGGTTGCCGGTGTGGTCAGCGTGGTTCTGATCGCCGTCGCCGCGGCATTGGTCATTTACCTGCTCGTTGCACTCGTAGATCCTGAGAGGTTCTGATGTCGCCCGCTCTTGCAGCCGGCCTGCAGATCGCTTTTGTCCTCGTCGTTCTGGCAATCGCCTACGTCCCGGTGGGCGACTACATGGCGCGTGTTTACTCGTCGACGCGAGATCTTCGGGTCGAGAGTGTGATCTACCGTGTCGGTCGGATCGACTCCAGGGCCGAGCAGACGTGGTACGGCTACGCCGCAAGCGTTCTCGGATTCTCGCTGGCCAGCGCATTGTTCCTGTACTTCCTGCAACGGATTCAGGGATTACTGCCGCTGAGTGACGGTCTGTCCGGGGTCAGTCCCGCCGTAGCGTTCAACACCGCGATTTCGTTTGTGGCGAACACCAACTGGCAGTCGTACACGCCGGAAACGACGATGAGCAACTTCGTTCAGCCCGTCGGTCTGGCGGTGCAGAACTTCGTCTCGGCAGCGGTCGGCATGGCGGTGGCCATCGCATTGGTTCGCGGCTTCATTCGGGTGGCCAGGGGCGGCGAGATCGGCAACTTCTGGGTCGATCTGACGCGTGGTTCTCTGCGCATCCTCCTTCCGTTCTCCTTCGTGATCGCCCTGATCCTGTTGAGCCAGGGTGTGATCCAGTCGTTCCACAGCGGTTTCGCCTCCACCGGCCTCGACGGCAATGCGGTGACCAATGCACTGGCCCCCGTCGCGTCCCAGGAAGCGATCAAGGAACTCGGCACCAACGGTGGCGGGATCTTGGCTGCCAACTCGGCGCACCCGTTCGAGAACCCCACCCCGTTGAGCAATGTCGTCGAGATTCTGGCGATCCTGTTGATTCCGGTCTGCCTCACCCGAACGTTCGGAACTCTCGTCGGGGATCGTAGGCAAGGCCTCACCCTGCTGGCAGTGATGGGAATCCTGTGGAGCGGGCTGCTCGCAGTCACGCTCGCTGCCGAATCCGGCGCACGCGGTGTTGCCGCCACAGCAGCTGGTTCGATGATGGAGGGCAAGGAAGTTCGCTTCGGAATCCCCGGATCGGCGTTGTTCGCGGTGGCGACCACGGGAACGTCGACGGGCGCGGTGAACTCGGCCCACGACAGCATGTCACCCCTCGGCGGCGGCGCGGTCCTGCTCAACATGTTGCTCGGCGAAATTGCGCCAGGTGGAGTCGGAACCGGCCTCTACGGGATTCTTGTGCTGGCGTTGATCGCAGTGTTCGTCGGCGGACTGCTGGTCGGTCGCACGCCCGAATATCTCGGCAAGAAGTTGGGTCGACGCGAGATCACCCTTGCGGCGCTGTCGATTCTGGTCATGCCCGCGCTGGTCTTGATCGGTACCGCCATCACCGTCATCCTCGGTTCGACCACCGGTTATCAAGGCAATGGGGGAGATCCGGGCACGCCGGGATCGATCCACGGGTTCAGTGAGGTGCTTTACGCCTTCGCCTCCGCCTCCAACAACAACGGCAGCGCCTTCGGCGGTCTGACGGTCACCAGCGACTGGTTCCAGTCGTCTCTCGGAATCTGCATGCTTCTCGGCCGATTCCTGCCGATCATCTTCGTTCTCGCTTTGGCCGGTGCTCTTGCCTCGCAGAAGAAGGTGGCGCCGACGGCCGGCACCCTCCCGACGTCCGGACCGATGTTCACCGGTTTGTTGACCGGCACCGTCGTTCTTGTTGCTGCACTTACATTCTTCCCGGCCCTCGCGCTGGGCCCGCTAGCGGAGGCTCTTCAATGACCGTGCGTATCAGTGAGAAACCCGTGGTAGCGCAAGACGCCGCCGACAAGGCTGATCCAGGGCAGTCCCGTCAAGTACACGCAGGCGTTTTCAACCCGCGGCAGATGATCACCGCGTTGCCGGGGGCCGTGCGCAAACTCGACCCACGCCACCTCGCCCGCAACCCGGTCATGTTCGTGGTGTTCGTCGGTTCCGTCATCACCACTGTCATGGCGATCGCCGATCCCTCGGTGTTCTCCTGGGTGATCACCCTGTGGCTCTGGTTCACGGTGATCTTCGCGAACCTCGCCGAATCCGTGGCCGAAGGGCGCGGCAAGGCGCAGGCGGCGAGCCTGCGAAAGGTGAAGCAGGACACCACAGCACATCGGATCACGATGAGCGGTGCGATCGAATCGGTTTCCGGCACCGAACTGGTGGTCGGCGATCGGGTGATAGTGGTTGCCGGCGAGGTCATCCCCGGCGACGGCGACGTGGTCGAGGGTATTGCCTCCGTAGACGAATCGGCGATCACCGGTGAATCCGCGCCGGTGGTCCGTGAATCCGGTGGTGACCGGTGCGCCGTCACCGGTGGTACGACGGTTCTCTCGGACCGCATCGTCGTGGAAATCACCGCAGCACCGGGCAGTTCGTTCGTGGACCGGATGATCGCGCTCGTCGAGGGTGCTTCACGTCAGAAGACACCCAACGAGATTGCGCTCAACATCCTGCTCGCGTCGTTGACCGTCATCTTCCTCCTCGCCGTCGTAGCCATCGGCCCGATGGGCTTGTACGCGGGGCACGAGCAGGATCCGATCAAGCTGATCGCACTTCTCGTCTGCCTGATCCCGACGACCATCGGAGCGCTGCTCTCGGCGATCGGTATCGCGGGCATGGACCGCCTCGTCCAGCGCAACGTTCTCGCGATGTCGGGACGCGCGGTGGAAGCTGCGGGCGACATCGACACCCTGTTGATGGACAAGACCGGAACCATCACTTTCGGTAACCGCCGGGCCACCGCACTCCATCCGGCGCCCGGTGTATCCGCCGACGATCTTGCTGCGGCAGCTCGCTTGTCGAGCCTTGCCGACGGAACTCCCGAGGGACGGAGCATCGTCGAGCTGTGCGCAGCGGAGTTCGGTCTCGCTGACGAGCCGACGCTGGACGAGGAACGCGCAGAGTTCGTTCCGTTCACGGCACAAACCCGGATGAGCGGACTCGACCACTCCGGACGCCAAATCCGAAAGGGTGCAGCAGATGCGGTGATGAACTGGGTCGTCAGTGGCGGTGGACACGCGGAGAGCGCGGTGACCGACACCGTGGGCGACATCGCCCAAGCGGGCGGAACGCCGCTGGTAGTTGCCGTCAAGCATGGTGAGAGTACCTCGCTCCTCGGCGTGATCGCGTTGTCCGACGTCGTCAAGCCGGGAATGGCTGACAGGTTCGCCGAACTCCGGGCGATGGGTATTCGCACGATCATGATCACCGGCGACAATCCGTTGACCGCGAAGGCGATTGCCGACGAGGCGGGCGTCGACGACTTCATGGCGGAGGCCACCCCGGAAGACAAACTGGCCCTGATCCGGAAGGAACAGGAAGGCGGACGTCTCGTCGCGATGACCGGTGACGGGACCAATGATGCTCCCGCCCTTGCCCAGGCCGATGTCGGGGTCGCGATGAACACGGGAACCTCGGCAGCCAAAGAGGCCGGGAACATGGTCGATCTCGACTCCGATCCCACCAAGCTGATCGAGGTGGTGGAAATCGGCAAGCAATTGCTGATCACCCGCGGCGCGTTGACCACATTCTCGTTGGCGAACGACCTGGCGAAGTATTTCGCAATCCTGCCGGCCTTGTTCAGCGGCATCTACCCGCAGCTGGACGCGTTGAACATCATGCGTCTCGCCACCCCCGAATCGGCGATCGTCTCGGCCGTGATCTTCAACGCCTTGGTGATCATCGGTTTGATTCCGTTGGCACTCAAGGGTGTTCGATACCGACCGTCGACGGCATCGCAGTTGCTCGGACGTAACTTGCTCGTCTACGGTCTCGGCGGTGTGATCACACCGTTCGTCGGTATCTGGTTGATCGATCTCGTCGTACGTTTGATTCCTGGAATTGGGTGACCTGACATGCGTTTCACTATCGGTTTTGCCAAACAGGTGTGGGCGGGTTTGCTCGTATTGCTCGCGCTCACCGTCGTTCTCGGTGTGGTCTATCCCGCCGCGGTGTGGGGTGTCAGCCGGATCAGCTCCGGATCTGCCGAAGGCTCACCGGTCACCGATGCCGCCGGTTGCGTGGTCGGCAGTGCCTGGGTGGGTGTCGATCCGCAGGTCGCCGAAGGGCAGCAGGACCCGTTCGTCCACAATCGTGTTGTCGGATCCGTTTCGGACGAGGATCCGTTTGCCACCGGTGATCCCGCTGCGGCACTGCCGTCCAACCAGGGGCCGAGCAGCGAGATTCTGGCCGGATTCGTCATCGAGCGCCGGGCAGCCATCGCGGCACGTGAAGGTGTCGACCCGGCATCGGTTCCCGTCGACGCAGTCACCGGTTCGGGCTCGGGTATCGATCCCCACATCAGTCCGGCGTACGCCGAACTGCAGGTCGCGAGGGTGGCGGCGAACAACGGCATCTCGGAAGACCAGGTGCGGGACTTGGTGGCCGAGCACACCGACGGTCGGCAACTCGGATTTCTCGGAGCCGAGCGAGTCAACGTCCTGGAATTGAACCTGGCACTCGGATTGACGGCACCTACGTGTGCTGCACCGACGACTGGTGGATGATTGTCACGTGAGTTCTTCGGAGAAGATCGGTCAATCTTTCGGTAGGGCACGCAAACGTGGTGAATTGCGTATCTACCTCGGCGCTGCGCCTGGCGTCGGAAAGACCTTCGCGATGCTCGGTGAGGCTCATCGGCGTCGAGATCGTGGCTGTGACGTGGTCGCGGCCGTCGTGGAGACACACGGCCGCGCCCGCACCGCGGCGCAGATCGGAGACCTCGAAACAGTGCCGCCCAAGCTGGTGGATTATCGCGGAACACGGATGCCGGAACTGGACGTCGAGGCCGTGTTGGCTCGGCGTCCGGCCCTTGTCCTGGTGGACGAGTTGGCACATACCAACACGCCAGGGAGCAAGAATCACAAGCGCTGGCAGGACGTACAGGAACTGCTCGAAGCCGGGATCGACGTTCTGTCCACGGTCAACGTGCAACACCTCGAAAGCCTCAACGACGTTGTCGCGCACATCACCGGCGTGGTTCAGCAGGAGACGGTTCCGGACGCGGTAGTGCGTAGTGCGGCGCAGGTCGAGCTGGTCGACATCACCCCGGAGGCGCTGCGCCGCAGACTTTCTCACGGAAACGTGTATTCACCGGAACGGGTCGATGCGGCCTTGGGCAATTACTTCAGACGCGGAAACCTCACGGCGCTACGCGAACTGGCTCTGCTGTGGGTGGCCGATCAGGTGGACGCCGCACTGGCGAAATACCGGGCCGAGAACAAGATCACCGATACCTGGGAAGCGCGCGAGCGTGTCGTCGTTGCCGTGACCGGGGGACCGGAGTCGGAAACCCTGGTACGACGCGCATCTCGAATCGCGTCGAAGTCGAGCGCCGAGCTGATGGTGGTCCACGTCGTACGCGGTGACGGACTCACCGGCGTCTCGGCCCCAGAGATGGGCAAGGTGCGCGCGTTGGCTGTCGGAGTCGGCGCCACGCTTCACACCGTTGTCGGTGACGACGTACCGTCGACGCTCCTCGAGTTCGCGCGTGAGGAGAACGCCACACAGTTGGTGCTGGGAACGTCGCGGCGTTCCCGCCTGGCTCGCATCCTCGACGAGGGGATCGGCGCTGCGGTGGTTCAGCAGTCCGGTGGTATCGACGTTCACATGGTCACGCACGAGGAAGCGACGGCGCGACGACGCATTTCGGTGCTGGGGCGCTCGGAGCGCCGGGTCCTGTCGTGGATTGCGGCGATCGTCGTGCCTTCGCTCGCGGCCGCGATCATGGGTCTCGTCGACCGAATCTCCGGGGTCAACGGCGAGAACGCGCTGTTCTTCGTCGTGGTCGTTCTGGTCGCCCTCCTCGGCGGCGTCGGCCCGGCGATATTGTCGGCCCTGATCTCGGGACTGCTGCTCAATTACTTCTTCACCGATCCGCGGTACAGCTTCACCATCGCCGAACCTGACAACTTCATCACCACTGTCGTGCTGTTGATCGTGGCTGTGGCAGTTGCCGTTCTGGTCGACGCCGCAGCAAAGCGCGCCCGCGAGGCGAAGCGCGCATCCGAGGAAGCCGAACTGCTCACACTGTTCGCGGGATCAGTTCTCCGCGGAGCGGATCTGTCGACACTTCTGGCGAAGGCACTCGAAATCTATCGCCAGCGAGGGGTTTCCGTCATTCATCACGACGACGGAGTCATCGCCGCCGTGGGTACGCAGCCGCCGACCACGGACGACGAAGCGGATACGGTCTGTGAGGTCAACGACGGGGAATACGCGCTGTTGTTGGCTGGGCCCGACCTGAGTGCGCGGGATCGACGAGTGCTGACGGTGGTGGCTCACCAAGCAGTTGGGATGATCCGCCAGGAGAAACTGACAGTCGAGGCGAGCAAGGCTGCCGCGCTCACCGAGGCTGATCAACTGCGTCGAGCCCTGCTGTCAGCGGTAAGCCATGACCTGCGAACGCCTCTCGCCGGAGTGAAGGCGGCGGTGTCGAGTCTGCGCAGCGACGACATCGAGTTCTCGCCCGAAGACACCGCTGAATTGTTGGCAACCATCGAGGAGTCGGCGGATCAGTTGACGGCGCTGGTCGGGAACTTGCTCGACTCGTCCCGACTTGCCGCCGGGGTGGTGAAACCCACGCTGCGGCCGGTGTATCTGGACGAGGTGGTTCACCGCGCGTTGCTGGGCCTCGGCATCGGTGGACGCTCGGATTCGCGGGCTCGAAGTGTAGTCGTCGACGTGGGTACCGTTGCAGTGCAGGCAGATCAAGGTCTGCTCGAGCGGGTGATTGCGAACATCGTCGACAACGCTCTGCGCTACGGGGGAGAAACCCCGGTGCGCGTCGGGGCGGCGCAACTCGGTGATCGTGTGGTGATCAGTGTTGCCGATACGGGCCCAGGTGTTCCGCGAGGTGAGGCCGAAACGATGTTCCAGCCGTTCCAACGGATGGGAGATCGCGACAACACCGGCGGAGTGGGCCTCGGACTTTCCGTGGTGCTCGGATTTGTCGATGCGATGGGCGGAACGGTCAGCGCCACAGACACACCTGGTGGGGGATTGACGATGATCGTGGAGTTGGCTGCGGCCGGTACGAATGGGAATGGATCATGAGTCGAATCCTGGTAGTGGACGACGAACCGCAGATTCTGCGAGCTCTGCGTATCAATCTTTCGGTGCGCGGGTACGAGGTGGTGACCGCGTCGACGGGCGCCGGTGCCTTGCGGGCTGCTGCCGAGCGTCCACCGGACGTCGTGGTACTCGATCTCGGACTGCCCGACATGGACGGCACCGAAGTGCTTGCCGGCCTGCGTGGCTGGTGCACGGCGCCGGTCATCGTGCTGTCGGCGCGCACGGATTCCGCGGACAAGGTCGAGGCTCTCGACGCCGGTGCGGACGACTACGTCACCAAGCCCTTCGGGATGGACGAGTTTCTGGCCCGTGTGCGCGCTGCGGCGAGGCGGGGAACCTCCGCGGCGGACACTTCGGAACCGTCGGTCGAGACCGCGTCCTTCACGGTGGACTTGGCTGCGAAAACAGTGAGTCGGCGCGGTGAACAGGTGCACCTGACTCCGACCGAGTGGGGCATGCTCGAGATGCTTGTGCGCAACCGCGGAAAGCTGGTCGGGCAGAAGGAGTTGCTTCGGGAAGTGTGGGGACCGGCGTACGACACCGAGACCCACTATCTACGTGTCTACCTGGCTCAACTTCGTCGGAAGCTCGAGGATGACCCGGCGAACCCCAAGCATCTGATCACCGAGGCAGGAATGGGTTATCGATTCGTGGTGTGAGAAGCCAGGTCAGAGCACAACTACCAATTTGCCACGTGCCGTACCGGCTTCCATCTTGGCATGTGCTCGCGCGATGTCCTCGAACGCGAACACCTCGTCGATCGGTACCACCGCCTCGCCTGACGCCAGAGCGGAGAGGAAGTCTTGCAGTACGTCGGCAGGCAGGTCGGACGCGTCCCCACCGTACGAGGTCAATCGCACTCCGCGTGGAATGTAGTCGATCGGATAAAAGTCTTTGACTGTCCACTCGTTGGACAGCATTCCCGTGAAACACACGGTGCCGTGAACGCGGGTCGCGCGCAACGTGTCGGGAAGTGTTGGTGTTCCGACCAATTCGAGGGCCAGATCAACACCGCCCGGGAGGATGTCTCGAACCTGGCCGGCCACAGCACCGTCGTCGACGATAACGTGGTCAACCCCGATCGCGGTCAACGACGACGCTTTGTTCGCATCTCGGGTGGTCGCAAGGACAGTGAGTCCCCACTGCTTCGCCAGGACTGCGGTTGCCATGCCGACCGAGGAGGTTCCTCCCCGGATCAACAGGGATTGACCGGATTTCGCGTCCAGTCCTACCGTCAGCGAGCCGTAGGACGTTTGCAGCATCTCGGGAACAGCTCCCACTGTCGACCAGTCCAGTTCGCTCGAGAAGGGAACGACCTGACTGACGGGAACGCACGTGTACTCGGCATAACCGCCGTCGAACGTCCTCCCCATCCCGCCCATCATGGCGGCGACTTGCCGGCCTTCGGTGAGCTCCCCGCCGGGGCAGTTCACCACTTCGCCGACGGCCTCGATGCCCAGCACCCTCGGGAATGTCACGCCTTCGGCGAGGCCGAGGCGGGTGTGAAGTTCGGATCGATTGAGGCCGAATGCCTTCACCCGGACCAGTACCCAGCCCGCAATCGGCACGGGTATCGGAATCACTCTGATAGTCAATGCTTCTGGCGGGCCGGGGGCGTCGAGCACGATTGCGCGCATTGTGTCGGTCATGCTTTTTCCTTCGTGGTCGGTGTCAGGTTTCGATTGGCTTCACGCAGCGTGGCCAGTGTGGCGCCGAATCGATCGAGAGCGTCGGGCGTCAGCACGGAACCGAGACGGCGCTCCAATTCGCCGTCGAACGTTGCCTTCGCCCGCCGCAACAGCTCATTGCCCTCGGGAGTCAACTCGATGAGTGAGGATCGTTTGTCGGTGGGATTGGATTTTCGACGGCAGTGTCCAGCCGCTTCGATTCGATCCACCAGCTTGCTCGTGCCACCGACGGTGATCGCGAGGGCCTCGGCGATGTCGAAGACCCGACAGGAGCCGAGCCTGTCGATGATCTGCATCGGCTCGAATCGACTCAGTAGCAGGTCGTGCTCGATTCGGAGTCGCTGGTCGACGGCCGTCCACAGTTCGGTTTCGAAGCGGACGAGGTTGTCGAAGTGCCTGCTCAGGGCTGATCTGGTCACGAGCAGACTCCGAACCGATATGCATTCCGTGGAATCATTCTCTCACCGTACGCCCGATTCGTGATTAATTCCATGGAATCTATTTGCGGCCTTTCATTGTGTCGGTGGCGCATGGGAACATATGTTCGTGTCGCATGAACCGCTGGATCAAGAAACGCCAGGTAATCACCCTGGCGGTGCTCGTTCCGGCGGTAATCATTCTGGCGGTAGTCGGTCCACAGGTGACGCAACAATCCTGCATGCGGACCTCGATTCGTTCTACGCATCAGTCGAGCAACGCGACGACCCGACTCTGGCCGGCAGGCCGGTCATCGTCGGTGGTGGGGTGGTCTTGGCGGCAAGCTACGAGGCCAAGGCGTTCGGGGTTCGCACAGCCATGAGCGGTGGTCAGGCCCGATCACTGTGTCCTCAGGCGATAGTTGTCCCTCCGCGAATGTCGGCGTACTCGCAGGCGAGCAAAGACGTGTTCGACGTCTTTCACGACACGTCGCCGCTGGTCGAAGGAATCTCCATAGACGAGGCCTTTCTCGAGGTCGGCGGGCTCGCCAAGATCGTGGGAAACCCGCTGCAGATCGGAGCCAACCTCAGACGCGATGTGGCCGAGCAGGTCGGACTACCGATCACGGTCGGAATCGCACGCACCAAGTTCCTGGCCAAGGTCGCCAGTGCATTCGCGAAACCCGACGGATTGCTGCGAGTGCCGCCGGAGGGCGAGACCGAGTTCCTGCATCCCTTGCCGGTCGAGAAGCTGTGGGGCGTCGGCAAGATCACGGCCCAGAAGCTGCGAAACTTCGACATCGTGACGGTGGGTGACATCGCTCGGCACGACGAATCCTCGATCGTCTCGATTCTCGGGGGCGGCGCCGGTCGCCATCTCTACGCACTCTCACACAATCGAGATCCGCGCCCCGTCCGCGCCTATCGTGGCCGCAGTTCGATGGGTGCTCAGCATGCGCTGGGTCGCGGATCCCATCCCCGCGCAGAACTCGATGCGTCGTTGATGTCCCTTGTCGACCGTGTCAGTCGACGCATGCGTTCGGCGCAGCGGACGGGGCGCACGGTCACGCTCCGGCTCCGCTTCGCGGATTTCACGCGGGCAACTCGATCTCACACGCTGCGCCGGTCCACCGCCGACACAGCGGAATTGCTGAGCGCCTCGATGGTGCTGCTGGACGAAGCGATACCGATGATCGCGGACAAGGGCATCACGTTGATCGGTGTCGCTGTCTCCAACCTGGATCGGGACGGCGCCGAACAACTCGAATTGCCCTTCGACGGTCCAGGATTCGCGGGTCCGGACACTGCCGCCCTCGACTCGGCAATGGACAGTGTCCGGAAGAAGTTCGGCTCCGCGGCCCTTACGAGGGGAGTGCTCCTGGGACGCGATCCGGACCTGTCGGTGCCGCTACTGCCGGACTAGGTGAGGTTTTCTCGCAGAGTCGCTCCCTCGTATTCGCGACGGAACAACCCACGCGCCTGCAGCACCGGAATCACGTGATCGACAAAATCTTCCAGACCCCGCGGATAGGTTGGCGGCATCAGATTGAAACCGTCGGCACCGCGGCCGTTCAACCAGGATCCCATCTCGTCGGCAATCGACTCCGGTGTTCCGATCATCGTTGCGTGACCACCACCCGCAGCGAGCGTCCCGAGGAGCTCCCGCACAGTCGGTGCGTCCTTCTCGACGATCCGCAAAATAGTGGCGTAGCGTCCCTGCGGCCCTGTGAACGCTTCGAGTGGAGGCAACGGGGGCACGGGCCCGTCGAGATCCCAGTTCTCGCAATCCTGTCCGGTGAACAACGAGAGTTGGCGTATCGACTGTTCGGTGGGCAGCAGGAGATCGAGTTCGGCCTTCTTCGCCCTGGCCTCGGCGACGGTGCTGCCGACGTAGGTGACCAGTCCCGGCATCACGGCGACAGAGTTCGAATCCCGGCCGGCTCGCTCGATTCTCGATTTCACGTCCGCGTAGTAGGCCTGTGCGCTGGGTAAGTCGTAGGCAACCGAATAGATTGCCTCGGCGCGACGCGCCGCCAGATCGCGACCCTGCTCGGACGCCCCGGCCTGGAACAACACCGGCCGGCCTTGCGGGGAGCGCGGAACCGTCAACGGCCCGTCCACCCGAAAATGTTTGCCGTCGTGATCGATTCGAGAAATCCTGTTTGCATCGGCAAAACGCCCCGACCGGTCGAGAATCAGCGCGTCTTCCGACCATGAATCCCACAATGCGAGGGCCACTTCGACAAATTCGTCGGCTCGTTCGTATCGGGATGCATGATCGGGCATCGCCTCGAGTCCGTGGTTGCGCGCCTCCTGGTCGAACATCGAGGTCACGACGTTCCAGCCGGCCCGTCCGCCGCTGATGTGGTCGAGCGAGGCCAACAGTCGCGCCGCGTGAAACGGCGTGTAGAAAGTGGTGGAAATGGTGGTCACCAGGCCGATGTCCGCTGTCGCTCGTGCCATGGCAGTCAATGCGGTGATCGGCTCGAGAAACCACGACGCACCCGACTCGGGTTCGCGAACACTGTGACCGTCAGCGAAGAAGACGGCGTCCAGCTTGCCGCGTTCGGCGATCTGGGCGAGCGACTCGTAATACGTTATGTCGCCGAGACTTTCGACCGGTGAGTCGCGATGACGCCATGCCGCACTGTGATGTCCGCAACCGAGCAGGAACGCACCTATCCGCAGCTGTGCGCCCATCAGTTCTTGACGAGTCCGCCGTCGACAACCAGGTTCTGGCCGGTCACGGCCCGCGACCATGGGGAGGCGAAAAAGAGTGCAGCGTCGGCAAATTCGTCCGGCGTGGTGACTCGGCGCAGGGGAGTGCTTGCCGCGATCATGTCGAACACGGCTTCCGGTGTTGCGGCGCTCGCATCGGTGGTGCGGAGCAAGCCGCCCGAGACCATGTTGACTGTGATCCCGTCCGGACCGAGGTCGGCGGACAGCGTCCGTGTCAGTGCCAACAGTGCGGCCTTGGCAGCGGTGTAGTCGTGGTACGGAACTACCGGATTCTGGACCAGATTGGTTCCGACAGTGATGATTCGGCCGAAGCCGAGTTCGCGCATGCCTGGTAGCGCTGCCTGGGTGGTATTGAGTGTTCCGGCAACAGCTCCGCGTAGTTGAGAGTCGAAGTCGGTCCAGGTGATCGTGTCCGCGTTCGGCCGTGCATCGCCGTTGAACGAGAAGTCGACCAGTGCATTGTCGACCACGGTCGAGATCGGTGCGTCGAATCTCTCGCGTGCAGCGGAGAACAACTGGTCGACGGAACTGCGGTCCGTCACGTCCGCCTGGACTGCGAAGGTGCGATCCTCACCCAGTTCGGCGACCAGGGCCTCGGCGGCATCGCGGCTCTTGTTGTAGTTCACGATTACGCGGGCGCCCGAGCGGGAGAATGCTCGGCTCAGTGCGGCGCCGAGCCCGCGGGCGCCACCGGTGATCAGAACGATCTGCTCGTCCAGGCTGAGTGCGCGCTGAAATTGCTGTTCGGTCATGTCGACATCCCTCCGCCAGTGCTAACTGGTCAGGTTCATCGGGTCTGATCTCAGCCGACTTTTTCGGCACCCCGTGTCACCGTCCATCAGACCACGTGAGGTGAATCGTCCTGAACGCCGGGTGCGTTGTAACGGCCGGCGCGATGAGTTTTCGATCGCTCGGGAGTCGTAATTGCAAGCGAAGTGGCAACCGGCCGCTCGCCTTCGCCCCAGGAGATTCCGATGACCACCCAGCCCGTCCACAACGAAACTGTTTCCGGTAACGCCACGACGACGACACCTTCGGCCACGGCTCGCAAGCTCGGATACGTCCTGAGTGGGCTGTTCGTCGTTTTCATGCTCTTCGACGGCATCATTCACATTCTCAACCTTCAGACAGTCAAGGATGCGTCGGCTGAACTTGGGTTGCCGGACTCGCTGGCATTGACGGCTGGGGTGGTGCAACTGATCTGCCTTGCGCTGTACGTGATTCCGCGAACGTCGATACTCGGCGCGATTCTGCTCACCGGTTACCTGGGGGGAGCGGTGTTGACCAACCTTCGAGCTGAACAGCCTCTGCTGAGCACGACCCTGTTTGCCGTCTACACCGGAATCGTCATGTGGGCGGGACTGTATCTCCGGGACGAGAAGGTTCGCGAGATCATCCCGCTGCGTCGGGCCTGAAATAGGCCCCCGAGGGGGTTGCGTGGGACGCGGTGTCCCATTATGTTTGACCTCATTCAAGTCCGTCGACTGCAATCGACGGACTGGCCGTGAGGAGACACCGATGGCTCGGTCAGCGTCGATCGAAGTGGAAAAGCCGTACCACCAGGTACTGCAGACTTTGTCCGAGGGCTCAGTTGCCCGCAGTTTCGATCCCTATCTCGACATCGACTGGGATTCACCAGAGTTCGCGATCGATCCGCATGATCCGAGATGGGTGCTCTCGTCCGTGTCGGACCCCCTCGGGGCGACGCAGTGGTACCAGGATCAGTCGTTGGAGCGTCGAATCGCCATGGGAATGTGGCGTCAGGCGAACGTGACCAAGGTGGGTTCGGCCTTCGAGAGCATCTTGATCCGGGGAATGCTGCAATACATCATGGCGCTACCCAACCAGTCGCCTGAGTTCCGGTACTGCCTGCACGAGATGACCGAAGAGTGCAATCACATCCAGATGTTCCAGGAACTCGTCAATCGCATGGACATCGACGTGCCGGGTATGCGTCCGATGTTCCGGCGGCTGTCGCCGATCATCGGAGTGCTGGGAGCAAAGTTCCCGGTCATCTTCTTCATCGGCATTCTGGCTGGTGAAGAACCGATCGACCACTTCCAGAAGGATCTCATCCGTGAGGGTAAGGACACGCCGCCGGCGATGCTCCGCACCATGGAGATTCACATCGCCGAAGAAGCGAGACACATCTCGTTTGCTCACGAGTTCCTGCGCAATCACGTCCCCAGACTCAGTCGTACGAGTCGAGCCATCACATCGGTCGCCTTCCCCGGCGCGATGCGTTGGCTTGCGGGTGAAATCATGTCACCGCCAAAGGAATTCGCCGAAGAATTTGGAATCCCGGACGAGGTGATGAAGAGCGCCTTCTGGGGGAGCCCGCATTCACGCCGCATCCTGGGTAACTACTTCGGCGAAATGCGAGCCCTGGCAGACGAACTCGGATTGATGAATCCGGTGTCGAAGCGTGCGTGGCGAAAGCTGCGCATCGACGGCGACTACGCCCGCTACCGCGGCGAGCCGAAGCGTTCCGACAAGACCCGGATCTAGTCCGGCCGCGAAGTTCCTCCGTCGGAGGACACCAGCTCGGCTATGAGCGTGGACAATTCGACATGGGGATCGATCTGTAGTCCGCTCGAGCGGGCAACGCCGTCGAACATGTACCAGGTGTATTTCGCGAGGTCGGCGACGATCTCTTCGCGGCTCGGCTTCGGATCGGTGCTTCGGACCCAGTGGGTGAGCGTGCCCTCGACCATTGTCACCACTGCGAACGGTAGTGAATCGAAGGGTGAGGAGTCGATCCCCACGGATCGACCGACTTCGGTGATAGTGGTGCGGGCGGAGTCGGCGATTGTGGCCTTCAGACTGCTGATCGCGTCGATGCTCTCGTCGTCGTAGTCGGTGGGGCCGGTACCCATGAACTCGTGAATCCGCGGATGCTCGGTGATCCACTCGGCGACGGCGCTGATGGTTCGGGTCAGGATCTGGTCGAGAGTGCCTACCGAAATGCTCATCGACGCGTCCAGGGCCGCCGCAAATTGTCCGAGCACAAACGCTCGGACTCGTCGATCGAGGTCGTCTCGGCCGCTGAATTGGCGGTACACCACCGACTTGGCGAGGCCGGCACGATCGGCGATCTGCTGGACGGACACCTCGGCACCTGCCGCACGCTCTTCGATCAGTTCGACCGCCGAGGTGAGTATCCGTTTCTGACGCTCGGAGTTGTGTCGCTCCCACCGCGCTTCGCGACCGGTCAACTCTGCAGTGACAGGTTGCGCAATTGCGTCGCTCGGCATCGCGCCAGTCTATCCGGACGGACCTGCCGTGTTTCCGACTTGATCATCGGGCGCGGCATCGGGATCGGTCGTCGGTACAACGTGGGACACTGGTCGAGTGAGGTTGTATCGAGACACGGCAGTGGTGCTGCGCCTGCACAAACTGGGCGAAGCCGACCACATCGTCACGTTGCTCACCCGTCAGTTCGGGTTGGTACGTGCCGTGGCCAAAGGTGTCCGCCGAACCACCTCCAAATTCGGTGCCAGACTCGAACCGTTTGCTCACATCGACGTGCAACTACTTCCGGGCAAGAATCTCGACATCATCACTCAGGTGCAGACGGTTGACGCATTCGCCACCGACATCGTCGACGACTACAGCCGGTACACCACGGCCTGCGCCGTACTCGAAACTGCCGAGCGGTTGGCCGGCGAGGAACGCGCGCCGGCCCCGCAGCTTCAGCGATTGACGGTGGGAGCGCTGCGTGCGATTGCCGAGCAGGCACGACCGGTCGAGTTCGTGCTCGACGCGTTCTTGTTGAGAGCCATGGGCTATGCGGGTTGGGCGCCTGCCCTCGAAGAGTGCGCCCGCTGCAGTGCTCCTGGACCGCACCGGGCCTTTCATGTCGCCGCAGGCGGAGCCGTGTGTACCTATTGCCGCCCGGCGGGTGCTGCGACGCCGTCGCCCGGAGTGCTCGACTTGATGGAAGCCCTGCTCCGAGGGGAGTGGGAGGGTACCGATTCGGCGCCCGCGACGCTGCGGACGCAAGCCAGCGGACTGGTCGCGGCACACCTGCAGTGGCATCTCGAGCGCCAATTGCGGACGTTGCCGCTGATCGAGCGTTCGAGGCCGCATGCAGCCGTCGAGGTCGACTTGCCCGTGAGGCAGGATGGAACACGTGATTCGACGACGCGAACCGCGAACTCCGCTTGATTCTGCTGCTGACCGGGTGATCCGACCACCGGACCCACATCCGTCCGGGGCAACCCCGCCGATCCTGCAAACCGAACTGATCCCGCGCCACGTCGCTTTGGTGATGGACGGCAACGGACGATGGGCGCAGGAGCGCGGTCTGCCCCGAACCGCCGGGCACGAACGCGGCGAAGCTGTCCTGATGGACACCGTCTGCGGGTGCATCGAGATGGGTGTCGAGTGGCTCTCCGCTTACGCCTTCTCCACCGAGAACTGGAAGCGGAGTCCCGACGAGGTTCGATTCCTGATGGGCTTCAACCGTGATGTCATCCGCCGCCGACGCGACGAGATGAACGAAATGGGTGTGCGTGTTCGGTGGGCCGGTCGTAAGCCGCGCCTGTGGGCCAGCGTGATCAAGGAACTCGAGATCGCCGAAGAACTGACCAAGAACAACACCGTCATGAACTTGACCATGTGTGTGAACTACGGCGGCCGGGCCGAAATTGCCGATGCGGTAAAGGAAATCGCGAAGCGTGTCGCGGCCGGTGAGATCAATCCGGACAAGATCACCGAGGCGACGGTTGCCAAGTACCTCGACGAACCCGACATGCCCGACGTCGACCTCTTCCTGCGTCCGTCGGGGGAACAGCGGACGTCCAATTTCTTGATCTGGCAATCCGCCTACGCCGAAATGGTGTACCAGGAGAAGCTGTTTCCCGATTTCGACCGCCGCGACCTTTGGGCCGCCTGCGTCGAGTACGCCTCACGCGACCGTAGATTCGGTGGCGTCAAATGACAGGGGAGAACATGACCGACACCACCGACGAAGCAGCCCGCCTACAAGAACGCGCGGCCGCCTCGCTGGCGCATTTCGTGACGGTCGATGTTGCTGCCGACGGATCACTGGGTTTCCAATACTCCGGCGCGCTGTGTTCCATCCAGGCGATGAATCTGTCCGAGGGTCTGGACGTGCTGTCCATGACGTGCGTTCTCGCATGGGACCGACCGGTGAGCGCGGCACTGCATCGCAAGGTGGCCGAGCGGAATCGCACCATCCAATTCGGCTCCATCGCGGTGTTCGGCCACGGCAGTCTGGCGGACGTCATCCTGCGTTACACGTTCCCTGCCGCCGGACTGGACGACGAGGCACTGACCACGATGTTGCTACTGGCGCTCACCGGTGCCGATACCGCCCGGCAGGGTTTGATTCCCTGACGCTCTCAGGCGGCGGCGCAGTCGCGGCAGGTGCCGAAGATCTCGACGGTGTGACTCACTTCGGTGAAACCGTTGTCCTCGGCGATGGTCTGTGACCACTGCTCGACCGTCGGGCCCTCGACCTCGACGGTGAATCCGCAGTTGCGGCACACCAGGTGATGGTGGTGCCCGGAGGAGCAGCGTCGGTAGACGGACTCACCTGTGTCGGTGCGTAGGACGTCGATGGTTCCGGCGTCGGAGAGTGCCTGCAGCGTGCGGTAGACGGTGGTCAGGCCGATGCCTTCACCTCGCTTGCGCAGTTCGTCGTGCAATTCCTGTGCCGACTTGAATTCGTCGATGTCGTCGAGCAAGGCGGAGATGGCGCTGCGCTGTTTCGTGGAACGAACGCCGACTGTGGCCGGTCCACGTTTCGAGGTCGTACTGCCCGGGGTGTTCATGCGGTGGAATCTCATCCTTCTTCGGCGTGGGCGACAGCGTCGACGACGATGTGTGCGAGGTGATCGTCGACGAGTCGATAGAGAACTTCTCGTCCGTTGCGCTCGCCGCGGACGACGCCCGCTGCTTTGAGTACGCGCAGATGCTGGCTGATGAGTGGCTGAGTGACACCGAGAGCTCCGACGAGTTCGTGAACGCAACGCTCCGACTCGTGCAACTGAAGCACGATCGCGATCCGAACGGGTGCAGCGAGCGCCCGCAGAATTTCGCCGGCTGCCGCCAGGGTTTCCTTGGGCGGCACGGGCGCGGGCGGTGCGGCTTCGAACGGGTCGTGCGTGTGTCCGAGGTCGGAATGATCATGGCTTTTGTGGAGATCGCCGGTATCCGCAATGCTCACAGCGAGGCTCCTTCGAGGGGTAGATCATGATGTCCGGGCATAGCCATCTCACCACATTATTGCAAATCACTTTCATTTTGATATGCACAAGTATGCATGTCAACCTTGGACGGAAGTGCGTGGCAGCCGCCAGATAGGCTGATGGTGCGAAAAGCGCACGAAAATCATGCATCTATTACCCAGATGGAGAGCAATCGAGTGGCACCCAAGTCCAAGATCGAAGCCGTTGTCAATCTCGCCAAGCGGCGAGGCCTGGTCTACCCGTGCGGTGAGATCTACGGCGGTACCAAGTCCGCATGGGACTACGGCCCATTGGGAGTCGAGCTCAAGGAGAACATCAAGCGCCAGTGGTGGCGCAACATGGTCACCAGCCGCGAGGACGTCGTCGGCCTCGACTCGTCGGTGATTCTGCCCCGCGAGGTGTGGGTCGCGTCCGGTCACGTCGGTGTCTTCAACGACCCGCTCGTCGAGTGCCTCAACTGTCACAAGCGTCACCGTCAGGATCACCTGCAGGAGGCGTACGCGGAGAAGAAGAAGCTCGACAACCCGGACGACGTCTCGATGGATGTCATCGGTTGCCCCGATTGCGGCACCGTCGGCCAGTGGACCGAGCCGCGCGACTTCAACATGATGCTCAAGACGTACCTCGGCCCCGTCGAGAGCGAAGAGGGCATGCACTACCTTCGCCCCGAGACCGCACAGGGCATCTTCGTGAACTTCGCCAACGTGCTGACCACCTCGCGTAAGAAGCCGCCGTTCGGCATCGGCCAGATCGGCAAGAGCTTCCGCAACGAGATCACCCCCGGCAACTTCATCTTCCGCACCCGTGAGTTCGAGCAGATGGAGATGGAATTCTTCGTCAAGCCGGGCGAGGACGAGCAGTGGCATCAGTACTGGATCGACTACCGCCTTGACTGGTACACCGGCCTCGGTATCAACAAGGACAACCTGCGTCTGTACGAGCATGCGCCGGAAAAGCTTTCGCACTACTCGAAGGGCACGACGGACATCGAGTACCGCTTCCACTTCCAGGGCAGCGAATGGGGCGAGCTCGAAGGTATCGCGAACCGTACCGACTTCGATCTCTCGACGCACTCCAAGCACTCGGGCACCGAGCTGAACTACTACGACCAGACGACGGGCGAGCGGTACACGCCGTACGTCATCGAGCCGGCGGCCGGTCTCACGCGTTCGCTGATGGCCTTCCTGGTCGACGCCTACACCGAGGACGAGGCGCCCAACTCCAAGGGCGGCGTCGACAAGCGAACAGTGCTCCGCCTGGATCGTCGACTCGCTCCCGTCAAGGCTGCCGTTCTGCCGCTCTCGCGTAACGCGGACCTGACGCCGAAGGCCAAAGATCTTGCAGCGCAGCTGCGTCAGAATTGGAACGTCGAGTTCGACGACGCCGGCGCCATCGGTCGTCGTTACCGTCGCCAGGACGAGATCGGCACACCGTTCTGCATCACGGTCGACTTCGACACTCTTGAAGACCAGGCTGTGACGGTGCGTGAGCGTGACTCCATGGCGCAGGAACGCGTCGCCCTCGATCAGGTGGAAAGCTACCTGGCCGCACGGCTGATCGGCTCCTGATTCTCGTTCGAAGCTGACGGGCGGTCCTTCTCAATCGAGAAGGACCGCCCGTTTTCTCTTTCCCCGATGGTCCTTCAGGCGCAGGATCGAAGTTATGAGAAAACTCAGCGTGACCAACAGCGTGACTCTCGACGGTGTCATGCAGGCACCTGGTGGGCCGGACGAGGACCGTCGTGGCGGATTCGAGCACGGTGGGTGGGCAGCACCCTTCAACGATTCCGTCATGGCGCAGAAGATGGGGGAGGGGATGGCGAAGAAATCGGCGTTGCTGTTCGGACGCAAAACCTACGAAAACTTCGCCTCGTACTGGCCGTTTCAGACCGACAATCCGTTTACCGAGGTGCTCGACAACACGCAGAAGTACGTAGCGTCAAGGACTTTGGGTGAACCGCTGCCGTGGAAGAACTCGACCTTGTTGAAAGGTGATGCCGCCGACGCGGTCGCCACGCTCAAGGAAAGTGAGGGCCCGGATCTGGTGATTCTGGGCAGCGGCGACTTGATCACGTCCTTGGCCGCGCGACGTCTCGTCGACACCTACACTCTGCTGATACATCCGCTGGTTCTCGGAACCGGGCGCAGATTGTTCCCCGACGGAGCTGCGCTCGCTCAGTTCACCCTCACCGACAGCGTCCCTACGACAACAGGCGTCATCATCGCGACGTATCAGTTGAGCTGAACGCAGTTGAGCTGAACACAGTCGAGCTGAGTACATCAGGGAACTCGCCGAAATGCCGGATCTGCCAGCGCTGAGTTCTGACTGCTTGCGCGCTGGTCGGCGTAACCCAGGGCGCATAGACCCGGACAGCGCGCTTACCACCGGAGAAGTTCGTCGAGACGATGTCGTGTTCGACGAGGGTTTCGACGGGAAAGACGAAGTGCCCCGAATGCTCTTCGTCGTATACCTTCACCACGAACAGCATCACGCGGTCGCCGATGTCGAAGGGGCGGATGGGCCCGGCCTCGGAACGGCGCCACAGTGTGACGAACTGACCGAGCTTGGTCGGCGTCGTCTTGGCGGTTCGATAGACGGTGGGAAGGCCGTTGACGGTCAGCGTGTGAGCGTCGTACTCAGCACCCTCGGACTCGGGAATCGGTGTGGACCAGGTAAATCCGTCGGCGTTCATCGGCACCGATGATGCCACGAACCACCGACAACCTTCGTGACGAACGCTGTCGGTGGTAGTCCCGATTCAGGCCGAAGGCACCTTGTCGAGAAACCCGAGGACAAGCGTCACCCGGCCGTCGTCGTCGCGTTCGAGTACGTCGAATCCGTCGATCAGTGACTCGGCCCCCGACGGGCCGAGAGCCCAACCGAATCGGGCCTGTCGGTGATGCGCGTCCACCGGTCCGACGAGGGTGAAGTGCATGCCCGGAAATTGTTGCTGCACAGCGTTGATCATCGCGTCGATCTGATCGTGTCCGGTGACGTCCGCGAGCGGATCGGTGTAGCGACCGCCGGGTGCGAACAATTGCTCGACCCGTGCTTTACGGGCGGTGGTATCGGTTTCGTTCCACATGTCGATGTAGGCGTCGGCGATTGCGTCGAAGTCGCTCATGGTCGCTCCCTTGATCAGTTTCCGGTGGTGAATGTCCGGCGGCCTCGCCGGCTGAGACCACTGTTCCTCCGAAACTGCTTCGGGTCGATTACCTCTGAGGTCATGGCCTCGGCTACCTCGGGTCGCTAACTTGAAAGAATGACCTTCGAGACGATGGACGTGGGCTCCGAACTCAAGCGGTGGCGGGAGCGGCGAAGGCTCACTCAGTTGGGTCTCTCGGCCGCGGCAGGAGTGTCGACCAGGCATCTGAGCTTCATCGAAACCGGCCGCTCCAAGCCGAGCCGGGACATGATTCTTCACCTGTCCGAATGTCTGGATGTTCCTCTACGACAACAGAACACGCTTCTGCTGGCAAGTGGCCACGCGCCGGAGTACTCGCAGAAGTCGTTGGCAGAAGCGCCGATGTCAGCGGTCAGTGAGGCCATCGATCGCATCATCGACGCGCATGACCCGTATCCGGCCGTGGTGGTCGATCAGCAGTGGGAGATGGTCGCCGGGAACCAGGCCGTGGGAATTTTGACCGCGGGCGCCGCTGATTTCCTCCTGGAACCACCGGTGAACGTATTGCGTCTGAGCTTGCATCCCGAGGGCATGGCGCCGCGGATCGTGAACCTCGCGCAGTGGCGGGCCCACCTGCTCACAAGGCTGGCTCGGGAAGTGGAGGTCAGTGCGGATGCGCAGCTATCGTCGTTGCTCGACGAGCTGCGCGCCTATCCCAGCGGCGGAGACTGGCACGACGACCGCGCGAATTCCCTGCTGGTTCCGTTGCGTCTACGCGTCGGCGATACCGAACTGGCGATGTTCAGCACCACCACAGTGTTCGGTACGCCGCGCGACGTCACGCTCGCAGAGATTGCGATCGAATCGTTCTACCCGTCGGACACGCAGACGGCCGACTACTTTCGATCGGCCGCCGAGGTCACAGGGACTTCTTGCCGAACTTGAGCTTCCACGGCACCAGTGCAGACTCCAACTGAACCGAGAGACTCATCTTGGAGACGCCTTCGGTGCGCTCCTCGAAGCGGATGGGCGTTTCGGCGATCTTCATGCCGCGCTGAACAACTCGGTAGTTCATCTCGACCTGGAACGCGTAGCCGTTGCTCTGCACCGATTCGACGTCGATGTCGCGCAAGGTCTTTGCATGCCACGCCTTGAAGCCGGCGGTCGCATCCTTGACGTGCAGTCGCAGAATGGCGTTGACGTAGAAGTTCGCCCAGGCGGACAAAGCCTTGCGGTGCCACGGCCAGTCGCCGGCGACTGCGCCGCCTTCGACATAGCGGGAGCCGAGAACGACTGCCGCATCGGTAGTGGTGAGGATCTCGATCATGGCGGGGATCGCCTCGGACGGGTGCGAGAGATCTGCGTCCATCTGAATGACGATGTCTGCGTTCTCCGCCAGAGCCCGGCTCATGCCCGCGACGTAAGCACGGCCGAGACCGTCCTTGACCGTGCGGTGAAGCACTCCGACCGGGATGGGACCGTCGATACCCAACTTGTCCGCAACCTCACCCGTGCCGTCGGGGGAGTTGTCATCCACCACGAGGACGTGCAGGTTCGGGATCTTCAACGCGGCGAGGCGATCGACGAGCTTTGGCAGGTTCTCACGCTCGTTGTATGTAGGTACAACGACGGTTATCTGCGGGGCGACGCTTTCCATAACACCTTCGTATGATCTGTGATCCCGACTTGCCGGATGAAGCGTACGACGAGTGCGGTCGTGAACAAAGTAGGGATTTTACTACCTCGACGGGATCGGTCAGAACCGGCCGCCGCCGCCTCGACTGGTTCGGCCGCCGCCCCCGCCGCCGAAACCACCGCCGCCGCCACCGCGACCGGAGCGTCCGCTGCTGCTCGGTCCGCCGTACGAGCGGGGCCCGCCGCCACCTCGCAGAATGCTGTTGATCAGGATGCCGCCGAGGATCGCTCCCGTCGCATCGCCGCCGCCACCGCGGGGTCGTTGGTTTGCTTCCCAGGTGTTGACGTCGTTCTGCGCGGCGCGAAGTGAGTGCGTCGCCAAGGTGGTCGCGGCCTGGGCGTGTTGCAGTGCCTTCGACGGATCCGAGGCCTGCAATTGCTGGGCCGCCTGCAGGTGCCGCTGAGCCTCGGCGTAGCGAGTGCGCGCCTCCGCCCCGATCGCGCCGCGCCTGGTTCCGAGGAAGTCGCCTGCAGCGGTCACCTGAGCCTGTGCGGCCAGAATGTCCTGGGCGAGGCGCTGCTGTGCACGTTCGAGCTGCTGCTTCTGCTCCTGAGCGTCGGCAAGAAGCGCGTCGAGTTGGGCGTCGGCTGCGACGATCTGGTTGAAGGCTGTCAGCGGATCGCTGTCCTTCGACGTCTGAGCATTCGCCAACGCTGCCTGCGCTGCGGCCTTCGCGTCCGCCAACTTCTGCCCGCCTTGCGCCAGGTAAGCGTCCGCAGCGGTGATGCCCTGTTGGACGTCGTCCATCGCGGACGGAAGTGTCGCGATGGCGTTTCGGATGTCGTCGGCGGCGTGATCGACGCCGTCGAGTAGCTTGCGTGCCTGATCGAGGGCGGCTTCGGCCGTGCGAATCGCAGTGACGGCAGCGCCTTGCTTACCGGCCGGCAGCGCGGTGGCATCGCGGCCTTCCTCGATCGACTTCTCGGCGAGCGTCAGGCGTTCACTGGCCATCGTGACGTTGTTCACGACAGATGCCAGCGTCGGCGCGGGGAATTGATCCTTCAATTTGGTCAGAATCGCCTCGGATTCGGGCAAGCGCACGCTGAGAGAAACAACACTCTGCGTCAACGCATCGAGACGTGCGGGGGCGTTGATGAGAAGGTCGCGAAGCCCGTCGAACTCCTCGACGCGAGCTTCGAGTTCTTGGTCGGCTCGACCGCACGAGGAAATGATGTCGATCAGCATCTGTCGGCGTTGATCGGGAGTTTCCGGGATGGCGTCGTCGAGTCGCTGCCTGATCGCGAAGGCTTCGGCGAGGGTGGCCTTGGCCTTGTCGAATGCTGCCGAGAAGGGTGCGACGGCGGAATCTCCGAACTCGCTGCGGGCCAGATCGAGCTCCTCCTGGCTGCCGGCGATCGCGTTGTCCGTCTCGACGAGGATCTCCTTCGCGCGTTCGTCGAGCGTCGGCAGCGGGAGTGCGTTGAGGCTGGCGATGTCGTCGGGGGAGATGTTCTTCGCGGCTTCGACGCTTGCCTTGTTCTTGTCGTTCTTGCGCTTACGTGAGTACAGGACCACACCGCCCGTCCCGACCACCACAGCGCCGCCCGCGATGAGGAGTGTTCCGACTCCCATTCCGCCGCTCGTGTTGTTCGCGTCGCCGAGTGCGCCGGCTGCGGCAATTGCCGCGCCGGTCCAATCATCCTCGGCGAGAGCCGGTTCCACCGCGTCGGTATTGATCGATTCGATGTCGGAATCCGTGATGTTGCTCAGCTCAGCGGGCACATCGAGGTAGTAAGCACGCTCCGCCGTGGCAACTGCAAGCAGGACGGACTTCGTGCTCAGCGTCGACTTCGTGGCTGTCTGCTGTGCCCACGCCTGGCCACCCAGGTTGTTGAAATCGGGGACGAACGCGACCCACAGATCGATCTGGTGGTCCTCGCCGAGTTGATCGATCGCGGCTTGTATATCGCTGCGTTGCCCGGCCTCGAGGACCCCGGAGGTGTCGGTGATGTGATTCGGCAACACCATCGGGGCGTCCGCCGAGGCGAGCGCAGGACTGAAGACGAGCGCCAGCAAAGCGAAAATCGCAGCGACGGCGGCGGCGCTTCCCCGACGCCGAACGGGTCGGGTGGTTGTCCGACTCTGCTCTACCGAGGACAACTGCGCGAAGTGTGGTGCGAGGGCCATGACGCAAATCTATCCGTTGTGGCGCGTCGGCATCGGAGGTGATCGCTGCGAACTGGCAGAATTGCGGGAGTGAAACCTGCTTTCGGTAACCGCCCCCACGACCCATCACCCTCGCGGGCGGGCGGCTTCGGGGCAGGATTGGCTCGCTGGACGCGCCGACTGATCGCCGGTGCCGTGTTGATGGCCGTGGTTCTGGTCGGGGGTACTGCGTTCCGGGTGTGGCAGGTGGCGCGCATCGACGACACGCGGCCGGCCGACGCGATAGTCGTTCTGGGCGCGGCTCAGTATTCCGGCACTCCGTCGTCCGTCTTCGAGGCCCGACTCGAGCAGGCGTACAAGCTGTACAAGCGCGGAGTGGCGCCGCAGATCATCACTGTCGGCGGCAAACAAGAAGGTGACGAGTACACCGAAGCGGCGTCGGGAAAGATGTATCTGACCGATCGCGGAATTCCTTCGAGTGCGATCACCGCGGTGGAGACCGGTTCGGACACACTGCTCAGTATCGACGCGGTGAGCGCCGAGATGTCCTCGCAGGGAATCAATTCCGCTGTCCTGGTCAGTGACCCGTGGCACTCCTTGCGAACGCGGACGATGGCCCGCGACACAGGACTCCAGGCGTGGACCGCACCTACTCGTCAGGGCCCGGCTGTCTTCACCCGCGAATCCCAGTTGCACGGAATCGCTCGCGAAACCGGCGCGCTGCTCTGGTATCAGCTCACGCACTTCTCGGCAGACTTCCCCTACACGGCAGGGCAATAGAGACCATGACAGCTCACACCACCTACGGAGGCGGCACCTACTCCGAACACGACCTCGAACGTCGTGTCGTCGAGGCGCCGAAGCGAGCGGGGTTGGCGGGTTCGCAGATCGCAGCGGCGCAGCATCGTTCGGACTTCTCGCGAGATCGGGCGCGTGTCCAACACTCCGCGGCTTTGCGGCGCTTGGCCGACAAGACCCAGGTTGTCGGCCCGCGCGACGGTGACACACCTCGCACGCGGTTGACGCACTCGATGGAGGTCGCACAGATCGGGCGAGGGATCGCCGACGGACTCGGTTGCGATCCGGACCTGGTGGACCTCGCCGGTCTCGCGCACGACATCGGGCACCCACCGTACGGTCACAACGGCGAGAAGGCCCTCGACGAAGTCGCCAAGGACTGCGGAGGTTTCGAGGGCAATGCGCAGAATCTGCGGATCTTGACCAGCCTCGAACCCAAGATCCTGCGCCCCGACGGTCTGAGCGCAGGCCTCAATCTCACCAGGGCGTCACTCGACGCAGCCATCAAGTATCCCTGGACCCGCCCTGAGCCCGGCGCGAAGTTCGGGGCATACGACGACGACGCAGAGGTGCTCGCCTGGGTTCGCGAGGGAGCGCCCGAGCGACGGCAATGCCTGGAAGCTCAGGTCATGGACTGGGCCGACGACATCGCCTATTCCGTGCACGACGTGGAGGACGGGGTGATCGCAGGCCGGATCGACCTTCGCTCGCTTGCTGATCCGTCCGAGCAGCGCGCACTGGCAGAACTGGGGGCCTCCGAGTTCCGCGGCTTGGTAGTCGACGATCTGATCGAAGCCGCTCAGCGGTTGTCCGAACTCCCCGTCGTACGCGGAGTCGGAAGTTTCGACGGGACGCTGGGAAGTTCCGTCGCGTTGAAGAACCTGACAAGTGAATTGGTGGGACGCTTCGCCACGGCCGCGATCGCCAGCACTCGGCTCACAAACGGCAACCGACCCCTCTCGCGCTATCAAGCCGACCTCGACATACCCGAGGCCGTCGCATCCGAGGTCGCGTTGCTCAAGACCGTGGCGCTCTACTACGTGATGTCCGACGCCGGGCACAAGGCGCGTCAGGATCGGCAACGTGATCGTGTTCATCGCGTCGCGGAATGGTTGTTGGCCACGGCGCCCGCCGGGCTCGATCCGATCTTGCTGCCCGCATGGGAGCGCGCCGCGGACGACGGTGCTCGGGTCCGCGTGGTGGTGGATCAGATCGCGTCGTACACGGAAAGTCGGCTGGAGCGGGTGGACAAGGCAAGCCTGGGCGCGCAGGCCAGTTGGGGCTGAGCCGGCCGCGCTCTCAGCAGGTCATTCGCGTCGACGGATCGGTAGTGGTGTCGAGCCACTTGCCGTAAGCGTCGCCTCCTGCTGCGCGGACGTCCTTGCAGATCTTCGACTCGCTGTTTCCGGATTCGCGATACACGGTGTAGATCGCAGTCCCGGAATCCGAGACTTGACGCAGTGACGGGCAGGACTGGTCTGTGCGTAGGTATTTCGAGCCGGGGAACGCGTCGAGGTAGTTCTGGATCTCGCTGGCGTACGTTGCCGGATCGGTGGCATTGGCCAACACCACGATTCCGGTTCCTTTGCATGAGGGGACGGTGATCGGCTTGCTCACCCCGAGATCGCCGTTCTTCGTGGCGGGGTTCGGCGCCCGCGTGGTGGTGGTTGCCTGCTGTCCGGCGGTGGGTAGCGGCTCGAGCTTCGGCGTTCTGACCGGATCCTGAATGGGTGCCAGTGCCGACGTGGCGGTGGAAGCTGCTACAGCGGTTGGTGATTCGGGGCCCGAATTCCCCAGCGTCACCCAGGCCGCCGTGCCTCCTGCGGCCAGAACGAGTGCAACTCCAGCCGCACCGATCGCGATCGGTGCTCGGTTTCGCTTGGTCTTTGTCACGATGTGCGTGTAGTTCCCGTGAGCGGGATTCGCCGTGGTGTAGGTGGGCTGCCCGACGATCGTGGGTTGCAATCCGCCGGCGGCACCGGGGGTGTGGGTCGTCGAGAGGGCCTGCCGCGCTTGGAGTGCGAGCGCTCCCGTAGTCGGATAGCGGTGTGCGGGATCCTTTGCCATGCCGCGAGCCACGGTGGCGTCAAGGCCTTGCGGGAGCGACGGAACCGCCAGTGTGGGGCGTGGCGGCGGAGCGTTCAGGTGCGAATTGACCAGATGCTCGATGCTTGTGGTGTTGAAAGGTGTTGTTCCGGTGAGTGATTGGTAGAGGACACAAGCCAGGGAATAGACATCCGCTGCGGCCGTCGGCGTTTCGATTCCGAACCGCTCCGGCGCCATGTATGCATACGAACCGACTGCGCTTCCCTCGGTGGTGATCTTCGTGTCCGTCTGTGAGTATGCGATTCCGAAGTCGACGAGGTAGGCGAAGCCGTTGTTCGTGAGAATGATGTTGTCTGGTTTGACGTCACGATGGATGAGCCCGCGGGCATGGGCGGCGTCCAACGCCGACGCGATTTGCGAGACGATGTCGACGGCTCGTACAGGCGTGAGTCGGCCGAATTCGGTCAACTCGGCTCGCAATGTGTGGCCTTCGACCAAACGCATGTCGATGAAGAGGACTCCGTCGATTTCGCCCCAGTCATGCACCGGGATCACGTGCGGTTCGTTCAGGGCGGCGGTGGCGCGAGATTCTCGGCGGAAACGAGCTTGGAATGACGGGTCGGCCGCAAGCTCTCGATGGAGCAACTTGAGTGCGACCAGGCGATCCTTCGAGGTGTCGTACGCCTCGTACACTTCACCCATTCCGCCTCGGCCGAGGAGGCTACGCAACTCGTACACGCCGAATCGGGTTCCTGATCGCCCTTCGTGCGAGCTCGAGGCGTTTTCAGTCATCGTCGGTCCCATCGCTGCGGTGCAGAGTCGGCCATCAACATATCGTTGTCAGGAGGTGCCGGGGGACCGCCTAGACTGATGTACGTGGCGGGCCGAATTTCTGACAGAGACATCGCGGCCATTCGCGAACGCACTCGCATCGAGGACATCGTCGGTGAATACGTTTCACTCAAGCGTGCCGGTGGCGATTCGATCAAAGGTCTGTGTCCCTTTCACGACGAGAAGTCGCCGTCGTTCCATGTGCGACCCAACCACGGCCTCTACCACTGCTTCGGCTGCGGTGAGGGTGGTGACGTGTACTCGTTCCTGCAGAAGATGGATCACATCAGCTTCGTAGAGGCCGTCGAGCAGTTGGCGGATCGACTCAGCTACACGATTTCGTACGAGGGCGGCGGACCGTCCGTTCAGCGCGATCGCGGCACCCGCGCACGCTTGATCGCAGCAAACGCGGCGGCTCAGGAGTTCTACGCCGCTCGTCTGCGCGAACCCGATGCCCAGGCGGCTCGCGACTACCTCACCGAGAGAAACTTCGACGGTGCAGCGGCCCTGCAGTTCGGGTGTGGATACGCGCCAGAAGGTTGGGACACTCTCACAAAACACTTGATGTCCAAAGGTTTCGAGTTCAAAGAACTAGAAGCAGCCGGGCTGTCCAAAGAAGGCCGGCGAGGTCCGATCGACCGGTTCCATCGCCGACTTCTGTGGCCGATCCGCAGCGTCGCCGGTGACGTCATCGGCTTCGGTGCCCGCAAGCTCTTCGACGACGACACCATGCCGGGTAAGTACGTCAACACGCCGGAAACGATTCTCTACAAGAAGTCTCAGGTCTTGTTCGGCTTGGACCTCGCCAAGCGCGACATCGCCAAGGGACACCAGGCGGTAGTCGTCGAGGGCTACACCGACGTCATGGCGATGCATTTGGCCGGCGTCAAGACCGCCGTCGCTTCGTGCGGAACCGCCTTCGGTGAGGAGCACCTTGCGATGCTCCGTCGACTCCTGATGGACGACAGCTACTTTCGCGGTGAAATCATCTACACCTTCGACGGTGATGCCGCGGGGCAGGCCGCTGCGATGAAGGCGTTCGAGGGTGATCAAAAGATGGCCGGGCAGACGTTCGTCGCCGTCGCGCCCGACGGAATGGACCCGTGCGATCTGCGACTGAAGTCTGGTGACGCCGCCGTTCGCGACCTCGTGGCACGGCGCACTCCGATGTTCGAGTTCGTGGTGAAGTCCATCCTCACCGAACACGATCTGGAGACCGCTGAAGGTCGTGTCGAGGCACTGCGTCGTACCGTGCCCGTCGTTGCGCAGATCAAGGAATCAACTCTGCGCGACAGCTACGCGAATCTGTTGTGCGGATGGGTCGGTTGGGACGATCTTCCGTCGGTTCGACGACGCGTGCGTGACGAAGCTCGCAAACGGGCGTCGACGCGTGGATCGTCACCGGCGCCCAAGCGTCGTCAGGTTGTCGACCAACCTGCTGCCGATGCGCTTGCGCTGCCGATCGGAATCTCCAGGCCCCGGCCCAACGATCCCGCGCTCTCGACGCAGCGAGCTGTCCTCAAGGCCGCATTGCAGCACCCTGGCATCGCCGGCAGTGTCTTCGACTCGTTGCCGCCCGAGACGTTCACCCACCCCGCCTACGTTGTCATCAGACAGGCAATGGCTGACGCCGGTGGAACGAGCAAGGGACTCGGCGGCGCCGAGTGGATCGAAGTCGTTACCAAGGGCGTCGAAGACATGACGGTGGCCTCGGTTGTATCTGAGCTGGCCGTCGAACCGATGCCGTGTGACGAAGACACGGTTCCGCGCTACATCAACGGAGTGCTCGCACGACTGCAGGAAGCGTGGGTGGGCGAGCAGGTTGCCGACCTCAAATCCAAGCTTCAGCGCGTTTCACCTGCTGCAGCCCCCGAGGAGTACAACTCACTGTTCGGCGACCTCGTGGCGCTCGAGCAGTATCGCCGACAGCTGCGTGAGCAGGCTGTCGGCGACCAAAGCGTCTGACCTAACGGTTTTTCTTCAACTGGTCGTGGGGGACCAGAATCGTAGTCTCCTCGTTGATCGGCTTCATCGGCTCGAGCTTGGGCTGAGTACTCAGTGAGTCGGCCAGCTTCTGCCGTGACGCGTCCAACACCTTCTTGGTGGCCGGACTGGTGGCCACCGCCTTCGCGGCTCGGCTGATCTGCTCGTATCGTGCGCGGCCCGCTTTGGTTCCCAGGACGTACCCAGCTGCAACACCGATCAACAAACGCATCATTCCTGCTTCCCTCCAGCACCGATCGTCCTGACTCCATCCTGCCTGATGACTCGCTGGGCAGGCGATTTGGTACTTCGGTGAAGGATTCGCTACAGTTTCTCAGGCAACGCCGGAACGGGCGAAGCGAGCAAGACAATCCCCTGTAGCTCAATTGGCAGAGCTTCCGACTGTTAATCGGACGGTTGCTGGTTCGAGTCCAGCCGGGGGAGCAGCAAAGCCCCTCACCTGAGAAATCGGGTGGGGGGCTTTCTTGTTGTGGTCTGATCTTGTTTTTGTCTGACCGCGTTTTGGTCAGACCTTGTTTTTGTCTGACCTAGTGCGCTCGCAGCAGACCCACCGATCGAAGTGCCGATTCGACGTCTGCCGCCTTGTTTGCTTGTTCGCCGCGAATTCCCAGCCGTCGAGCGCTGAGGACGTTCACCGGGTTGTCGTCGACGAAGGAGGTCTGCTGTGGACGCGCATCGAGCAACTCCAGCGCAGCCAGGAAGGCCGCAGGTTCGGGTTTGGTAGCTCCGAGCATGCAGGAGAAAACATGCTCGTCGATTGCCGATGGAGTTACGACACTCTCGATGGCGGCCAAGAGAACAGGTCCGTTGTCGGAGAGTGTGGCGACCACGACCCCCTCGCTTCGAAGCGCGATTGCGAGATCGATGACCGCGCGGTCCGGGATGAAGGCCTTGGCCCAGGCTCGGCGTAGCTCGTCGCGGTCACCAGGAAACCCGAGCCGTCGAAAGCGTTCCAGGATCGCGGTTTCGGAGTGAATGCCGAGATCGCATTCCTGGTCGAACCCGGACGCGAACACGAGGGCATGAATCTCGTCTTCCGTGACGCCGATGGCCGCAGCCAGTTCTGCGGCGCGACGGTCAGGCTCGAATCGACACAGCACGCCACCCAAGTCGAACAACACGAGTTCAGGTGGTCCGCTGTCGTTCGCCATGTCGCAGAGGATAGGCGGCATCAGCATCAGTGAACGCGAAGCGAAGATGATGGCGGCGGAGATGCGAAAAGCCCGACGCAATACCTGCGTCGGGCTTTCGGCGGAACCGTCGAACTGTTCGGCCGGTGCGCCTACTTCGCTGCGCGATCCGACGGCTCGAACAGTCGGACGATGTGGCTGGGGTTGATGTAGTAGACACCATTCGGAGAATTGAGAACGAGAGTGTCTTCGGTGAAATCGGTGACGGTGCCGTTCAGCTTCGCGCCGTCGGACATGATGATCCGGATCGTGGCCTTCGAGTTCTTGAATTCGGTCAGTGCAAGCTTCATGTGGTGATCCTGTTCCGTGGGGTGTGCACTCCCACGGTATCGGCTCATCGCGCCTGTGCCGACCAACCTTGGAAGACTCGACTCGAAAGAGTGCAACGCGTCACCGCCTGCCCGATTGTGATCCGCGTCGGATGTGCCGGTAACATTCGGATTCGCCGCGATGCATCGCATCCGGATGGGGCGGTAGCTCAGTCGGTTAGAGCCGTGGACTCATAATCCATTGGTCGCGGGTTCGAGCCCCGCCCGCCCCACGTGAGAGGCCCTTTTTCGAAACTCAGGAGAAGGCATCCATCGTTTATTCATCCTTTATGGCAACCGCTTTGTCCAGCAGTTTCGCAACCTCTGAGTGCTGACGCCCACGTGTCATGTACTTGTCCTGAGTCATCGAGATATTTCGGTGCCCGAGATGGTCGGCCCCTACGCGTGCGGACAGGCCCTCGTCGTCGATGAGGGTGGCCACCGACTTGCGGAACGTGTGAGACGTACTGTCGGCGACCCCGAGTTCATCGCGAACCTTGCGCCATTGCTTGCCGAAGTTGTTCGGGTCTCGCAACGTGCCTACAGCCGAAGGGAAGATGACATCGAGTGCGCCGGAACGCGGTTGCTTCGCTCGCTTCTTCAGCATCTCGAGTGCGAACAGGGGGAGCGGGATGGTGCGTAGTCCGGCGGCAGTCTTCGTCTCGTCGACACGCTTCAGGCCCACCCCCTTCTCTCTGACGACCTTGCCGGTAATAGCTACGGTGCCGGAGTCCAGGTCGATGTCCTGACGACGAATCGCCAGCAGCTCGGAACGCCGTACCCCTGTGGCAATCAAGAGGGTGATCGGATCCACGAGATCGTTCGCTTGGCAGTAGTCCGACTCTCCGAGTGCGACCAGGAGAGTTCCAAGCTGGTCGCCCGTAAGTGCTTTCGCACCCGCCGGCGGATTCTTGGCCCGGATCCTCGACACGTCATTGACCGGATTCGAACTCAACGCCCCAACAAGGACCGCCATCGCCAACGCACCGCGGAGGATGGTCTTCGCTTGGCGCGCCATGGTCGGTCCGTGTTGCTTCGACATTGCCCGCAGTGCCGTGTCGATCCGGCCGGCAGATGCCTCACTCAGGCGGAGGCCGCCAATCTTCAAGTCGAGTTTCTTCAAAGCGAACTCGTAGGTCGACATCGTGTTCGATGCCCTGCCCTCCTCTTCGAGCCTGGCTAGGTAGGTCTTGCATAGAGCGGAAATCAATGTGTCAGAGTCAATTTCATCCTCGGAAGGCGTTCGCCGTGCAGCCAGGGCGTCGAGGAGTTCTTCTTCGGCGATCTTGCCGTGCTGGTCTCGAACATCGACCGGTGTGCGCCGCTCGACAACGCGCACAATGCCGTCATCGTCGCGGTAACGGCAGCGGGCAAGGTACGCGTCGCCGCCGAGGGGAATTCGAGCGATCTTGCCGTGCTGGCCAATGCGGAGGGGTGGTCTACCGCGTGACATTTTCGCTACTCACTCTTGTGCCTTCTGGATCAGGCGTTCTACCGGATCTCCGATGAAGTCTTCCGAAAGTTTCCGGTGTTCATCGCTGAGAATTCCGCGCTTGCGTGCTGCGTTGACCCATTTTGAAGTAGTTGGGCGGGGAATTCCGTACTGGCGATTTAGTTCGCCAGTCGGTTTTTGTCCGGTTGACTGACAAAATGCATAGAACTCAGCAATATGCTCCAGTGCCTCATCCGTCATTCCATTAACGGCAAAGTCTTTGGGCGGAGCTTCGTATCCACCGATTGTCCATGCGTTCCCCATCTTCCGGCTGAATTGGAAAATCCCGCCGAGTGCCGCTGCCGCGGCCACGAATTCGCCGACGGGTATTCGCCTCAGAAGCTCGGAGGTGACAGGTTTTCCGCCTGGGACCATTCGTGCTGTCAGCTCCGTGCATACGAGCCGGCCTTCTGAGATGTCCAGGGTCATCGTCACCTCGTAGGGGATGGGGTTCGGGTCGTCGGAATCGGGACGATACGTAGCAGTTGCAGGAACCTTTGCGTGAATGCGTCCTCCATACAGGGACCATCCGCCCCGTTTTGCAGGGGTGGGCTCAAGGAAGGGCATGCCTTCATCTAAGCGGTCGTGAATCATCTCGTCAAACTGTTGCACGTCTCATTGCGTTGTGCTAGAACTTGGAAGCAACACTTCGACAAAGTGTTTCCAGGAAGGTTTGATGAAGATGACAACGGATTACTGGCTCTCGCGCCAAGAGGTAGCGGATCGGCTGAAACTTCCGGCGAAGACGCTTACTCAGTGGGCTTTTCTCGGCAAGGGCCCGCGCTACGCGAAGATGGGCAAATTTTGTCGCTACAAGTTGAGTGACGTTATCGCCTGGGAGGAAGAACAGTTTCCGCGTCGAGCGGAGCTTGTCAATGATTGAAATTGCAAACGACGCTAGTCAAGCGGTTGCACCCGCACATATGACTAGCGCCGTTCAGAACCCCATCCTCGAAGAAGGAGTTTTTTCTATGCGCTCTATTGTACGTCCCCACGTGTTCGGAAGTGAAGTGAGAGTCGGCTCACATCGAGACCGTCTAGGCAATGAGCAGGCGGTTTCCGTGGGCGTCACTGAATCCGGCGGCATCGAGATAACGCTTCCCGGAGGCGGGAAGCCTCCGCTCCGGCTCTCGTTCGACGAGGCTGAGGAGCTGGCCACGGTACTTGCTGACAGCGCACTCATTGTTCGTTTTTCTCACGGTGCCGGATTCACGGAGGTGGCGTGATGGCTTCGAGCTTTCTCAGTGACCGACTGGATCGTCTTTCTCCGCTTGTGTATCCAGTCGAAGGCGATGTTTCGGACGCCAAGATGTCAATTCCGGTGCCGCTCGCAGAAGCGCACGAGAACGGGGTGACGGCCGGACTTCAGGTCGGCGTATTCCGTTGGGGCGATCAGACTTCGGTTGATCGATTGGTGAGTGTGGGTGAGGTCAACAATGACTGGCGGATCGTAGGACAACTCTGCTACCTCACGCCGGCGATGGCCTTGCAGCTCGCTGCAGACCTCACTGCCGCCGCGTTCCAGATGATCGAAGACGGGCAGGCGCCGAAATGACGATCATCTTGAATGCGCCGACGAGTGAGCAAGTTCAGTCATCCCTGAGTTTCAACGATGCATCTCGGACGATCCTTGCGGAGGTGGTGAAGCATCCCTTCGCGGCGCAGGTGTCACGCTGGGATGCCAACGACCATGGAGATCTCTACGGCGATCCCCCTCGCATCGAGATTGATTGCTCGAAGCAGGACGGGGGAGACATGTTCTTCGACCTCACGATCTTGCCGGACTACGTGGAGACGTTCGCGGAAGTAGTGAACGAGATCGTCTCCGACTACCGGGCAATCGTCAGCCGGGTCAAGTCCCTCGTTCGCGATGAATCCGAAATCCGCGTGGCGGCTGAAATCCGAGAGTCGCTCTGATGCGGCCGAATCCAGCACACGGACCCTAACCATCTTCGATCTGTCACCAACGCCTGGCGCGGCATTCCTGGTCGACACACGAAACGGGGCTGGTCCTCCAGCGCGGAAGGCCAGCCCCGTTTCACCCTCGAGAAAGACACCCAATGCCTCCACGTAATTCTATCCCCTACGGGCCTGATAATGCTTTGCTCGCAGCGCATCCCGATCTCTGGCCGCTTGCCTTGCAACGGTTGGACGGAATGCCCGTTGGCACCGAGTTCACCGCCGCGCAACTCGCGGAAGATCTACCTGGCTACGCAGACGACAAGCCGTCGCGTCTCGGCGCCCTGATCCGCGAGCTCAACCGCAAGGGGTACGTCGAATTTTATTCCTACGGGCCCCGAGCCGTCCCCGGGGACTGGGACTCCCCGGCTCGCGTCTGGCGGCGCACGGCAAAGCCTGCCGTGAAAGGCGGCGTTTCATGAGCACACCAACGATTCGCCCAGTGGGCGTTCAGAATCCGACTGCTGAAGTTCTGCTGATCGGCTCGCTACTCTGGGCCTCTGCAGAAGATGTCGCCGGCGCAGTGCAGTGGATCGAACCTGACGACCTCGAATCGGCAGCACTGCAGGAGATTCTGGCCGCAATGAAACGACTATCGGAGTCCGGCAGTGCCACCAACACGACGGTGGTCCACGACGAGCTCCGGCGCTGTGGCGGACTCTCCGGTCACCGCGGCCAGCTGGTGAACAAGGCGCTCGCTGATGCCACGACCTCGGGTGCATCCGATCTGATGGTTCGCCCGTACGCCGCAGCTGTCGTGGCCGAAGCGTATCGACGTCGCTACCGATCACTCGCAGAGAGCCTGATCGAATTCGCCGACACCCTCCCTGAGGTGGAACTCATGCCTTATCTCACTGATATCGGCACCAAGTGCCGTAAACACTCCGAACGTCTCGCAGCACTGCGAGGTGAACGATGAGTGAAACGCACATGTCGACGATCGACGAGTTCTTCAATGCCACAGCCGAACTGCAAACCATCCGACAGTGGGCTCGAGCTCGCTACGCCGCCGAGTGGGCGGTATTCGGTGGCGTCCTTCTTCGTGTCGCCGCTACCACCGGCCCCGAAGTTCAGTTGCCTGGTGTCATCGGCGGACGAGCTTCACTGAACCTGCTGTGCGCGTTCGTCGCTCCATCAGGTGGCGGTAAGGGAATCTCGGACAAGGTGGCCCGTCTCGCATGGCCGGCACCCATCGTCGAGCGCCCGATCGGATCGGGTGAGGGTATCGCTGCAACATTCGTACCGCCGAAGAGGGAAGGCATAGAACCGATCACCAAGGCGATCATCAACGTGCCGGAGATTGACACCCTTGCTGGCATCGCGTCACGGCAGGGCTCGATCTTGTTGGCGCAGCTGAAGTCGGCAGCGATGGGTGAACAACTCGGGCAGGCGAACTCCAGCGAGGCAACCACCCGCATCGTCCCTCCGCACACCTACAGGCTGTGCATGAGCGTCGGCGCACAGCCTGCCCACACTGGGGTGCTGTTCAACGACACGACGGGTGGAACGCCGCAGCGGTTTCTTTGGTTCCTCACCACAGATCCCGATATGCCCGCCGACGTCACTCCAGACCCCGAGCCACTCAATACACGCCTGCCGTTCTGGCGACCGGACGCCGACGGTGTTATTGAGGTCGTCTACGGCCCACCCGAGATCACCGAGATGATCATCGGCGCGCACATTGCACGGCAGCGTGGCCAGGAAGATGCGCTCGACGGACACGCCATGCTCACCCGACTGAAGGTCGCAGCTTGCCTCGCGATTCTGCATCACCGCGGTGTTGTCTCCGAACTCGATTGGCAACTGTCGGGTGTGGTGATGGAGGTGTCGAACCGGACTCGCGATTGGGTGGTAGCGGAATCCAGGAAGGCTGACCGTAGGAAGATCCGAGACCGCGCGATCGGTCGGGCTATGGGTGACGAGGTGGTGGAAGATCGACGCCTCGATCGTGCGAAGGAAGGCGTTCTGCGGTGGCTCGAACGCCAGGGCGAGCTTCCAGCCAACAAGCTTCGTACGAATCTCAAGGCAAACCTGCGCGACTACTGCGGGGCTGCTCTCGCCGAGCTCGTTGACGCTGGTCAAGTCGTCCAGATCGAGGTGGAGAGGGGGACGCGTTATCGCTTACCGGAAAGTACAGGGTGTACCGAGGTACAGGGTCTAAAACCGCAGCTAGGAGACGGTGTACCCCCGGTACAGGGTGTACCTTTACCTGCTCTTCATGCTGTAACCGACGCCCCAGGTGAAACCTCGCAGAAGACAGCGCGTCAATGGATAGACGCGTACGTCTCCAGGATCCTCGATAACGGCGTGGATACCGTCGAGTCGGCAAAGGTTTACGAGGCGGGTCAGGTTGCCGGATACAAGATCGACAACCTTCGGCAGGCCGCGAAGAGCTCAGATCTGATCTCGGTCGCTGCCCGCAAGGGGTCGGTGACGGTATGGAATCTCGGCGCCGGCGGTGAGAACACTGTCGTCTCGGCCGAGGAGTGGCTGACCGGATGGCTGCGATCTACCGGTGGATGGGTGAAGGCAGCTGATGCTTACGCGGCAGGCCTCGTAGCCGGGTACGGGCGAGACACCGTCAAGTCGGCCAGTGTCCGCGCTGAGGTCGACAAGCGGGGGCAGTCCATAGCGACTGAATGGTCTGTCGCCACTGTCGTTGAGCGGGGTGCGTGATGGCGGAGCAAGAAACCCCGAGGCGTCGGTCCGGCTCGCGGAAAGACCCAGGAGAACTGGCGCTCCTTGCAGAGATTCTTGACGGCCGGCCCAATCTCCCGCAGGCCAGGTGCCGAACGAATGCCGAGTTGTTCGACGACATTGTGGACGGCAAAGCATCCCGTGACGACAAGAACTATGCGCGTGGGTTGTGCCGGAGGTGCGTGCACTCTGCCGAGTGCCCTGACTCGCTCTCCCGTCCCGAAATCGCAAAGGCGGGCTGACTGATGGCAAGGCTCGTCTTGGACGTCGAGGGTGGGCTCACCGTGGCCCGCAACAGCAACAAGCGGATCCGTCTCGATCTCGGACGCACCGGAATCGGCGTCGTACTGACCCCGCGACAAGCAATTCGACTGGCAAATCAGCTAGTCGACGCCACAGAAGAACCGACCGAAGGTAGGAAAAATGACTGACAACACCAAGCCCGACACTCGCTTCCACATTGGTGACGACGGCCTCCCCGACGGCGTGACAAACTTCGATCAGGTTCGGGCCGATGCTTGGGAGTTGTTTCAGGACATCCTCGACGCCACACAAGACCCGAACAAGGTGGCCGCGCACCTGAATGCGGCCGAAAAGAAGGTCGGCACTGTGCAGTGGAGCGCGACCGCAAGTCACGTGATCGCGTTGATAATGCACTTCGGCTTCGACCCTCTTGTCCGGAAATTGAACGACATGGGTCAGTCTCCGAGCCAAATTGTCGACGTTATCGACTCGAACGTGAAAGCCGCGGCCTTCGACTACATGCGCCGAGACGTCACGGATCAGGAGGCCCAACGATGAATCCTCCTGGGCCGCAGGCTGCCCCAGCGGTCCAGGTGCTCGGTGCAAGTCTCCTTCTGCGAGGTTCTGCCGTGATGAATACTCAGCGTGCCGTCCGGTCGCTGATCGCGGCACATCGGCGCGAAGGGATTGCGCCGCCTCCTGAGATCGCGGCACTTCTGCGGGCGTGCGACGACGCTGCACGAGAGCTCCTGGCTATGTCCGGAACCGGACAACGCGACACGACATCGACAGCGGTTCAACCACACTCGGATCTAGACAACATCGGGACACGAGAGGTGGCGAAGATCTTGCGGATATCACAGCGACAGGCACAACGCTTGTCTGCAACGCTCGACGCCCGCCAACTCGCTTCGCGTCAATGGATGTTCGATCGCACTGCAGTCCTCGCATACCAGCAGGCGCAACGGGAGTCCGGAAGGGCAGCGTAATGAACCAGTACAACGTCAAGTCAGCATGTGTCTACATCTCCGCAACGCGGACACGTGACGGCGCGATGTTGTACCGCGGATACCCTGTGCCGCAGTGGTGCCCACCCGATCTGGTGGACCACTTCATCGAGAACGAGCTCGTTGAGCGATCGAATTCCGTCCCCGCTCCAGTTGTGGAGCTCCTCTCCATGACTGGAGCGGGTGGCGCCGATGACGCCTCAGCAGTCGACGCGCTTCGCGTCGGCGCAGAACTCTGACTCGAAGGAACCGCGACATGGCTCTCATCACCATCGGCTCCCTGGTCCAGCCCGGCCAGGTCGCCGAAATCGATCCTTACTCACCGACTGCACTCGAAGACGAGTACAAGTCGATCAATTCGAATGTGTACTCGCTAGCCCTTCGCGACGTCGGTCCCGCGCCGAAGATGTTTCTCGCCGGCACTTCCTCGCTACCCGAGTTCACCGCATCCGGGATCGCACCGGAATCGCTGCTCAAACTCCCATATCGCGTCCGGCACGCTGCGGCGGCGGACCCTGACCGTAGCTCGGTGCAACGCCTGTTCGAAACCTACGCGGACTGGCCGGACGCCACGCTCGAATGCCCGGGTCTTCGAGAAGCTGTCGGCCGAGTTCAATCGTGGCTCAGCAGCCCGCCAAAGTCTGCGGCTCCCTCGGAGTCGGATGGCGAAGACACCTGGAATGCGATCTTCGGCGACAACGGCTCTGGAGCTTCAACCGCTCCCCAGCCCTCGGCTGAAGGCTACCTCCGCCGGCGGGGGTTCTGACGTGAACTCTCATCAGAATCAACCCCTGACGTTTGCGAGGTAATGCCATGGCAGGCGGAAGAATTGATGTCGAGGTTGCAGCAGACCTCGGACCATTCAACGAGGAGTTCGAGAGCGGTCTCGAGTCAGCAGGTGAGGCCGCCTCGAGCTTCGCCGGCAAGCTGGCTGGAGTGGCCGCAGTTGCCGGCGTAGCCATCAGTTTCCAATCGGTGGTCGATACAGGCGTCGAGTTCACACGGACACTGAACGAGATGTCAGGTGTCTCCCAGGCCACCGGCGCGCAGATGGATGCCGTCAAAAACAAGGCCATGGAACTCGGTAACGACATCGAGTTGTCCGGCACTTCCGCTAACGATGCCGCCGCTGCAATGACTGAGTTGTCCAAAGGTGGCCTCTCCGTTGAGCAATCGATGGACGCCGCAAAGGGTAGCCTCGCACTCGCCGCAGCCGCGCAGATCGAAGCAGCCGAGGCTTCAGAGATCCAGTCCCAGGCCCTGAACACCTTCGGCCTCGAAGCCAAGGACGCCACACTCGTAGCCGACACCCTCGCAAATGTCTCCAATGCCGCCAGCGGTGAAATCACCGACTTCGCTATGGGGCTCTCGCAGTCGGGGCTCGTCGCACACAGCCTCGGAATCTCCCTGCAGGACACCTCCACTGCACTCGGCTTGTTCGCCAACAACGGCATGGCCGGCAGTGACGCCGGAACCTCTCTGAAGACGATGCTCGTTTCACTGGCCTCGCCGAGCAAGGTCCAGGCCGGAGCCCTCGAAGACCTGGGTATCAGCGCATTCGACGCCGCAGGAAACTTTGTCGGACTTCGCACCATCACTGAGCAGCTCGCTGACGCTCAGCAGAACATGACGCAGGAGCAGTTCGCCTCCGCCGCGGCAACGGCATTCGGCACAGACGCTGTGCGCGCTGCCTCGGCAATGGCGTCCGAGGGTGCCGGCAACTGGGACACCATGGCCGAGTCGGTCGGTCGAGCCGGCGGAGCACTTGAACTCGCAGGAGCCCAGAATCAGGGATTGCCTGGAGTATTCGAGCGCGCTGGCAATGCATCGGAGCGCTTCCAGCTCCAACTCTTTGACCTCATCGACGGGCCTCTGACCAGCTTCGGCAACACGGTCGTCGGAATCGCTGATGGCGCCATGGATCAGTTCGCTATCGCGCTCGACAATTCGGGCGGCGTTCTCGTCGGAATGAACGAGGTCATCGGCGGATCCCTGACCAACCTGCCGATGCTCGAAGGCGCCTTTAACAACGTCGTCAGCACAGGACGATCCCTCGCCGAGATGGGCGTCAGTGTCGGAAACGGCCTGAAATCCATCGCCGAAGGCGCATTGGAATCGGGCAGCGTCGTCGACACCCTGCAGGGAACCCTTAGTCTCACCACTGGTGTCATCTCGACCACCTTCAACGCTATCCAACCTCTGGTTAGCGTGGTCGCCACAGCAGCCGGAGCGTTCGGAGCTCTCCCCGGCCCTATTCAGTCCGTAGCCGTCGGGCTCGTAGCCCTCAAGGTGGCGTCGATGGCGACCTCAGCCTTCATGGCCCGCGGTGTTGGAGACATGGGCCGGATGGCAACCGCCGCACACGGACTCGGAACTCGAATCCAGGGACTTCCCGGCACGGTTCGAAATCTGGGTACCTCACTGCAGACTGCGGGTGGAAACTTCCGAGCCTTCACCACGCTATCGGGTCAGGCGGGTGCTGGAGTTGGGCGGTTTGCCGGTTCGATGCAGGTGCTCTCGACCGGATCGGGAAGTCTCTCACGCATCGGGCAATCGTTCGTGACAGCCTCCACTGGAGCTCAGCGATTCGGCACAGCGATCGGCACACTGGCTGCGGCGGGAACCGGCCTCAAGACCATGGGCGGAAACCTGCTGAATGCCGTTGGTGGTCCATGGATGATCGGCATCGGCGCAGCGATCGCGGCGTTCTCTCTCTACTCGGCGGCGCAGCGCAAGGCGGCGGAGCACAATCGGATGCTCACCGAGTCCGCCAAGGAACTCGGCGAAGCGCTCTACAAGTCCAACGGGACCCTGAACGCGACAACACAGCGCGCAGCGGCTAACGCACTCGAGTCTGCCAAGCTCGCCGGGACGGGGCGATCGTTGGTCGAATACCTCGAAAGGGTCGGAGTCTCAGGTACGACGGCGGCAAAGGGATTGGCTGGATCTCGTTCCGAGATGAAGGCCACCTTGGCAGTCCTCGAAGAGCAGGCTCGGCTCGAAGCTCAGGTCAACAAAGAGCGAGTCGGCCAGGGTTCGGAAGGGTTCGCCTCCACTGCACTCGGTGGAATGTTCAACGTCGGCGGTGCTCGCGACAAGGCCAATGAAGCGGCGAATGCTTTGGCGGACTATAAAAAGTTGGACGAGGAAGCCCGCAAGCTGGCTGAGTCCCAGAAGCGCATAGACCTGGCAGCCGGATTCATTGACGCGAGCGGCACCTCAACTGCGCTCGGGACGGTCACGGCGACCATGAAGGCGTTCGCGGATTCAACCGGTGGCGCGGCGGACAAGATCGACATTCTCAACGGCGGTCTGGCGAAGCTTCGCGGTGATCAGATGAGTGCGGAGGATGCTCAACAGCAAGTCAATGATGCCATGAGGTCATTCGGCGAAGCGGCGCGAGCAGCCGGCAGCAGCGTCGACGAAGCAACGGGAAAGATCGATACCACAACGGCGGCCGGATCCCGACTACGCGACGAGATGAAGAATGTCCGCACAGCATTCGACAATGCAGGTGCGACGGCTCGTCAATCTGCTAGCCAGCAACAGCTCGGCGCTAGCGAGTCGGCGGCAGCGGTTGAAGCAGCAGGACAGCGCATCCGCGATGATTTCATTCGGCAGGCGATGGAGGCAGGGTATTCACAGGCCGCAGCCGAATCGCTGGCAAATGCCTACGGTCTGCTTCCGAAGGAACTTGTCACTCACGTGCAACTGACCGGTACGGCCGAGGCGCAATCGGCGATCGAGCAGTTCATTGCAGCCAACTCGGATCGAAAGATAATCGTCGACATCGTTCAGAATGTCGTCAATCCGAACTACAACCCCGCGCCGATGCCGACCAGCCTTGAAGGAATGTTCGGCACCCGCGCATTCGGCGGATCCATCGAAGGCGGTATCCCCGGCAAGGACTCGGTGCCGATCCTCGCAATGCCGGGTGAGCACGTTCTCACCACCGAGGACGTCGACAACCTTGGTGGCCAGCCAGGTGTGTACCGCTTCCGAGAAGCGTTGTCTCAAGGCAAAGTCGGCAAGTACGCAGACGGCGGAGCAGTCGGTGCCGACGGGCTGGATCGGATGATCGAATATGCTCGGGCCAAGGCGGGGATTGGATACAACTACGGGCCGTGGGACTGCTCGATGTACATGTCCCACATCGCCGCAACGGGCATGGGGCAGCAGCCTCGTCGACTGTGGACGACGTACTCGATCCTGGGCGGCGACCTGCAGGGCATGCAACCTGGCGGCAGTGAGGGCCACTTCCGGATCGGTGTCAGCCAGGAGCATATGGCCGGCACCTTGTTCCTGAAGGACGGCTCTCGGGTCGATGTCGAGAACGGCGGCAGTAACTCCGGATCGACATTCGGCGGCAATGCGGCTGGATATGACGACGGTCAGTTCCCGAATCAGTTCCATCTTCCCGACGCCATGCTCAATCCAGCACTGCAGATGGCACTCACCGGTGGGGCCTCGTACACAGCAGGAGCGTCGAGCAATCCCTGGACCGAGAAGGATGCACTCGCACTCGAGTCCGCAAGGGTGTCAATCATCCAGGCTCAGGAGGACCGAGATGCCGTCTATGCCAATGACAAGAAGACTGAGGCCGATCGGCAACAGGCGGACCTGAAAGTCCAACGCGCAGAACTGAAGGTCAAGGAACTCGAACAGAAGCGTGACGGTGCCGGATCGGCAACGTCGATCACTCCGGCTCCCGCTCTCACTGGAGCTATGACCGAGGATGCAATCGGCATCCGCAATGCGGAGATCGCTGTACTCGACGCCCAACTGTCCCGAGACAAGACGTACGCCGACACCACGTCCACATCACTGGACAAGGAGAAGGCCGACATCGCCGTGTACTCGGCACAGAACCGACTCGAACAGGCGCGCAAGGATGCGACCGAAGCCAAGGATGGTAAGACGTTCTCGCTCAATGATCGCTTCAAGCAGTTCGGTTCCGACGTCGGTGGCATCATCGCCGGCGCCCTGGTCGAACAGCTACCCGAGTCCGTCTCGAACTCCCATTGGTTCACCACCGACTGGGAAGGGTTGATGGGAACGAAGACGACACCCATCGCTGCCGCCGCGACTCCGACCTTCAGCACTGCGGAGATTCAGGCACAACTTCCCGTGACTCCGGGAATTCCTAATTGGGAATCCATGATTTCTAAAATCGGCGGAGATGATTGGCAGAAGCGAGTGGCCGAAGCACTCCGGTTGCCGACCGTCCTGCGCGACGGTGGTGGACCGGTCCCTCATGGCACTGCGGCACTGAACCTGTCGGGCGCCGAGGAGTGGATGCTCACGGCGGACGAGCGGCTGAATCTCAGTCGCGACTTCGCGCTGATGCGTGGCGCCAAGGGTGGCGATGGCGGTAGTGCGGACATCAGTGCCTTGACTGCTCAGGTTGATCGGCTGATGACTGTGGCCAGCAAACCATCCAGCGTCTACAACATCACCACCCGCGACGTTGAAGAGAACGCACGCCGCATCCGTCAGATCGAGAACACCAGAGCACTCGGTGCAGGGTCTCGGTTCTGATCATGCGCCTCAAGGTCCTGCGTGACCATGGACAGCCACTCTCCGCGAACCCGGAGGGTGGTTGTCGATCACGACCGACGAGTGACGAAGGGCATCTGGGATGGTCTCCTCGTTCACTGCGATGCAATCGGGTGCATGGTCAAAATGACCTCACACGATTCGGGTGCCGGCCAACCGACAGTGGGGCACCGGCGGTCGGCCGCAAGCCAATCCGAGACGACGAGACTTTCAACTCCAAAGTCCCCTTTCATTCAATGTCAGTCAATGCCCTGACCTGCGGCGATGCAACTCGTTCGACCTGCGAACGATCCCTCTGACCTGCGCAAACGCACGGGGTGGGGGTCATCCCCAAACGGGGGAAAACGTCCCGCCGCGGGGGAGGTGAGAAGCAGGTTTGTGTACCGAACAACTCGAACGAACCCACGAGAAAGGGCCCCTGATGCCTCCTCAGAAGAACTGGACCAAGCCCAACAGTCGAGCGCACCGTCGACCCAATACAGGCGCTCAGCGTGCCGCTCTGGTCGTCTTACCGAGCCAGGGGTGTGAGCTCCCGGTACCCACCATTTCCGCCGGCCGTGAGTGGTCCGACAACGAGAAGGCTCGATGGACGGAACTCTGGGAGTCTCCTCAGGCGACCCAGTGGGACGAGACTGCAACCGGAACTGTGGCCTTGCTCGTTGCGTACGAGTCGATGCTGCTCAAAGGCGAGGGCACTGCGTGGATCGCCCAGGAGGCCAGACATGCATCCGATGCGCTGGGACTGACTCCCAAAGCGATGGCCGCGCTCGGCTGGGCTGTCGAGCAGTCTGGTGGTCAGCCATGAGTGAGCGTCGCCGAGCCCGGGCCGGCGCCCATGCAGTTGGGGCCGCGGGAGCTGTTCCTCCCGAACTGCTCGGAACATTCGAAGAGCATGAGGTCTGGTTCGACCGAGAAGCGTCTCTGCGATGGTTCACACGACACCACCTCAAACCGTGGCCCACGCCCGATGCATACGGCCGGGACAACCCGCCTGGTCGACGGGACTACGCGGTGCATCAGTGGGCACTGGGCAAAGGAATCGAGTCCTCCCGCTGGCCCGGCAGTATCGACCATGTCCGTTTACGGGCTCTCGGAATCACCGAACGAACACGCGGATCGAGGCGCCTGCGGCACATGACTTAAACACGACTGGGACTCGGACTTGTTTCCGACTGCTCGGCCCCCTATCGCCCGATGACGGTTGGGCGAGCCTGACGTGCTAAAGGCTGGAAACGTCGAGCGACCTGTGCCGTGAGATTTGCATTCGTTCCCAGCTCAGACAAACGTGTTCAGCATGACTCAGCAAAACGAATGCGCCGTTAAGAACTGCACCGAATCTGCGACAAGAAAGCTCGGAGGCGAGGCGAGGGGCATCCGCCTGTTCGGACAGGTCGAACTGCCGGAAGCCTCGGTGGAGATATGGCTGTGCGCCGACCACGAATTGAGCGACGCCGGTTGGGAGTGGATTTCCTGATAGGCCCGAATGATCCCACCTGAGCTAGTGGGATCATTCGGCATGCTCAGCGGGCTAGGTGCTACCTAAATTCCGCGCTGTGCAATCTCATTGCGGCACTCCTGAATTTCTGTCTCAAGGCCTGAGATGAGCGAGGAACCCAGACCCTCGGCTATCGCGGTTCGTTGCGCATTCTCCAATCCTCTCAAGCGTGGGTAAAGTTCGTCGTCGTCCATATCAATTGGGGATTTCATGCACCCATCGTTCCCGGCCGCTCCGCAATTTCCTAACGTTTAGCGTCTGACCTCAATCGGTAGTCGTCACCTGATCCCATAAGGGTTGCTCTTGTTCCTGTCCATATGGGCCTCGATGAACTTGAATTCTTCCTCGATCCCCGCGATCACTTCAGGATCTGCGCCGCGCTCCTTCGCGTCATTGAGAGTTTCCCTCAACTTCAGGTTGCGCTTGAACGCTTCGTCGTACGTCATCTGCAAAATTTCACGCTTCTTATACGGTTCCATACGAGAGTTGTATCTGTTCGCCATGTTCCGCGCTACTGAGACGTGCACGTCGTGTTTGACCCGTCTCGAATTGCTCGCTCCGCACCTGGCTAAATCTCAAGACACGGGGCGGGGCCGGCACATAGAGTCTCGCGCATGAACAATCTGAAATGCGCCACATGCACTGGCCAGCAGGCCGACTCGGTTGTCAAGAAGTTCGGGCACACGAAGGGCGCAGTTCATCAGCGGAGCACCGTCTATGAATGCGACGAAGGGCACTACACCACGGAGGGCGGGATGCCTGTCGAGTCCAGTGATGTAGTGATGGCCGAGTCGTAGCACCAAACCCTGCTTAGAACTGCTCACTACCACCGCCCGACGACAAAGCCCCCACCTCCTAGTGCGGTGGGGGCTCCTTAGTCATTTGTACGGGGCCGAGCTGGTCTTCCCTTACCCTCCGACCCCGCTGATGCGACGGTACCACCCCATCGAACAGGTGTGCGAAACTTTCGATATGCCGTCCACCGAACGATCTCCGAGCAAGTGCCCGAACGGGCATCTGTTGGCGGCGAACACATGCCTCGTCGGGTGGGAAGTCTGCGGCTGCACAACCGCCCACAATGGTGGGCATCGGACGCACTACTGCCGGCGATGCGGTGAGACGATCCGGACTCCAGAGTGCGCCGGCGCGGAACCACAGAAGTCTCGGTGGACTAATGGGTCGGCACAACCTTGAGGCGACGTTGGCAGCGCTCGTTAATCTACTGTCGTGACCACTTTCAAGCTGTCTCGCAGTCCGGATGACGTCAGTCCATCGCCAATCCTCGACACCTTTAGTGAACTAAGCAATCGAGCAAACCAGGGAATTGAGGATCTTGCGCAGCTATCGGTCGCCGACGACTCGCTCGTTGCCGCTGACGATGCGGTCATGACAGCCAAGTCCTACCGCGAATCGGTATCGCTACTGATCTCAAGCGCTTACGACCACCTCCGACTAACGGCAGTGTCGGTCGTGACACTACGGGGAGTGCTGCCGTTCGCAATGGCCACGCCAATCAGAACCAGCCTCACTGCGTCGTCAACAGCTTTGTGGCTCATGGGGCCAACCGCCGAGGATCGCCGACTTCGAATGCTTCAGTATTGGTTGCTCGACAATCGGCGATTTATGGAGTTCGTGAAGAACGGCCATCCATCCGGCGAAGGGGAAGTGGTGGAGCGAAATCTCACGTCTGCCATTGCTGAGGTCGAGGCTCGAGGATCGCGCTTTCTCGCGAACGGCACCGCCCTCGAATTCTCCGAAAGAGCGATGAAGAAAGAAGCGGCGACAGACACTGAGATGGTCTCCGCGGCCGGCGAGTGGCTCGACAGCGACGGGTTCGATGGATTCGACCCTAAAATCGAGGTGGCGCGTCAATGGCGATTGCTAAGCGGGCATGCGCATGGATTTAGATGGCCCCACGCAGCCAGTGAGACCATCACCGAAGCTGACGAGAATGATTGGGCCCAAGTCACTTTCAGCTCCAATGCGGGCGATTTGCTGTCGAGCGCATTGATCGCTCTGCGACTCACGGATGCAGCTCGTGCCCGTTTCCAGGAGTTAGCGTCGACTCCCAAAAATGCTTAACACCTCTCACCTTGGCAACCCTGCCGGCTCTCGGTTCAATCGAGACCAGGTTCAGTTGTGTCGAGTTTCGACACGCCGCGCCGTGGCCCACATCGGAAGTGCAGACTCTCGACATGCGAACTCCATCCCTGCCGAAGCGTGGCCGTTGGACCGAAGAGGATGCAGCACATCTCGAGAAGGTGCTGGCGACCTTCCCTCCATGGAACTCCGAGCAGATCGCAGTGGCTCGACGGACTTTCGGCGCTGCGCAGGCTCGTATCGAGGCCGAGGAAGCACCAAGACACCGATAGCTCAGCGGCCGTGGTCGGGTGACCATAAAGTGCAGAAGCATGACTGAGAACATCGATACCCCCTGGATGGACGTGAACGAGGCCGCGGCGTACATGCGCCGGCATCCCGTCACTGTCCGCAAGGATCTTGAGTCCGAGCGCCTCCTCGGGTACCAGCGCAAAGCGCCGAACGGCCACTGGCGAATCCATCGCGACGACTGCGATCGATTCCTCCGTGGCGAAGTGAGCTGAGTCGTGTTGGTATCAACACGACTGGCTTGAGAGTGACATCGTGTCACTCTCCGTGTCACGCTCGGACAGTTGGCCAGGTCTCACTGTCGGACTCAGAATCCGAGAGTGGGGACTTACAACGTGTCAGCCCCCTCATTGGAGACCTTCATCGTGAAGGCCTCCCGCGCAAGAAGAACGTGCCAGTCAAGGTGAGTTGCTTCGGGTAACTCTCCGCCTACTGGGCGGAGGGTCGACGACCAAACTCTCTTAGCAATCTTGTCTGCTCTCGGTTCAGCCGATACCAGATCCATGTATAGCGAAATTGCCATCCATCATCGCGCCGGCCCCGTATGCGTGCATGCTCTGCGCATGAGAACCCCATCGCTCCCCAAGGCTGGCCCATGGACCGAAGACGATGAGGCTCACCTTCAAAAGGTGTTCGCCACATTCCCTGTCTGGAACTCCGAGCAGATCGCAGTGGCTCGTCGCGCCTTCCAGTCCGCTATCGACAGGCGGGCAGCGCTCGACGCAGAGGAGCAGGGCAACACGCCCGTAGGCGTTCTGCCCACGACTGGGGGTTGCCATCATTACGACCCCTGCTCTCAGTTCAACTGACATCAGGTCCAACCGTGGTCAAAATGACTACGCATGAGGCATGGCAGCTGTGTCGAATTTCGACACGGACCAGTTGTGACGAATTTCGACACAACTGGTTTGCGCGGTTCTCACTATCCGACGCTTCGTCCCCCACTTGAGGGGCCGACAGGTTGTGCGCGGGGATGGGCTCGATGGTGTCAACCTCGAGGCCGTCGAAGGTACGGATCATGGCTCCTCCTTGCGAGACGGGCCCCCTCCTGGGTCTTGCCGCCTCAGGTAGATTCCGTCAATGACTTTGGACTGGAGTTTGTTCTTTTCTGTGGTGGCAGCTGGCGCATCGGTCTGGGGACTGACGGTCATGAAGAGCCAACTTCGCGTCGCACGGGATGCCGCTGGTGGTAGAGGCATTGAAGTGTTTACGTACCCAGACGGAACGCAGACCGTGGTCAACAACGAAGAACTTCCGCACAGGTACTTCCTGCAGGTCAAGTTGATCGGTCCAGGCATTCGACACGGCGTCGCAATCCACCTGGAAGGCGCTTCGTCGACTAAAGCCGAACAACGCCCGCGAATGGACTGCGACTCGGAACCTCTCGTAAATTCAGCACGCCTCACTGACGATGAAGCAACGAGTTGCTGGTGGATAATCAGTTGGCTGGATGCATCCGGGGAGGGAATCAGGACCGGAGCGATTCGCTCGCGCCCGGATGGCTCCAAACTGGAAGTATGGAAGTGGAAGTTCGGATACAGGGCCCGCCGCTTTTTCCAGAATTTGGTTGGCCGGCCAAAACCGCTAGGCAAATGGAAGCCCCGCCCTGAGCCATCCCTAAAGCCAGGGCAAGGACCTATAAGTTCAGTCCGAGCTGAGATGGCCGCTAATGAGCGTGAGTTGCCTGTAGCAAATCCGCGAGCCATGACACCCTCCGTGGCCGAGAGCGGGAAATCGCCGGAAATTCAGGACTCCCCTGCCTGATCCAATCCGCCACACCCTCTTCGAGGAATCGGAACCACTGACCGGTTCGACGAGGCAAGGACTTCAGGGCGCCAGTGTTCGCGGCTCCACGAACCCAGTTCTCGCCACGACGTGAAACATTCTGCACTTCACTCACGGTCATCACCTTTGGCATTTCCATGACTGGCGATGCTAGGTGTGCCCGCCGACGTCAATCTCGCCATGCGAGCGTTACAGTCTGACCGGTCTGGTATGCATTGCTGATGAACAAGACACTCGTGGCTGTACTCGGTGCCGGCGCTCTACTTCTCGCAGGATGTGGGAGCGATGACAAGGCGGACGTCGCCGCGGCCACAACCACACCTGCACCGATCACGACGACCAAGGTTGTGACGAAGGGGGAGAAGTTCGCTACTCAACTGAAGGCGTACGGCATCTTTCCAACCGCTGAGCAATTGCCGCTACTGATTCCGGCGGCGACGGGAAACTGCGACTCTCTCGTCTCGATGACAATCCCGAACGAGCAGAAGTTCGACAAGTTGACTGACATCGCGGTCCAACTCGCCACGATGCAAGGGACTACTTGGATGCAGGAACGGCCGGCAGCAGAGGCGTTCATCCGTGCATCGGTCGAGGCGTACTGCCCTGAGAATGAGGGACTACTACCCGCACGCTGATCCATCGTTTATTCATGGTTTATGAGTGAGATGCGACGCGATTCAACGAGAGATGATGAGTGGTCGTATTCCATCAATTCTACTGGCGGAGAGAGGCTATCGAGATAGCTTGAGAGCTGACGCGACCAATGTATCGAGAATCCATTGGTCGCGGGTTCGAGCCCCGCCCGCCCCACGTTCAGTTGCCGTGAGCCCGCAGGTCAGACCCAATGACGTTTGTCGAAAGTCATGCTGCCGACGATCGCAACGGCGACAAGTGCGCAGAGTGCAATCAACAGGGCAGTTGCCCACAGGTAGTTGGTGCAGTTGCCCACACGTAGTTGGTATTGAATCGCACGCAACGCGCATGCGGGTACGGCTGAGTTGATCCTTCGTGGCTACACAAGTAAATGTCGTACCGCGATCGTCGATCTCGGACGAGGTGAAAGTCTCGGATCCGGATACCCAATCCTCGACAAGTATCGGGAGCGCAGTGCAATTGGGCGCAACCGAGCGAGCGACGTGCCGGACGTGAAGGAAAAGTAGGTACCTATCCGGGTATTTCAGCGTATGTGCTCGACGTACAGAAGTGTCACGCTTTAGACGTGCCTACCGGTGTAGGTACAAGGCAGTCGAGCCGTCCCCCCCCGCGGCTCGGCTGCACCCAAATGTTGACGCGCTGACCGGCAGCCGACTGTCGGAAACGACTCTACGCAAGGAACGGCAACGATAGTGGGCCCCGCAACTGCGGGGCCCTTTCCCTGTCTGAAAAGCGCTGTCGGACTTGGGTCATCACCATTGAGGACTTCGTGCTCGATCACTGGAAATGAGAGCCAACGAGGGCTGTCTCGCCGTCCTTGTCTGCGTCGGATCCATTTTGCCGAGCTTCGTGAATTGCAGAATCCGCAGCCCGCGAGAGCTCAGTAGTTGCCTCGATCGGGTGCAAAACCGGGCAATCGGAACAAAACACTTGTCGATGCGTTACAAATATTGTTAAAGTGTAACGACGAACTGCAAGTGAACAGCAACTTCAAGGTCTCGCTACCGGAAGCCGATGGGCGCCGGGGGAGATTCGTCTGCTGTCGATGGACGCGACGCCGTTGGGCGGCACGGATAAAGGCTCTGCGAATTGCGCCGGGTCGCACCCCTGATCAACCTGACAGACCAACGTAACGGAGAACATACTGTGACAATCAAGAACTCGATCGGGCCTGGTGTCGAAGCCGATCATGGAAACAGGCTGTTCGGCAACACTATTCGATCAGCTGAAGGTGAGGAACTGGTCCAGCGGCTGAATGCCATGTTCGAGCGAGCGAACAGCGCAGGTCAGGTGGTGAATCAACGAGAACTCTCGACCGTCCTTTCTGTGCGGAGATCCGAGGGTTCGCCGGGCGACCGGTCGATTCCGGCGCCTGACAGGCTGATCCATGCGATCGAGGGACTCTCGTACGAATCCCTTTCCCTGTTGATTTGTGCGGCCGAGCATTTACTGCGTTCGGAAGGGGTACATGTCGACTCGACGCCCTTCACGTGAGGGGCGACGAGACCCGTCGAGGAAATCGAAGTGATCGGTCCGTCGCCGACGAACGAGTATTTTGTCACGATCGGAATGATGTAGTTACGTCGTCGTTTGTAATTCTGTTGTGCGACCGGCGAATCAGGCCTCCGGCGTTGCTCGGTCGCACGATCCCGATTCCGCTGCTTCGAAGGCTTCTTGGTGCGCTCACGCGCCTCAGCGTCGAATCCTCTCCAGTCGTCGTGCGGCCCGCTCGTGTCATCGCGGACTCGATCGATCGGCGACGTGGAATCAGTCGGAGTATGTCCAGTTCTTCGGCCGATCCGAGTATCGACCGGCAAATCTTGTCGACGGAGTCAGATGCCGGATACCGGCACCGAAATACGGATCAACATTCACCTCGGGAAGCCGCATGAAGTGAATTGACTATCGCAGTCTGCTGTTGTGGTGTGAACGCTGCCCAGGCGCTGGCGGAACCCGCGAGTTCAGGGACATCGTTCCATCCAGGGCTCTGTAGCCGGGCCAACGCCGCCTCGACCGTCCCGAAAACTTCGAGGTACGCATGTGCGTTGTCGCATGTGAAGGCGAGTTCGTGTGGTTCGGCGTCGCCCCCGTCCCCGCCACACGAAGTAAGCATCAGCACGAATGGAATCGCAATACCGACCATGATGCGCTTCATCGGCCAATCGAAGCAGACCGACTCCGCTCCCGCGGACTATTCTCGATGCATGCCGATCACCCCGGATACAAAGAACTGGACCTGGGTCCTCGAACGCCCATGCTGCGAGTGCGGGTTTGATTCGTCCGCTGTGGCGTTCGCGGATATTCCAGATCTTGTGCGTAGCAATGCCATCTCGTGGGCCGAGGTACTGGAGCGCGAAAATGTGACGGAGCGACCGGACAGCGACACATGGTCAGCGCTGGAGTATTCCGCCCACGTACGCGACGTGTTCCGGATCTTCAAGGTGCGGTTGGAACAGATGCTCGAATTCGACGATCCGAGATTCGAGAACTGGGATCAAGACGCAACAGCTGAGACCGAGCGGTACAACGACCAGGATCCGGCGACGGTGGCATCGGAATTGTCCGACGCCGCGGCGGAGGTCGCGAATGCCTTCGAAACCGTGCCAGAGGGCAGCCGCCAACGACGGGGTCTCCGCAGTGACGGATCGGCGTTCACCGTCGAATCGTTGGCGGCCTACTTCATTCACGATCCGATCCATCACCTGCACGACGTCTCGGTGTAGTCAGAGCCCGCGCACCTCCTCGAGGGTTCTTCTGGCTCCGACGGAGTGCAATGAGTCGAGGGTCTTTCGGAAGCTTGCGACAAATCGGCGATCGTCCACGAGATCGCCGAACACTTGTCGGAACCCGATGAAGGCCAACGGGTCGCTCGACTGTTTCTGGGCGAGCGGCACCAGAGTGTCCGACAGCTGATCGACGACGGTGATGGGATCTCCGTTCTCGTCTGTGCCCTCGGCGTAGCGGGCCCAGCTGGCGACAATTGCGGTGGACAGGTTGATCGACCCACCGGTGTCGAGTTGGGTCCGGATGACGGGCAACAGCCACTTGGGAATTCGATCGGACGACTCGGCGCACAGACGTGCAATCGTGTCGCGGATCTGGGGGTTCGAGAATCGTTCGATGAGGGTCTTCTTGTACTGATCGAGGTCGACGCCGGGTACCGGGTCAAGGGTCGGCGTCGCTTCGAGATTCATGTAGTCGAGCAGGAACCCCGACAAGAGTTCGTCCTGGCATGCCTCGTGGACCAGGCGGTATCCGGCAAGGTAGCCGAAGTACGCGATGCCTTGATGGCCGGCATTGAGAAGGCGCAGTTTCATCAGTTCGTACGGGCGAACATCCGGCACGAGATTGACGCCGGCATTCTCCAGAGGTGGCCTGCCTGAGGTGAACTCGTCCTCGAGGAACCACGCGGTGAACGGCTCAGCCGCGACCGGCCACTGATCTTCCACGCCAAACGTCTCGGCGATCTCGGTGGTCACCTCGGCTGTCGTGACGGGTGTGATCCGGTCGACCATGGAGTTGGGGAAGGCGCCGTTCTCGTCGATCCACTCCGCAAGTTCGGGATCCTTCAGGGCGGCGAACGCTCCGACTGCCGTCCTGGCGACCGATCCGTTGCCTTCGATGTTGTCGCAACTCATGATCGTGAACGGGGCGAGGCCCCGGTCGCGACGGAGTGCGAGTGCCGCACAAATCAGACCGAAGGTGGTGTGGGGGAGTGTTCCCGGCTCGAGATCGTGCATTACATCGGGATCGGACGCGTCGAACTCACCCGTAGTGTGCGAGATGTTGTATCCGCCCTCGGTGATGGTGAGAGATACGATTTTCGTCGATTCGGATGCCATCTTTTCGATCACCGCCTCCGGATCCTCCGGAGCGAACAGGTACTCGACGATCGACCCGATGACCCGGGCCTCGAGGGTTCCGTCAGAATGCTTGAGCGCCAGCGTGTAGAGGCAGTCCTGCGCGCGGAGAGCGTCTTTCATCCGCTTGTCCGACGGCATCACTCCCACTCCGCAGATTCCCCAGTCGAAGCCCTCACCGCGTCGCAGGAGATCATCGATGTACATGGCCTGGTGTGCACGGTGAAAGCCTCCGACACCGAAATGCACTATGCCAGTAGTGACTTTGCTCCGGTCGTAGTTCGGCACTTCGAGTGCAGCATCGAAGTCGAACAGGGTCTTCGTATTGAGTTCCATGAAAGTACTAGTCTCCTTCGGCGACGATGACTACGGCTTTGATGCTGCCGAGAATGCGATCGGCCACCAGGGCCTCTTGCGACTGTTCGAGTGAAAAGCGTGCTGTGACCATCGAGTCCAGATCGACGCGCCCGGCAGCGACCAATGCGGCGGCGATCGGCCACGTGTTGGCGTACCGGAACACTCCGGTCAGCATCAGTTCGCGATTCTGAATGATCGGGACCGGCAACGGTATCTCGTCGGCACCCATTCCGACCAGAACGACGGTTCCAGCGGGCCGAACTGCGTGAATCCCGTCGATCACTGCGGCCGTGGCACCCGACGCGTCGATGAATGCGTCGACGGCCAGCGAGCGTACGTCGCTCTCACGTGGATCAACGACGGTTGTTGCGCCGAATTTCAGTGCCACATCACGCCGGGCCGCGTCGATGTCCGAGACGATGACTTCCGTCGCGCCGAATGCCTTGGCCACCTGCGTCGTCACGATTCCTACCGGGCCGGCGCCGGCGATCAACACCCGAGAGCCGGCAGTGATCCCCGCCTTCTGGGCTGAGGCGATCCCTACGGAAAGTGGCTCGAACAGCGCAGCTGCCTCGTAGGACACGGAATCTGCGATGGGATGGGCGAAGTCGGCACCGATCGTGACGTAGTCGGTCAGCGCACCGTCGATCGGCGGCGTCGCGAAGAACTCCATATGAGGGCAGAGGTTGTATCTGCCTGCCTTGGATTCGGGACTTGTCGGATCGGGCTTCTGAGGCTCGATGGAGACACGCTGCCCGATGCGTCTTGGGTCGACGCCGTCACCGACCGCAGCGATGCGTCCCGATGCTTCGTGTCCGAGAACGAGCGGTGAGTTGACTACGTAAGGGCCGATGCGACCTTCGTGAAAGTAGTGCGCGTCCGACCCGCACACGCCCACGGCATGGATGCGAACGAGGACTTCACCCGCCTTCGGGAACGGTCGTGGTCTCTCGACCATCTGCATCTTTCCGGTCTCGACGAGGACATTTGCCCGAATTGTCGCAGGTAGATCGACGGATTCTCCGGAAACTGTTGTGTGCGTCACAACGTAGATGTTAGCTTAATGAGCATAAGAACATCTAGTGAGCATTTGCTCACGATCGAGAAACTTTGAACCTGATGCACAAGGAGACCGTGTGAACCAGTCGGCTCAGCCCACAGGACTCAAGACGTCGAAGTTGCCCGCTTCCGAAGATGTGCGGCTCGCCTTGCGGGCAGCGACCATGTATCACCTCGAAGGTGCCACTCAGGCTGAGATTGCAGCGAAGTTGGGCGTCTCGCGGCCGACAGCCGGGCGACTGTTGGCCAGGGCGCGGACGCAAGGTTTGGTCAGGGTCGAGATTTTGGTACCGCCGGAGCTCGAAGGTTCGGTGAACACGGAGTTGGAATCGAAGCTGGAGAAGCACTTCGGGTTGGCCGAAGTGTTGATCGTCCCCGAAGCGATTTCGGATGCGGACGACCCGGACTTCGACGCACTCGGTCGAAGAGCAGCGGAAGTTCTGGTTCGTCGTCTGCAGCCGTCGAGCGTTCTCGGGTTTACCTGGGGTCCGGAAACCGTTGCGGTAGCAGGATCTTTGCCAGACAAGGCCGCGAAGTGCTCGGCTGTGGTACAACTTGACGGCTCCATGACGGTGACCGACTACCAGACCGGTGTCGACTTCACCATCGGCCGATGTGCACAACAGTTGCAGGCCAATCCTATTCGTCTCAACGCTCCGCTGTATGCCGACCCGGCGACTGTGGAGTCGATGCGAAACGACTCGGTGATCTCGAAGGCGCTGCAAGCCGGAACTGATTCCGACATCATGGTTTTCGGAGTTGGTGCCGTCTCGACTGCCACGACCTTGTTTGCCGGTAGCTTCGTCGACTCGACCATGCTGGACGAGTTGGAAAGTCGAGGCGCTGTCGGTGAAATCGGCGGCCGTTTCTACACGATCGACGGCAATCCAGTGGAGGGGCCACTGCCTGAGCGAACGGTCTCCGTATCGCTCGACGCAGTGAAATCCTGCGATCAGACGATTCTGATTTCGGGGGGAACACACAAACGCCAGGCCGTTCTGGGCGCATTGCGCGGAGGTTTGGCAAACGTACTCGTCACCGACGTCGAGTGCGCCCAGTGGCTGCTCGAAGGCTAGCGATCTCACGAGTTTCGCGGTCCGAGCGCGCGACTGACACGCAAGTGTGAAGGAAGGTAATCCGTGAAAACAGGAAGACGAGTGTGGGGCGCTGCCGCGGTGGCGCTCTGCCTCCTGGTGTCGGGATGTGCGGGCGCTGGTGCGCTCGGTGGTTCCGGCGAACGAACAGTCACCATCGCGATGGTGTCGAACTCGCAGATGCAGGACGCCATCAAACTGGCGCCGGCTTTCGAAGCCGAGAACCCTGGCATCGACCTCAAATTCGTCAGCCTTTCCGAGAACCAGGCGCGCGCCAAGATCACAGCGTCGACGGCAACCGGCGGCGGTGAGTTCGACGTCGTGATGATCAGCAACTACGAGACACCTCAGTGGGCCGCAAACGGTTGGCTCACGAACCTGTCCGACTATGCAGACACGACGCCCGGTTACGACGAGGACGACTTCGTACCGTCGATCAAGACTTCTCTGTCGTACGAGGACAGTTTGTACGCGGTCCCCTTCTATGGGGAGTCGTCGTTCCTGATGTACCGCAAGGATCTGTTCGATCAGGCGGGGATTACAGTTCCCGAAGACCCGACGTGGCAAGAAGTTGCAGGTTGGGCAGCACAGTTCGACAACCCGGACGCCAAGATGGCGGGAATCTGCTTGCGCGGAAAGCCTGGCTGGGGTGAGGTACTCGCACCGCTGAACACCGTGATCAACACCTTCGGTGGACGCTGGTACGACGAGAATTGGAATGCGCAGTTGACCAGTCCGCAGGTCGAGGATGCGGTTCAGTTCTACGTGGACACTGTCAAGGAGCACGGTCAGCCGGGTCCTGCCACAAGCGGATTCGGTGAATGTGCAACACAATTCGCGCAAGGCAACACGGCGATGTGGTACGACGCGACCTCGGCTGTGTCGGTGCTCGAAGATCCCGCCTCGTCGAAGGTGGTCGGCAACATCGGATATGCGAAGGCCCCGAAGGTCGAGAAGTCCGATCCTGGTTGGCTCTACACGTGGGCGCTCGGAATCCCGGAGTCGGCACAGAACAAAGATGACGCCTGGAAGTTCATTTCCTGGATGACGAACAAGGACTACATCCAGAAGGTCGGAACCGAACTCGGCTGGTCGAGAGTTCCTCCGGGAAGTCGCCTTTCGACCTACGAGATTCCGGAATATCAAGAGGCTGCTCAGGCATTCGGTCCGATCACCCTCGAATCGATCAACAATGCAGATCCGAAAAACCCGACAGTGCAACCGGTTCCGTACACCGGCGTCCAGTTCCTCACCATCCCTGAGTTTCAGGACCTGGGCACTCGCGTCAGCCAGCAGATCAGTGCGGCCATCGCGGGTCAGAAGAGCGTGAAAGAAGCACTCGAACAATCCCAGCAGTATGCCGAGGTGGTCGGCAAGACCTATCAGGAGAACCGATGACTACGGTTGCCGAGCCCAGAACTACGGTGGACGACGCGCCACCGGTCCGTGTCGAAAAGAAGATCTCCCGCGCCGAGGGTTGGCGTCGTAGAGGTCCCCTGTTGCCGGCGTTGATCTTCTCGATCGTCGTCACTCAGATTCCGTTTCTGTTCACCCTCTACTACTCGACGCAGTCGTGGAACCTTGTCCGGCCGGGATCGCGGCACTTCAACGGGTTCGACAACTACATAGAGGTTTTCAAGGACAGTCAGTTTCGGGAAGTCGCGGTCAACACGGTCATCATGATCGTGGGTACGGTCATCGTTTCGGTGATCCTCGGACTCGCGCTGGCGCTGCTGCTCGACCGCGCATTCCTTGGTCGGGGCATCGTCCGGACACTGCTGATCACGCCGTTTCTCATCACTCCCGTCGCCGGCGCATTGCTGTGGAAGACAACAATGTTCGACCCGGTGTTCGGTATCGTGAACTTCGTACTCCAGCCTTTCGGCGTCGGCCAGGTCGACTGGGTCAGTAAGTTTCCGCTCGCCGCCGTCATGATCAATCTGATCTGGCAGTGGACGCCCTTCATGATGCTGCTCATTCTGGCCGGTTTGCAGTCCATGCCCCGAGACGTTCTCGAAGCCGCACGGGTGGACGGAGCCAAGCCGTTTGCGATGTTCCGCGAACTGACGTTGCCGCACCTGCGCCGCTTCATCGAACTCGGTGCAGTTCTGGGTGCGATCTACCTCGTGAACACTTTTGACGCGGTGTACATGATGACCTCGGGTGGGCCCGGCGTGGCCAGCTCGAACCTGCCGTTCTACATCTACCAGCGCGCGTTCCTCGGCTTCGACGTAGGTCAAGCTGCGGCGATGGGTGTCGTGACAGTGATCGCGACGATCATCGTGTCGACACTTGCGCTCCGATTGATCTTCAAGAGCTTCACCGGCAACGAGGAGGCGGCGTGATGACTGCCGTAGAGACGACAAGCGCGACGACCGACAAACCCGTCGTCAAGAAAAAGAAGAGCAGCAAGTTCAGTCCGTGGTCGGTTGTGGCGTGGATCGCCGCTCTCGGATTCTTCTTCCCGGTCTTCTGGATGGTCCTCACCGCGTTCAAGACCGAGGCAGACGCCTACACGGATCCGCCGAAGCTGTTCTTCACTCCCACCCTCGAACAGTTCCGTGCCGTCCTCGACTCCGGTCTCGGCACGACGCTGGCAAACTCCGCATTTGCGACGGCCATGTCGACGATTCTTGTTCTGCTACTGGGTGTTCCGGCTGCGTTTGCATTGTCGCTTCGCCCGGTAGCCAAGACTCAGGACGTTCTGTTCTTTTTCATCAGTACCAAGATGCTCCCAGTCGTCGCTGCAATCGTGCCGCTGTACGTGATCGTCAACGACATCGGATTGCTCGACAACATCTGGGCGCTGGTCATCTTGTACACATCGATGAATCTGCCGATCGCAGTGTGGATGATGCGTTCGTTCTTTCTCGAAGTCCCCGGCGAACTTCTCGAAGCTGCCAGCATGGACGGCGCGAGTTTGTGGACCTCGGTTCGCGAGGTGATCCTCCCGCTGATCTCGCCCGGAATTGCTGCGACTGCGCTGATCTGCGTGATCTTCTCGTGGAACGAATTCTTCTTCGCCGTCAACCTGACAGCTGTTCAAGCACAGACGATTCCGGTCTTCCTGGTCGGGTTCATCACCGGCGAGGGCCTGTACTGGGCTCGGCTCTCCGCGGCAGCGACCATGGCGGCATTGCCCGTCATCCTGGCCGGTTGGTTCGCCCAGAACAAACTGGTGCGCGGCCTGTCCTTCGGTGCAATCAAATAATTCTCCTCACCCTCTCAGGAGTTCGTCATGGCTGAAATCTCGTACCAGAAAGCGTCTTGCATCTACGAAGGTGCCGGGACCCTCGCTGTAGATTCACTCGATCTCGACATCAAGGACGGGGAGTTCATCGTGCTCGTCGGTCCGTCAGGTTCCGGAAAGTCCACGGCCCTGCGCATGTTGGCAGGGCTCGAGGACATCGATTCCGGTGCGATCACCATCAACGGCAAGGACATGACCGATGTCCCGTCGAAGGATCGCGACATCGCAATGGTCTTCCAGAATTACGCGCTGTACCCCAATAAAACCGTCGGCGAAAATATGGGGTTCGCGTTGAAGATGCGCGGTGTGCCCGTCGAGGAGCGTAAGAAGAAAGTTGCCGAAGCGGCCAAACTGCTTGACCTGACGGAATACCTCGACCGCAAACCGGCCAAGCTTTCCGGTGGTCAACGGCAGCGAGTTGCCATGGGCCGAGCTATCGTTCGTGAACCGCAAGTGTTCTGCATGGACGAGCCGCTCTCCAACCTCGACGCAAAGCTACGCGTCCAGACCCGCACGCAGATCGCGGCGTTGCAGCGTCGTCTCGGAACCACCACCGTCTACGTCACGCACGATCAGGTGGAAGCGATGACGATGGGTGATCGCGTGGCAGTGCTCAAGGGCGGCAAGTTGCAACAATTCGCTTCTCCGACCGAACTTTACGATCGGCCGGCCAATGCGTTTGTTGCCGGCTTCATCGGATCTCCAGGTATGAACTTGGTAACGGCGCCGGTCAGTTCGGGTGGGGTGCGTTTCGGCGACGTCGAGGTTCCGCTGGACCGCGAGCAGATGGCGGCAATCGCCGCGGCCGGTCTGGCTTCGGTCACAGTGGGAATTCGGCCCGAGCAATTCCAGGTGGTTGCTGCCGGAGACGGAATCGCAGCTCAGATCGACCTGGTAGAGGAACTGGGCAACGAGTCGTACATCTACGCACACGTGCCTGGTACCGAAGCCGACCCGATCTCGCTCGTTGCACGCACCGGCGGTCGATCGAAGCTGCAGTACGGCCAGACGCTGGGCTTCGAGCGGGTGGACGGCCTCGTTCACCTCTTCGACCCGGCTACGGGCGAGCGTGTGGGTAGCTGAATCCCATCACATCCATCTTCGACTGGTGAGAAGGTTAGGGTCTACCGATGAGTGATACACGCGAACGATCCGTCGTGGTGTGTGGTGAGGGACTGGTTGATCTGGTTCCGGTGGGGGAGAACTTCTCACCCAAGTTGGGCGGTGGACCGTTCAACGTTGCGATTGCACTGGGTCGACTCGGATCCGACGTGGGATTCGTCTCTCGCTTGTCCACAGACGCTTTCGGAGATCGGATGATCGACTCGCTGGCCGCGTCCAATGTCGACACAACTGGGGTCGAACGTGGGCCCGAGCCGACAACTCTGGCCGTCGTGAACCTTGCAGCGGACGGAGGTGCGCGGTATTCCTTCTACCTCGAGGGAACGGCGGATCGACAGTTCGCGCTGCCGAAACTTCCCTCTGCCCGGGCATTCTCGTTCGGAACGCTGTCGCTGGTGCTCGAGCCCGGGGCCTCTGCCTACGAAGCTTTGCTGCACGAAGCACACGCCCGCGGTCGACTCACCATGGTCGACCCCAACATTCGTCCGGCGGTGATCTCCGACCCGGACGCGTATCGACGACGGTTTCGTTCGTGGTTGCCCGCCATCGATATTCTCAAAGTGAGCGACGACGACGCGAAGTGGTTGGGTTCGGTCGACGGCGCCGAGTGGCTCCACGAAGGCGTCGGCGCCGTCCTGCTCACCCGTGGTGGTGACGGGTTGCGGTTGATCACCGAGGAACTTGATGTTTCGGTGCCGGCGCCCGCGGTCGACGTCGCGGACACGATCGGTGCGGGCGATACCGTTCACGGAGCCCTGTTGGCCTACCTTGATCGTCACGACGCACTCGACGTCGCTGTTGTGCGTGCGTTCACCGAGGCAGATTGGTCGGCCGCGTTGACCTTTGCCGCACGCGCGGCAGCCGTCACCGTGTCACGTCCCGGGGCGGATCCGCCGTGGTCAAGGGAGTTGGGCCTGCCCGTCTAGCACTGGGGACCACCGCCCTACTGCGAGCGCAGTACGTCGAACTGCCTACCTGTGCACGATGTGCGACGGGGTCGTGTATCGGCACAGTGACACGCATGTCGATATTCCTGTACAAACTCTCGCGACTCGCGTTTCGGCGCCGTTGGGCAATGGTGGGCTTCTGGGTCGTCCTGCTGGTGGCGGGCGGAGTAGGCGCAGCAACGCTGTCCGGTCCGACCGTCAATACGTTGTCGATTCCGGGCACCGAATCACAAGCGGCGCAAGATCTTCTGGCTGAAAGATATCCGCAGTCGTCCACCGACGGAGCCAGTGCTCGCATCGTCTTCGAATCTCCGGCGGGCACGACGCTCACCGATCCGGCGATTCGACAATCCGTCAGTGACTTGGTCTCTGCGCTCGGGAAGGACCCCGAGGTTGCAGCGGTATCGGATCCGTATGCCTCCGGCGGAGTGTCGCCGACTGGGACGATCGGATACATGCAGGTCTCCTATACCGCCGACTCGATGGACTTACCGGACAGTTCGAAAGAACTGCTCGAGTCCGCCGTCCACGACGCCGCGGATTCAGGGCTGGCAGTCGATGTTGCCGGCAACGTGCTGATGGAAAGCAGCGCCGAATCGATGGGAGAGGTGATCGGAGTCGCGATCGCCGCGGTGGTGCTGACCGTCACCTTCGGTTCCTTGGTTGCGGCGGGGCTTCCCTTGATCAGCGCGTTGATCGGCATCGGCATCGCGATCTGCACGATCACAATCGCAACTGGTTTCATCGAATTAGGTTCGAGCACAACCGTCCTGGCAATGATGCTGGGGCTCGCCGTGGCGATCGACTATTCGCTCTTCATCGTCTCGCGCTACCGCTCCGAACTACGTGACGGACATGATCCAGAAATTGCTGCGGGCCGCGCAGCGGGGACTGCGGGTTCGGCCGTAGTGTTCGCGGGGTTGACGGTGCTCATCGCATTGGCAGGACTGTTCGTCGTGAACATCCCGTTCCTGACGAGCATGGGTCTGGCTGCAGCATTCGCAGTTGCTGTTGCAGTGGTGATTTCACTGACGCTGCTGCCCGCCACACTCGGATTTGCAGGGTCGCGCGTCATGAGTCGGTCTGATCGTCGACTGCTGGCGTCCGGCGGTGAACTGACACACCGGAAACAGTCGGAGGGGGCGGGCTCGCGATGGGCCAAGTTCGTGATCCGGCGTCGAGTTCCGGTTTTGCTCGCGTCAGTCCTCGGGCTGGGATTGCTGGCGATCCCCACATTCGGAATCAACCTGAGTTTGGCGAGCCCACCAGTGCCCGACACAACTGCCGCCAGGGCTACCGACCGACTATCCGAGGGGTTCGGTGCCGGGTTCAGCGGTCCGCTCATGGTGGTCGTCGACGTTGCCGACGCCGCAGATCCGGCAGCGGCATTGAGCGGCGCCCAGGAAAAGCTCGGCGCTCTGCCCGACGTAGCGGCAGTGACGCCGCCAGCACTCAATCAGGCCGGCGATACAGCAGTCATCACGGTGGTTCCCTCGAGTGGCCCGGAAACCGAGGCAACAAAGGCGCTCGTCGCAGATATACGTGAGGTCGCCGGATCACTGACCGACGAGACCGGAGCCACGATGTCGGTCACCGGTCAGACAGCGTTGACGATCGACGTTTCGGATCGCCTGGCCGACGCCCTGGTTCCCTACCTCGCATTGGTCGTCGGCCTCGCCTTCATCCTCCTGATGTTGGTGTTCCGCTCGATCTTGGTACCACTCAAGGCAACTCTCGGATTTCTGCTCTCGATCGGTGCGACGTTCGGTGTGCTGGTCGCGATCTTCCAGTGGGGTTGGTTCGCCGGCATTCTCGGAATCGAAGGTCAAACCGGATCAGTTGTGGCGATGTTGCCGATCTTCATGATCGGCATCGTCTTCGGGTTGGCGATGGACTACCAGGTGTTCCTGGTGACCAGAATGCGTGAAGCGTTCGTCCACGGTGAGGGACCGGATGAAGCAGTCGTGAAGGGCTTCGACCAGGGCGCGCGAGTGGTCACGGCCGCGGCGCTGATCATGATCGCCGTTTTCGCGGGCTTCATCTTCGGCGGCGACGCCTTCATCATGCAGATCGGACTCGGACTCTCGTTCGCGGTTCTGTTCGACGCCTTCGTGATCCGTATGACCGTCGTACCGGCCGTCATGTCCCTGTTGGGCTCGAGGGCATGGTGGTTCCCCTCATGGCTGGACCGGTTGGTCCCGAACGTCGATGTCGAGGGGGAGCAGTTGACTGCGCTGCTCGCAGATTCGAAGGAATCCAGTGAACCCACGAGCGACAAGTTGTCGGTGTGACCCGGATACGGTAGATCGATGACTTCGACATCGACGTGGGGTCGATGGTGTGCGGAACACCCGCGCACCATCGACCTGGCACTGGCGATTCTCGTGCTCCTTGCCACGTGGACGGCGCACCGCATCGCGCTCGACGGCAATGACACCCGCGAGGTCACGGTTGTGGGAGTGCTTGTAACAGCGATCGCAGCGGCAACCATCGTGTTCCGAAGGCGCTATCCGTTCTCGGCACTGGCGGTGGCAGTACTCCTCGGCGTATTGATGATTGCACTGTCAGCGCCGCCGAATGCCGGCACAGGTTCCGCAGCGATGGTGTGCCTCTACTACGTTGCCAGCACGAGTGACCGCCGGAGGACCTTCTTCGCAGCGGCGAGCACAGTCAGCTCGCTGATGCTCGTCACGATCTTCCTGGGAGTGGGGAACAATCTCCTGCAGGAGGCACTGGGGTTGTTGGCTTGGTTGCTGATGGCAAGTTTTGCCGGCGCCGAGGTCCGTTCTCGCCGAGCCTATCTGGAGTCCGTCGAGGCGCGCGCGGTGCAAGCGGAAAGAATGCGCGAGGACGAGGCCCGACACCGCGTCGTCGAAGAAAGGATGCGGATTGCGCGAGACCTGCACGACGTTGTCGCGCACCACATTGCCTTGGTCAACCTGCAAGTCGGGGTCGCGTCGCACTTGATCGGGAAAGACCCGGAGAAGGCGACGACTGCACTACGCGGAGTGGAGGAAACGTCCAAGGCGGCACTCGATGAAATTCGGGCCACGGTCGGAGTTCTCCGTGATGCTCAGGACGGTGATCGCTCGATGAAGCCGGCTCCGGGGCTTTCGGATCTACCGGCACTGGTGGATCAATTCGTCAGTGCGGGAATGGAAATCGAAGTGCGCGCTGTGGGTTCTGTGCGCCCACTCGGACCCGCAGTAGATCTCACGGCGTATCGAATTATCCAGGAGGCACTCGTGAATGCGAGCAAGCATGCGCTGCCAGGAGCCGTCACCGTGTCGTTGTCGTACGAAGCTGAGGTTCTGGTGCTGACAGTCGAAAACTCCGGAACAGCAGTGCCTTCGACGTCGCCACCCGGGTACGGTCTGCTCGGAATGAAAGAGAGGGCTCAGGCAATGGGAGGCGAAGTGTCAGCAGGATTCCGCGCGGACGGGGGATTTCTTGTGGACGCGCAACTTCCGCTTGTGCCAGTGTCGAGCGGTTCTCTGCGTGGGGAATCGCTGTGACTGTTCGGGTGGTAGTGGCGGACGATCAGGCGCTCTTTCGGCAAACGCTTGCACTGCTCATCGGTTCTGAAGACGACATGGAGGTGGTCGCCGAGGCGGCGGACGGAGAGCAGGCATTCCAGGCAGCGCTCGAACACCGACCTGACGTTGTACTCATGGATATTCGAATGCCGGGCACCAGCGGTGTCGAAGCAACCGCCATGATCGCCGATCATCCGGATTTGTCCGACGTACACGTGTTGATCCTGACGACATTCGAGGTGGATGAGCATGTGGCACAGGCGATCCGGGCGGGTGCCAGCGGCTTTATCGGCAAAGGGATCCGGGCTGAAGATCTGCTGGATGCTGTTCGGACGGTCGCAGGTGGCAACTCGTTGTTGTCGCCGATTGCGACCAGTGCGTTGATTACTCGATTCCTTTCCATCCCGTCGCGGGCAGACTCGACTTCTGGGATCTTCGGTCAATTGACGCCGCGTGAACTCGAGGTGGTAGCTCTCGTTGCTATGGGGATGTCCAACGACGAGATCGCCGCGGAGTTGGTGATCAGCGCTGTCACGGCAAAAACACACGTGAACCGGGCGATGGCAAAACTTGATGTCCGTGACCGCGCACAGTTGGTGGTTCTGGCCTATCAATGCGGTCTGGTGGTTCCGGGACGCTCGGTGGATTGATTCGATAAACCCTCTTGACTCGAACGGGTGTTCGAGTATCCTTTGGGGAGGGGATCGGGGGATTCAATGAGTGTCTTGTTGTCGGATGTGGTGTCTGGTTCTGCGGTGGGGTTACGCGGACGGTTGTGGCAGTTGTCTGCTGCTGAGTTGCGTGAGGCTGCGGTGTCGTCGAGTGCGGAGATTCTGCGTCTCGAGGCTGTGCGTGTGGCGGTGGTGGACGAGTTGTCGTTGCGCCCGGATGATCAGGTGATTGCCAGCCGCGGGGTGGGTGCGTGGGTGGCGGCGAACACGATGCTGCAGGTTCGGGACGGGAAGAAGATCGCCGCGTTGGGTGCGGCTTTGCGGCCGTTTCCGGCGGTGGCGGCTCGGTTCGATGGCGGGGATTGCTCGTTCGAGCATGCCGTGTTGATCGTGGCGTTCTGTGAATCACCACCGAAAGGCATGCCGGAGGAGGCGCTACCTCGCTGTATCGATTTGTTGTTGGCTGCTGCGTCGGGTGTGGAAGCGACGACCACGAAGGTGCGGAACGTGATCGCGACCTTGGAGCGAATCTTCGAATCCGATGAAATTCCACCCGCCGAAGACGTCGACCGGAATGAGCTGCGGATCGCGTCGACATTGAATGGTCGAGTGGTGGCGCGCGGGGATTTCGACGCCCTCACCGGGGAAATGTTGTTGTCGGCGTTGTCGAATCTGACGATGCCGACCCCGGCACCCGATGGAACCCCGGATTCTCGGTCGGCGGCGAAACGCACGGCGGACGGGTTCACCGAACTGATCCGCCGTTACCTGGACTGCGCGAAGACCGGTACCGATGGTGGTCAGCGTCCGCATGTGAACGTGCACATCAATGCTCGGGATCTGGCGGAGCATCGGGATTGCGCCGCGTCGCCTTCTGATGTGGACGACGAAGGCTCACCCGATCTGGACTTGTCGGATCTTGATGTCGGGCACATGCCCTGGCTCGGACCGCTGTCCGTGTCGCAGAGCAGGCTTCTCGGGTGTGATTGTTTCCTGTCCACTGTTCTGCTCGACGGTCACGGCGCGCCGTTGGATGCGAGACCAGGAAAGAGGTTGGTCACCGCCGAACAGCGAGTGGCGTTGATCGCCCGGGACAAGGGCTGCGCGTTCCCGGGCTGCACATGTGTGCCCGCCTGGACGGATGCGCACCATATCCGGCACTGGGCGAACGGTGGGCCGACGGTGATGAACAACCTGGTCCTGCTGTGCCGTTCACATCATCGGTTGATGCACCGCAAATCCGGGTTCGTCGGGAAATGGGCGATCCGCATCGGCGCCGACAACAAACCCTGGTTCATTCCGCCGCCCTCGATCGACCCCGGCCAGCAACCGCGGCCGGCGAACACCACCTTCAAAACCTGAGGACGAACCTCAGATGCACCAGAACATGCCCAGGTCTGTTTCAGACCCGCTGCTCTGTGTCCGACCGATTGGTGGGGGGTGGAGTCGAATGGTTGCGTGCTTTCGGGGCGGCTCTACTTTCGGGTGCCCGTGTGGCCTGTCCCACTCAGTGGGTCATTATTCCGTTGTTGCCGCGCCGGTTGTGCCAGGTCATTTGGACGTCTGACCTGCAGTGCAAAATCTTTCGTTAGAACACGTTCCAATTTCGCAGATTTGTGGCTATGGTCACAGAGATAGATGCGGGTGTGCGAATGAAAGGGTGAAGTGACGTGAAGACCAAGGGTGCAATCCTGTGGGGCCTCAACGAGAAGTGGTCCGTCGAGGAGATCGAGATCGGCGAGCCGGTAGCCGGCGAAGTTCAGATTCGCATGGAAGCGGCCGGAATGTGCCACTCCGATCACCACATCGTCACCGGCGCGACCCCGATGCCGTCGTTCCCCGTCATGGGTGGGCACGAGGGTTCGGGCGTCATCACCAAGCTCGGCCCGGAGGTCAAGGGTCTGGAGGTCGGCGACCACGTCGTTCTGTCCTTCATTCCGGCTTGTGGAACCTGTCCGGCGTGTTCGGCCGGTCATCAGAACCTGTGTGACCTCGGGATGGGCCTCCTCAGCGGCCAGGCCATCAGTGACGGCACGTACCGGATCCAGGCTCGCGGCGAAAACGTGATCCCGATGTGCCTGCTAGGGACGTTCTCGCCCTACATGGTCGTGAACCAGTCGTCAGTGGTGAAGATCGACAAGGACATTCCGTTCGAGGTTGCCGCACTCGTCGGTTGCGGCGTCCCGACCGGTTGGGGATCGGCAACCCACATCGCCGATGTGAAGCCCGGCGAAGACGTTGTGATCATGGGTGTCGGCGGCGTCGGTATCAGTGCGCTACAGGGTGCAGTTGCATCGGGCGCCCGGTACATCTTTGCCATCGACCCCGTGCCGTGGAAGCGTGAGCAGGCTCTGAAGTTCGGCGCAACGCACGCTTTCGAAAGCGCTGCCGCTGCCATTCAGCCGATCATCGACGCTACGTATGGCCGCATGGCACAGAAGACGATCATCACCGTCGGCGAAATGAAGGGTGAGTACGTCGAAGAAGCGATGATTCTGACGGCAAAGGCCGGCCGTTGTGTCGTCACCGCAATGGGGCACCTGACGGACATGGATGTGAAGCTGAACCTGTTCCTGATGGCGATGCTTCAGAAGGACCTTCAGGGCAACATTTTCGGCGGTGGCAACGCTCGCCAGGACGTGCCGAACCTCCTCGCGATGTACAAGGCAGGCAAGCTGAACCTCGACGACATGGTCACTCGGACCTACACGCTCGAAGGCGTGAACGACGGCTACCAGGACATGTTGGATGGCAAGAACATCCGCGGCGTCATCCGCTACACCGAAGCTGACTGGTGATCGGAAGCGCAACTCTTGTGCCAGTAGTCTGATCGGGTGCCCAGTACTCACAGTCTCGACGTAATCCAGCAGTGGCCGGTCGACAATGCGGCAGCGGTCGTCCTCTCCGGGAAGAATCCCGGTGAGGGCGACCGCATTCGTGGTTTCAGTGGCGACCAGGCGCATGTTTTCCCCCTGGCTTCGGTGACAAAACTGTTGTGCGCCTACGCGATTCTCGTGGCAGTGGAGGAGGGGGCGGTCGAGTTGGATGGGCCGGCCGGGCCTGAGGGGTCGACCGTTCGTCATCTCCTCGCACATGCTTCGGGATTGGCATTCGCCGAACGTGTTGTTCAGGCGCCGGTGGCGTCGAAGCGGATCTACTCGAGTGCGGGGTTCGAGGTGCTTGCCGAGTTGGTTTCCCGGGAGACCGAGATCGAATTTGCCGACTATCTGGCCGAGGCGGTGTTCGCGCCGTTGGCGATGACCAGCGCGGCTCTTGTCGGTCCGGCCGGTCACGGTGCGCAGGCATCGGCAGACGACTTGGCCAAGTTCGCGGCTGAACTGCTCTCGCCGACTCTGGTCTCGGCGCAGACGTTCGCAGAGGCGACAACTGTGCAGTTCCCGGGGCTCAACGGAATTCTTCCGGGTTACGGCTCTCAGCGCCCCAACGACTGGGGGCTCGGATTCGAAATTCGGGGCGACAAGCGTCCGCATTGGACGGGTCTCGAGAACTCGGCCGCTACCTTCGGTCATTTCGGCCAGTCCGGGACGTTCCTGTGGGTCGATCCCACGATCGATACTGCGTGCGTCGTGCTTACCGATCGCGATTTCGGTGATTGGGCCAAGCCTTTGTGGACCGAATTGTCGGATGGCGTGGTCGGTGAAGTTTCGCGGTAGAGCACAAATTTCTCTCCTTCCACTGGCGCAACACGGGTAACACAAGGCACACTGTTCAATCGAGCGTGCTGCACGAACTCGACAGAGGTCGTTGGGGAAGACGTCCCTCGTCGAAGCAGGAGGCTCGAGTGCGCGAAATGAATCAATTCGCGGACGTGACGACTGGTGTGGTTTACATCCACTCGTCGCCCGCGGCGCTGTGCCCGCACGTGGATTGGGCTCTGTCCGCCACGTTGGACAGCCCTGCCAAGCTCAGATGGACCTCACAGCCTGCCTACGACGGGCTTCTGCGTGCGACGACGGACTGGACGGGTCCCGTCGGAACCTGTGCCCGCCTGGTCGACTCGCTACGCGCGTGGCCGATGTTGCGGTTCGAGGTCACCGAGGACCCGAGTCATGGCGTCGACGGCGAACGGTACAGCCATGTGCCCGGTCTGGGCCTGTGGCGCGGATCCACCAGTGCGAACGGTGATGTCGTCGTAGGGGAGATGAAACTGCGGTCCATCATGAATTCCGGTGGAGACATCGCCGCGGAAATCGATCGGGCGATAGGTACACCGTGGGACGAGGAACTCGAACCCTTCCGGAGTTCAGGCGAAGGTGCCGAAGTGACATGGCTGCGAAGGCGTGTCAGCTGACCGAGGTCCATCCTGAACCCGGAGTGCTCTCGCGGCTTGAACGACAAAGACTTGAATGACAAAGGTGGGCCCCGCCGTATCGGCGAGGCCCACCTTGCTGTCCAGGGTTGTCAGAGCGGAATGTTCTTGTGCCGCGCGCGGACAGATGGTGCAGACGCGAGGGCAGCGGTCACGATGCTGCGAGTCTTCGCCGGGTCGATTTCCTCGTCGACGACGCCGATTTCGACCGCGCGGTCGACGCCGCCCGCGATTGCCTCGTGCTCGGCAGCGAGTCGGTCGTGCAATGCTTCACGCTCGTCGTCCGGTGCAGCTGCGAGGGCCCGCTTGTGCAGGATGCCGACAGCAGCCTTCGCACCCATCACGGCTACTTCGGAGTTGGGCCAAGCGAATACGGCCGTGGCTCCCAGTGCTCGCGAGTTCATCGCGATGTAGGCGCCGCCGTAGATCTTTCGAGTGACGACGGTGACGCGGGGGACCGTTGCCTCGGCGAAGGCGTGAAGTAACTTCGCTCCGCGTCGGACAACGCCTTCCCACTCCATCGAGACGCCCGGCAAATACCCGGGAACATCGACGACGACCACGAGCGGCACGCCGAATGCGTTGCACAGTCGCACGAATCGAGCGGCCTTCTCTGCACTTTCGGAGTTCAGGCACCCCCCGAGTCGCAGTGGGTTGTTCGCAATGACGCCAACGGTGCGTCCGGCCATCCGGCCGAAACCGGTGACGATGCTCCGAGCGTAATTGCCTTGCAGTTCTTCGAAACTCGACTCGCCTTCGACGTTGTCGAGCATTTCGTGAACGATGGGACGAACGTCGTATGCACGTTTTGCGGACGCAGGCATCATGGCGCGCAGATCGCTGTCGCCGAGTTCCGCTGCCCGCTGATCGAATTCGCCCTGCTCGCACATCATCGAGACCAGGCGTCGTGCGCGGTGCAATGCGTCGGCCTCGTCGTGTGCGGCGATGTGCGCGACACCCGACTTCTTGGTGTGTGTGTCCGGACCGCCGAGTGACACCATGTCGACCTGTTCGCCGGTGACACTACGAACTACGTCTGGCCCGGTGACGAACACTCGGCCTTCCGGCGCCATGATCACGACATCGGTGAGGGCTGGACCGTATGCGGCTCCACCAGCCGCGAAGCCGAGCACGACGGAAATTTGAGGTATGAGACCCGACGCGCGGACCATGGCCTCGAAGACCAGTCCGACGGCGTGGAGTGCCTCGACGCCTTCAGCCAGACGCGCGCCACCGGAGTGCCAGAGGCCCACGATGGGGGACTCTTCCTCGATAGCGGTATCGATGGCTTTGACGAGGTGTTTGCAACCGTCGACGCCCATGGCGCCACCCATGACAGTGGCGTCGGAGCAGTATGCGATGGTGCGGACGCCGTCGATGTTTCCGGACGCGGCGAGCACACCGGACTTGTCACGGGCGTGGAGCGGCACTGTTGTGCCGGGGTCGAACAGATTTTCCAGGCGCGCAAGAGGATCGCGCGGGTCTGTCGATGATTCGGACTTTGTCACGGGGGCCAGGATGGTCATCGCGTCCTCCTTCAGTACGAGCCTTGGGTGGAACGAAAGGTCGGTGTTGTCCGCGGGTGACGTTGTGTTGCAACGACACCCGCGGACAGGTGCAAACCGCGGTTCGGGCTAGGCCCGACCGAAGGCGAGCGCGACATTGTGCCCACCGAAACCGAACGAGTTGTTCAGTGCGAAATCGAAAGAGCCGGCTCGGGGTTCGCCCTTGACGACATCGAGATCGATTTCTGGATCCTGGCTGTCAACATTGAGCGTGGGCGGGATGATCCCGTCACGCACTGCCAGAACCGTGAGGACTGATTCGAGGGCGCCGACAGCGCCGATCGAGTGTCCCAGCGCGGATTTCGGGCCGTACACCGCAGCGTGATTGCCGACCGCTGCGTTGATTGCCTTTGCCTCTGCGATGTCACCGATCGGCGTCGCAGTGGCGTGGGCGTTGATGTGCTTGATGTCGGACTTCGTCAGTCCGGCCATCTCGATTGCTCGGGTCATGGCTCGCGCCGCGCCCAGGCCTTCCGGATGCGGTGCCACGATGTGGTACCCGTCCGAAGTGATTCCGGAACCAAGCAGGCGGGCGTGAATCGTTGCCCCGCGTGCCTTGGCGTGCTCCTCGGTTTCGAGGATCATCAGGGCGCCGGCTTCGCCGAAGACAAATCCGTCGCGGTCCTTGTCGAAAGGACGTGAAGCTGCGGCCGGATTGTCGTTGTTGGTGCTCATCGCACGCATCATGGCGAAGCTCGCGATCGGAACGGCGTCGATGAAGCTCTCGACTCCACCAGCCACAACCATGTCCGCGTCACCCATGACAAGCATGCGGTGAGCGTGAGCAATTGCCTCGGAACCTGATGAACATGCCGACACCGGAGTGATGACGCCACCGCGGGCCCCGAGTTCGAGTCCGACCGTTGCGGCCGGTCCGTTGGGCATGACCATCTGCACCGAGAACGGGGACACCTTGCGGTATCCGCCGCCACGGAGCTTGTCGACGGCGTCGATGAGCGTGTCGCCGCCGCCGAGTCCGGTGCCGATGACAACGGCCAGGCGGTCCTGATCGACTTCAGGGCTGCCGGCGTTGCTCCAGACCGTGCGACTCAACGTGAGGGCAAGGCGTTCCACCCAGCTCATCCGTCGAATTTCGACGCGGGACAAGCCCTCGTCCGGTGAAACCTTCAGGTGCCCGCCGATGCGAATGGGAAGGTCGAACTCGTCGATGAACGGGTCATCGAGGATTCCGATGCCGCTTTCGCCGGCGAGTAGCGCCTTCCACGTGCCATCCACATCACCAGCCACCGAGGTCGACGTCGCGAGGCTCGTGACGACGATGTCGGGGAATTTCCCTTTGCGGGTAGAAGCGGAAGTCACGGTCGGCTCACTCTGCGTTCTTGGCTTCGGCGCCTTCGGCTTCGAGCTTCTGGATGTACGCGACGATGTCGCCGACGGTGCGCAGACCTGCAAGATCCTCGTCGGGGACCTTCACGCCGTACTTGTCTTCGGTCTGAACGGCGATCTCGACCATGGACAGGGAGTCGATATCGAGGTCGTCCACGAAGGACTTGTCAACGGTGACCTCGGAAGGCTCGATACCGGTGACCTCCTCCACGATCTGGCCGAGTTCCGCGATGATTTCTTCCTGAGTGTGGGCCACTGGTGTGGCTCCCTTCTTGATCGATTGAGGTGGGGTGAAACGTCCGGCCGCCGTTCGGGCTGATCGGCCGGGTGGGCGTCCGAGCTTAGGTCAGCTCGGACAGTGCGGAGATATCCTCCGGGTTCTTGAGGGCCACCGTCGGTGTGCCACGCATTTCACGCTTGGCAATTCCGACGAGGGTTCCGGCCGGCGGGAGTTCCACGATCGCGCTGACTTCTGCTGCCCGCAACGACGCGGAGCAGAGGTCCCAACGAACGGGGCGGGTTACCTGCGCGGCAAGCTTGGTGAGGGCGTCGGCGCCCGAGGAGACGGGTGCGCCATCCGAGTTGGAAAGCAGCGTGCGCGTCGGATCGGAAGGGGTGATCTTGGCGGCAGCAGCTGCGACGGCGTCCTGCGCCGGCGCCATGAAGCGGGTGTGGAAAGCTCCGGCGACGGGTAGTGCGCGGACTCGGGCCTTTTCGGGTGCGTTTGCTGCGAGTTCTTCGAGCGCGGTGAGCAGTCCGGCCGCCACGATCTGGCCGGCCGCATTGCGGTTGGCTGCTTCCAGCCCGAGTTCTTCGATTCGTGCGAGCACTTCGGCTTCGTCTCCACCGAGAACGGCTGACATGCCCGTGGGCTCGAGCGAACAAGCCTTGGCCATCTCGGCGCCACGGAGGGCGGCAAGCGCGACCGCGTCGTCAGCAGAGATAACACCGGCGACCGCAGCAGCGGCAAGCTCACCCACCGAATGGCCGGCAGCGATGACGTCGGCGCCGAGGAGCCCACGTGATTCGATTTCCTCGTATGCCAGCAGAGCAGCGGCAACGACGAGGGGCTGGGTTACCGAGGTGTCGGTGATTTCTTCGGCGGTCGCGGTCGTGCCGAGTCGGACCAGGTCCAGGCCGGCTGCCTTCGACCACACTTCGAGGCGGTCTTGTGCTCCGGGCAGTGCCAGCCAGGGGCTGAGCATGCCGGGTGTCTGAGAGCCCTGTCCCGGGGCGAGCAACGAAATCACTTATTAAGAGAACACCGCCGCGAGCGACCTGCGAGATGTCGGTCGCGATGAACTCTGGCGAAGTGTTTTGTAGAGTTCCCACAAAATCCCACGTCGCGCTCGGCCATCGAAATTGGACGCTCAGGGGTTACAGGTTTGTTTGTCCGGATGTTAAGGATGTGACTGAAGTAACCGAATTGTTCGATTTGAGATCGATTTGTGTCAATCGGCCCACGGTAGCGGCGATCCGTAGTACATACGCGTCGCGTGGATTCGTTGGATCCCGGCCGGTAACTTCGGCGATTCGCTTCAAGCGGTACCGAACGGTATTTGGATGAACAAACAGAAGACGTGCACAAGTCTCGACCGCACCTCCACAGTCGAGATAACTGTCTAAAGTATCGGTCAAGACTGTGCCGGATTCAGCTAAAGGTGCGACGAGGAAATCGCGAAGAGCCTTCACGGCAGCGGCGTCTCCCAGTAGTGCCCGTTCCGGGAGCAGTTCAGTCGCGAAAACGGGACGAGGTGCGCCGCGCCACCCGGCAACAGCCTTGATTCCCGCCAGAGCTTCGGACGCACTGAAGTGCGCTGCGCTCAACGAGGGTGTCGTCGGGCCGATCACCACCGGCTCGTCGGCGAAACTCATGAGCAGGTCTTGAAGGAATTGGCTGCCTTCCGTCTTACTGCTCAGCTCGCCGCTGACGATCATCACCAGTCGCGGACCCTGCACCACGGCGAGAACAGCGCGCCCGTGCGCGGCGGCAGTCGCGTGGACGGTGCCGGCAACCGAGACCCGCTCGTCCGGCGGGGGAGACCCGACGATGACGGTGGCCGGAGCCGTGGCATCCCAGTTCAAGGTGGCGGCGCGAGAGAGCATGTCCGAGCCGGTGTCTCCCTGCACGACGGCGTCGACGACGAGCGCTTCCAGTCGCGTGTCCAGGGCACCCCGCGACTCGGCAGCGCTTGCATACACCGTCGCTGCTGCGAAACCGAGTTCACGCCCGTAGCGCAGGACGGCTTCTGTCAGCGCGATCAGCTGCTGATCGTTGCGGGCGAGAGCCGGCAGCCATTTCTCGAAGAACTCCATCGCCACCCGGACCATGTCGACGGTCTGGCGCAGCGTGAGCTGTCGAGCAAGATCCTGAGGGATGACCGGAAACGACTCGTATCCGAAGCTGATCTCCGAGTCGAGTTGCCGCAGCCATTCCAGGAAATTCACCACCGACGTCTGCACCAACAGTTGAACGTCGGCGCGTTGCGAAGCGTCGAGACTGTCGAAGAACGGAAGCTGCTCCTCCATCACGGTCACGGCCTCGGTGGAGAGCCGGCCGGAGAACTGTTTGACGCGGCGGAGCAAGGCTTCTGGAAGTGGATCGCGAACCTGACGACGGCGGGCGAGTACAGCCTGCAACCCGGACGACTGTGGTCGAGTGCGGCGTACGCCCTCTTCGGGTTTCTCGGGATCAGGTTCGGGCATGAGAAAAACCTACGCCCATCGCCGCAGCGGATGTCGAGATGACACCCGCGGCGATGGGCGTAGGTCTGTTTTCGATCGCTGGGACTGTTGCCCTACGACTTAGGCGCTACCGGTGTCCCCGGTCTGCTCGGGAGCAGCATTCACGTCGTCGATGCGGTATCGGCTCGCTGCTTCGACGGCCTTCGACCGCTCGATCGATCCTTCCTTCGCCAAACCGATCAGCACGGCAACGACGATGGATTCGGCATCGACGTTGAAGTAGCGACGCGCAGCGGTGCGGGTGTCGGAGAACCCGAACCCGTCCGTGCCGAGCGTGGTGTAGTCGCCGGGAACCCACTGACGGATCTGGTCCGAGACCGCCCGCATCCAGTCCGAAGCCGCGACGACGGGGCCTTGGGCCGACGACAACGCCGTGGTGACGAAGGGAACCGGAGCATCCTCGGACGGATTGAGCAGCGCCTGACGTTCGCATTCGACGCCTTCGCGGCGCAGCTCACCCCAGGAGGTGACCGACCAGACGTCGGCCGAGACGCCCCATTCGTCGGCGAGCAGCTTCTGCGCGCGCAGCCCCTCGGGCATCGCGACACCGGAGACGAGGATCTGTGCCTTCGGGCCCGATGCTTCGGACGTCTTGTAGAGGTAGATGCCCTTGAGCAAGCCCTCGACGTCGAGACCTTCGGGCTCGGCCGGCTGAACGTACGGCTCGTTGTAGATGGTCAGGTAGTAGAAGATGTTCTCGCCACCGAAACCGTTTACGCCCTCGGTGCCGCCGTACATGCGGCGCAAGCCGTCCTTGACGATGTGCGCCAACTCGTACGAGAACGCGGCGTCGTACGTGACAGCTGCGGGGTTGGTGGATGCCAGGAGCAGGGAGTGTCCGTCGGCGTGCTGGAGACCTTCACCGGTCAGAGTGGTACGACCGGCGGTTGCGCCGAGAACGAATCCCCGAGCCATCTGGTCGGCAGCCGCCCACAGGCCGTCGCCGGTGCGCTGGAAACCGAACATCGAGTAGAAGATGTACAGCGGAATCATCGGTTCACCGTGGGTGGCGTACGACGTGCCGACTGCGGTGAACGAAGCCGTCGAACCGGCCTCGTTGATGCCCTCGTGCAGGATCTGGCCGATCGGGCTCTCCTTGTAGGCGAGCATGAGTTCGGCGTCGACGGACGTGTAGAGCTGCCCGTTGCGGTTGTAGATCTTCAGCGACGGGAACCACGAGTCCATACCGAACGTGCGAGCCTCGTCCGGGATGATCGGCACGATGCGCTTGCCGATTTCCTTGTCGCGCAACAGTTCCTTGAGGATGCGCACGATCGCCATGGTGGTGGCGACTTCCTGCTTGCCCGAACCCTTGCGGATGACGTCGTACGTCTTGTCCTCGGGGAGCTTGAGCGGCGCCGCATCGGTGTTGCGGGAAGGCAGGAACCCGCCCAGTGCTTTACGACGGTCGAGCATGTACTTGATCTCGGGTGCGTCGGCGCCCGGGTGGTAGTACGGAGGCAGGTACGGATCCTTCTCGAGCTCGGCGTCCGAGATCGGGATGTGCTGCATGTCGCGGAACGCCTTGAGATCGTCCAGCGTCAGCTTCTTCATCTGGTGCGTGGCGTTGCGGCCCTCGAAGTGCTTACCGAGGGTGTAGCCCTTGATGGTGTGCGCCAGGATGACCGTCGGCTGGCCCTTGTGTGCCATGGCCGCTGCGTAGGCGGCGTGGACCTTGCGGTAGTCGTGGCCACCGCGCTTGAGGTTCCAGATTTCCTGGTCTGTGAGGTCCTTGACCAGTTCCTTGGTGCGGGGGTCACGTCCGAAGAAGTGATCGCGTACGAACGCGCCGTCGTTGGCCTTGTACGTCTGGTAGTCACCGTCCGGCGTCACGTTCATCAGGTTGACCAGTGCGCCGTCGCGATCGGCGTGCAGCAGCGCATCCCACTCGCGACCCCAGACGACCTTGATGACGTTCCAGCCGGCACCGCGGAAGAACGATTCCAGTTCCTGGATGATCTTTCCGTTGCCGCGGACCGGGCCGTCGAGGCGTTGGAGGTTGCAGTTCACCACGAACGTGAGGTTGTCGAGGCCTTCGGTTGCCGCGACGTGAGCGAGGCCGCGTGACTCGGGCTCGTCCATTTCGCCGTCGCCGAGGAACGCCCACACGTGCTGATCGGTGGTGTCCTTGATGCCGCGGTCGTTGAGGTAGTGGTTGAACCGGGCCTGGTAGATGGCGTTCATCGGGCCGAGGCCCATCGAGACCGTCGGGAACTCCCAGAAGTCGGGAAGCAGCCGCGGGTGCGGGTAGGACGGCAGTGCGCCGCCGAAGTCGGCGTGGGACTTCTCCTGGCGGAATCCGTCGAGCTGTTCCGCGGGGATCCGGCCCTCGAGGAAGGCGCGCGCGTAGATGCCGGGGGAGGCGTGCCCCTGGATGAAGATGTGGTCGCCGCCGCCGGGATGGTCCTTGCCGCGGAAGAAGTGGTTGAAGCCGACCTCGTACAACGCTGCCGAGGATGCGTAGGTGGAGATGTGACCGCCGACGCCGACGCCCGGTCGCTGAGCGCGGTGGACCATGATCGCGGCGTTCCAACGGATCCAGGCGCGATAGCGGCGCTCGACCTCTTCGTCACCGGGGAACCACGGCTCGTTTTCGGTCGGAATCGTGTTGACGTAGTCGGTCGAAGTGAGCGCGGGGAGTGCGACGTGCTTCTCGCCGGCGCGTTCGAGCATGCGGAGCATGAGGTAGCGGGCACGCGTGGGTCCGGATCGATCCAGAAGTCCGTCGAATGATTCGAGCCATTCGGTGGTCTCGTCCGGATCGATGTCCGGCAGGTACGACGCAACACCTTCGCGAATGACGCGAACGCGACCGTCGGTTCCCCCCGGCGTATTCGACGCGGGCGAACCCGACTCGCCGGCGGCGCCGGAATCGGCGTTCTGCCCGGACGCGGGACCCTGGATCAGGTCAGACAACGTGTGCTCCTCATTGGTTTGGGGACGCGTGGTGGGGCGTCCTTACATAGGTGATCGAGGCCTTGTTAGGTCCGACGCACTTCCATCGTGAATATGGCGCGTACCTCATCTTTCACCATCCCGGTCGGTCCGGCACACCTCGCCTCTGGTTACTCTCGGGTAGCGTTTTTCGGCGTGACGCAGGGGTGTGATGGTTCCCCGTAGTCACAGGCTTGGGGGATCGATCGGAACGTATGAAGGGGTGGGAAAAAATAAACAAAGAAATCAATTACGGCAGGGTCGGGGCGTGGGTCTCGGTCGGATCGATCGCAGTGGGACTGTCGGTGATCGTGGGATGTTCGGCGGCGGTGACCGGATCGGCAGTACCCAATGAAGCGCACGTGGCTGCATACCAATCCGAGGTGAGTATTTCGATGGCCGCCGCATCCTCGTCGAAAGCGGCGGCAGATGCGGCAGAGGCGGCGTTCGCGATCTGTGAGGAAGCGGTCTCCCGATCGAAAAACGACGTGGTCGCGTTCAATGCCTACGTCGACGCCGGAAATCATGGTGAGACCGACCTGAGAGCCGAAGCAAGCGCTGCTGCTTCCTCGGCAAGGGAGACGGCCTCGTGGTTCGACTCGGTCTCGAGTGAACTTCCGACGCAACTTTCCGGACTGTTCGCCGAATTGGCCGCGAACCTACGTTCATCTGCTGTCGTGATCGAGAGTGATCATTCGGCCGATGAAATCAATTCGATCAGCGATACGAGCAATTCGATTCGCAGGTCGATCTTCGATGAATGTGGATCCCTGTGACCTGCGGTAATCCGCAGGCGTAAGGTTCGCCGTGTGTCAGAAGACGATCTTTGGTGAAAGTTTTCGGCGTGGTCGGCTTGCGCTAACGCCTCAGACCATGTTCGCTTTCCCTAATTGATCGTCAAACGGTAGGTGTGCGGGGTCGCCACACACCATCAACAAAAGGAGGACCCCACCGTGGTCGCCGCGGCGGATGCCCAGAACTACGCTCAGAAACTCGGGATTACCACTGACATGGTGGTGCAGGAACTGGGCTGGGATGAGGATACCGACGACGGCATTCGTGCCGCGGTTGAGGAAACCATCGGCGGGGAAATGCTCGACGAGGATTCCGACGAGGTCATCGACGTCGTGCTGCTGTGGTGGCGCGACGAGGACGGTGACCTGGTAGATGCCTTGATGGATGCCATCGGGCCCCTCGCCGACGAAGGCTTCGTGTGGGTTCTCACTCCCAAGACCGGTCTCGACGGACACGTCGAGCCCAGCGAGATCGCCGAATCGGCGCCGACTGCCGGCCTGACGCAGACATCGGCAGCCAACCTCGGTGACTGGTCGGGAAGTCGACTGGTTCAGCCGAAGGCTCGTCCGGCCAACAAGCGCTGACCCGGTCCTTTCCGCACTTTCCCAAGGAATCGCACATGCCTCTCGAAGTTGGTGCCCAGGCACCGGATTTCACCTTGAAGGACCAGAACAACCAGGAAGTCTCGCTAGCAGATTTCCGCGGTAAGAAGAACGTTCTGCTGGTCTTCTATCCGTTGGCCTTCACCGGGACTTGTCAGGGGGAACTCTGCAAGGTCCGTGACGAGCTTCCGAAGTTCGAAAACGACGACACCGCCATTCTCGCGATTTCTGTCGGTGCTTCGCCGACTCACAAGATCTGGTCAGCTGAGCAGGGATACACATTTCCCTTGCTGTCGGACTTCTGGCCGCACGGTGAGGTCGCTCAGAAGTACGAGGTGTTCAACGACAAGTTGGGCTTCGCGAATCGTGGCACCTTTGTCATCGACAAAGACGGAATCATTCGTTTTGCCGAGATGAACGGCCCCGGAGAAGCCCGTGACCACGGACTTTGGGCAAACGCGCTTGCCGCGCTAGAGTCTTAGAGCACTCCCGGTGAGGGTCTCACCGGGAGTTCGGGCGTGTAGCTCAGTGGTAGAGCTCTGGTTTTACACACCAGCGGTCGGGGGTTCGAAACCCTCCGCGCCCACCGAAGAATTCAAGCCCCGATCTGCGTCGACGCAGATCGGGGTTTTTTCATTTTCGGCAACGAATTGTCCGCAATACGCCATTCTGGACGCATGTCCAGTTCTGTGATCGAAGTAGCCGTCGACCCGACGCGCGTGCATCCCACCCGTCCGCACATACACATCGCCGAGATGCCCAGTCTCAGTGTTGCGTTGTTCGCGGGGCAGACGATCCGGGTTCGTTCCCAGAGCGACGCACTGGCGACCGGGATTGCCCGTGTCTGGGAAATCAACCGAATGCACCGCTTGATCTACCTGACGATCGACTGGGACGGGTAGAGATCGGCTCGTGCAGACACGTGACGGTTGGCCAGAGAACGAGCGTCGCTGCTACAACTACGCTCGTGCAGATTTCGGTTCGTTCGTCCCAATCTCGATTCAATGCGCGAGCTGCCGGGCTTCTCCTCGGCTTCGTTGCGGATCGGGCATTCGCCGATCCGGGGCGGTTCCATCCGGTTGCCGGCTTCGGAACCGCGGCTATCGCGCTGCAGAAGATGTCCTACCGGGACTCGCGAGCGGCCGGAACACTTCATGTCGCTGTGCTCTTGGCCGGCACCGCTGGACTTGGGCTCGCAGCCGAAGCAGCGTCGCGCCGGGCCGGTTGGGTGGCCGTCACGGGTACGACGGCGATAGCTACCTGGGCCGTGCTCGGCGGGACGTCGCTTGCACGCACCGGCATCGACATGGCCGCTCGATTGGAGGCGTCACAGGTCGATCGCGACCTGACGAAAGCGCGTGAGCTACTTCCTTCACTCTGTGGACGCGATCCATCGGTACTGGGCGAGGAGGGCCTCACGCGTGCAGCGCTGGAGTCGGTCGCCGAAAACACCTCGGATGCAAGCGTCGGTGCAATGTTCTGGGGTGCAATTGCGGGCGTGCCGGGTCTGTTCGTCTACCGCGCCGCCAACACCCTCGACGCGATGATCGGCTACCGCTCCGAGAAATACCGCAGATTCGGGTGGGCTGCGGCGAGGTTCGACGATCTGGTCAACATCGTCCCCGCTCGGCTGACCGGTGCGCTGACGGCTGCGTGTGCACCGGTGGTAGGCGGCTCGGTTCAGGAATCACTGGCAGCGTGGAAACGCGACGCAGCGGCTCATCCAAGCCCCAATGCGGGCGTCGCGGAAGCGTCGGCGGCAGGGGCGTTGGGCATTTCGTTGGGTGGTCGGACCGAGTACGCGCACGGGGTGGAGATGCGTCCCGTCCTCGGCCGCGGGCTTGTGCCGACGCCGAACGATCTGCGCCGCGCGTCGAGGCTTTCGTCGGCGGTGCAGATCAGTGCAGTTGTGGTGTCAGCGGGTATTTCAGCGGGTATTGCCGTATCGATCGGCAAGTTTGGCTTCCTGCGCCGTCAGCGGCACTGATTCCGGCTCCGGCTTCTTGCGACGGCTGAAGGTACGAGTCGGTTCGGCGGGGGGTGCGGCAGGCGCGGATACCGGCGCTTCCGGGGTCGTCTCGGTAGCGGCGTCGTCCGCTGCGAAGCCGTCGACAGCTGCTTGAGCTGCCTTCTCCTTGCGACGTTCGCGCCACTCCGCGCGAATGAAGTAGGCCAGTCCGAGCGGCGCCATGATGCCGAACGCCAGCCATTGGAACCCGTACGAGAGATAGGGGCCTGCATCGAGTTGGGGGAGAGGGATCGTCCCCAGGCCGCCGGGCTGGTCGGGTTCGAGTTGGATGTACGCGTCGATCAGGTCCGTTCCGATGAACTCGCCGATAGGTTGTGCGTCGATCGAGTAGACCTGTTTCGCGCCGTCCTCGAACATCGGAACTCGGCCGGGCGCGGTGCCTTCCGACAGACGCACGCGACCGTTGAGAGTGACCGGATCGGTCGGCGGCGCGGCGATGGGCGGTGCCTCGGCGCCGTTGATCGGCCGAACGTATCCGCGATTGACGAGGATCGTGCGGCCGTCGTCGAGAAGGAAAGGCGTCAGGATCTCGTACGACGGTGCGCCCTCGATGGACTGCAGTCGAACGAGGATGTCGGCGTCGGGCAGATAGGTGCCTGCCGCGGTGATGTTTCGCCATTCGTCGTCCGGTGCGATCGTCGAATCGGCGATGACGTCACCGATCGGCACGGTCTCCGCGTTGATCGAGTTCGAGATCAGATCATTGCGGTGCTCGGTCTTCGTGTTCTTGCCGAGTTGCCATGGGGCGAGCACGGTGAAGCACAGGTAGGCGAAGAGCCCGACCACAGCTGCCAGTACCAACCAACCGGGCCGCAACAGGAATTTCAGTCTTCGCACACGTCCACGGTATCCGTTGCCCGAACGGGAGTGAATTTTGCTCCGGGTTCAGGCTCGCTCGCGGATCCAGTCGAGTATGTCGGGAATGGCTGCTTCGATCTGGTCTCGCACCAGTTCGAAGTCCTCCTGATCCCCGTAGTACGGGTCCGGAACCGATTCTCCGTCCGCCTCGGGGTCGAACGATCGCAGTAGGCGCCGACGCTCGGTGGGCACGCCGAGATGAGCAAGCTCACGTTCATGGCCGGTGTCGAGGGCGACGACCAGATCGGCCGCGAGATGATCTGCATTGACCTGCGCGGCACTGTGGCCCGTCGGATATCCGGCCGCTCGGAGCACGACGTTGGTCCGCTCGTCGGCCTCGCTACCGGTGTGAAACCCCTCGGTACCGGCGCTGCTGACACGGACTCGGTCGGCGAGGCCTTCACGGTCCAGATGCGCGAGCAAGATCTTTTCGGCCATCGGTGACCGGCAGATATTGCCGGTGCACACAAACGTCACATGAAGTGGTTCAGTCACGTGGAGTGGTTCAGTGGCGGCCATCGAGAAGTCCTCCCAGTTCGGATGCCGACGATACGGAGCGAAACGCTTGCCGCGCTTCCTCGGCGGAACCGTAGCCCCATTCGACGACGACGGTGGGGATGCCGTACTTCGCGGCGCCGAGCACGTCGTGATCACGGTCGCCGATCATGAGAACGTCGGGGGTTCCGCCGTCGGATGCGAGGACGGGAGTGATCCCGAGTGAGGTCAGCGAATGCGCGATCACATCGGGTTTAGCCCGACGAGTTCCGTCGTCACTCGCGCCGCCGATGAACTCGAAGTGCTCGGCCAGGCCGAAATGTTCGAGGATTCGAATGGCGAATCGCTCCGACTTGGAGGTGGCGACGGCCAGTCGGGTGCCGCTCGCGCGAGCCTTACCCAGGACGACGTCCATGCCTTCGTACACCGAGTTCTCCTGCCACCCGGTCGCGTCGTAACGCTCGATGTACGCGGCGATCGCCCGATCCACGTCCGCCGGGGCCATACCGAGTGACCTGAAGGTGTCGACCATCGGCGGGCCGATCACCGATGCCAACATCGCTTCCGTCGGCTCCGGATGGCCGACAGTTGCCAACGCGTGTCGGAAGCCGCCGTGAATGCCGGGAGCGGAATCGGTGATGGTGCCGTCCAGATCGAACAGAACTACGGGAAAGCGGTCGAGCGGTGGTGTCGTCACGGCACTCATTGTCCCGGACGGCAGGGGTGATGTCCGCGCACGGTGCTCGACCGTAGGCTGACCGGGTGAGTACCGGAACGGTTGACCTGGAGAGCTTGCGACATCACGGCGATGTCGAAGCGGAGCCCGGGTTACTCGATTTTGCCGTCAACGTTCAAGGCTCCGGCCCGCCGAAGTGGTTGCGGGATCGGCTGGCCGCAGGGCTGGCGACGCTCGGTTCGTACCCGTCGGCCGCAGCGGAACTGAAGGCTCGCGAAACGGTCGCGCAGCGGCACGGGCGCCGGCCCGAAGAGGTGTTGTTGCTCTCGGGCGGTGCCGAGGGATTCGCGATGCTGCCGCGCCTGGGCGCTCGTTCGGCAGCGCTGATCCATCCGTCGTTCACCGAGCCGGAACTGGCACTGCGAGAGGCCGGTGTGCCGGTGACTCAAGTGATTCTGGAGCCGCCTTTCGAGCTTCGGACCGCGCAGGTACCCGAATCCGCGGACCTTGTCGTTCTGGGCAATCCGACCAACCCGACGTCCGTGCTTCACCCCAAGGCCGATGTGTTGGCATTGCGTCAGCCGGGCCGGATCCTGGTGGTGGACGAGGCCTTCGGCGACGCGGTCCCCGGCGAAACGGAGAGCATCGCCGGTGTCGAGTCGGCGGATGTACTGGTCCTTCGGAGCCTGACCAAGACGTGGGCGCTCGCCGGATTGCGGTGTGGATACGCGATCGGCTCTCCCGATCTTCTGGCTCGACTCAGTCACGGCCGAGCCCACTGGCCATTGGGCAGTCTGCAGATCGAGGCCATCACGGCGTGCTGCGAACCGTTTGCCGTCGAGCAGTCGAGGATCAAAGCCGACGCGATTGCCGTGGACCGCCGAGACATGTCGCGGCGACTGACCGAGATCGGGATTGCCGTGCACCAACCCGCTGCGGGGCCGTTCGTGCTCATCGACGTCCGTGACGGCGCCACGATGCGAGAGCACCTGCGTGCCCGCGGAATCGCCGTCCGCCGGTGCGACACCTTTCCCGGACTCGGCCCGGATCGGCTGCGCGTGGCCGTCCGTCCAGCCGGGCAGGTTGCGGTACTGATCGAAGCGATGAAGGAGATCTTGTGAGTGGCCCAACCCTTGCGGACGTCATAGCCGTGCTGGAATCCGCTTATCCGCCGGCCCTGGCGGAATCGTGGGACTCGGTCGGTCTGGTCTGCGGCGATCCGGCCGACGCTGTGACGAGAGTGGTTTTCGCGGTGGATCCGACCGAGGCAGTGGTCGACGACGCCATCGCCTCCGGTGCCGACCTTCTGGTCGTTCACCATCCACTTCTGCTGCGTGGGGTGGACACCGTCGGTGCTCACACACCCAAAGGTGCGTTGGTTCACAAGCTCATCAAGGCGGGATGCGCACTGTTCTCGGCGCACACCAATGCGGACTCGGCCGACCCCGGAGTGTCCGACGCGTTGGCGCAGGCTCTGGGCCTGACCGTGCTTCGCCCGATCGAACCCAAGCCGACGCAGCCGCTCGACAAGTGGGTCGTCATGGTTCCGGTGGAGAATGCATCGGCCGTGCAGGATGCACTTTTCGAGGCCGGGGCTGGGCGGATCGGTGACTACAGCCAGTGCAGTTGGACCGTCACCGGTACGGGTCAGTTCCTGCCCGCCGACGGAGCGAATCCGACGATCGGGACCGTCGGCGCTGTGGAGCAGGTTCGCGAGAATCGTGTGGAAGTGATTGCCCCTCGCGGAAAGCGAAGCGCAGTGCTGGGCGCATTGCGTGCCTCCCATCCGTACGAGGAACCGGCCTTCGATGTCTTCGAACTCGCAGCGTTCCCCAGTTCACTCGGACTGGGGCGGTTGGGTGAGCTCGACCACCCCGAAACCTTGCGGGAATTCACCGCGCGAGTGGCGCGCTCACTGCCCTCGACCGAGTGGGGTGTTCGCGCGGCCGGAGATCCAGACGCGACCGTTCGTACCGTGGCGGTGTGCGGCGGTTCCGGCGACTCGTATCTCGACGTGGTGGCGGCACTGGGCGCCGACGTCTACGTCACTGCGGACCTGCGGCATCATCCCGCGGACGAGCATCTACGCGCCGGTGGCCCGGCTCTGGTCGACGTCGCGCACTGGGCGAGTGAATACCCGTGGTGCGCACAGGCGAAATCGGTGCTCGACGCCGCGTTTGCCGACAATCCGGAGTGGGAAAGCCGGGTTTCGACAATTCGCACCGATCCGTGGTGTTTGAGTGCGCATTAGTGCAGCGCTCTGCAAGGTACGGTTGCACGAACAATTCAAGAGCAGTTCTTCGAGAGCCGTCCTTCGCGAGCACTGCCGACATCGGACTTACAGCAGGAGTTATACAGCGTGAACGTCGAACCACAGGTGCAATCCAAGCTTCTCGACCTCGCCGGGGTGGATGCTGAGCTCACTCGGATCACCCACCGACGCGGAGCGCTTCCCGAGCAGCAGGAAGTCGAACGTCTCGAGGCCGAGCGAATCAGCCGTAAAGACGCGTCCGTAGCCGTCGAAATCCAGATCGACGACATCGATCGCGACATTCGCAAGCTCGAAGGCGAGGTCGACGCGGTTCGTCAGCGTGAGGATCGTGACCGCACACTCTTGCAGAGCGGGTCGGTCGGGGCGAAGCAGCTCACCGAACTCGAACACGAACTCGGCAGCCTGGTCCGGCGTCAGGGGCTCCTCGAAGACGAGTTGCTCGAAGTGATGGAGCAGCGTGAGGCGTTGCAGGCCGATCACGATCACGCCGGTGCCCAGCTGTCCCAGGCCGAAGAAGAGCTGATCGACGCCAAGCGTCGCCGCGACGATGCCGTCGCTGATCTGGACAAGGCGCAGGAGCGTTGCGCCGCCGATCGTGAACGACTCGTCGGTGAATTCCCCGCCGATTTCCTTGCTGTCTACGAGAAGCAGCGCACCCTGGGCGGACCGGGCGCGGCGCTTCTGCAGGCACGCCGATGCGGCGCTTGCCGGATCGAGATCGACCGCGGCGAGATCTCGCGAATCGCCGCGACGCCGGCCGACGTCGTAGTTCGTTGCCCAGAGTGCAATGCAATCATGGTGCGTACCAAGGAGTCCGGTCTGTGACTCTCTCGCAGGTCATCGTCGAGGCCGACGGTGGATCGCGGGGCAATCCCGGTCCGGCCGGCTACGGAGCGGTGGTGTTCGACGCCTCGCGCTCGGTGTTGGCCGAACGCAAGGAAAGCATCGGTATCGCGACCAACAATGTCGCCGAGTACCGCGGACTGATCGCCGGGTTGACCGCTGCCGGTGAACTCGGCGCGTCGACGGTCGACGTCCGCATGGATTCCAAGTTGGTCGTCGAGCAGATGTCCGGGCGCTGGAAGGTCAAGCACCCGGACATGATTCCGCTGCAGCGGCGCGCTGCCGAGCTGGCGACGCAGTTCTCGCGAGTGACCTACACGTGGATTCCTCGCGGCGAGAACTCTCATGCCGATCGTCTTGCCAACGAGGCGATGGACGCGGCTGCCGGCATCGAAACCGGCCCAGTCGCACCTTCGGCCCCCGCACCTGCTGCACCTGCCGCGCCGTCCGAAGAGACGTCGGAGCCGCAGATCGCCGGCTCTCCGGGATGGATCGCCACCACCGGCAAGCCGACACGAATGTTGTTGCTACGTCACGGACAGACAGCGATGTCGGTCGATCGCCGGTACTCCGGACGCGGGAATCCGGAGCTCACGGAACTGGGCCGCGCGCAGGCTGCCGGCGCAGCCGGACGCTTCGGGAACCGAGGCGGTATCGACGCCATCGTCTGCTCACCCCTCGGCAGAACCCGTGAGACGGCAGAGGCATCGGCCCGCGTGCTCGGTTTACCCGTCGTCGAGCACAAGGGTTTGATCGAAACCGATTTCGGCGACTGGGACGGACTCACGTTCCGCGAGGCAGCCGAGCGTGACCCGGACCTGCATCGCGAATGGCTCTCGGACACTTCGGTGCGTCCACCGGGCGGCGAGAGTTTCGACGAGGTACGCGAACGAGTCGTCGCCGCGCGTGACGACCTGATCTCGACCTACGGCGGCGCGACGCTGTTGGTCGTCTCTCACGTCACCCCGATCAAGACTTTGGTGCAGCTGGCCCTCGATGCCGGGCCGTCGTTGCTGTATCGGTTGCATCTGGATCTGGCGTCGCTGAGTATCACCGAGTTCTATCCCGACGGGGGAGCCTCGGTCCGGTTGGTCAACGACACGTCACACCTTCGCTGAAAGAGCCCCGACGGCTGATCAGCCTCTGATCAGATCACCAACCACAGGGCACTCACGGCGGCGAGCAATGTCAGTGGCGTCGTGATGACCCCGAGCAGAGTGAATGTCGCCAGCGTGGGCGGTGCGCCCGCGCTGGTGGCGACTCGTCGCCAGAGCATCGTTGCCAGTGAGCCCACGTAGGTGAGGTTGGGGCCGAGGTTGACGCCGATCAACATTGCAAGCACCAGAGCTGGAGGTGCCGCCGTTCCGAGCGCTGCGATCATCAGCAAGGTTGCCGGCAGGTTGTTGACGAGATTGGACGCAACCGCCGCTACCGCGGCGACAAAGAGCAGTGAGCCGTAGCTGGTGTCGCCTGGCAGGATCTGCGCAATCCATTCACCCACCGGCCCGTTCGCGACTCCGGCGACGATGATTCCGAGAACCAGGACGAACGCGCAGAACCAGAGGTCGGCAGCGTAGAGCATCTTGGCGGCGGTCGTACGGTGCCGAGCCAGAGCGATCGCTCCCAGGACACTCGCACCCACCACCGCGATCCAGGCGGGCTCGATCCCGAAGAAACCCGAAACCGCGAAACCGAGCAGCGTCATTCCGATCACCGTCAGCGGCAGAATCGGCGCAGGCGCAGATCTGGCTGCCACCGGCGGTTCGGCGCTGTCGCCCCGCGCGAGTTCCGAACGGAAGAACAGTCGAAAAATCAGGTACTCGACAGCGATCGTCACGACCCACGGCAACGCCATCAATGCGGTGAAGTGCAAGAACGTCAAACCTGTTGCGGCAAACGCGATGAGGTTGGTCAGGTTGGACACCGGCAGCAGGGTCGACGCCGAATTCGACAGGTGCGCACTGGCATAGGAATGCGGCCGGGGACTTGCTCCGATGGATCGTGCGGCCGCGATCACCGCGGGTGTCAGCAGCACGACGGTGGCGTCGAGGCTCAGGACCGCCGTGGTCAGGGCGGCGGCGCCGAACACATAGATCAGCAACCGGTGTGGATCGGCGAGGGATTTTTGCTGCAGGATCTGGCTGACCCAGCGAAAGACGCCGAGAGCATCGGCGGCATGAGCGAGAACCAGCACGGCAACCAGGAAGACGACGGTGGGTGCCATGCTCGCCAGTTCGTCGCGGGCTTCGTCGAGAGTTACGACGCCGGTCAGGAGAACGACGACAGCTGCCGGCCCGGCGATGACGATCTCGGGAAGCCCGCGTGGACGCACTATCGCGAAGACGAGGACGAGGGCGACGAGCAGGATCGGTAGAAGAGTCACGCGATGGTGCTCCGTGTCGGGGCGAGCGTCATTTGAGCAGTTTGTAGAGCGTGTTCAGGTTTCGGGTTGTGGTGAACGCCTTGAACTTCGGTTTTCCGGTGTTCCTGCCGAACGCGCTCTTGACGGTCTGCCCCTTCTCGACCTCCCAGTACAGGACTCCGTCGCCTGCCGCCACACGCTCGACCGAGGCATCGAGTTGCGCTGCTGCAGTGCTCAATTCCTCCAGGATTTCCGGCTCGGAGGCAACCATCGCATAAGCATGCCAACCCTCGCGTTCGCGCTCGAACGGGTAGTTGTCCACGATCGCCTGCAGTGTCGGAAGGTCGAGGACGAACACCCAAGCCTCGTAGCCGAACTCGCGGGCAAGGGCGGATTCGATCTGTTTCTTCAGCGTCGGGATGTCGGTGCTCGGACTGTCGAACAGAACGTTGCCTGAGGCCAACACGGTTTTCACCCCTTGGAATCCGAGGTCACCGAAGACTCTCGCCAGGTCCGCCATCTTGATGTTGATGCCGCCCACGTTGATACCGCGTAGCAGGGCCACGTACCGAGTCATACGGTGACCATAGTGCCGGCCACCGACAGGCGCCCGGTAGCATACGGGGGCGGACGAGTTGGCCGGGCGGCCGCGGCTTCTGGAACCAGCGCGTATCGCGCACAGGCCTGGGGCCGAGGAAAGTCCGGACTCCACAGAGCAGGGCGGTTGTTAACGGCAACCCGAGGCAACTCGCGGGACAGTGCCACAGAAAACAGACCGCCTGCCTTTCGAGGCAGGTAAGGGTGAAACGGTGCGGTAAGAGCGCACCAGCACCTCGGGTGACCGGGGTGGCTAGGTAAACCCCGCCCGGAGCAAGGTTGAAGGTCGCATCGCTCGCGGTGCGGCTGCGCAGGTGTTCGAGGGCTGCTCGCCCGAGCCTGCGGGTGAACCGCTCGAGGCACCCGGCGACGGTGTGCCCAGATGGATGGTCGCCACTCGGCACTTCGGTGCCGCAGGACAGGATCCGGCTTACACGCCGACTCGTCCGCCCGCGATCTGCAAGAGAGCACAAAGAAGACCCCCACCGGATCGGTGGGGGTCTTCTCTATGGTCGAAAGCTGTCAGACAGGCTTGATGACCAGCAGCGTAGCCCAGTACGTTGCCGCGTCATGGCCCATGAGCGGGAGGAGGTAATCGTAAAGAATTGCGGACATGCGCACTCCATTTTCTGTTCGTAGCTTGTGTTGGGCATTCAAGCAGAACTCACCGTTCGAATGTCCGGTTCTCACCTGCCAGGCCAAGTAGAAAGAATATCAGTCTCACAGCGATCTACAAGCTTCTATCTCACTCTGATGTCACACTGTGGATATGACTGATGAAGATCGACTCTGGTACTTCGACGTGTCCGACGGTTCCGTCACGCAGGGAAAGGGTGCGTCCTCGCTGACGAGGATGGGGCCGTACCCTGATCGGGACTCTGCCGAGCATGCATTGAAGATCGCTGCCGAACGCAACAAAGCCGCCGATCGGGCAGACGAAGACTGGAACAACTGAGCCTTGGAATAACTGAGCCTTGGAACAGCCGGGACTCGAACAACTGGGACCGGTACTGCTGCTACACCGGCCCGAACCGATCATGGAGGATGCGTGCCCGCAAGTCGAATGATGGTGCAGGGAATCGACTTCGGAGTGGTTCGGGCGGAGTTCGACTTGCCAGGAGCATTCTCGGCTGCGGCGCAGGCCGAGGCCGAGAATGCCGTGGATCGTTTCGGTGCCGGGCGTGTCGACGAAACGGGTATCGCCTTCGTGACCATCGACCCTCCCGGATCGATGGACCTCGACCAGGCAGTGCACATCGAGAAGATCTCGACCGGGTACGTCGTGCACTACGCGATCGCCGACGTCGCGGCGGTGGTGACGCCGGGTGGCGCTCTCGACATCGAAACCCGCAAGCGGGGCCAAACCTTCTATCTCCCGGACGGTTCCGTCCCGCTGCATCCCCGAGCGTTGTCGGAGGGATCGGCGAGTCTGCTGCCGGACGTGGTTCGTCCCGCCGCGCTGTGGCGGATCGAACTCGACGCGCAGGCCGAGCCGACGTCGTGGCAGGTGAGACGCGCTCTGGTGAAATCGGTGGCACGTCTGGACTATTCGACCGTGCAGCGCGATGCCGACGCGGGAACCTTGCATCCGTCCATCGCCGCACTACCGGAGTTCGGACGATTGCGCAGTGTCTCGGCGGTTGCCAGGGGTGCCATCGAGCTGAAACTGCCCGAGCAGTCAGTGGTTCGGGATCAGCCGGAGGACGAGTCCTCGGCTCGCTGGCGGATCGAACTGGAGCCACGCACCGAAGCGGACGACTGGAACGCAGAAGTGTCGCTGCTGACCGGGATGTGTGCCGGCCGCATGATGATCGACGCAGGTATCGGGTTGCTTCGCACGCTGCCGCCGGCCGAGGAGTCCGCGGTTCGGACCTTGCGGAGAACTGCAGTGGCGCTGGGTATCACGTGGCCGGAGGGGCAAAGCGTCGGGCAGATTCTTGCCGGACTCGATTCCAACGAGCCGTCGACTATGGCGCTGATGTCGGTTGCGCCGTCGTTGCTGCGCGGGGCAGACTACGCGGCCTTCGACGGCCGACTACCGGAGTTGACGGTGCATGCGGGGATCGGAGCGCCCTACGCTCACGTGACTGCTCCGCTGCGCCGGCTGTCCGACCGCTTCAGCACCGAGGTGTGTCTGGCGATCACAGCTGGTACGCCGGTACCGGAATGGGCGCGCACTGCCCTTCCCGAGCTGCCCGACATCATGAGTGGGTCCGACTCGCTGGCGAACAAGGTCGACCGTGCGTGCATCGATCTGACCGAGTCCACGCTGCTCGACGGCCGGGTCGGCGAGGTCTTCGACGCAGTGGTGATGCGCGCCAAGGACGGAAAGCGCTCGGCGGAAGTGTTTGTCCCGTCGGTCGCGGTGATTGCGAAATGCGTCGGAACGCCCGACGACGGTGAGCGCGCAAAGGTGCGACTCACCGCCGTCGACACCGTCAAACGGACGGTGGAGTTCACGTTCCCGGCGTAGCGAGCTACCGGTACGAATCGGTGGCTTCCACCAAGTGATGTGCGATGCCGGGCTCCATGGCGGAGTGTCCGGCGTCGTCGACGATCACGAGCTTGGATTCGGGCCACGCCTTGTGCAGCGCCCACGCGCTGGTGGCGGGGCAGACGACGTCGTAGCGGCCCTGGACGATCGTCCCCGGAATGCCGTGCAGTGCGGAGCTTTTGCGTAGGAGTTGACCCTCGTCGAAGAATCCGCCGTTGACGAAGTAGTGGTTCTCAATACGAGCGAAGGCCAAGGCGAACCTGGTCTCGGAGTTCTGTTCGATCTTGTCCGCCTGTGGGTACAGGTAGCTCGTCGATCCTTCCCAGGCCGACCAGGCGATGGCTGCCCGGGCTGCGACGGCGGGGTCTTCGGAATGGAGCAGTTGGTGATAGACCGCGACGAGGTCTTCGCCGCGCTGCGCCTCGGGTACCGGTTCGAGGAATTTGTCCCAGCGCTCCGGGAAGATGTTTCCCGCGCCGCCGTTGTAGTACCAGTCGATCTCGCTACGACGCAGGAGGAAGATCCCGCGCAGGACCAGCTCAGTGACGCGCGTAGGAAATGTTTCGGCGTAGGCGATGGACAGCGTGGAACCCCAGGACCCGCCGAAGACCATCCACTTGTCGATCGAAAGATGTTCACGCAGGGCTTCGATGTCGGCCAGCAGCTTGTCCGTCGTGTTCACCGACAGGTCGGCGCCGTCGGCAACGTGAGGGGTGGACCGCCCGCAGCCGCGCTGGTCGAGTAGAACGATGCGGTATGCGGCCGGATCGAAGAACTGGCGTACCGCCGGTTGCGCACCACCGCCGGGGCCACCGTGCAGGAACACCACCGGCTTGCCGTCCGGATTTCCGCTGACTTCCCAGTACATGCTCTGGCCGTCACCGACATCGAGGAAGCCGGTGACGAAAGGCTCGATCGGGGGATACAGACTCCGGAGAGTCGACGGCTGCCCTGAAGTGGCTGACGTGTCGGTCATCAGAAGCCCACCAGGCCGGAGGCGAGATCGGGGATCTCGAGTGCGGAAATCGCGCCGCTCCGGACGTCGGGGCACGCGGCTGAGGTTGCCGCGTCGATGCTTTCGCGGTTCTGAGCGAGATCGAGCAGGTTGATGCCGTTCTGCGTCGCCCACGTGATGACGATCGTGTTCAGTCCGCCCTTGCCGAGCGTCGGGGTGACGGTCCGCCAGTTCTGCAGCTGCCCTTCCATATCCGAGCACAACTGCTGGACCTGAGCGTCGGTGAACGTCGAACCGGACGCGGTTGTTGCCGGCGCCGTCGTGGTGGAACTCGCGGGCGTAGTGCTGCTGGGCGCGGGAGAGTTGGTGGACCCTCCCGCGCATCCGCTCAGCACCGTGACGAGAGCTGCCGCACCGACTGCAGCTGCGGCAGTAGAACTTCGACGGTTACCGATCATTGAACGCACCCCTGGCTGGTTGAGAGACAGGCGGCGTTCGCCGGTCTCGGATCAGAAACTGTGTTCTGCGGCCGGGAAAGCGCCAGTGCGAACTTCTGATGCGTAGGCTGCGGCTGCGGAACGCAGTTCGTCACCGACGTTACCGAAACGCTTGACGAACTTGGCGGTCTTACCACTCGTGTAACCCGCCATGTCCTGCCAGACGAGTACCTGAGCGTCGCATTCGGAACCGGCCCCGATGCCGACGGTGGGGATGGTGAGTTTGCGGCTGACCTGGCCCGCAATCTCGGCCGGAACCATTTCCATGACGACGGAGAACGCCCCGGCTTCCTGGACTGCAATGGCGTCCGCCACAAGTTGCTCGGCCGCGTCGCCACGACCCTGGACGCGGAATCCGCCGAGCGAGTTCACGCTCTGCGGGGTGAATCCGACGTGAGCCATGACGGGGATGCCGGCCGAGGTGATAGCCGCGATCTGCTTGCTCATCCGCTCACCGCCCTCGAGTTTGACGGCGTGCGCGAGGCCTTCCTTCATGAACCGTGTGGCAGTCGCCAGGGCCTGCTCGGCGGAACCCTCGTAGGTGCCGAAGGGGAGGTCGGCGACGACGAGTGCGTGCGGCGCGCCGCGAACCACGCCACGCACGAGCGGGAGCAGTTCGTCGACGGTGATCGGCACGGTGGTGTCGTAGCCGTAGACGACGTTGGCGGCAGAGTCGCCGACGAGCAGCACCGGGATGCCTGCGTCTTCGAAGATGCGTGCCGTGGAGTAGTCGTAAGCGGTGAGCATCGACCAGCGTTCGCCGTTCTGCTTCATCTCGGCGAGGTGGTGAATGCGCGTCTTACGCTTCGGTGCATCGGTAGAGCTTGCAGTGGGTACAGAAACTGCACTGGGTACAGAACCGTAGAGAGGTGTTTCGGACATCGTTGTCCCTTTCTGGCCTCGAGGCCCTGAGCGTTGATCGCCTTCGGGTCCCCGGGTGTGGGTGATGACGTGTTCAGTCTGCCACCGGACATCGCCGACACGAATAGTTGACGGGGTGCAATGGGTCACATCACCGCGCGCGTATCAGGTAGGTGCCGAGACGAGGCGAACCGCTGGCTATCGCGGTTTCCTGGCACCATCGATGGCATGTCGAAGTTCGTTCGCCTCTCCGGTGCCCTCGCCGGAAGCGCAGCAGTGCTCGTGTTGGTTGTCGGTTGCACCAGTTCGGAAGGCACGCCCGAATCAGTGGAACCTGCTGGTTCTGCCGCGTCCGCGGTGCCGTCCGGCCTCGAGAAATTCTACGAGCAGACGCTCGACTGGGGTTCGTGCGACCAATTTGTCGAAGAAGGAACTGCGCCGCTGGGGCGTGGGATCGACTGCGCCGAGGTGAGCGTTCCCGTCGACTACGCGAATCCGAACGGCGACACCGCGAAGGTGGTGATCTCGCGTTCGAAGGCTACCGGCGACCGCATCGGCTCACTGTTGCTGAACCCCGGCGGGCCGGGTGGGTCCGGGCTGTCGATGGCGACCTCGGGTTCGGGCACCGAATTGCAGGAACGTTTCGACATGATCGGCTTCGATCCGCGGGGGATCGGGGCGTCGACCCCGCAGGTTCGGTGTTTGACGCCGGAGGAGACCGACGCGGAGCGTGCGGAGGTCAACGTCGACATGACGCCGGAGGGCATCGCTCTCGCCGAGGCGGACAGCAAGGACTACGCCGCCAAGTGCGCTGAGCGGACCGGTACGGAGTTCCTCGCTCATGTCGGTACCTACGAGGTGGTGCGAGATATGGACGTCATTCGGGGCGTTCTCGGCGATCCGAAGATGAACTACCTCGGGTTCTCGTACGGGACCCGGCTCGGATCCACGTACGCGGAAACCTTTCCGCAGAACGTCCGAGCGATGGTCCTCGACGGCGCGCTCGACCCCGAGCAGGATCCGGTCGACGAAGTGGTCTTGCAGGGGCAGGGCTTCCAAGGCGCGTTCGACGCCTTTGTCGCCGACTGTGTCTCGCGAACGGATTGCCCGCTGGGTGATGATCCGGCGCAGGCGCAGGCACGCTTTCAGGCACTCGTCGATCCGTTGATCGAGAAGCCGGCACAGACCACCGATCCGCGAGGGCTGAGTTATTCCGACGCGATCACGGGCGTGCAGCAGGCTCTGTATTCGCCACAGTTGTGGACGCCGTTGCGTGGGGGTCTGTCGAGTCTGGCCGACGGACGCGGCGACTCGCTGCTCAATCTCGCCGACATGTACGAAGGCCGTGAGGATGACGGCAGCTACTCCAACATCAACGACGCGTTCAACGCCATTCGCTGCGTGGACGATCCGGCAATCACCGACCGCGCCGAGGCCGGCGAATCCGACACTCGGTACCGCGAGGCGGCGCCGTTCCTCGACGACGGCCGCGGGACGGGTCAAGCGCCGCTCGACCTGTGCGCGTTCTGGCCCGTTCCGGCTACCGGCAGCCCTCACGCGCTCGACCCCCAGGCACTCGCTGACGCCGGTCTGCCGCAGCTGGTCGTCGTGTCCACGACGCAGGATCCGGCGACCCCGTATCAGGCGGGAGTGGATCTCGCGAAGCAGTTGGGCGCTGCTCTGATCACGTTCGACGGAACCCAACACACGGTGGTTCTGGACGGAAACTCCTGCGTCGACGATGCCGTCGTCGACTACTTCGTTTACTTGAAGGCTCCGGAAGAGGGTCTGACATGTTAGCCGGCGCGGCGCCGTACGCTGCGCCTATTCGATGGTGACCAATCACTCTGTTAACCGGGACCACTGATGTAACACAGATTTAACGTGGCTTGCTTAGTCTCGCGTGCATGGATCGCCAAAAAGAATTCGTGCTTCGTACCCTGGAAGAGCGCGACATTCGGTTTGTCCGCTTGTGGTTCACCGATGTTCTCGGGTACCTCAAATCGGTGGCGATCGCCCCCGCCGAACTCGAAGGCGCTTTCGAGGAGGGAATCGGATTCGACGGTTCCGCCATCGAGGGATTCTCACGAGTCTCCGAAGCCGACACCGTCGCTCGGCCCGACGCCTCGACATTCCAGATCCTGCCGTGGGCGCACAAGGACGGTGCGCAGCATTCCGCTCGCATGTTCTGCGACATCACGATGCCCGACGGTTCGCCGTCGTGGGCCGATCCGCGCCACGTACTGCGTCGCCAGCTGAGCAAGGCCAGCGACTTGGGCTTCAGCTGCTACGTCCACCCGGAAATCGAGTTCTTCCTTCTGGAGAACGGCCCGATCGACGGCACTCCACCGATCCCGGCCGACTCGGGCGGATACTTCGACCAGGCCGTGCACGATTCGGCTCCGAATTTCCGCCGCCACGCCATCGACGCACTCGAGTCGATGGGCATCTCGGTCGAGTTCAGCCACCACGAGGCCGCGCCGGGTCAGCAGGAGATCGATCTGCGCTACGCCGACGCACTCTCGATGGCCGACAACGTGATGACGTTCCGGTACGTCGTCAAGGAGGTCGCGATCGGTGAAGGCGTCCGGGCGAGCTTCATGCCCAAGCCGTTCAGCGATCAGGCCGGCTCCGCGATGCACACCCACATGAGCCTGTTCGAGGGCGACACCAACGCCTTCCACAATCCGGACGATCCGATGCAGCTCTCCGAGACCGGCAAGGCGTTCATCGCCGGCATCCTCGAGCACGCCAACGAGATCAGTGCGGTCACGAACCAGTGGGTCAATTCGTACAAGCGACTCGTCCACGGGGGAGAGGCACCCACTGCCGCGTCGTGGGGCCCGTCCAACCGATCGGCTCTCATCCGCGTCCCGATGTACACGCCCAACAAGGCGTCGTCACGTCGCGTCGAGATCCGTAGCCCAGACTCGGCTTGCAACCCGTACCTGACTTTCGCGGTCCTGCTTGCTGCCGGTCTTCGCGGCATCGAGAAGGGCTACACCTTGCCGCCCGAGGCAGAAGACGACGTGTGGTCGTTGACCTCCGCCGAGCGCCGCGCCATGGGTTACAAGGAACTGCCGAGCAACTTGGACAGCGCTCTGCGCGAGATGGAGAAGTCGGAGCTGGTGGCCGAAGCACTCGGCGAACACGTCTTCGATTTCTTCCTGCGCAACAAGCGTCGTGAGTGGGAGGAATACCGCAGCCACGTGACGCCGTTCGAGCTCAAGACCTACCTCGGTCTGTGACGGTGAAACCGCCCGCTGCGAGATCAGCAGTTCCAGGACCGGGTCGACTCGGGCTGGTCGAGCCCACCGCTGCCGACGAGTTGCGTCAGCTCGGTTGGGTCGACGCCGAGAGCATCGAACTCTTGTGGTCGCTGTCGCGTGCCGCGAACGCCGACCTCGCTCTGCGCACCCTTGTGCGGATCAAGGACGGGCTGGGCGACGGGTGGCGCGAACTCGATCAGGCATTGCGCAAGGACAAGAGCCTGCGCGGCCGTTTGTTCGCACTGGTGGGTGCGTCGTCGGCATTCGGCGATCACCTGGCCGCGGATCCGATCGGCTGGAAACTTCTCGACGGCACAGCTCTGCCGACCAAAGACGAGGCGACTGCGGCCTTGCTCAAGGCCGTGGGTGCCACGCTCGACGAGGGTGCCACCGAAGGCTCACTGACCTACCGCGCCACCGTGACCGGACCGGAAGCTGTTGTTGCTCTGCGTAAGAGCTACAAGGATCAGCTGATGCTTGTGGCCGCGGCTGATCTTGCGGCGACCGTCGAGAACGAACCGGTGGTGCCGTATCAGACTGTGGGGCATCAGCTTTCCGACCTGGCTGACGCTGCGCTGACCGCTGCACTCGCGGTAGCCATCGCAACGGTGTGCCCTGAGGGCAGTTGTCCGATCCGGCTCGCAGTCATCGCCATGGGCAAATGTGGTGCGCGCGAACTGAACTACGTCTCCGACGTCGACGTCGTGTTCGTCGCCGAACCGGCCGACGCGACGGCCAGTCGCGTTGCCGGTGAGATGATGCGTATCGGAACCTCCGCATTCTTCGAGGTCGATGCTGCGCTGCGTCCCGAAGGTAAGCGCGGAGAACTGGTTCGCTCGCTCGAATCCCACATCACGTACTACAAGCGTTGGGCCAAGACCTGGGAGTTCCAGGCGCTGCTCAAGGCTCGTCCGATGACGGGCGACATGGAGCTCGGTCGCCAGTACTCCGAGGCGATGAGCCCGATGGTGTGGATCGCCTCCGAGCGCGAGGACTTCGTCCCCGAAGTCCAGGCCATGCGTCGACGCGTCGAGGAAATGGTTCCCCCCGAACTGCGTGAGCGTGAACTCAAACTCGGCCGCGGAAGTTTGCGCGACGTCGAATTCGCCGTCCAACTCCTGCAATTGGTGCACGGGCGCGCCGACAGTTCGTTGCATGTCCAGAGCACCGTCGATGCACTGACTGCATTGGCGGCGGGTGGATACGTCGGCCGCGACGACGCCGCCAACCTGACTGCGTCGTACGAATTCCTGCGTCTGCTGGAGCACCGTCTGCAGTTGCAGAAGCTCAAGCGCACACACACCCTGCCGCCGCCGGACGACGAGGAAGCGCTGCGTTGGCTGGCCCGCGCCGCGCACATGCGACCCGACGGTCGTCTGGATTCCCTGGGAGTCCTGCGCGCCGAGATCAAGCGGAATTCGCATCGGATTCGCCGCCTGCACGCCAAGTTGTTCTACCGCCCGCTTCTCGAATCGGTGGCGCGGATGGACAAGGAAGCACTGGTCCTGGGGCCAGAAGCCGCGGTTCGCCAGTTGGCCGCTCTCGGTTACACGGCACCCGAGCATGCTCTCGGGCATCTGACTGCACTGACGAGTGGCGCTTCACGCAAGGGTCGCATTCAAGCGCTCCTGTTGCCGACTCTGCTCGAATCACTCGCGGACACACCGGATCCCGATGCCGGGCTGCTCGCTTACCGCAGGCTCTCGGACGCGCTCGTCGACCAGACGTGGTTCCTGCGCCTGCTCCGCGACGAGGCTGCGGTGGCCGAGCGTCTGATGACCGTGCTGGGCTCGTCGGCGTACCTACCCGACCTGCTCATCAAGGCTCCCGACGTGATTCGCTTGTTCGCGGATTCGCCGAGTGGACCGCGCCTGGTCGAGCCGAAGCCCGAGGACGTCGCTCGCGGAATACTCACCGCCTCAGGCCGACACAGTGATCCCAATCGTGCTGTTGCCGCGGCCCGCTCGCTGCGGCGACACGAACTTGCGCGAATCGCGTCGGCCGACATCCTCGGCATGCTCGATGTTCCCGCCGTCTGCAAGGCGCTGTCCTCGGTGTGGGCCGCGGTGCTCAATGCGTCGCTCTCCGCTGTGATCAAGGCCAGCGTCACCGAACTCGGGACCGAGGCTCCCGCCAGTTTCTCCGTCATCGGCATGGGTCGACTCGGCGGCGGCGAACTCGGCTATGGATCCGATGCTGACGTGCTGTTCGTGTGCGAACCTCGTGAGGGCGCCGACGAGACTGTCGCGGTCAAGTGGGCCAACAGCATTGCCGACAAGGTCCGCAAGCTCCTCGGGGCACCGAGTACCGATCCGCCGCTCGAGGTCGACACCGGACTGCGCCCGGAAGGTCGCAACGGTCCGATGGTACGAACCCTGGAGTCTTACGACGCGTACTACGCGAAGTGGGCTCAGGCGTGGGAGATTCAAGCGCTGCTTCGTGCGCACCCGGTTGCCGGTGATCCTGAACTGGGACTGCGGTTCCTGCACATGATCGACAAGACCCGCTACCCCGAGGGCGGCGTCAGTGATGCGGCGGTGCGCGAGATCCGGCGCATCAAGGCGCGAGTCGATTCCGAAAGGCTCCCGCGCGGAGCCGATCCGGCGACGCACACGAAACTGGGTCGCGGCGGCTTGGCCGACATCGAGTGGACTGTGCAACTGCTGCAGCTACGCCATGCCGACAAGATCGAGTCGCTGCACAACACGTCGACGCTCGAGACTCTCGACGCCATCGGGGCCGCGGAACTGCTCAGCGAAGGTGACGTCGAACTGCTGCGTGACGCCTGGATCACCGCGACGAAGGCACGCAACTGCCTCGTTCTGGTGCGGGGGAAGCCGACCGATCAGCTTCCCGGTCCCGGACGCGTCCTCGCGGCGGTGGCGCAGGTCGCCGGATACGGCGACGACGCAGGGGAGTTCCTCGACAATTATCTGCGCATCACGCGTCGGGCAAAAGCTGTGGTGGAGAGGGTGTTCGGCGGCGAGTAGCGCTCTCGCTCAGTCTTGGCGAACCGGCGCATTCGCGGCGAACTTACGCACTTCGGCGTCCTGCCACACGTGGGCGGGAACGCCGCCGCCGAGGAGCTCGCGCGCGAGCGCGGGTTGCCCGCCGATCGGTACGTCGCTGCCCGCGATGATCATGTTGCCGTAGCGGCGGCCCTTGAGCATCGCGGGATCGGCGATGATCGCCATGTGTTCGAACTGTGCGCCGATCGTTGCGGCCTCGCTGCGCGCGCCCTGGAGATCCGGGGTGTCGCCGCAGTTGACGATGTAGATACCGCCCGGTGCGAGCACGCGTCGTACGTGGGTGGTGAATTGCGCCGTCGTCAATGGTGTCGGAGTTGTGCTGCCGGCGAAGACATCTCGAATCACGATGTCCCGGGTGGACTCGGTGAGAGTTTCGGTGACGGCGCGGGCTTCTCCGACGCGGATGCGCAGAAGAGGCGCGCGCGGGAGGTCGAACCAATCGCGTACGAGTTCCGCCAGAGCACCGTCGATTTCGACCACCACTTGACGCGCGTCAGGGTACGTGGCGGCGAAGTATCTGGCCATGGAGCAGGCGCCACCGCCGAGATGAAGCACCCGCAGGCGCTCGGCCTTGTCACGTTCGGAATCGACCAGATGCGCGATCCACCGCATGTACTCGAAATCGAGCACCGTGGGATCCGCGACGTTCACGTGGGAACTGGGCACTCCGTTGATCTGGATGATCCAACTGTCATCGGAGTACTGATCGCGGACTAGTTCGCACGTCCCGGTATCGATGGGGAAAGTGCCGGCGACGGGACCGGACTCGCCCCGCTCGGGAGTACTGCTGTGAGTTCTGGTCTTGCGAGTTCCCTTGGCCACTGTGTCCATGTTAGCCGTGCGCCTTTCTGGTAGAGGCGGCTACCAAAAAGGCACACGGACCGACGGTATTCTCGGGCTACTTCAGGCACACTCGTACATGGAGTGTGATCGGCGACACAAATGCCGGCGCGTTCTTTCGTCGTCCGTGCATCACGAAGAATTTCGAGGAGTGCAGGTGAAGGTCAAGGCAGCGGTAGTCAAGGCGCCAGGTCAGGCGTGGGAGATCGAAGAGGTCGAGCTGGGGGACCCGGTCTCGGGTGAGGTGCAGGTCCGACTCGCCGCATCGGGGCTGTGCCATTCGGACGAACATTTGCGTACGGGCGCCAGCCCGCTGCCCTTCTACCCGGCCCTGGGCGGGCACGAAGGCGCCGGAGTGGTGACGAAGGTCGGCCCGGGTGTCGCGAGCGTCGAAGAAGGCGACCACGTGGTTCTCGCCTTCATCCCGGCGTGCGGACGTTGTCCGTCCTGTGCGAAGGGTCTGCAGAACATCTGCGACGAGGGAGCCGGCCTGTTGACCGGGCAGGCGATCTCCGACAAGACGTACCGCGTCACCCTCGACGACGAGCCGGTCATCCAGATGTGCCTGCTCGGAACATTTTCGCCGTACGTGACCGTCAACGAGGCGTCGGTGATCAAGATCGAGAAGGACATCCCGCTCGACAAGGCGGCCTTGCTCGGCTGCGGTGTTGCCACCGGTTGGGGATCGGCCACCGCAATCGGTGGAGCCAAGGTCGGCGACACGGTGGTGGTCGTCGGCGTCGGCGGCGTCGGAATCAACTCGGTGCAGGGTGCGGCGTCCGCCGGAGCACGATTTGTGATCGCGATCGATCCCGTCGAGTTCAAGCGCGACAAGGCAAAGGAATTCGGCGCCACACACACTTTTGCCTCCCTCGAGGAAGCGCTACCGGTGATCGGCGAGATCACCTGGGGCAAGATGGCCGACGTCACCGTGATCACCGTGGGCGAGATTCACGGCGACATCATTCAGCCCGCGCTCAGCGCGACGGGCAAGGGTGGCCAGGTCGTGGTCGTCGGAATGGGGCATTACGCAGATTCGCAGGTGACGCTCAGCCTCTTCGAGCTGACCCTTCTGCAGAAGCGTTTGCAGGGAGCCATCTTCGGCGGGGTAGGGCCACGGTCCCAGATTCCCAAGTTGCTCGATCACTACCGAAGCGGCGCACTCAAACTCGACGAGTTGGTGACCAAGACTTACAAGCTCGAGGAGATCAACGAGGGGTACGCCGACATGCTCGAAGGAAAGAATCTGCGCGGGATGATCGTCTACACGGAGGACGATTACTGATCGTTTCCCTTTGACTGAAGGCTCCGGCCCGGCACCACGCTTCGTGGTGTCGGGCCGGAGTCTTCTGCCCCCACGCACATTTCTGTCGATCGATGAGTCGACTGCCCCCGTAGTGGGCACTCGCAGAGTGAGGAAACCGGGCACCGTGTCCGGATCTCAGTCCACGACTCGACAGAGAAGAGCAGAGCATGCCCTACATCACCACCTCCGACGGAACCGAGATCTACTACACCGAGCACGGCGTCGGCCGGCCGATCGTCCTCAGCCACGGGTGGCCGCTGAGTTCTGACGCGTGGCAGGTCGAGATGAAGTTGTTCGCCGACGCCGGATACCGGACCATCGCGCACGATCGTCGAGGACACGGTCGCTCGTCGAAGACGTACACCGGCAACGACATGGATACATATGCCAAGGACCTGGCTGAGCTGATCGACACACTCGACCTGAAAGACCTGGTCCTGGTTGGCCATTCGACCGGCGGCGGGGAAGTGGTCCGGTACGCGGCGCAGCACGGCAAAGGGCGCGTGGCGAAGGTGATCACCGCCGGCGCCGTACCGCCGATCATGGTCAAGTCGGACGGCAACCCCGAAGGCACACCGATCGAGGTCTTCGACGGCATCCGTGAGGGAGTTCTGCGAGACCGATCGCAGTTCTACAAGGATCTCAGCGAGAGCTTTTACGGCGCGAACCGCGAAGGTGCCGACGTCTCGCAAGGGGCGAAGGACGACTTCTGGCGGCAAGGTATGTTGGTCAACCTCGCCGCGGCCTACGACTGCGTCAAGGCATTCTCGGAGACGGACCAGACCTCCGATCTCGAAGCCATCGACGTTCCGTTCCTCATCGCTCAGGGCGACGACGATCAGATCGTGCCGATCGGCGCAGCGGCCGAGAAGGCGATCAAGCTGGTGAAGAAGGGCACGCTGAAGGTGTATCCGGGCGCACCTCACGGTATCTACGGCTCATATCAGAAGACACTGGACCAGGACATTCTCGCGTTCATCGAGGACTGACGTCAGCGAGGCGGAAGGGAGCGGAGTCGAAAGGACCAGAGTGGGAAGGATAAAATTGCCATGTCTACACACGTTGCCTCACTACGCAATGGCCCCAGTGTCTTCGAGAACGAACTCGGGTCGATCTCGCAGCTCGACACGAGTTCGTTGCCGATCCTGTCCGGTCTGTCGATCAAACGAATTGTTCTCGGTCCCGGCGCGATCCGTGAACCACAATGGAACGTCAACGCGAACCAGATCGCCTACGTCACCAGCGGAACCGTGCTCGTCTCGATGTTGGGCAATGCTGACGAGTTCGCCAGTTTCGTGGTGCGAGCGGGGCAGATGTATCACGTCGAATCCGGCGCGATTTATCACATCGAGAATGTCGGAGAGGAGGAGGCGGAGATCATCGCCGCCCTGCGTACTTCTCTGCCGCAGCACTTTTCGTTGCAGAGTAGCGTCAGCGCAATGTCGAACGCGGTGCTCGGCAATACGTACGATCTCGCCGCATCGGCCTTCGACGTCTTCGGTAGAGCCGATGCGTCCCAGATAGTTCGGCGGGACGGCGCCGCCGTCGTTCCCGATACCGCCGGCCTTCCCAACGCGCATCTCTTCGATCTCGAAGGCCAGATCGCGCCTCTCGCATATCCGTACGGACAGGCGAAAGTGGCGCGAAAGCAGTATTGGGCGGCGCTGGAGGATCTTTCGATGTACTCGTTGACTATTCGCGAGAGTGGAATGCGTGAGCCACACTGGCATCCCGTCACTGCCGAAATGGGATACGTGCATCGTGGTCACGGGCGGATGACGGTCCTCGATCCGGACGGTTCGCTCGACACCTACCTACTGGAGCCCGGTCAGGTGTATTTCGTTCCGCGTGCCTATCCCCATCATATCGAGGTTCTAGGCGACGAGGACATCAATTTCCTCATCTTCTTCGACCAGCCGACACCGGGCGACATAGGCTACCGTGCAACGGCTTCCGCGTTCTCGCGCAGCGTTCTCTCGGCCTCGTTCGGCGTTCCGGAGCGGGAGCTGCCGCACTTCCCTTTCACTCCGATCGATCCGCTCATCGTCTCGCGGATCAATCCGATCGACCGCCAGCACTGACCGGCAAGGACGCCCATCATGGCCACCACGCTCACCGTGACCGATTACGGGACGATGCTCGACTTCACGTACGAGGACGCCCTCCGCTATCACGGTCCGCAGGCCCCGGGCGGCGTGGCGCATGCCTACAAGGTTCTCGAGCGCGCTCTCGGTGTGCTCGGCGGGGAAGGCTCCGTCGAGCGTCGCGAGCTGGTCGTCACCACCGCACACGGCGGACCAGGAGTGCGCGATGCGTTCGAGTTGGTCACGCGCGCGGTGACCGAAGGGCGGTACACCGTTGACAGTTCCTTGGCCAGGCGTGAACGTGGAAATACGCTCGCGCTGTATGTATTTCGGATCACCTATCGCGGCGCGAGCGTCACGCTGACTGTTCGGGAGGGGTTCGTCGTCGACGAGTTCATTACTCTGTCCCGTAAGTCCGACCGGACGGCCGAAGACGAGTCACGGCTGACAGAGCTCAAGCAGGAGATGGCGGATCGAGTGATGTCGAGCCCGGCCGAGAGCGTGTACGACGTCGACACCGGCACGCTCCCCGTCTGAGCGACGGCGGCGCAGGCGTCGGCGTGCAGAAATCTGGGCTGTCTGAAGTCAGCGGCTGGCGAACATCCTTATTCGTTGGTCGCGGCTGCGCTCGAGATGGTTGCGCATGTAGCCACGCGCGGACGATTCGTCCCTGGCGCGGATGGCGTTCAGGATCTCTTGATGTTCCGAATTGAGCAGGTCAGGTTCGCCGTAGTTCGACGGCGGGCCGCTGTCGTAGATTCGCAATTGGGTGGTGAGGCGGATCAGCAGTGAGGTGATCGTGGAATTGTGGGCGGCCTGCCAGAGGGCCTCGTGAAACTTGAAGTTCCCGGAACGCACCTCGGTGCCTTCGGTTGCAGTGCAGCAGAACTCGTGTAATCCGTCCAGGCGAGCAAGGTCGAGATCGCTGTGGCGGAGTGCGGCGGCGCCTGCCGCTTCCGATTCGAGAGCTACCCGCGCCGCGTAGATCTCGATGACGTCCTCGGGTGTGCCGGAACGGACACGAAAACCGCGAGCGGCTCGTTCGAGTAGTCCGTCGTGTGCGAGCCAGTTGAGTGCTTCCCGGATCGGGGTGCGGGATGCGCCGTACGATTCGCACAATTGAGTCTCGTGCAGCGGAGCGCCCTGGGGGAACTTGCCGGCCAGGATGTCGGCTCGCAGGCGCAGGTACTGCCGCGAGGTCTGATCGGACCGGCCGAGCGCAGCCTCCGGCACCAGCAGATCGGTGGTGCTCGTATCGGCGTCGAGATCCATGTGTCCTCATTCCTGTGCATGCAAGTAGAGCGCGTTCGATTATGCCATCGACGACGAGTGAGTACTTGCGTATACGCTAGTACTCATTTAGGTTCGTGCTTGTTCGTTTCCGAGGGAGAGGGTCCGAAGTGGCTGGAGAGACCGCGTCGCCGCTGGTGAGTGCCGTTGAACTCGACGCGATGCTGCGTGAGGGAGGCGTCGCCGTGCTCGACGCGACGGTTCATTTTCCTCCCGCGCGATTTGACGGCGACTATCGCCCGGAGTCCGGGTACGACGGCTGGGTTTCCTCGCACATCCCGGGTTCCCGACACGTCGACCTGATGGACGTCTTTTCCGAAAGGGAAGCGGCGCTGCATTTCACACGCCCGTCAACGGAGCAGTTGATGTCCGATCTCCAATCCAGTGGTATCGAACCGGGTGCGACAATCGTGATCTACGACCAGGGTTCGACCACTTGGGCATCACGGCTCTGGTGGGTGTTTCGCAACGCCGGCATCGAAGCAAGGGTCCTCGACGGTGGCCTCGCCGAATGGACTCGATGCGGCTTCGCCCTCGCGAGCGGCGACGACGTCACCCACACGTCGGCGTCGAAGCGTTGGAGTGTGACGGACCTTGGCCTGTGGGTCGATCTACCTCGCGTTGCCTCACTGTCCTCAGGAGAAGAAGCCGGAACGCTGGTGTGCGCGCTGGCGCCTGAGCAGTACGAGGGAACGGAGAAGACGCGATATTCGCGACGCGGACATATTCCGTCAAGTGTGAATCTGTCTGCGAAGGGTCTTCTCGACGCCGATGCCCGGATGCTTCCGGCGGACGATGTTCGGTCGAAATCTGCTGACGTTCTACCACCCGTCGCTGAACCTGTCGTGATCTATTGCGGCGGTGGAGTTTCGGCGTGCCTGACAGCACTCGCACTGATCCGCGGCGGCTATGAGGACGTCAAGGTCTACGACGGTTCGTTGGAGGAATGGACTGCAGATCCGACTTTGCCGATGGTTGTCGGCGGTGAGCCCGGCGGCGCGCTTGCGGATGTTCGATGTCCGCGGTCCTGAATCGCCGCAGTCCTCAATTACCTCCCGTTCTGAAGGAATTCTCATGTCTGACACTGTCTCTGTCGAAACCGTCGCGTCGGCGATCGACGCACTCCGCGATCAGGTACCGCTCGTCCAGTCGCTGACCAACATCGTTTCTGCGAACTTCTTGACCAATGTTCTGCTCGCCGCCGGCGCAAGCAACGCTCACATCGACAACGTCCACGAAGCGGGTGGGTTCGCTGCCATCGCCGGGGGAGTGCTCGTCAACCTCGGAACGCCGGACGACGGGACAGCCGAAGCTTTCCTGATAGCAGCAGAAGCGGCCCGAACTGCCGGTACGCCATGGGTTTTGGATCCCGTCGGTGTCGGCGGACTACCCTGGCGGAGCGGTATCGCTGTGGATCTGCTGCGCTTTCACCCCAGCGCCATCCGCGGGAACGCATCGGAGATCATCGCTCTGGCCGGACTCGGCGGTGACACCCGCGGCGTCGACAGTGCCTCCGATTCCGCCGACGCGGTGCCCGCCGCTCTGTCACTCTTGAAGCATGCGGATGCCGTGTCGGCATCCGGACCGGTCGACTACATCGTCGGCCGCGATGCGGGCGGTGACACCCAGGGCATCCGAGTCTCCGGTGGCAGCGCGCTGTTGCCGCGCGTGACCAGTACCGGTTGCTCTCTGGGCGGTCTTGTCGCCGCCTACCTCGCCGTCACGTCGACCGCGCTGGACGGATTGGTTGCCGCGCACACGCATGTTGCCGTGGCATCGGAGATCGCCGAGGAAAATGCCTCGGGCCCCGGTTCTTTCGCGGTCGCATACCTCGATGCGCTCTACAGCGTGAATGCGGACACCATCCGCTCACGTGCCCGAATCGAATCGTTCGACCTGCCGGCTGGAGTGCAGAACTGATGGGCATCAAGACATTTTGGTATCTCACCCAGGCAGACGGGGACTACCCGTGGAGCCCCGGTGGGCTGTTCCCCGTGGACGGGGCCAGGCAGATCGAGCTCGCGAAGACCATCGACGACGGCGGATTCGAAGGTGCGCTTGTTGCCACCTGGCCGAACGATCCGTTCATCTCGGCGACGTGGGCGGCAGCGCACACCACGCGCATGAAGTTCCTCGTCGCCGTCTACGCGAACATGACGCCGGCGCGACTGCTGGCGGAGAAGGCATTGACTTTCGACGCCTTCAGCGGCGGCCGACTGTTGATCAACTCGGTCAACGGACGCGAGAACATCCTGACCAAGTACGACATGAACGTGCCCCACGACGAGCGTTACGAGTTGGGGGAGCAGTACTGGGCGGACTTCCGCCGCATCTACGCCGAAGGCACGGAGTCGAACTTTCCCAACACGCCACTGCGTATCGATGCGCCCGCTGGGCATCAGGTTCCGCTGTGGGGTACCGGTGATTCGCCTGCAGGCCTGGCGAATTCAGGCAAGGTGCTCGACACCTACTTGGCGATGTTGCGCGAGACTTCGTTCATCGAAGACAAATTCTCTGCCGCACGGGCGGCGGCGGAGGCAGCCGGGCGCGAGTTCACCGACTTCGGTGCGCTCACCGGTGTGATCGTTCGCCCCACCAAGGCGCAGGCGCACGACCGGTTCCGTTCGTTGTTCGAGAAGACGGGCGTCGAGCAGATCGCTCATGTCTTGGACAACGCAGTGCGTCGTCGTACTCAGGGGAAGCAAGACCTCAAGACCTTCACCGCCCGCGACGCTCAGCGACAGGGTTGGGCGGACAAGATTGCCTCCGGCCGACTTCCGGAACCGGAGGAGTTGTACGTCGGTGACGGGCTGTACGCGGGTATCACGGCGTGGTCACCCCTCGACATCTTCGGCACCGGGTCATCGGCCGTGTACTACGTCGGCGATCCGGATTCGATCACGGACTCGGTACGCACGCTTCGCAGCCGAACCGGTTTGACTGCACTGATCCTGGCAGGTTGGCCTCTGATCGAGGAAGCGAAGTGGGTTGCGGAGCATCTTGTTCCGCGATTCGACGAACTCAGCTGACGGCGCGCCGCAAGACAGTGGCACCGAGACCTAGAACGTCGCGGAGAAATGCTGTGGCAGTGTCGATTTCAGACGCAGTACATTCGAGAAGGATCTTGACTTCCACGTCCTTCTTGACGATGTCGGCAACAACGGCCACGGCGACAACACCGTTGCCGACGGCCGAGCCTCGGAACAGATCGATCCCGTCGCCGTCCGCGCTGACTGCGCCGTCGAGATAGCCGTAGTCGAGCGGATAGATCGCATCGGGGTACCGCGGGTGTGCCGACCCTCGGGGGCGATCGATCACGACAGCTGACGTGGCAGCCAGGTGATCGAGGGCGGCGAACAGATCTTCGCTCATCGTTACCGGTGCTCGCGCAGTAGCTGAGTCGGTGTCAGACCTGCCAGTGCACGCGTATCGCGTGCGAGGTGGGCTTGGTCGGCGTAGCCGGCGCGACCGGCCAGCGACGACAGCGTGAGTTTTGCGCCGCGGCTGAGAGTCAACACGTCCTGCATTCGTTGCACCTTCTGAATCAGTTTGGGGGACAGCCCGACCGCCGATGTGATCGATCGTCTGAAATGACGTTCGGAAACACCGAGGTCTGCAGCAATCTCTCGTATCGGCGTGGAAGGGGAGGAGATGAGCGCGGAGTAACCACGCTCGATTCCGTGGTCGGGTTCCAGTCCGCGCCACAACTGGCCCAGTAGGTGAGCGTCGACTGCCTCGTGGCTCAGGGCGTCGGCAAGTACCCGCGCTTGTCTGGAAGTGAGGATGTCGTCGAAGGCGATCTTCGAATCCTGCACCGCGTCGGCAGCTGTGCCGAGCAGGCTCCGCAGAGCCGGTGGATTGATCCGGATGCCCCACATGGTTGTACCGGCGGCGACCGAAACCAGATCGGCACCGGTGGCAGGTCCGACGAGCCACGACTTTCCGGTGCTGTCGACGATGAAGTCGGCGCAGAGATCGGGAAGAATCCGCTTTGCTTCCGTGGGCGTATGGGCTTCGCTGGTGCTTTTCCACGTGCAACTGAAGAGGCCGGCCGAATCGGTGATCCGAGTCTCGACATAGGTGTGGCCGTTTTGTTCAAGACTCGACGCTACCGTCCGACTACCGTCAAGAGCGAGGGTGTCAGTGCCGGTCATCAGATCATCGTCACACACTCGCCGATCACTTCTCGACCCGAAACAGGAGAAATACCGTGTCCGTCTCTCCGAGACTCGATCTCGTCGGAATCGTCACCAACGATCTCGCGCGTTCCCTCGCGTTCTACCGAACCCTCGGGCTCGACATTCCGGAAACACCCGCTGACGCTCCACACGTGGAGTTCACTTTCGACGGTGGGCTTCGGCTGGCCTGGGACGCGCTGTCCACCATCACGAGCTTCGATCCGGACTTCGCTGTCGGGGAAGGTCGACACCCCGTCGCTTTGGCCTTCGATTTCGGGACACCCGCTGCAGTCGACGAGGCGTATCAGCGCATCACAGCCGACTTCCCCGGACATAAAGAGCCATTTGATGCCGTGTGGGGCCAGCGCTACGCCGTTCTTCTCGATCCCGACGGCAATACCGTGGATCTCTTTGCCGCGCTCTGAATTCGAACGACGCAGGCCCCGAACGAATATCGGTCGGGGCCTGCGGTTGTCGGTGATCGAGTCGTTGTCAGTTCACCAAGCGTTCAGGGTGTCGAGGATCTGGCCTCGGGCCTTCCACAGTTCTGCACCCCAGTACGGCCACGAATGAGTGCCGTTGGCCGGGAAGCTGTACGTTGCCGGAATTCCCAGGGAGTTCATGCGCAGTTGGAATGCCCGTGAGTTCATCAAGGCAAGGGCCTCGAGCCCGATGGCACTTCCGGTATTCACGAAGTCGACGGGCCGACGCGGTTGATCGAACTGCCCGGGCAGGCCGCTCGCAGCGGATATGTACAGCGAGAGCCCAGCCAGTTCGGGTGCAAACACGAAGGGATCGTTGCGGAGCCAAGCGGGGTTCCACGGCGGTCCCCACATTGCATCGACATTGAAGGACCCGGCGCTGACCATGGCCACCCGGATCGCCTCACGCATGCCTGGAGCTGAGATGTTGAGGTATCCCGAGAGCGAACCGGCGAACTTGAACTGATCGCGGTGGTAGGCGGCTAGCGTCAGTGCCGCGCTGCCACCCATGGACAGTCCGAGCACGCCGTTGTTGGTTCGGGAGACGCCGCGCGATTCCAGATAGGCGGGAAGTTCCTGGGTGAGGAAGGTTTCCCATTTGTACGTGACCGGCTGGCGATTCAAATTGCTGTTCGCATACCAGTCGGAGTAAAAGCTGGACTGCCCGCCGACCGGCATGACCAGGGTGACGTTGTCGCCGCGATACTGCTCGAGAGCGTTGGTCTCGAAACTCCATGCGTTTCGGTCGTCGCGTGCTCGTAGGCCATCGAGAAGATAGAGCGCCGCGTTGCCGCCGCGCGAAGCCCACTGGATCTGAACCTTGATCGGTCCCATCGACGAGTCTACGAACACTTCCTCGTAGCCACCGGCCGGGGCGGTACGCGCGGGCGCTGCGGTCGCTACCGATCCGCTGATCAGGCCTGCGGTCAGGGGGAGTGCGAGTGCTGTCGCTGCGAGGCCCAGGATCCGACGCTTGATTCGTTTCGAAATACGGTTTCTCGAAAGATCCGGGTTCGAAATATCTGGGTTCTTCGCCAAATCTGTGTGAGCCTCGTGCATGTATCACTCCCGCCCCAAAGGTGCTTGCACACCGAAATCCGACCGAGCCCCCCGAGGCGCGGAATTCCTTATGACACTAAGTGGTCTGTATTGACCTCGACGGCACCGTTACCGGTTCGTTATCAAACTGGTCCGATTTACCGTAATGCCGTCAGGCGTCGTCGACCGGAGGTTGTGCCACGATTTGCCAACCTCCACGAATCAGGTGTTCACGTACCCGAGCGACGTCCGATTCGTGCGGAATATCGTCGGTGACCTTGGTGATGAGGACGCCGATGTCGATCGGATCGACCGAACCGGGAAAGTCGATCGGATCGACCGGAAGCGGAAAGCCGGCGACGAGATCGTCAGCAAGAACGGCGATCTCGTCGTCGGACAGTTGTCGCCGGAGCAGGGCCATCAAAGGGACGTAGTCCTGCTCCGGCACACCGTTCGGATACCCGGCACGCAGCCAGCCGAGTATCGAAGCCAGAAGTGGTGGAAGACTCAACGAATCGAGCTTCAGTGGTTGTCGAGATCAGCGAGGGGCCACCCGGCGGCAGCAAGGACGGAGGCAACGCGCGCGATGTCCTCGTCCGAGGGAGTCTGGCTCGTCAGATCGGCGATCTGAGCGCTGATCTCGTCGCTCGAGATCACCTGGTCGCTGTTGACGTCGCTCAGTTCTGCGAGTGCAGCGCCGATGGCAATGTCTCGAATTTGCGCGTCCGAGAGTTTGCGTCGTAGCAATGCGACCAGCGGAATGCGGTCCTTGGGCGGTATGCCTTCGGGGTAGCCGGCGCGAAGCCAGTCAAGAATGGATTGAGGAAGGGATGGAGTCGGTGCAGTCACGGTGATGTCTTTCCGCTCGTGAGGGCGCACGGGATCAGAAGATCTCGATGCCGAATGTGTGGCTGAGGAAGCCCTGCATGATGAAGAGGATTCCGGTGACGATCGCGATGAGCACGACCGCGAAGCACACCACTGCGCCTGCCACGGCCAACGGACTGCGAGCCGCGACGGCAGTGCGCCCGCCGCCACTGCCACGTTGTCCGGCGTCGAGCGACTTCAGGCCGATTGCGAAGATCGCCGGTAGTCCGGCGCCCAGCAGGAGGCCGACCAGTACGACCTGCCAGAGCGAGTCGACGGTGTTTTTCAAGATATCCATGTCGATTCCCTCTTTCAGGCTTTGGCGTCGGTGGTGACGCGGGCGTCCGGACCGGGGACCTCTGCAGGCACCAGGCCGCCGTCCCACTCGGCGTTGACGTTGCTCGGATCGATGGGCTCCTTGCGGGAGCGCAGGTACATCCAGCCGGCCAACGCGATGAGCACGGCGAAGACGACCAGGACACCGGGCAGGCCGCCGACGATGTCGGCCAGTCCCCAGCACAGAGCGCCGACGATTGCAGCGGACGGAAGAGTGATCAACCAGGCGACCGCCATACGTCCGGCTACGCCCCAACGAACTTCGGCGCCCTTGCGTCCCAGACCGGTTCCCATGATGGAACCCGTCGCCACATGGGTGGTGGAGAGCGGAAGGCCGAGGTGGCTGGAGGTGAGAATGATTGCAGCAGAGGATGCTTCGGCTGCCATGCCTTGTGGTGCGGCAATCTCGACAAGTCCCTTGCCGAGAGTGCGGATGACTCGCCAACCGCCGAGGTAGGTTCCGGCAGCGATCGCGAGCGCACAGGTGAGCTTGACCCAGAACGGCATGTCCGCGTCGGCGGAAATGGTTCCGTGGGCGACCAGGGCGAGGAAGATGACGCCCATGGTCTTCTGAGCGTCGTTGGTGCCGTGTGCGAGGGAAACGAGTGAAGCCGAACCGATCTGGCCGAGTCGGAAACCTTTGTCCTTGGTTTCTTCTCCGACGTTGGAGGTGATGCGGTAGATGAGCCAGGTGCCGGCCGCGGCAACCAAGCCGGCCACGACGGGAGCGAGAACTGCGGGGATGACAACCTTGCTGAGGACGCCGCTCCAGGCGACACCGCTCATGCCGAGGGACGCGATGGCGGCGCCGATCAGGCCGCCGAACAGTGCGTGTGAGGAACTCGAGGGGATGCCGAGCAACCACGTTGCCAGGTTCCAGATGATGCCGCCGACAAGGCCGGCGAAGACGATGGTGAGCAGCGCTTGGCCACCCACATTTCCGAGGTTCACCACGCCCTTGGCCACGGTGGCAGCAACCTCTACCGAGAGGAAAGCTCCGACCAGGTTCAAGGAAGCAGACAGAGCGACTGCCACCTTGGGCTTGAGGGCGCCGGTTGCAATCGACGTGGCCATAGCGTTGCCAGTGTCATGAAAACCGTTGGTGAAGTCGAACCCCAGAGCGGTTACGACGACGACGAGGAGAACGATGAGTTCCGCATTCACGAGAAGTCATGTTCCAACACCTCCGGGCCTCAAATCGACCTCAGACGTGGTCGTTCCGCGACATTTCCACCACTCGGCACCTGTTGTTCACCTTCGTCCGGATAATTGTCCGTTTTGAAACTCCTGGGGTAGAGAAAATTCATTCGCGTGCATGGTCGTGGAGGTTGTGGAGGCATACGCTCGTTTCATGTCCCTGGGCGAAGAGAAGACGATCTCGGTCACCACATTCCGTAAGAGCGGTGATGGCGTAGCCACGCCGACGTGGGTCGTGCCTCTGCCTGACGGACGTATCGGCTTCTGGACTTCCTCGAAGTCGGGTAAGGCCAAGCGTCTGCGGAACAACCCACGCGTCACCGTGGTGCCGTGCAACAACCGCGGAAAGGTTGCCGACGGTGCGTCGCCGGTCACCGGGACCGCTCAGTTGGTGAGCGGTGGAGCTGAATTCGACGAGATCCGCAGCAAAGTCAAAGCGAAATACGGTGTGATGGTGCCTATTTCGAAATTCTTCAACACCCTTGGTCACATCGGTAATGGTCCGTTCCCGTACGGCGACACCGGCGTGATCATTTCCGTCGATGCGTAGTCGGGATTGCGTAGCGGAGTAGTCTGAAGGTATGGAACCCACGACCGGGCACCTCTGCCTGACGGTTCCACGAATCCTCCGTCAAGGAGCCTCGTCATGGCGCACATCAGCACTCTCGACTATGCAATGGAAGCGCCGCAGCGCCATGTCGGGCAACCTTTCCCGTCGCCGACGCGGACTCCGCGATTCCTGCTTCGTGGGCAAGGTGCCGTCAAGGCATCGGTTGACGGCGCGTGGTTCCCGTGGACCACGAACGTCACGGCGGAGCTTCACGATCTGATATCCGCACTTTCGCTGAGGTTGGGGCCGATCGCGCGGGTTGCGTTCGACTGGAACACGATCAGCAGCGCGCAGCGTCGTATCGACGAGGTCGACGGACTGGAAGTGCGGGGTCCGTACCCTGGCCAGCCCCACGATTTGATGTATCTCGACGACATCTATGGTCGTCAACTCGTTTTGATGATGATTCCGCCGTACACGGATCCGGACCGCGCGTACGAGGTCATGCGGCGGTTGGTGGATCCTGTCCGCAGCGAAACCTATCGGGTGCAGTGAGATCTTTCTGACGTGCGGGGGTCGAATCTCGCGATTCCTGAACATGCGTCCAGTTTGTCTGGTTTGATGGTTCTCGTAACCACGATCTCAGGCGCATTCCCTCAGGTCAGCGCTTGGGCGCGGCAGCTTGACTCCCTGCCGTGTCGTCGGTCCGGCATGTCCACCACCCTCCCACTGTGCGTGAGCGCCGGACCAGAGGAAGCCCCGCCCTCCCCACGGGGGTGGGGCTTCTACTCTGTTCGGGCTGAGCGGCGTTCGCATCGCCGAATCCGCCCGCTTGTTCGGCAGTTCGGGACGCCCTGGCCCGTAGCATCGCCACCGTGAACATTTCCCTACTCGGTGCGGCTGGGCTTCAGGACTGCGCCGACAGTGGAATGGACTGCATGGACGGATTCGAAGCATTCTTTCTTCTTTACGGCGGCGGATTCATTCTCGCCTTGATTTGGCTTTCCCTGTGTCTTGTCGGAACGGCCGATGTGGTTTCTGTGTCCGGGCGAGTCGGTGTGTGGCGCGCTGTCGCCTTCTCTGTCGGGATTTGGCTTGTGCCCATCGTCGGGTTGAGTGCATGGTTTGTTTACCGACGCTCTCGCCAAATCTCGAAGAAGGTCGGTCCGGATCAAGCCCCCCACTGGACTTGAATGAGACTGACATTTTCACTGAGTCCGCACCTAGCCTTGAAACTATGTGGCATCCTGCCGCTGCAGCCAGTTCAAGATCGCTTGGTTGGTCTCTTCGGGTCTTTCTTGTTGGATCCAGTGACCGCAATCGAGATTGACTACTTCCACATTGGGCACGAACTCTGTCAGGTTCTCAGCTCTCGCGATCGCGTCACGGTCGCCGTAGATCATGAGTGTGGGCTGTTGGATGATCGGGTCCACCTCCGCCAGCAGATGCCAGTTGCGGTCAAGGTTCCTGTACCAGTTCACACTGCCCGTGAATCCTGTCGATTCGAAGGCGGAGACGAAAACGGCCAATTCTCTATCGCTCATCAGGGGCTCACCGAGTGGTGTCTCTGCTTTGGCGAGATCGATCAGCGCCATACCCGGCTGAGGTTCCCTGAGGGGTTCGTTCTTCCGGTACAGGTTGCGGAGGAACCGGAAGGTGTTGTCTTCGAACACCGCGTCCGCGACGCCCGGCTGTCGATTGAAATGGACGAAGTAGAAATCACCGCCAAGCACGGCTTCCATGAACTCAATCCACGGCTGCTCTCCGCGATCCTGGTAGGGCAGGCTCAGGTTGATCACTTTGTTTACCCGGTCCGGGTGCAACAGGGTAAGGCCCCACACGACAAAGGCACCCCAATCGTGACCGACAAAGGTGGCATCGTCGTAGCCGTAGTGATCGAGAAGTGCGATGAGATCACCCGCCAAATGTTCGATGTCATAGTCCGTCACTTCGGTCGGACGTGACGAATTGCCGTAGCCGCGTTGATTCGGGACGATGACGTGGTAGCCCGCCTCGACAAGGGCGCGCACCTGGTATCGCCAGGAATAGGCGTGCTCTGGCCATCCGTGACACAACACGATGGGTTTCCCGGCATTGTGTCGCCCTGCTTCGAAGACTTCAAGTTCCACGCCGTTCACTGGGATGAGGACGGGCCTGGGGAAGTCGGATGGATTCACGGATGCTCCTTTGAGTCGAGTACCGATCTCGTGTCTGGATCGACCGGTTGCTCCGACGATAGGAAGCATCGTGGACACATAAAGTCCTAGATCGCTGGCAATCTGAAGAAATGCGGAACGATCCCACAGGCCGAGCACTGCAACTGCTCTCGCTCCTTCAGACCCATCGCTTCTGGCACTGTGCCGAACTTGCCGCACGACTCGATGTCACGCAGCGGACGGTACGTCGCGACATCGATCGCCTACGCGACCTCGGCTATCCGGTCGATTCCACGTCCGGAAAATACGGGGGCTACCGACTTGCAACGGGGGCGCACGTGCCGCCCCTGATCCTCGACGATGACGAGTCCGTGGCCGTAGCCGTCGGACTGCGCTACGCCGCCGAGGCCGCCATCGGCGGCATCGAAGAAACGTCGCTGCGCGCGCTGACGAAGATCGAAACACTCCTGCCCCATCGACTTCGCCGACGTGTGTCGGCATTGCATTCGAGCGTCAGTTCCATACGGCGGGCAGATGACGACATCGTCGATCCCGAAGCACTCAGTGTGCTCGCTGCGGCATGTCGTGACCACGAGCACGTTCGTTTCGACTACCGGCGAGGTGATGGCGAGAGCAGCAGACGGCTCGTCGAGCCGCACCGCCTTGTCACGGCGGGACGTCGTTGGTATCTCGTAGCATGGGACCACCATCGTTCGGATTGGCGAACATTTCGACTGGACCGGCTCTCGGAGCCCTGGCTGGCAGGCAGTCATTTCACGCCACGCGAGATCCCGGGCGGTGACGCGGCAGGCTTCGTCGCGAGATCAGTTGGCTCGCCACCCCGTCACCACGATGCAAAACTCGCCATCGAAGCTACGTTCGCCGACCTCGAGGGCGTACTCAGATGGATTGACCACACACCGATCGAGGTGGCAGCGGACCGCTGCCTTGTCGAGATCCGCAGCGAAGATCTCGGCAGGCTCGCCATGACGGTTGCGCGCATTGCGCTCACCGCCCCAGTGGTCGTCATCGAACCAACCGAGCTTGCCGACACCGTCAGTCGGCTCGCCCTTCACCTCAGGGTCTCGCCACCATGACAGTCAGAAGAGGATTGCGCGACAAGACCATTCACGTCCAAGTTGCCGCGGGGACGTGTTCCCTGCGCAGGCCCCTCGTCTATCGAGACACGTATCCGATTCCCTCTAGGCTTGGAGAGTAAGTGACCGATTCGAAATCATCGCCGCCGGCTTCCGTCCACCCCCCGACGTGGAAGTTCGACTACCCGATCATCCACGCCGAGACTCGCGAACAGTGGCGAACTTGGTTGACGGACAATCACACGTCAGGCCGTGGAGTGTGGTTGTGCTCCTGGCGCACCACCACCAGCCGACCACGCTGCCCCTACCCTCAGGCCGTTGAGGAAGCGATCTGCTTTGGGTGGATCGATTCCACTAACACCATCTTCGACGAAGAGCGCAATTTGCAACTGTTCACACCGCGGAGACGCAAGAGTTCCTGGACCCGACTCAACCGCGAACGCGCAGCTGATATGGAGGCGCGTGGCCTCATGACCGCTGCTGGTCGTGGTGCCATTGCTGCCGCGAAATCCACTGGTTGGTGGACGATTCTCGACCAAGTCGAAGACCTCGAGGAACCATCTGACTTGCAGGCGGCGCTGGACCTGGACACGCAAGCGCGAAGCAACTGGGACAGTTTTCCGCCCAGCGCCCGCAAACAGATGCTGTGGTGGATCGTCAGTGCCGCTCGAGACGCAACACGGGCAGGTCGAATCGCCCATATCGTCAACAATGCGGCCATCGGTCAACGTGCCCGCGGCTGATCCGCGATTCGACCGCGTCCGGTATGAAGGCCGGTCATCATCTGTCCGAGGGTTTTCCTCGGACGAAACAAGTCCACCCGCCCCGCAGAAGCGGGACGGGTGGACTCGGTACTCGCAGGTCTGACTTACGTCAGGATGCGGATCACACGTCGTAGTAGAGCTCGAACTCGTACGGGTGCGGACGCAGGTTGACCGGAGCGATTTCCTGCTCGCGCTTGAGCGAGATCCAGGTCTCGATCAGGTCGGTGGTGAAGACGCCACCCTCGGTCAGGTACTCGTGATCGGCTTCGAGGCGGTTGATGACCGTCTCGAGGCTGGTCGGAGCCTGCGGGATGTTGCGAGCCTCCTCCGGGGGAAGCTCGTAGAGGTCCTTGTCGACCGGAGCCATCGGCTCGATCTTGTTCTTGATGCCGTCCAGGCCGGCCATCATCTGTGCAGCGAAGTTGAGGTACGGGTTACCCGAGGAGTCGGGTGCGCGGAACTCGAGACGCTTTGCCTTCGGGTTGTTGCCCGTGATCGGGATACGGACAGCTGCCGAGCGGTTGCGCTGGCTGTACACGAGGTTGATGGGGGCTTCGTAGCCCGGCACCAGACGGTGGTACGAGTTGATCGTCGGGTTGGTGAAGGCCAACAGCGACGGAGCGTGGTGCAGGATGCCGCCGATGTAGTGGCGAGCCATGTCCGAGAGGCCCGCGTAGCCGGACTCGTCGTGGAAGAGGGGCTTGCCGTCCTTCCACAGGGACTGGTGGACGTGCATGCCCGAACCGTTGTCACCGAAGAGCGGCTTCGGCATGAAGGTGGCGGACTTGCCGTGCTGCCAGCAGGTGTTCTTGACGATGTACTTGAATAGCTGCAGGTCGTCGGCCGCTGCGAGCAGCGTGTTGAACTTGTAGTTGATCTCCTGCTGTCCGCCGGTGCCGACCTCGTGGTGGCCGCGCTCGAGCTCGAAGCCTGCGTTGGTCAGGTTGGTGGAGATTTCGTCGCGCAGGTCCACGTAGTGGTCGTACGGAGCGACGGGGAAGTAGCCACCCTTGGCGCGAACCTTGTAGCCGAGGTTCGGGGAGCCGTCGGCGTTGGTCTCTGCGCCGGTGTTCCAGGAACCGGAGATGGAATCCAATTCGTAGAAAGCGGAGTTCATGCCGGAGTCGTAGCGAACCGAGTCGAAGATGTAGAACTCGGCCTCGGCGCCGAAGAATGCGGTGTCCGCGATGCCGGTGCTGACCAAGTACTCCTCGGCCTTGCGGGCAACGTTGCGCGGGTCGCGGCTGTAGGACTCACGGGTGAACGGGTCGTGCACGAAGAAGTTGATGTTGAGGGTCTTCGCCTTGCGGAAGGGGTCGATCTGCGCCGTGGTGACGTCGGGAAGCAACATCATGTCGGACTCGTGGATCGACTGGAATCCGCGGACCGAAGATCCGTCGAATGCGAGGCCGTCCTCGAACACGTCCTGGTTGAAAGCAGACGCCGGGATCGAGAAGTGCTGCTGGACGCCGGGCAGGTCGCTGAACCGAATGTCGACGTACTCGATGTTCTCGTCCGCGATGTACTTGATGACCTCTTCGGCCGTGGTGAACGCCACGCTTGTGCTCCTTAAGTCGCTTCAGCCAAGTGATGTCGGTTGAATCCGTCGAGGCAGACGGTAGGGAGCTGGTGTTGCCCGCTCGTCAACCCTTTGTTTCGGCAGTGTTACGCGTCGCAGCATCCTGGGGATTTCCGAAGTCCATGTGACCGGCCACACAGTTAAAACCCGGCAAATCTGGACTACGGTGCTGCGACGCCTATCCTGGACAGCATGGCACGTATCACCGGAACTTGGCTCTCTGGGCCGCAAGCAGCTTTGCCGAAGAGCGCGGACGGCCGTGAGCAGTCGTACCGTGGCGAGCTCCTCGGTTTCCCTCAGGAGGGTCCGGGTTCGCTGGTCGGTTCGGGCCGTCGTATCGCGGCACTGTTGGTGGATTGGGTGATGGCTGTGGGAGTGGCCTCGCTCATCACCGGCGACTTCTTCGACGGTATGACCTCGACTGTCACGCTGATGGTGTGGTTCGCCGTCGGTGTCGTCACCGTGGCTCTGTTCAACTTCACCCCGGGGCAGTTCGTCCTCGGACTTCAGGTTGCGCGTATCGAAGGCCCGATCCGAGTGGGCTTCGTGCGCGCGCTCGGACGTCAGGCACTGCTTGTGTTCGTGATTCCCGCGACCATCACCGACATCGACGGTCGCGGTATGCAGGACCGCGCGACCGGCACTTTGCTCGTGAAGTCGCGCTGACACAAATTTCTCGAAGTAAAGAAAGACCCGGGTCCGTGTGGGCCCGGGTCTTTCGTTTTGCTGTGGGGGAGTGTCAGCGACGACGAATGGTTCGCTGCATTCCCTTCATCTTCGCGCCTCCGGGCATCGGGCCCTTGGGAAGCGCTGCTCCGCCGCCGCGTGCGCTCAGTGCAGCGAGGCGACCTTCGATGTTGTCCATGCGCTTGGTGTCGATGTTGCGGGGCAACTTGTTCAAGTAGCGCTGGAGCTGCGAGAGCGGAACCTGGCCCTCGTCGTTGCCGATGATGATGTCGTAGATCGGGGTGTCGCCGATGAGGCGGGCGGTCTTCTTCTTCTCCTGCGCGAGGAGGCCCTTGACGCGTTGCGGCGAACCTTCGGCGACGAGGATGACACCCGGCCGTCCGACGACGCGGTGAACGGCATCGAGTTGGGTAGTGCCGGCGACGGCATTCGTGACGCGCCACGCACCCTGCATGTTGTCGAGCGCCCACGCAGCGGCACCGGCCTGACCTTCAGCCTTCTTGTACACCGATTTCTGGACGCGACGACCGAAGATGATGAAGGCGCCGAGGAGACCGAGAACGATGCCGATCGGCAGCAGGAACCACTGAAGGCCCCAGATGAGGCCGACCAGGAAGAAGACCAGAGCCGCACCGACGAGGGTGCCGATCATCAGCGGCAGGAGGAGCTTGTCGTCCTTGCGCTGCATCTGGAATGCCTGCCAGAGCTGAGTTCTACGTTCCTTGGAAGCCTGCTTGCGGGCAGCCTTCGCTGCAGCCTTTGCCTCTTTGGTGGGTTTGCCCTTACCGGATTTGCTGCCGTTCGCCATGTACCCAGGATACGTCCATTGCTGTGCGCCTTTACTAACCGCCCGCGGTTAATAAAGGCGCACAGCAAAAAGTGGATCAGCGATTCAGGCGCGCCATGAGTGAGCTGGCTTCCTGGGAAGCGTCGCCGCCCTCGGTCAGATGACGCTGCGCCTCGGGAAGTTCACGGCCGTGATGTGCCATGGCCTGCGCATACAGGCGGCCGGCGCGGTACGACGAGCGAACCAACGGACCGGCCATGACGCCGGCGAAGCCCATCTCTTCTGCAGCCTTCGAGTGTGCGACGAACTCCTCGGGCTTGACCCACCGCTCGACGGGGTGGTGCCGGGGCGAGGGTCGAAGGTACTGGGTGATGGTGAGGATGTCGCAACCGGCGGCGTGGAGATCCGCCATCGCCTCGGTGACCTCTTCAGGGGTTTCGCCCATGCCGAGGATCAGGTTGGACTTGGTGACCAGTCCGTAGTCGCGTGCTGCGGTGATGACGTCGAGGCTGCGCTGGTACCGGAATGCCGGACGGATCCGCTTGAAGATGCGGGGGACGGTCTCGAGGTTGTGGGCGAGGACCTCGGGGCGTGAGGCGAAGACCTCGTCGAGCAGTTCGGGCTTGCCGTTGAAGTCCGGCACCAGGTTCTCGACGCCGGTGCCCGGGTTGAGTTCGTGGATCTTGCGGACGGTCTCGGCGTAGAGCCAGGCGCCGCCGTCGGGGAGGTCGTCGCGGGCGACGCCGGTGATCGTGGAGTACCGAAGGCCCATGGCCTGAACGCTTTCCGCGACGCGACGGGGCTCGTCGCGGTCGAGGGCTTCGGGCTTGCCGGTGTCGATCTGGCAGAAGTCGCAGCGGCGTGTGCACTGCTCGCCGCCGATCAGGAACGTGGCTTCGCGGTCTTCCCAGCATTCGTAGATGTTGGGGCAGCCCGCTTCCTCGCAGACGGTGTGCAAACCTTCACGCTTGACCAGGCCCTTGAGCTCTGTGTACTCGGGGCCCATCTTTGCTCGGGTCTTGATCCAGTTGGGTTTGCGTTCGATGGGCGTCTCCGCGTTTCGGATCTCGAGACGGAGCAGCTTACGTCCTTCTGGGGCGATAGTCACGACAGTGATCCTACGCCCGGTGATTACTGCAACGGGGTTCGGGCGAGCCCGTCAGCTGTACTGAACGGTAGTAAAAGTCGGAGTAGGCGAGGCGCTTTCGAAGGTGACGCGCTCGACGTTCCGTTCGGTGACGGGCATGGTTCCGTCGAGAGCAGCGATCACTGCCTCGGTCACAGCGGGAGTGACTTCGTCCACGGTGACGTCGCGACCGAGTTCCTGCGACAGCGTCGTGACTCCGGCGTCACGGATGCCGCAGGGAATGATGTTGTCGAATCCGGTCAGGACCGAATTGCAGTTCAGGGAGAAGCCGTGCAGTGCCACGCCCCGTTGGACGCGCACGCCGATGGCTGAAACCTTGCGCTCGGGCTTCCATTGCCCGTTTGCGAGTTCGGCGGGCAGCCAGACGCCGGAGCGGCCGTCGATGCGCCCGCAGTTCAGGCCGAGGTCCGTGCACACCGTGATCAGTGCTTCCTCGATGCGTCGGACATACCGCACCACGTCGATGGGCTCGGCCAGTTTCACGATCGGATATCCCACCAGCTGGCCGGGGCCGTGCCAGGTGATCTTCCCGCCGCGGTCGACGTCGATGACAGGCGTGCCGTCGACGGGACGATCTTCGGGTTCCGTGCGTCGTCCTGCCGTGTACACCGGCGGGTGTTCGAGGAGCAGTAGCGTGTCCGGTCCGATGTCGTCCGCCCGCGCAGCCGCGAGCTCACGCTGGCGGTCCCACGCGGCGTTGTAGTCGATCGAACCGTGTTGCTCGACGGCGATCGGCAGTTTCGAGAACCGGGCGGAAACGGCAGCGCTGCTCATGGACGTAGAGATTACGCCCGACTTCGGAATCAACCGAGTGCGGCCGCCAGCGCTTCGCCGATCGTGTTGTGGCGGAAAGAGAATCCCGCCCTTTCCAAAGCTGCGGGAATGGCGCGCTGGCCACCGAGGATGCCGCTCTTGGCGAATTCTCCGATCAACGCTTCGAGTGCGAACCCGGGAACGATCCAGGGAGCCGGTCGGTGGACCGCACGGGACATGGCGTCATTGAACTGGGCATTGGTGACAGGGGCCGGACCGGTCAGGTTGACGGGACCGGAGAGTTCGGAATTCGTGAGCGCGAACTTGATCGCGTCGCACTCGTCCTCGAGTGAGATCCACGGAAAGTACTGGCGACCGTTGCCCAGTCGCCCGCCGAGGCCGAACGAATAAAGGCGCCGAAGCCGACCGAGCATGCCCCCATGAGGTGAAATCACGACGCCGGACCGCAGATTGACGACGCGGGCACCCGCCGCACGCGCCGGTTCGGTGGCAAGTTCCCAATCGCGACACGTCGTGGCGAGAAAGTCTGTGCCTGCCGGCGAATCCTCGTCGACGATCTTGTCGCCGGTGTCGCCGTAATAGCCGACGGCGCTCGCGTTGGCGAGGACGGGAACCTTCTGACTCGCGACCGCTTCGGCCAAGACGTCGGTCGCGACGATGCGGCTGTCACGGATCGCTTGCTTGTAGGAACCCGACCACCGTTTGTCGCCGATGCCGACGCCGCAGAGGTTCACGACGGCGTCGGCGCCCTGCAGGACGGAGAGGTCCAGACGGTCGTGGTCCGGGTCCCAACGCGATTCGTCGGGGCCGGCGGTCGAGCGTCGCACCAGACGCACCACGTCGTGGTTGTCGGAGCGCAACGATGACACCAAGGCCGTTCCGATCAAACCGGACGAGCCGGCGATGACTACTCGCATTCGGAAAGCCTCCTTCGATTCAGCGTGCTTCGATATCCGAACGTATATCTCCGACCGTACTGAAAAAGCCGGGGCGCCACCTCCTGATGGAGATGACGCCCCGGCCGGCCGAGCAGTTGCTTACAGGCCCAGATCAGCTTCGAACGAGGCTTCTTCCAACCGCTGCTTCACAGTGGTGAGGAATCGGCCGGCGTCGGCGCCGTCGACCAGACGGTGATCGTAGGTCAGCGGCAAGTAGATCATCGAGCGAACGCCGATGGACTCGTTGCCGTTCTCGTCGGTGACCACCATCGGGCGCTTGACGATCGCGCCGGTTCCGAGCATGGCCGCCTGCGGCGGTACCAGGATCGGGGTGTCGAACAGCGCGCCCTGGCTGCCGATGTTGGTGATGGTGAAGGTGCCACCCGAGAGCTCGTCCGGCTTCAGGCCACCCGAGCGTGCACGCTTGGCGATGTCGGCGATGGCGCGGGCCAAGCCGGCCAGGCCGAGATCGCCGGCGTTGTGGATGACGGGGGAGAGCAAGCCCTGATCGGTGTCCACTGCGATGCCGAGGTGCTCAGCGTCGTAGTAGGTGATCTGCTTGGCAGCCTCGTCGTAGCTGGCGTTGATGTTCGGGTGCGACTTCAGCGCCTCGACGACTGCCTTGGCGAAGAACGGAAGGAACGTCAGGTTGACGCCTTCGCGCTCGATGAAGCCGGCCTTGGCACGGGCCCGCAGGGCGACGATCTTGGTGACGTCCACCTCGAAGGTCTGCGTGAGCTGAGCGGTGTTCTGCAGCGACTCGCGCGTCTTGGTGGCCGTGATCTGCCGAATACGGTTGGCCTTCTGCGTGGTTCCACGCAGGTGTGCCAGTTCGGGTCGGACGCCTGCGGCTGCGGTGGCGGCCGGTGCGGCCGCGGGTGCTGCAGCAGCAGGAGCTGCGGCGGCGGGAGCCTTCTTGGCCTCCGCAGCGGCGAGCACATCCTGCTTGCGGATGCGGCCGCCGACGCCGGTGCCGGTGACGGTCGCGAGGTCGACGCCGTTGTCCGTTGCGAGCTTGCGCACGAGCGGGGTGACGTACGGGCTGCTGTCGCCGGACGCTGCGGGTGCGGCCGCCGGTGCGGGAGCCGCAGCAGGCTTCGGAGCGGGTGCGGCCGGTGCGGCAGCAGGCTTGGGTGCCTCGGCCTTGGGTGCCTCAGCCTTCGGTGCCTCAGCCTTGGGGGCAGGGGGTGCGGCCGGTACTGCGGGAGCGGCCTTGGGTGCCGGAGCCGCGGCGGGTGCGCCGGATCCGACGACGGCCAGCTGGCCACCGATCTCGACGGTGTCGTCTTCCTGCGCATTGATCTCGAGCAGGATTCCGGCGACGGGGGACGGGATCTCTGTGTCGACCTTGTCGGTCGAGACTTCGAGCAGCGCCTCGTCGACGGCAACCTCGTCGCCGACAGCCTTGAGCCAACGGGTGACGGTGCCTTCGGTGACGGACTCGCCGAGGGCGGGCATCGTCACGGCGGTACCTTCAGCGGAACCGCTCGAAGCGGCGGGTGCCTCGGCAGCGGGAGCTTCTTCAGCGGGAGCTTCGGCAGCCGGCGCTTCCTCGGCGGGAGCTTCCTCGGCGGCGGGGGCGGGTGCCTCTGCCGCGGGTGCTGCGGCTTCGCCGGCTTCACCGATCTGGGCGAGCTCGCCACCGATTTCCACGGTGTCGTCTTCCTGCGCGACGATCTTGGTCAGGACGCCGGCGACGGGAGACGGAATCTCGGTGTCGACCTTGTCCGTGGAGACTTCGAGCAAGGGTTCGTCGACTTCGACCGTGTCTCCTTCCTGCTTGAGCCACCGTGTGACAGTTCCCTCGGTGACGCTCTCACCTAGGGCTGGCATCTGGACGGAGAAGGCCATGTCTTTTGACTCCTCGACAGTTGTGTTCGGGTTGTTGAATTTTGTCGACTTGTGGTCGTAATGCATTGTGCTCGAGTGGCGCGCGACGTGCGGCTACTTGTAGCTATTTTGCCGATGTCGACGCGCGGGCGCGGCGTCACCGTCGTTCATCTTTCCATTGATACGCCGGGCGTGTCCGATGAGGGGGATGCCGTCCGTTTCGGGTGTGTCGGCTACTGGCGAGTAGGTATGCGTCGGGCGTCCGGCTGTAACGTCGTAAGCGGACCAAACGGTATGTCGTGCGCAGGCACAACGGACATCGCCTGGCAAACTTGACATATCGCCGGGGTGCATCCGCGGCGTCGGTACCGAGGAGGGTACGACCGTGGGACTGTTCGATCGTTTCAAGCGTCCGCCGAGTGCGGCTCAGGCCGCAGCGCAGAGTGATGCGGATCATCTGGCGAATTGGGCGCACTCGCACGAAGGCGTCGAAGCCTATGTGGAACCGCAGACGACGGTGACCGAGGTGACCGTCGTCCTGGTTGCGAAGGACGGGGAGTGGACTCGTCGTCGTGTCGGCGGCGAACGTGGCGCCCGCAAATTGGGACAAGACCTGAAGATCCCGGTCTACGACGTCCGCAAGACGGGATATCCGCAGCGTATGCGCGATCACGACGAACGTAAGCGAATCGAACGCAAGCGAGCCCGAGAGCAGGAATTACGCGACGGCGCCTGAACTGCTGTGCGCCTTTATTAACCGCGGGGGGTTAATAAAGGCGCACAGCAAGGGGTCAGCCGTTTACCGCGATGTCCTCCAGGACCGAGATCATCGTGCGAACGGGAACGCCGGTACCGCCCTTGCCGGTGTAACCCCACGGCCCTGACGTGTTGTAGGCAGGACCCGCGACGTCGATGTGCGCCCACTGGACACCCTCGGGAACGAATTCCTTGAGGTAGTGAGCTGCGACCAGCATGCCGCCCCAGCGGTGCGGGGTGACATTGGCCATGTCGGCGACCTTGGAGTCGAGATCTCCGCGCAATTCCTCCGGCAGCGGCATGGCCCAGCCGTTCTCGCCGACGCTCTGCGAGATGGAGGCGACGCGGTCACGGAACTCGTCGGTGCCCATGACTCCGGGGGTGCGGTTGCCGAGCGCGACCATCTGCGCACCGGTGAGGGTGGCGGTGTCGATCATGTAGTCGGGATCGTCCTCACCCGCGCGAACCATCGCGTCGGCAAGAATCAAACGGCCCTCGGCGTCGGTGTTGACGACCTCGATGGTGATTCCGCCGTACTGGGTCAGCACGTCGCCGGGACGCTGGGCGGTCGCGGACGGCATGTTCTCGGCCATCGGTACGTATGCGACGACGTTGACGGGCAGGCCGAGCTTGGCGGCAAGCACGACGGTGGAGATGACGGCTGCGGCGCCGCCCATGTCCGAGGTCATGTTCTCCATACCGGCGGCGGGCTTGATGGAGATTCCGCCGGTGTCGAAGGTGATGCCCTTACCCACCAGTGCGACCTTGCGGGCACCACGCTTCTTCGACGCGTATTCGAGGCGGACGAGACGCGGCTGGCGTGACGAGCCCTTGCCGACGCCGATGATTCCGCCGTAGCCACCCTTCTCGAGTGCCTTCTCGTCGAGAACCTGGACGGTGAGCCCGGCCTCGACGCCCAGTGCCTTCGCGCGCGCGGCGAACTCGGCGGGGTAGAGGTGGCTCGGGGGAGTGTTGACGAACTCGCGTGCGGTGGCGACGGCCTCGGCGATGGCAGCCGACCGTGCCAGCGTCGCTTTGGTCTCCTTCGTGCGCGGCGACGGCACCAGAAGTTCGACGCGGGCCAGTGGCTGCGAATCGGGACCGGGAGCCGTCATGGACGACTTGAATTCGGTGAAGCTGTACGCGCCCAACGCAAATCCCTCAGCGGCTGCACCGAGGTCGAGGATCGAGAGCGTGGTTGCGACGGTGTCGATGCCGGACAACGAGCGAGCTGCGGCGCCGGCGGACTTACGGATCTGCTCGCTGCCGAGCTTGTCGGCAGAGCCGAGTCCGACGGCGAGAACGCTGGTGAACGACAGTTCGCTCGGTGCCGGGACACGAGTGAGCTGCTCGGGCTTGCCGGTGGCGCCGACGGCGATGAGGCTGTCGAGGATCTCGGCGAGTACGTCTTCGGCGACGATGCCTTCGCTGAGTGCGATTTCGGGGCCGTCCGGACCCGACGTCAGACCGACGACCAGTATCTCTGCGCGCTTGGCGACTGTGCCGGCGAGAACGAGGTCGGGTCCCAACGATCGGGCTGTGCGAGTGCTCAAGGTGTCTCCTGTGAGGTGAGTGTGCGATGCGTCCGGTTCTGGCGGATGCCTGAGTCGATGTTAGGCCCTTTGCAGTTTGCGGACGGGCGATCGTCACGGCCGGGTGAGCTCTCGCTGCGGACATGTTTCGATCGGCGAAGTCCGATAGGTTGTGGGCCATGACCGACGAACAACTGTTGCAGGGCCCGATCCACCCCGTCCACGTCGAACTCGGCGCGACGTTCGCGCCGTTCGGGGGGTGGCAGATGCCGGTTTCGTACGCCGGCGTCGTGGCCGAACACACCTCTGTGCGTGAGAATGTCGGACTCTTCGACGTCAGTCACCTCGGCAAGGCCGTCGTGCGTGGCGCGGGCGCCGCGGAATTCGTGAACTGCGCACTGACCAACGACCTGAACAAGATCGGGCCGGGTAAGGCTCAGTACACGTTGTGCTGCAACGAGTCCGGTGGTGTCATCGACGACCTCATTGCGTACTACGTCAGCGACGACGAGATCTTCCTCGTCCCGAACGCAGCCAATACCGCGGACGTCGTTGCGGCTCTGGTCGCTGTGGCACCGGACGGAATCACCGTCGAGGATCAGCATCGTGCCTACGGTGTGCTGGCTGTGCAGGGTCCGAAATCGGTGGCGGTTCTGACCGCTCTGGGACTTCCCACCGAGATCGAGTACATGGCGTACGAAGATGCGGAATGGAACGGCGTGCCTGTTCGTGTGTGCCGCAGCGGTTACACCGGTGAGGTCGGCTACGAACTCCTGCCGCGGTGGGACGACAGCGAGCCGTTGTTCCGCGCGCTTCTCGAGGCAGTGCGCGCCGAGGGTGGGCAGGCCGCCGGACTCGGCGCCCGTGACACTCTTCGTACCGAGATGGGGTATCCGCTGCACGGGCATGAGCTTTCGCTCGAGATTTCTCCGCTCGAAGCGCGCTGCGGATGGGCGATCGGTTGGAAGAAGCCGACATTCTGGGGCAAAGAGACCTTGACCGACGAGAAGGCTGCCGGCCCGGCTCGCAAACTCTGGGGGATCAAGGCTCTCGATCGCGGCGTGCTTCGTGCCGGCCTCGGTGTTCTGCGTGACGGCGAGGCAATCGGCGAGACCACCTCGGGGACGTTTTCGCCCTCGCTCAAAGTGGGAATTGCGTTGGCGCTCCTCGATTCCGGTGCCAATGTCTCGGCCGGCGACGAGATCGAAGTCGACGTCCGTGGTCGTGCTCTTCGGTGCGTCGTGGTGTCTCCTCCGTTCGTGGAGACCAACACCAAGTAGAGAGCTTTTTCACGTTCGATAGGATTGCGCCCATGACAGGTGCCGCCGATTTCGTTCGTGTTCAGAGCTCGTCCCCGAAGTCCGACGCCGAGCGCCGTGACATTTTGGCGGCGCCCGGCTTCGGGCGGCACTTCACCGACCACATGGTCTCGATCGACTACACCGCGGGCAAGGGCTGGCACGACGCCCAGGTGTTGCCGTACGGAAACATCGAGCTCGATCCGGCCGCAATGGTTTTGCACTACGGACAGGCCATCTTCGAGGGCCTCAAGGCATACCGTCAGCCGGGTGGCGAGATCAGCTCGTTCCGCGTCGAGGCCAACGCCGAGCGTTTCGCGGCATCTGCGCGCCGTCTGGCCATGCCGGAGCTCCCGTCGCAGATGTTCATCGATTCCATCACCGAACTGATCGACGTCGATCTCGACTGGGTTCCCGCAGCCGGTGGCGAGGACGCGCTCTACCTCCGTCCGTTCATGTTCTCCACCGAAGCCGGACTCGGTGTCCGTCCCGCCGACGAGTACCGCTACCTGCTGATTGCCTCGCCTGCCGGTGCGTACTTCCCGCGCGGCGTCAAGCCGGTCAGTGTGTGGCTGTCCACCGAATACGTTCGCGCGGCCCCCGGTGGTACCGGCGCGGCCAAGTTCGCCGGCAACTACGCCGCTTCACTCCTCGCCCAGGCGCAAGCCGCCGACGAGGGTTGCGACCAGGTGGTCTGGCTCGACGCCATCGAGCGCACGTACGTCGAGGAAATGGGTGGAATGAACCTGTTCTTCGTCTTCGGCTCGGGCCCCGACGCTCGCCTCGTGACGCCGTCGCTGTCCGGTTCGTTGTTGCCAGGCATCACGCGCAACTCGTTGCTCGCCCTTGCCGCCGATTCCGGTTTCGCCGTCGAGGAGCGCAAGATCAGCACCGACGAATGGCGCACCAAGTGCAAGAGCGGTGAAATCACCGAGGTCTTCGCTTGCGGCACAGCAGCAGTCATCACCCCCGTCGGACGCGTCAAGTCCGCCGAGGGCGAGTTCACCATCGCCGACGGCGAGCCGGGTGAGGTGACGATGGCACTGCGCGACACCCTGACGGGTATCCAGCGCGGAACCTTCGCCGACACCCACGGCTGGATGACGAAACTTCACTGATCGCTGGTTCGTTCCGCGAGCAATCGCTCCCGGAAGAACTGCAGAATCTCGTCTCGTGCGACGGTGGTGGGCGATCCCGCCTCGTCGACGAGATGAGCCGTCACCACGCTGTGTGGATTGGCAATGACGTGTTCGAAGAACGGCGACGTTGTCGCGTTGGCCGCTTCGTCGGGTAGTACCTTCCCGACGAAGCGCTCGCCCAAGGCCTTCGAATAGGCGGCGAATCGTTGTGCGCGGCAGAACGAGTCACCTCGAAAGCGGTATGCAAGCACCGTGAGGTCTTCGGCCTCGAGTCTCGAGCGCACGGCTTCGAGTTCTTCGGGCCCGCTGTCGGTTTCGTCCGGTCGATCGAGCGGTAACGACGGTTGGGCGAGAACCGGCGCGATGACCGAGGGTTCGAGCATCATCGACAACGCGAAGTTACCGGTGAAGCACATTCCGATCACGCCTACGCCAGGTCCGCCGCTCTCCTCATGGGCGGAAGCGGCGAGTGAACGCAGCCAACGGACCGCCGGACTCGGTTCGTTGGCAGCGAGGGCGCGGAATTCTGCACTGACGCAGGCTCTCTTGAACACCGTCAGCCCCTCGTTCACTGTGGGGACCGCGCCGTCGTGCCCGAACAGTGACGGAACGAAGACAGTGAAACCGGCGTCGCGCACCCAGCGGGCGAATCGCGCTACATGCGGGCTGATGCCCGGCATCTCCGGCATGACGATTACTGCGGGACCGGTGCCGGCCACGTACACGGACTTCGCCACTGCGTCGATGGTGATCGTTCGACGGTCGAAGTCTTCGAGCGGATCGTCTTCGGTCATGCTCCGGTTCGGCACGGTGAGCCCTCTCAGTAGTCGAAACAATTCCTCTGCACAGTCTTTCGGCGCGGGATCGACTACAGAAGAGGGCGGTTCGCCATGTTTTCGGGCGGGCTCGCCTCGCACCTATCCGGCGCCGCCGTTGCGGAATCGCTTTCGGTAGTCGGCCGGGCTGATGCCGACGCGGTCGGTGAACAGGCGACGGAAGGTTCCAGGATCCTGATAGCCGATGTGCCCCAGGATCTTTCCGAGAGACCAGTCGGTCGATTCCAACAACCGTTTAGCTTTTCGGATCCGTGCACGCTGCAGATAACTGCGCGGCGATTCCCCGGTCTCGTCCTTGAACTTCCGAAGCATGGTTCGGGTGCTGAGGTGAAAAGCACTCGACAGCAGATCCAAGTCGTAAGGTTCCGCCATCCGTTCGACCAGCCACCTTCCGACGTCGTCGGCAAACTGTGTGTGTTTGGCGGGCAGCATCGAGTCGAGGATGTACGGAGCTTGACTGGTTCGGTTTTCGGGCGCCAGCGTAATTCTTGCGGTCGTACGCGCAATCTTGTCGCCGACATGCTCGCGCACGAGTGCTGTTGCGAGGTCGAGCGCGGCGGTGAACGCAGCAGTGGTGGTGACGCCGTCGTCCTGGACGATCAACGAGTCGGTTCGAACCGTCGCACCGGGGTAACGACTTGCGAGGTCCGCACCGTACAGCCACGACGTCGTACATCGGCGTCCGTCGAGCAGTCCCGCCTCGCCCAGCAGATACGCGCCGACGCAGACCGACGACACTCGAACGCCGCGCGCCTCGCACGCACGGATGAACTCGATTTCTCTGTCCCACAGCGACAAACGCGTCGCAGGGTCTTCGGACGGCACGAGTTCGAACCCCGGCACAACCAGGTGATCGATGTCGTGATGCCCCTCCTGCACGCCGAGCGAAAATCCACCTGCCGCAACGACGGGCGTGCCGGACGCTGCGATGACCGATACCTCGAAGGGGTCGGCGGGCGCTCCATCAGCGACGCGATTGGCGATCAGGAGAAGGTCGGTGAAAACGAAGATCTCGGCCGCGAGGCAACCTTCGTACGCAAGGACACCTACTCGCACGACGTCGGATCACAGTCCGAGAGTGAGGCCGACGGCCGTAAGCGTCACAGTGAGTTCGAGTGCGAATCCGAGAACGTCTCCGTTGAGTCCGCCGAATCTACGGACGCAGTGACGCACGCACAGCACACTGATCACCAGCGCCGACGCGGTCACGAGAGGGCCGAGCCACCACCGGTCGGTGGCAAAGCCGGAAGCGGCGATCAGCGGAACCGACCACACGATTGCGGCCCACAACGGTTGTGAATCGGCGACGAGCGCACCGAATCCGCTCGGGCCAGACGCGAGAATACCTCGGCGGCAGGCAAAAACGACGGCCACACGACCCGCAGCGACAGATACGAGAACGGCGATCCACTGCGTGGGGGAGTCGGCAACAGCGAGGACGCCGAAGGAGACCGATTGCAGCCCAAGGAAGATGAACAGCGCCGCGACCCCGAACGGTCCGGCACCGCCGCTGTGCATGACCTCGCGGGCGCGCTCCGGTGGACCGTAACAACCCAGTCCGTCGACGGAGTCTGCCAGTCCGTCCACGTGCATCCCGCGTGTCCCGAGAGCGAGCGCACCGACCGTCAGCAAGCCTGCGAGATAGGGATTCAGGCCGATACTGGTTGTGCCCCAGAGCAGAAACGTCGCGGCAATGCCGAGAGCGATCCCGGTGAGCGGAGCTGCGGCGATGGCGCGACGGCCGGCAGTTCGATCGATGTCGGAGGGACCACGAACCGGAAGGACCGTCAGCCACGAGAAGGCCAGCGGCACTCCGGACAGCGGGCCCGCCACGCTCACTCCGCCGTATCGGTCTTGGTCAGGTCGATCGACTCGGGTTCGTCGACAGGTGCGCTGCCCTGAGTGCTGACACCGGCTTCGGAGAATGTCGCCATCTTGCCCAGGATTGCCACTGCGCCCTGAAGAATCGGGAGCGCTGTGACTGCGCCTGAACCTTCACCGAGACGCATGTCGAACTCGACGATCGGGTCGAGACCCATGCGGGTCAATGCGATGGTGTGGGCGGGTTCGGTGGAGCGGTGTCCGGCGACCCACCATTCACGTGCGCCGAAAGCCAGTTCGTCGGCAACCATGGCGGCTGCGGTGACCACTACGCCGTCGAGGATCACCGGCGTGCGACGCGAAGCTGCCTGGGCCAGAAAGCCGGCCATCGCGGCGAGGTCGGCACCCGAAGACGTGCGCAGCAGCGCGACTGTGTCGCGAACGTGCGGACGGGCACGCCGGAGAGCGTCGCGAATCGCTGCGGTCTTGCGGATCCATCCGGCGTCGTCGATACCGGTACCTCGACCCACGACCGCGACGGGTTCACTGTCCGTGAGTGCGGCGATGAGTACGGTTGCGGGCGTCGTATTGCCGATGCCCATGTCGCCGGCGATGAGGAGATCTGCGCCCCCGTCGATTTCCTCGTCCGCGATCGCTCGGCCGGCGGCGATGGCCTGAAGGGTTTCCTCGTTCGACATGGCGTCTTCGCGGTCGATGGACCCGGAAGACCTGCGCACCTTGTGGTTCGAGACGGACGGATCGGTATCGCCGTCCACTGCGATGTCGACGACGCGTACCGTGGCGCCGGCAACCTCGGCGAGGACGTTGACCGCCGCGCCGCCCCCGAGGAAGTTGGCGACCATCTGTGCGGTCACTTCCGGCGGATAGGCGGAGACGCCGTTGCGGGCGATTCCGTGATCACCCGCGAACACGACGACGCGAGGCCGAGCGAAAGCGTGTGGGGGACAAACTCCTTGGCAGGCTGATGCCCAGCCGGCGAGAGCCTCCAGTCGGCCCAGCGAACCGGCCGGCTTGGTCAGATCACGCTGACGCGCATCGGCCTGCGCTCGCACCTCGCGGTCGGGCGGGGTGACGGGTTCGAAGTCGGCGCTACTGACTGGCGCGACGTCAGGGTTGGCATCTGGATTCGCCCCTGAAATGGCCCCTGGATTGGCCTCGGTACTCACATCGTGCCTTCCGGTTGTGCAGCAGTATCTTTCAAGATGAGCGGTAACCCTGCAACCACTAGTACGACACGATCGCACACCGCCGCGATACGAGCGTTGAGAGTGCCGATCTCGTCGCGGAACAATCGTCCGGACCGCGTCTCGGGGATGACGGCCAAACCCACTTCGGGGCTGACCAGCACCAGGTGTCCGCGATAGTTCTCGACACTGGCGACCAGGCTGTCCGCAGCGGGCGTGACGGTGCCGCGCGGTGCGTCCCAGGCGCCTTGCCGATCGAGTTCCGTGGTCAGCCACGTTCCCAGATCGTCGACCAACGTCGCTGTGTGTGAATCGCTTTCGAGCTGCGCCGCGAGATCGCCGGCATCTGCGGTTTCGACAGTCGACCAATGGGAAGGCCGCCTGTTGCGGTGCTGGTCGATCCGGCTCTCCCAGTCTGCGTCGGAGACATCACGTCTGGCTGTCGCCAGATACCGGATCGGTGCCGAACTTTCGGGTAAGTGGCCTCCACAAACCAAATCCTCGGCGTGCGCGGACTTACCAGACCGCGCGCCGCCGAGGACCAAAGTTCTATACGTGTTCGTCACGCTCAGATTGCGTCGCCCGGCCCCACACGAGGCTTCGGTGCGCGCAGCTTGCGGATCTGCGACGCGCGAACGAACGCGTACCAGCCGAGCTTGAAGCCGCCGTCGGTGCTGTCGGGGAAGCGCTCGGCGACGCGGTTGTTGATCATGCGACCGAGCCAGATGCCTTCACCGACCATGAAGAGCATCATCACGAGCATTGCCAGTGTGACGATCTGCTGGAGCGCGGGCGTGACGAACATGGTCATGATGAGGATCAACGCGAGCGGCATGAACAGCCCGACGAGGTTGCGGCGAGCGTCGATGAAATCACGGACGTAGGCGCGAACCGGTCCCTTGTCGCGGGGGAGCAGGTACTTGTCCTCGCCGGCGAGCATGCGGGCGCGGCGGTCTGCCGACGATGCGCGACGCTCGGCGGCTTCGGCCTTGCGGTCCTCCTTGGAGCCGCGGGTCGCCTTGCGGCGGGCGCGGGCTTCCTTCGCGGTCAGCGGGGCAGGGGCAACGGGGCCACGCCTCTTCGCCTCGGCGTCACGACGCTTGGGTGTGGGGCGGCCCTTGCCCACCTGCTCGATGGGCGCCTCTTCGGAGGCCGAGGATGCCTCAGTGCCCTCGACGTCACGTTTGTCGGAGTTGTCTGAGTCACCGCGGCGTAGCAATTTCACACCTCCAGGCTATTGGATAAGTGCACGGTCTGGGAAACCGACCTCGGTCTTTCTGAAAAACCCGATCGCCCGAGGCACTGAAACGCGCGAGATCGTGAAACATCGGGGTCATTCGGGACTCTTAGACTTCGTCTATGCGGGTAATAGTTGCTCCAGATTCGTTCGGTGAGACGTTGACGGCCGTCGAAGCGGCCGAATCCATTTCTGCCGGTTGGCGACGTGGCCGACCCGAAGACGACGTCGTCACCGCGCCACAATCCGACGGTGGTCCGGGATTCGTCGACGTCTTGGCCACGGCCGGGGGCGACATCCGGACTGCACGGGTGTCCGGGCCTTTGACCGCCGCCGTCGACGCCACGTGGCTGTTCGATTCGGACACGGCGTACATCGAGTCCGCCGAGGCCGTCGGGCTCGGCCTGCTCGGAGGTCTGCCGACGCGGGACACCGCACTCGCCGCGCACAGTCGCGGTGTGGGAGAGCTGATCGCTGTCGCGCTCGAGGCAGGCGTGAGGACGGTTGTCGTCGGACTCGGTGGGAGTTGCTGCACCGACGGGGGACGTGGACTGGTGGAGGCGCTGGGCGGCCTGGAGGTTGCAGCGGCGGCTACGGCAGGCACTCAGTTGGTCGCCGCCACCGACGTAGAACACGTACTTCTCGGCGAGCACGGTGCGGCAGCGGTGTTCGGCCCGCAAAAGGGCGCCGACGCCGAAGCCGTCGCTGTCCTCGAAGCGCGGAACGCGAGATGGGCCGAACAGTTGGAGTCCGCCACCGGAAAACGAGTGTCGGATTTTCCGGGTGCCGGCGCCGCGGGTGGTATCGGTGCCGCGCTCTTTGCGCTCGGTGCACAGCGGCGATCCGGGGCCGACGTCGTCGCGGATCGCACCGGACAGGCCGCGCTACTGGCTTCCGCTGACCTGGTGATCACGGGCGAAGGCAAGTTCGACCACCAATCTCTGCGCGGCAAACTAGTCACAACGCTCGCTTCGGCGGGGGCAGCGCACGGCGTTCCGACGCTCGTCTTTGCCGGCCAGGTGACGCTCGACGAGGCGGACTATGCGTCGACCTCGATAGTCGCGGCGAAGTCGGTGACGGATTTCGCCGGGTCGGTGGAACGTGCGATGGAGGAAGCGTCGGCGTGTCTCGAGGGACTCGCCGAACACACGGCACGCGAGTGGAACTTCTGGCGCGGCGTCCGGAGGTGAGGATCCACAAGCGTCGACGCGCCGTTGCCGTGTCTGGAAGACCGGATAGGATGAAGACGAATCGCACCCGGTAAAGGACTGGCGGGAATAAGTCGGCAGCGGCGTACCGTTGAAGCGTTCACGGGTTGGTACGAACATTAGGGAGAGCCCATGACTGTGCAGAACGAGACCGCCACCCACGGCGTCAAGATGACCGAGGCCGCGTCCGCCAAGGCGAAGGCACTCTTCGATCAGGAGGGTCGCGACGACCTCGCGCTGCGTATTGCAGTGCAGCCCGGCGGCTGTGCCGGACTGAAGTACCAGCTGTTCTTCGACGACCGCACGCTCGACGGTGACCTCACTGTCGACTTCAACGGCGTCAACCTGGTTGTCGACCGGATGAGCGCGCCGTACGTCGAAGGTGCGTCCATCGACTTCCTCGACACCATCGAGCAGCAGGGCTTCTCGATCGACAACCCCAATGCAACAGGCTCCTGCGCCTGCGGTGACTCGTTCAACTGAGTCTGTCGATCACAACTCAATTCACGAACAACTGACGCGGAACCGACATTCGGTTTCGCGTCAGTTGTTTGTGGTGACTCGTACGTAGACCGTTCCGATCCGACAGCTCGGGCGCCGATGACGGCGCTACGGGCGGTAACGTGAACTTTTGCTCCTCTTTCATTCTTGTACTCACTTCGCTGAAAGGCCACGATCCGTGACTATTGCGGTAACCGGTTCCATCGCCACCGACCACTTGATGCGCTTCCCCGGCCGCTTCGCCGATCAGCTCCTCGCCGATCAGCTCGCCCACGTTTCGCTGAGTTTCCTGGTCGACGATCTCGTGATTCGCCGCGGTGGTGTCGGCGGCAACATCGCTTACGCCATGGGCGTGCTCGGTGGGTCCCCGCTACTCGTCGGCGCAGTCGGTGCCGACTTCGCCGAGTACCGCACGTGGCTCGAGGACAACGGCGTCGACTGCAGCGCGGTCCGTATCTCGGACAAGGCACATACGGCGCGTTTCGTGTGCACCACCGACGAGGACATGGCGCAGATCGCGTCGTTCTACCCCGGTGCGATGAGCGAGGCTCGCGAGATCGAACTCGCGGCAGTGGCCAAGACTGCGGGCGCAGTCGAGTTGGTGCTGATCGGCGCCAACGACCCCGAGGCCATGGTTCGCCATACCGACGAATGCCGTCTGCTCGGGATTCCGTTTGCAGCGGATCCGTCGCAGCAGCTTGCCCGCCTGTCCGGTGACGAGGCCAAGGCGCTCATTCACGGCGCGAAGTACTTGTTCACCAACGAGTACGAGTGGGGTCTGCTTCAGCAGAAGACTGGTCTGAGCGAGGAAGAGATCCGCGCGCAGGTCGGCATCCGTGTCACCACCCTCGGCTCCAAGGGTGTGGAAATTGTTGACGCCGAAGGTAATTGGGTGCGCGTCGACGTAGTGCCCGAGACCGGCAAGGTGGATCCGACGGGCGTTGGTGACGGCTTCCGCGCCGGGTTCCTGCTCGCACACGGCGCCGGTCTGAGCTTCGAGCGTGCTGCACAGTTGGGATCTTTGGTCGCTGTGTTGATTCTCGAGACCGTGGGAACGCAGGAGTGGGTGTTCAATCGCGACGAGGCACTCAAGCGCCTTACCGACGCATACGGCAGCGCGGCAGCGGACGAGATCGCGACGATCCTGCCGAAGTAGGGCTCCGCCCCGTGAGTGGTTGAGGAGTCCGGAGACTCCCTAACCGCTCACGGGGCCGAAGGCCTAGATATTGACCGGGTACACCGGTTCCTGGATCTGCGGCACGATGCGCTTCTCCACGAAGATTCCGTGCCAGACCATGAAGGTCAGGACGGTCCACAGGCGTCGGCTGTGGTCGGACACGCCCTCGCGGTGATCGTTGAGCATCTTCACGACGGCCTGCTTGTCGAAGATGTGGTCGGTACCCGACTCCTCGATCTGCAGATGTGCCCAGTCGAAGAGTTCGGTGCCGCGCAGCCAGTGGCGTAGGGGAACCGGGAATCCGAGCTTCGCACGGTGCAGAACATGGTGCGGCACAATGCCTTCCAGGGCCTGGCGCAGTGCGTACTTGGTTGTGTCCTTCGTGATCTTCTGATCGAGCGGTACGCGTGACGCGACGTCGAAGACCTCGGGATCGAGGAACGGCACACGCAGTTCCAGCGAGTTGGCCATCGTCATCTTGTCTGCCTTGACGAGGATGTCGCCGCGCAGCCAGGTGAACAGGTCGAGATGCTGCATCCGCGCAACCGGATCCCAGTCCCGTGACTGCGCGTAGATCGGCGCAGTGACGTCCTGGTGAGTCCACTCGGGGCGGAAATCGCGCAGGACGGCGCGGAGCTGAGCGTCGTTGAAGCTACGAGCATTTCCGTAGTAGCGCTCCTCGAGCGTCAAGGAACCGCGGTTGAGCAGACTCTTGCCACGAGTGCCGTCCGGGATGCGTTCGGACAACTTGCCGGCAGCCCGACGCAGTCCCTTGGGGAGGTACTCGAAAGGCTTGAGCGACAACGGCTCACGGTAGATCGTGTAGCCGCCGAACAGCTCGTCGGCACCCTCGCCGGACAGCACGACCTTGACGTGCTTGCGCGCTTCCTTCGCGATGAACCACAGCGGAATCAATGCCGGATCGGCTACCGGGTCGTCGAGGTACCAGACGATCTCGGGAATGGCAGCGGCGAACTCGGCGGGGGAGACCACCTTGACGACGTGCTTCGCGCCGATCGCTGCGGCAGATTCTGCAGCGACGTCGACCTCGGAATAGCCCTCACGTTCGAAACCGGTCGTGAAGGTGATCAGGTTGGGGTTGTGGCGCATCGCCAGCGCCGCGATCGCCGTGGAGTCGATACCACCGGACAAGAACGAACCGACGGTGACGTCGGCGCGCATGTGCTTGGCGACCGAATCCTCGAGTGCCTCGGCGATTTCCTGGTAGCGCGCCTTCTCGGTGCCAGGTGCAAAAGGCTTGGCCGGGAACTTCGGCGTGAAATACCGCGTGAACGTGGGCTCCTCGCCCGGACGCACCCGAGCGAAGCTGCCCGACTCCAGGCGTCGGATCTGCTTGTGCAGTGTTTCCGGCTCCGGTACGTACTGCAGAACGGTGTAGTGCTCGATGGCACGCGGATCCAGCTCGGTACCGATGCCGATCAGATCGGTGAGTTCGAGCAGGCTCTTCTTCTCGCTGCCGAACGCGGTGCCGCCGGCGCCGGTCGCGATGAACAGCGGCTTGATCCCGAATGGATCGCGCGCGATGAACAGCTCGCGTGTGTCGGTGTCCCAGATCGCGAACGCGAACATTCCGCGCAGGCGCCGGACCGCGTCCTCACCCCAGTAGTGGAATGCAGCGACGATGGCCTCGGAGTCGCCCTCGGTGAAGAACTTGGCGTCGTGGTCCTTGACCAGTTCGGCGCGGATCTCCAAGTAGTTGTAGATCTCGCCGTTGAACGTGAGCGCATAACGCTCCGGGTTCTCCGGTGGGCCCCAACGCAGCGGCTGGTGGGAATGAGCGATGTCAATGATCGCCAGGCGGTTGAACCCGAAGACGAGGTGATCGTCGTTCCACGTCCCGTGTTCGTCCGGCCCGCGGTGACGAAGGCAATGCATCGCCTGGTCGACCCGCGAGACGGCGTCCTCGCTGGTTCCGCCAGATGTCAGTAGCCCGAGCAGTCCACACACAGCGTCCGGTTCCTCGATTCAGAATTTTTGTACAGAAGGCTCCCGGACACGAGTGTCGGGGAGAGGTCAACGAACTCTTGACGAAAGTATGCCGCAGATCGACGTCCCTGCCGATCGCGGCGGAACGAATCGACGTGATGTGCGTCGCCGAAACGACCTGAGCCGTTCCTGAGCAGCACCTGAGAGAGCTGTGTGACGTCCGCCGCGACACGGGCGAGGACCCGAGGATGGATAGCGCCCGGCTTTGGTCTACGCTGCGTAGTAATTGGGCCTTCCCTCCGGGCATGCCCTAGTTGAATTTTGTGGCGATCAGGAAGGCGTGAACGTGGCGCAAGGTCGGATCCTTCGGCGAGCGGGGCTGGCAGTATCTCTGGGCATTGCTGCCTTGCTGCTGTCGGGTTGCTCCATCGACAACGAAGTGCTTCGTTTCGGGTGGCCTTCGGGCATCACCCCGGAGGCGACGCGCATGCGTGAGCTGTGGACGTGGTCGGTTGTAGCCGCCCTCGTCATGGGTGTGCTGGTGTGGGGGCTGGTCTTCTGGGCCGTCATCTTCCACCGCAAGAAGAAGGACTCGCCGGAATTCCCGCGTCAGACGGCATACAACGTGCCGCTCGAACTCGGTTACACGGCAGTTCCCTTCGTCATCATCGCGGTTCTCTTCTACTTCACCGTCATCGTTCAGAACCATGTTCTGGACAAGACGGACAATCCTGACGTCGTCGTAGACGTCACGGCCTTCCAGTGGAACTGGAAGTTCGGCTACCGCTCCATCGAGTTCGGTGACGGCTCCGCCAAGTACAACGGAATCGACGTCGAGGCCGAAGAGGCTGCAAAGACCGAGGGTTCCACCGTGAACGAACACGGGGAAGACGTCCCCGGCCCGATCCACGGCAACAGCACCGAGGACCTGAGCTACCTGCACTACGACAAGATCGAGACCGTCGGCTCCAGCCAGGAGATCCCGATCCTCGTTCTGCCCACCGGCAAGCGGATCCAGTTCGAACTTGCTTCCTCGGACGTCATTCACGCTTTCTGGGTGCCTGAGTTCCTGTTCAAGCGCGACGTTCTCCCGAACCCCAAGGAGAACCACTCGGACAACATCTTCCAGATCAGTGAGATCGAGAAGGAAGGCGCGTTCGTCGGGCGTTGTGCAGAAATGTGTGGCACGTTCCACGCGATGATGAACTTCGAGGTTCGTGCGGTTTCGCCCGAGGACTTCGCCAAGTACATCGAACTGCGCAAGGGTGACGCGGAGGGCAAGGGTGGTCTGACGACCGCCGAGGCTCTGCAGGCAATCGGTCAGTCGCCGGTGGCTACGTCGACCACGCCGTTCAACACCGACCGCGAGTACCGTCAGGCAACCGTCGCCACTGCAGGCAACTGAGCCGGCCAGCCTCTTCACTGAACAAGGACAAGTGCTGATATGAAGATCGAAGCCAAGCTCTTCGAGATCCTGACGATGTTCTTCATTCTCGTCGCGATCATCTACGGAGTGTTCACCGCTCTGTCACGCACAGGTATCGAGTGGGCCGGACTGACGGCCATCGTCCTGTCTGCAGGTCTGACGCTCATCGTGGGTACCTACTTCCGCTTCGTCGCCCGTCGTCTGGACACCCGTCCCGAGGACTACGACGACGCTGAAATCTCGGATGGTGCAGGAGAACTGGGCTTCTTCAGCCCGGGTAGCTTCTGGCCGATCCTGCTTGCCGCTGCTGCTGCACTCGCGGCAGTGTCGCTGGCGTACTTCCAGCCGTGGCTCATCGCAGTCGCAGTTGTCTGTGTGCTCGCCGCAGCCGCAGGCCTGGTGTTCGAGTACTACACCGGACCCGAGAAGCACTAGTTTCACCCGCACTCGAACAGAGGCGCCGCACCCACCCGGGTACGGCGCCTCTGTTGTCGTTTATGTGAGTTTCGGTGGTAGGAGGGTGCCTGTCAACAACCGCTCTCTGTCAATCGTGGAGCGAGTATTCGAGGTCGTAGCGGTGCAGACCGTCGACGACCTCCAGCTCGAGAGTGCCTGAGATGCCCTTCAACTCGCCGGTTCCGGACCCCGGCACGATCTCGTACAGAAGCTTCTGCGTTCCGTCGATCATCTGACCGAACTGCTGCAGGGCGAACGATCCCACAGCTTCGTCGACCTGCCCCGTGACAAACTCCAAAGCGACATAGCCCGCTGCACCGGCTGTCGGATCGCCCGCGGACAGCATCAGTCCGGACGACGTGCCTTCGACGCCGCCGATGAACGTCTTGTCGAACTCGAAGCGTCCGACGCGTCCGGAGAGCTCAGGATCGGCGGGGCGAAGATCGATCTCGAAGGTGCCGCGTGCATGGGATGTCATGGTCCGAGTATCTCACCAGGCGACAACGCCTCGAGGGGACTCCCGAGAACGTGCAACACTCGGTAGATGATTCTCGAACATGCCGTCCTGCAGGTCGATCCGTCGCAGTCAGCGCGTTTCGAGGCCGCATTCGACGTGGCCCGAACCATCATCTCCGAGGTTCCCGGATTCATCAGGCTGCGGCTCTCGCACTGCCTGGAATCACCGGAGCGATATCTCCTGCTGGTCGAGTGGGAAGACGTGGAGTCACACACCATCGGGTTCCGTAAGTCGCCAGGATACGAGAAGTGGCGAGAACTTCTCCATCACTTCTACGAGCCGTTCCCGACGGTGGAGCACTATTCGACTGTGCTCGAGGTCTAGCAAAGCGTAGTGCCTGCTGTTGTCGGCGCTCAGACGACGAACCGGGGGAGTGGTGCCCACTTGGAGGTTGTCCATACTGAATCGCTCAGAGAACGAGTGAGGCCCCGAACCGGAATCCGGTTCGGGGCCTCACTGGTCAACTGACGTTCTTAGTGGAGTTCTCCACTTGAACCATCGGACTTGCCGTTGGTTCGGTTCTGGTAGTCCAGAAGGATCTGAAGCTGCTCGTGCTCAGCTTCGTGATGAGCGGCTTCGAGAGCCTCGCTCTCCTCGACTGGGTCAGCGGTGATCAGGCTACCGCTACCGGGCTTGCCGGCGAGGCCGAGCTTGTTCATCTTCTTCGGGACAGCAGCACCCTGGTACTCGAGCGGGATCGGGTGTCCGTGCTCGTCGACGGGGCCGAGCGGCTGGTGGATCTCGATGTACTGGCCGTTCGGCATCCGCTTGATGATGCCGGTCTCGATGCCGTGTTCGAGGACTGCACGGTCACTGCGCTGCAGGCCGATGCAGAACCGGTACGTCACGAAGTACGCGATGGGCGGAAGGATGACCATGCCGATACGGCCGATCCACGTCATTGCGTTCAGCGAGATGTGCAGGTGGTACGCGATGATGTCGTTGATGCAGGAGATCGTGAGCACCAGGTAGAACGCGATGGACATCGCACCGATAGCGGTACGGACCGGCACGTCGCGCGGGCGCTGCAGGATGTTGTGGTGAGCGTCGTCTCCGGTGAGACGCTTCTCGATCCACGGGTACGCGATCAACAGTGCGAAGACGAGGCCCATGATCAGGGCGACGGCGAACACTGCAGGGATCGTGTACCGGTTGAACAGGTAGATCTCCCACGCCGGCCACAGTCGAGCAAGGCCGTCCGTCCACATCATGTAGATATCGGGCTGGGAACCTGCCGAGACCTGTGACGGGTTGTACGGACCGATGTTCCACACGGGGTTGATCTGGAACAGACCACCGAGCAGTGCGAGCACGCCGAAGGTCATGGCGAAGAACGCGCCACCCTTCATCGCGAAGACCGGGAGGATGCGGACGCCGACGACGTTCTGTTCCGTACGGCCGGGGCCGGGGAACTGCGTGTGCTTCTGGTACCAGACCAACGCGAGGTGGCCGGCGATCAGAGCCAGGATGATGCCCGGGAACAGCAGCACGTGAGCGACGTAGAGACGCGGGATGATGAGGTCGCCGGGGAAGTCGCCGTCGAAGATCAGCCAGTGCATCCAGGTACCGACGATCGGGATACTCATCGTGATACCACCGAAGGCGGCGCGGAGGCCGGTGCCCGAGAGCAGGTCGTCGGGGATGGTGTAACCGAAGAAGCCTTCGAACATCGCCAGGATGAGCAGCAGGCAGCCGATGACCCAGTTCGCTTCACGTGGGCGACGGAAGGCGCCGGTGAAGAAGATGCGAGCGAGGTGAACGATGATCGACGCCGCGAACATCAGTGCAGCCCAGTGGTGAATCTGGCGAACGAAGAGACCGCCGCGCACCTCGAAGGAGATGTTCAGGGTCGTCTCGTAGGCGCGAGACATCGTGACACCGCGAAGCGGCTGGTATGCGCCCTGGTAGACGACGTGTGCCATCGACGGATCGAAGAACAGCGTCAGGAACACACCGGAGATCAGCAGGATCACGAAGCTGTAGAGCGCGATCTCGCCGAGCATGAAGGACCAGTGCGTCGGGAAGACCTTGTTGATCTGCCGGCGCATGCCTGCGGCGAGGTGGTAGCGGGAGTCCATAGCCTCCGCTTGTCCAGCCGCTGCCGCGCTGATCTTGGACGGTTTGGTTGTTGTTGTGGTCACGGTCGACGCTCCCAAAATGCCGGGCCGAGTGCTTCGATGAAGTCACCGTCGGCGACCAGGAAGCCCTCTTCGTTCACTGTAATAGGCAACTGCGGAAGTGCGCGAGCAGCGGGACCGAAGATCGGCTTGCCGTAGGTCAGTGCGTCGAACTGCGACTGGTGGCAGGGGCACAGAATACGGTTGCTCTGCTGTTCGTAGAGCGAGGTGGGGCAACCCAGGTGGGTGCAGATCTTCGAGTAGGCGAAGTAATCGCCGTAGTTGAAGCTTTCCTGGCCCTTACGCTTGGTGACACGCGCGGTGTCTTCCGTGCGAAGGCGGATGAGCATCACCGAGTTACGAATGCCGCGCAGTGCTGCGAGCAGAGCGTGCTCGTCGCCACGGTCGGACTCGCGGAACGGGAAGACCGTTTCCATCGAACCGGCATCGAGATCTTCCGGGCGAACGAGGACGATGTCCTCGGGACGGCCGGTGTCACGACGCAGGTAGATGGTCTCGCCCGGGTAGTTCGGGGTCCAGCCGGACACCCACAGAGGTGAGTCGTCGCCCTTGGCCCACGGGTTCTTGATGAGTCCGCCGAGGGGCATGACCATCATGACGCCGAGTGCGCCGCCGCCGAACATCAAGCTGCGCTTGATGGCCTTGCGGCGGGGGAGGGTGGACGTCTCGAGGGTGTCGCCGAGCTCGGCGACGATCGTGCGACGATCGACCTCGGTGGAACCACCGTCGTGGCGGTCCTGGATCGAGACCTCTTCGGGGATGAACTTCTTGGTGAACTGAACGGCACCGATGCCGACGCCGAGGATCGCCAGACCCATGGTCAAGCCGATCAGCGGGGTGTACAGGCTGTACTTGCCGTAGTTCTCGTCACCGGCGCCTGCGTACTCCCACGGCCAGAACAGGTAGATCGCGATGAACGCGATCGCCGAAACGCCGGCGAGGCCGAACCAGAAGGCGACGTTGCGCTCGGCGCGCTTTTCCGCCCTGGTGCCCTTTACCGACCAACGATCACGGCGGTAGACGACATCGACGCCATCGAGATTGGTACCCAGCTTGACCAGGTCGTCGCGTGACATCGCGTCGAGCTCTTCATCTGTGTACTTCTTAGGCGTATCGCCGCCATGCTGGCCAGCGTCGCTCATGACCTTGCTCCGATCCACAATGCTGCACCGACGACAGCGATGATTCCGACGGCCCACATGGCGAGACCCTCAGAGGCCGGACCGAGGCCACCGAGCCCGTACCCACCGGGGTCCTTCGACTCGCCCGACGACTTGACGTAGGCGATGATGTCCTTCTTCTCCTCGATCGTCAGCTGACGATCCGAGAACTTCGGCATGTTCTGGGGACCGGTAACCATGGCAGCGTAGATCTGCTGCTCGCTGGCCGGATCCAGGACCGGGGCGTACTTGCCCGAGGACAGTGCGCCACCGCGGCCGGTGAAGTTGTGGCACGACGCGCAGTTGAGCCGGAAGAGCTCACTGCCGCGTCCGACGTCGCCACCGCGCAGCGAGGACTGGGCGATTTCGCCGTTCTCGTCGCGGATGAGCGTCGGGCCGCCGCCGTTGGCCTGGATGAAAGCGCCGAGGGCGTCGGTCTGCGCAGCATCGAACTTGGGGTCCTTGCGTGCAGCCTGGGCCTCGTTGCGAGCTGCCGGCATACGACCAGAGGAGACCTGGAAGTACACGGCTGCTTCGCCGACGCCGATGAGGCTGGGACCGCGGTCCTGCACGCCCTGCAAGTTCGCGCCGTGGCACGTGATGCATGACGTGTCGTACAGCTGCTTGCCTTCACGAATCAGGGCTGCTGAATCGTCACTGGCGGTCGCAACCTGCGGAGCTGGTGTCAACGCCGAAGCGAGGAAACCTGCGCTGATCAATCCCATCATCAATACGAGCGCGCCAGTGACGCGCCGGCGGATTTTCCGCTGGCGACGCGACTTCGCGGCATTCGCTGAGTTATCGGATGCGGGAGGGGGGGATGAACTCATCTGTATCCCTTTGGTATGTCGGGACGGAACTGGACGTCAGGGGCTGCCTGGGGCGTACAGCTGATTAACGGATGAAATAAATCGTGGCAAACAGCGCGATCCACACGATGTCGACAAAGTGCCAGTAGTACGAAACAACGATCGCGGCGGTGGCCTGGGCGGGCGTGAACTTGCTGACCCGGGTACGTGCGATCAAGAAGACGAAGGCGATGAGACCGCCGATGACGTGCAGACCGTGGAAGCCGGTGGTCATGTAGAACACCGAGCCGTACACGCTGCTCGAAATCGTGGTGCCCTCGTGCACGAGGTGGTAGTACTCGTAACCCTGGCCGGCGACGAAGAACGCCCCCATGACCAAGGTGATGGTGTACCAGCGACGAAGTCCGAAGACGTCGCCACGCTCAGCCGCGAAGACACCCATCTGGCAGGTGAACGAAGATGCGATAAGCACCAAGGTCACCGGCACGGCCAGATAAAGGTTCAATTCGGTTGGCTCCGGCGGCCAATTTCCGTTCGCCTGAGCTCGTGCCACGAAGTACATGGCAAAGAGCCCTGCGAAGAACATGAGCTCACTTGACAACCACACGATGGTGCCAACGCTGACCATATTCGGCCGGTTCAGCGAGTGCACGCGTTGGGTGATTGCCGATCCTGAAGTCCCTACTGCGCTCGTCACAGACAGAAGTATGACGCTTCGTCGTAAGAGACGACCACTCGGGTCCACCATCGGCGCGTCGCTCGGCTCGAGTTCGCGGGATCGGGCGGCGAACGCGCTGGTGGCGTGGTCGGAATATGCTGGCGCGATGGCAGCTACACACAAGAGTAGACCGTGGTTCCTGAGAATTTTCGGCACGAAGATTCCGACACCGCTCGATGCAGGGCGGTCGGATCTGGTCGTCGTTGCCGAAGGCTTCGACGACGCCGAGGCGAGCTCGACGGCTCTCGAACGTGCCGCCTCCACCGAGCCGGAGTTCAGGGCGGAGTCCGAAGTGGTTCTGCGGCATCATCTCGACCTCCCGGAGGGCTCGGTAGCCGATGCCGAGAGCATCGTCGCCCAGGACGGATATGTGCGAGGCGTGGGTCGGCCCGAGGACGTGACTCCGGTGGTCGAGAATTCGGTTCGCGTCGTCTTCGAGCGTGTCCAGGTGCTTGACGCCCTGCATTGCTCCCAGGAGCGGTCACGAATGGCCGGTCTGGCGCAGCGACTCGGTGGTTCGGTCGCCGGGTGGGACGCGCTCCAGCCCCCGATACTTGTGGAGGCGCCGCCCAAACGCGGTCGCAGAAAGTCCTGAGCGGCCCTATTCGGTTTCCTCGTTACCTCACTGACTAGGCTGCGAGGGTCATCGGCAGCACAAAATGGCAGCGCGAAACGACAGCTCGAAACGACAGCTCGAAATCCAGCCCACTTGAACGACAGGGGACCAAGGCACTATGGCCGGCACCGACGCATCCAACGCCGTGAACGTCGATTCGAGTGCAGTGGTGCGGTCCTGGCCGATGATTCTCGGTTTGCTCACGGACGGCAGTGACTTGTCGGAAGCCGACAGTCGCTGGGCTATGGGCGAGATCATGTCGGACAACGCCACCTCCGCTCAGATCGCTGCTTTCGGGGTCGGTCTGAAGATGAAGGGAGAAACCCCCGCGGAGTTGGAAGGGCTCGCCGCCGCGATGCTCGAACACTCCAGGCGCGTGCCGGTCGATTCCGACGTCGTCGACATCGTCGGCACGGGTGGTGACCGCTCCAACACGGTGAACATCTCGACGATGGCCTCGATCGTGGTTGCCGCGTCCGGTGTGCGAGTTGTCAAGCACGGCAACCGCGCTGCTTCGTCCAAGAGCGGTGGCGCCGACGTGCTCGAGGCGCTCGGCGTTCGCATCAACCTCGGGCCGGAGCAGGTTGCGAGGTGTGTCGAAGAGGTCGGCATCGGCTTTTGTTTCGCGCCGGTCTTCCATCCCGCACTGCGCTTTGCGGCGGTGCCTCGCAAGGAAATCGGCATTCCAACGGCATTCAACGTGCTCGGTCCACTGACCAATCCGGCTCGTCCGCGTGCCGGGCTGATCGGGTGCGCATTTCCGAAACTGATCTCGGTCGTCGCGGGAGTCCTTGCGCAGCGCGGCAATTCGGCGTTGGTGGTACGGGGAGACGACGGACTGGACGAACTGACCACATCGACGACGTCGACGGTTCACATCGTCGGCGGTGGAAGTGTGCGAACTGTCACGCTGGATCCGCGTGACCTCGGAATCGACCGCGTTCCTCTCGAAGAGTTGCGTGGAGGCGACGCCGAAATCAACGCCACCGTCGCCAGAACGCTGCTTTCCGGGCAGAAGGGGCCGGTCCGGGACGCGGTCCTGCTGAACGCGGGAGCAGCCATCGCGGCATTCAACGGTGTCGGCGACGATCTCGAGAGTGCGATCTCTGCCGGGATGACTGCAGCCGCTGCCGCGATCGACAGCGGCGCGGGCGCTGAACTGCTTCACAAGTGGGCGGCGCTCACCGCCGAGCTGGCCGACCAAGCCTGATCGAGGGGCTATTCACCCAGCGAGAAACCGGCCTCGACGTCTGCGCTGGAGAATGACTGGAACGCAATGTGTGTGGCGGTTCGGAGAACGCCGGGCACCTTGTTGATTCCTCCGGTGACCACGTCGGCGATCTGGGCGTGGTCACGCACTTTCACGATGGCGATCAAATCGACGTCACCTGCGCACGAGTAGACCTCGGTCACTCCGGACAGGTCGGCGACGGCCTGCGCGGTTTCCGGGATCCGAGCGGACTCGGCGTGAATCATGACGATGGCGTTGATCATTTCTCTCCTCGATTTCCCTGCGGGTTGTGATGACCCGGTGGTTTCGATCGAGCTTAGGGGTGCCGCCCCGCCGTTACGTCATCGATGTTCGGATTCGGTTCCGGCTCGGGCGAGTCGGCACCAGGCTTCCCACTTGCCGGCGCCGCTCACAGGTTCGACGTATCCGGATGTCGCCGACACGATTCGGACACCGTCCGACGAGAGCCACCTTGCGATCAGTCCCAGTTCTTCGGGTGACGCGCCGCGGAACGGGGCGTCGTCCGGTAGGACGGTTTCGGCCGCCGCGGTGATGGCGTCGACGACGGGCATCGGGTGAGTCCCACGTCTGGCGAGCCCGGCGGACGCGAGACGCCCGGACCGGATCACCGACAGCTCCCAGCCGCCGTCTCCGGTGGGGCGGGCGAGAACGAGTTGTTCGATCGCCGCGACTGCGGCGAGTCGCTGAGTGCGCCGCACTGCGGTGGCGACTGCGACCGTTCGGTCACGCAGACGCGCAGCATTCTCGAACAACGCGTGTGCGGACAGCTCGTCGATCCGGGCCTGCATCTGTTGGAGGGGAGCGTCGTTGGTTCCTCGGAAGAATCCACGCACGGCCTCAGGGGCGGCCGCGTAGTCCTCTGCGTTGATTTCCGGGGTCCAGGAGGCTGGACACGCCCCCAGTTCGCGAGCGGGGCAGTCAGGGCCGTGAACGGCGCCGCGTCCGAGACGCTTGGTACACGTGCGCAGACGACTGAACTCTGCGACGGTGTCGGCGACGTCGACTGCGTCGGCGCGAGAGGTGAACGGGCCGATCGAATCGGCCGTGGGCGTGCGAACCACGGACAGTCTCGGAAACGCCTCGTCGGTGAGGGTGATCCACCAACCTCGCTTGGGAAACTTGGAGCGACGGTTGTACGGCGGCGCATGCGCGCTCAGCAGTCGTAGTTCACGCACCCCGGCTTCGAGAGCGTGCGCGCACTCGACATGGTCCACGCGGGTGGCCAGCGCGACCATTTCCTTCATCCGGCCGCGGGTCTCCGAACCGGTGAAGTAGTTGCGGACGCGGCGTCGAAGGTCGGTAGCAGTTCCTATGTAGAGGGCTTCGTCGGAAGGACCGCGGAAAAGGTAGACACCGGGGCTTCGCGGCAGGTTTGCGGCGAAGGACCGTTTGGCCCGTTGATGCGAGGAAATGTTGGGCAGGTAGTCGACTAGTTCGCTGTAACTGTGGACACCCTGGTTTCCGACCCTGTCGATCAGTCCGTGGAGGACGTCGACGGTCGCACGCGCGTCGTCGAGAGCCCGGTGCGTCGGCTGGGTGGTCACTTGGAAGAGATGGGCGAGTGCGGAGAGTTTCACCGAAGGTGCTTCGTCGCGTGTGAGTACGCGCCGGGCGAGTTTGACGGTGCACAGGACACGGAACGCAGGCCACGGGCGCGCGCTGCGTGACGCCGCTGCTTTGAGGAAACCGATGTCGAACGGCGCGTTGTGTGCCACCAGCACCGCGCCCTCGGCGAACTCGAGAAATGCAGGCAGGACACGTTCGATGGGAGGTGCGCCGATCAGCATGGCCGTGGTGATTCCGGTCAGTTCGACTATGTAGGGCGGAATCGACCGGCCGGGGTCGACGAGTGTTGCCATTTCGCCCAGTACCTCGCCGCCGCGGATCTTGACGGCGCCGATCTCGGTGATGGAGTCCTGGTCGGCGCTGCCCCCTGTGGTCTCGAGGTCGACGACGACAAATGTTGTCTCGCTCAGCGGTGTGTCCAGTTCGTCGAAGCTCAGTTGCCGCCCGACGTCGAACTTCTCCCCGTCGGAGAACGGGGGCGGAGACGGAAATTCTCGGGCCGAGGCGGGACTCACACCGCAGACAGTAGAAGTACCCCCCGACACGAATTCGAGAGTGCAGACACGGAATCCGACCCGCACGGACTTCCGTTGCGAAATCGGTCGATGAACGCCCGACAAAAGTAGGAGAGACGAGGATCACACTTGCGGTGGGAACTCGCGAATGTGGACGCGCGCCTACTTGTGAGTAGGGCGAGTCGAGGGGGTCTTCGGTGCGTCTGTCGACGGCTGAAACCGCGTCCGTGACCGGAACAAGTTCTAGTTTCAAGTAATCATCGTTGAACTGCATGGAAGATCGGATTGTCGGGTTTGGTGAGCCTTGGCAGTGGGTAGCGGGCGCGGGTTTGACGGCCTGGAGTGGGTCGCCGAACCGACCTGTTGTTATCTCCCCGTGACCCGCCGGGCGTATCGCGGGCGCGGCACCACGATTTCCGGCGAATCGGGCGCGATTGTCACGAAGCGGTCGACATCGTCGCGATCATTTCGTAACCTTCCTGAGACCTAACGAAGTCTTGCCGGACCAAACAGGACCGGCATCGTCAGGAACCGCCTAATCGGGATCTCCGCGAGGAACCCGAACCGGGAACCCAAGTTTCCACTGGGGTGAATCCCGCCTGGGGTGCAGCACGCAGGATCGCTGCAGACCACGCGGGTAGGGCTGATCTTCCCAGCCCGAACCCGTCAGCTAACTCGGTCGGCGGATGAATGGAAGAAATGGAGCACCCCTTAAGTGGCGTCACAGAGTTTCAAGCGTTCAGCGCAGTTGGCAGTAGCCGGCGCGCTCGCAGTCGGAGCATTCGCTGCAACCGCTGCACCTGCCTCGGCAGACCCCATCACCATCCCCGGCGTCGGCACGTTCGAGGTTCCGGGCGTTTCTATTCCTCAGTTGCCGGTCATTCCGGGCATCACCGACATCGCACCGGCTGCACCGGCCGCTCCCATCTCCAGTGCTGGTGAGCAGGCAGTTCGCGCCGCAGAGAGCAAGCTGGGCTCCCCGTACGTGTACGGCGCAGCCGGCCCGGACGCATTCGACTGCTCCGGTCTCGTTCAGTGGGCATACAAGCAGGCCGGTCTCAACCTGCCTCGCACGAGCTACGACCAGGCTGCAGCCGGCGTTGCCGTCGCACAGTCCGATCTTCAGGTCGGCGACGTGATCTCCTTCTACGGCGGATCGCATTCGGGCATCTACGCCGGTAACGGCAATGTCATCCACGCGTCGACCGCTGGTCAGCCCGTGAAGCTCGCTCCGGTGTCCTCGATGCCGTACGACGGCGCTCGCCGTTACTGATTTCTGAACACGCTCGACGGCTGTCTCCGGTAGGCAGTCGGAACGATCCGCCGCTGTGATGCGGCGGAGCTCGGGGGAGCTCCGGATCTTCGAATGTGGGCCTCGAATCTTCGATTCGGGGCCCACATTTTCGTTTCGCGACAATTCGCCCGGTACTTCACCCCGACACGCCTACCGGCGAGTAGACACAAACGTATGCCGTTCCGTAACCTTATCGAGACATTGCGCGGCCGAGACAGGTACTGTGGATAGTTGACAGCCAGCTAACAGATCGTCGACCGGTCCCGGTCGGCGTCGCTTCACCGAGACGGAGAGTTGCATTCCGTGGTTTCATCGAAAAACAACAGTCGAGTACGGGCCGCATTGACAGTGGGAGTGCTGGCGTTCGGACTCGTTGCAGGGCCTTCGATGCAGGCCGGTGCCGACCCCGTCATCACCAACCCCACCGAGGCGCTCGACAAGCTCGGTGAACTCTCCCGGGTTTCCGAGCAGACCAACGAAGCGCTGCACAACGCGCAGATCGACCTCGACGCGAAGCTGGCAGTCGCGAATGATGCGGACGTGCGATCGGCAGCCGATCAGGGTCTTCTCGACGCGGCTTCGGCGCGCGTCGCCGAGTTCGCTCCGGCGGTAAACCGTATTGCCACAGCGAATTACCAGGGTGCGCGAACCAATCGCCTCTTTGCGTTGATGGTGAGCGACTCGCCGCAGCAGTTGCTCGACCAGATGTCTGCGCTCGACGTGATTTCCAACGACGCGGCAGTACAGGTCTCTCAGTTCAACCAAGCCACTGCCGATGCGCGTGCCGCCTCGGAAGCGTCGAAGCGATCGGCCGAAGAAGCGCGAACCGCCGCCGATCAAGCCCGCGCGCTCAGTGACGATTTGCAGCGCAAGCAGAGTGAACTGCAGACGCAGATCGCCGACGTGACCAAAGCCTTCCAGAATCTCACCGACGACGAACGTAACCAACTGAGCGGTACGCCTTTCCCGCCGGACGTCGATCTCAGCAAAATTCTGGCTAACTTGACCCCTGGCTCGGGTGCTGCTGCTCTGCAGGCAGGCCTCACGCGGATCGGTGACCCGTACGTCTGGGGCGCGACCGGCCCGAACGAGTTCGACTGCTCAGGTCTGGTGGTGTGGGCCTACAAGCAGATCGGAAAGACTCTGCCGCGATCGAGCCAAGCGCAGGCGCAGGGCGGTGTACCGGTGTCGAGGGACCAACTACAGCCCGGCGACGTCGTGACTTTCTACAGCGACAACTCGCATGTCGGCATCTACGCCGGCGACGGAAACATTCTGCATGCGTCGACGTTCGGCGTACCGGTGAAGGTCCAGTCGATGGCAGGCATGGAGTTCTCCACTGCGCGTCGTTACTGACGGCTTGCTGCGCCCGAGCGGCGTGTGGCCAGCCGCCGTGAAGCGTCGAGTCGAGTTCTCCTACACTCGGCACCGTGCCGACTGAACCGATGACGACGCCCGACGTCGGCGCAGATCGACCACGCCGTTGGGAGTATCCGGCCCTCGTGGCGCTCGGTGTAGCCGTGGTGCTCGTTCTGGGCCTGACGATCTTCCTGACGAACAGGTCCGATTCCGACGAAAATGCCGCCGCCGAACAGGACGCGGAACGCAGCGCTCAAGTCCAGAGCTTTCTCGATGCATGGGCCGCGGCTCAGATGTCCGACGATCCGTCGGGGCTGGCGAAGTTCGTCGACAGTGCCGCCGCACCCGGTGTGCTCGAGGCGGAAGTTCGACGAGCCACTGCTGCGGGAGCGCTTGAATTCTCCGACTGGGGATACGAGATTCCCAGCGGCGGCCTGACTCCGGCGCCGCGAACCGGTGCGCCGGGCGGAGACGTCGAAGTATGGAATGCGCAAGTTCTGTTGCGGTACGCCCTCGACGGCGTCGACGCATTGCCCACGCGCAAGGCAGTGTCCATGACGCTCGCGAAACGCGGCGATCAGTGGTCGGTTCTTGCGGACGGGTCGATCGTCGGACTGGACGGCGCCCGAACGGCGGGCGAATCCTGGAACGGCCCCTGGGACTTCGGCCCGCTTGCCGTCGCCGAGAATTCTGCGGGTAACGCGCTGGTGATCGGCCACCCGGGTCAGCAGGCGTTCGTCGACGCTTTGGCTGCCGATGTGGACTCAGCCATCGAGAACACGACGCAGTTGTGGGGGCCGTGGTGGTCCGAGCGCGCGGTGCTCATGGTGGCGGGGTCCGCTGAGGAATTCACCGCACTGGTCGGCTCCCATCACGACGGCGCTTCGATTGCCGCAGTGTCGGTCGCGGATGCGACGGCGGACGGGTCATCCGACGTGAGTGGCCAGCGAGTGGTCTTCTCGCCTGCCGCGGCTTCGAGGTTGACCGACATCACCAGGCGAACGGTGTTGCGCCACGAACTGATGCACATAGCCGCCCGATCGAAAACCCGTGACGGGTCGCCGATGTGGGTATTGGAAGGGTTTGCCGAATACGCGGGAAACCGTGGATCCTCGCGGGCCTGGGGTGAGATCGCGCCGACTCTGGCGGCAGCGGTACGCTCCGGCGATACTCCGACCGAGTTTCCGGACGACACGCAGTTCAGCGGTGTACCGGTCGTGAGTTCACTGGCGTACGAATCGGCGTGGTCGATCAACGCGTATATCGCCGATCGATTCGGAGAAGCAAAGCTGACCGACCTCTTTCGCGCTCTCGCCTCCGGAAAGATGACTGCCGAAGACCTCGATTCGCGGATCCGAGCGGTCGTTGGCGTCGGAACCGAGGAACTGCGAGCCGGATGGGTCGACTGGACCAACAGCCATCTGGGCTGAGCGGTTCGCGGCTGGGTCGATTGCAGCGGCGAGGTGCCCTTCGCACGTTTGAAGCACCGAGTGCCCTACGGTGGACGGATGCGCCGGACCCTCTTGGTGACCAACGATTTTCCTCCTCGCCCCGGAGGTATCCAGTCCTATCTCCACACGTTCGCCGGGCATCTGCCGCCGGACAAGTTGGTGGTGTACGCACCGCGGTGGCGGGGCGACTCGCACAAGAAGTTCGATGCGGCACAGCCTTTCGAGGTTGTTCGGCACCCGACGACGCTGATGCTGCCGTCGCCTTTTGTCGCTCGTCGAGCCGCGAAGTTGGTCAAGAAGCACGACTGCGAGTCGGTCTGGTTCGGTGCGGCAGCGCCGTTGGCGTTGTTGGCGCCGGTTGTTCGACGTGCCGGAGCGAGCCGAGTGATCGCGAGTACTCACGGCCACGAGGTCGGATGGTCGATGATTCCCGGTGCGCGGCAGTCGTTGCGTGTGATCGGTGACCACACCGATGCGGTGACGTTCGTCAGCAAATACACCCGTGGGCGGTTCTCGGCGGCCTTCGGCCCGCAAGCGGCGCTCGAGCACCTTCCTTCCGGAGTGGACACGTCAGTGTTCCACCCGGACTCGGTCGCCCGCGCGGAACTGCGTAAGCGATACGGGCTGGGCGAGCGGCCCACGATCCTGTGCCTGTCGCGGCTCGTGCCACGCAAGGGGCAGGACATGCTCATCAAGGCGCTGCCGACCGTACGCAAGAGCATTGACGGGGCGGTACTGGTGATCGTCGGAGGTGGGCCGTACGAGGACCATCTCCGCCAATTGGTGCGTAAGACCGGGATGGACGATCACGTCGTCTTCACGGGCACGGTGCCCGCCGCAGAGTTGGCGGCGCACCACACGATCGCCGACGTGTTCGCCATGCCGTGCCGTACCCGAGGCGCCGGATTGGACGTCGAAGGACTGGGAATCGTCTACCTCGAGGCCTCGGCTACCGGTGTGCCGGTCATCGCCGGGCGCAGTGGTGGCGCTCCGGAAACGGTGCAGCAGAACAAGACCGGGCTCGTGGTCGACGGCACCTCTGTTCGCGACGTCGCCGAATCCGTGATCGAGGTGCTGTCCGATCGTGATCGCGCGGCCGCGATGGGAGCAGCCGGCCGGGCATGGGTTGCCGAAGACTGGAAGTGGGACACGCTCGCTTCGAAACTGCGTAATCTCCTCGGCTGAGCAAACGGGACTCGAACGCGAACGGCCCGCACCGAATTCGGTGCGGGCCGTTCATGTCGGCACGTTCGTGTCGGCAGAGGACTGATCGGCGAAAGACTACTTGGCGTAGATCTTTTCGATGTCGGCGGCAAAGCTCTCGTGCACGACGTTGCGCTTGAGCTTCATCGTGGGCGTGAGTTCGCCTGTGTCCTCGGAGAAGTCGACCGGAAGAATGCGGAACTTCTTGATCGCCTCGGCGTGTGAGACGAGCTTGTTGGCCTCGTCGATGGCGTCCTGGATTTCGCCGACCAGTTCGCCGTCCGAAACCAGGTCGGCCGCTGTGGTTCCTGCGGCCTTGTTGTTGCGCTCGTTCCAGGCGGGGAGAGCTTCGGCGTCGATGGTGATGAGGGCGCCGATGAAAGGCTTCTGGTCGCCGACCACGATGGCCTGGCTGATCAGCGGGTGCGCGCGAAGGGAATCCTCGAGCTGAGCGGGGGAGACGTTCTTGCCGCCTGCCGTGACGATGATTTCCTTCTTGCGGCCGGTGATGGTGATGTAGCCGTCCTTGTCGACGGTGCCGAGGTCGCCGGTGTGGAACCAGCCGTTCTCGATCGACTCGGCGGTGGCCTTCTCGTTGCGCCAGTAGCCGGTGAAGACCACCGGTCCCGAGAGGAGGATTTCGCCGTCTTCTGCGATACGAACGGAGTTGCCGGCCAACGGCTTTCCGACAGAGCCGACCTTCTGTGCGCCGATGGTGTTGACGGCGAAGGCCGCGGTGGTTTCGGTCAGTCCGTAGCCCTCGTAGATCGTGACGCCGATACCGCGGAAGAAGTGGCCGAGTCGAGCGCCCAGAGGTGCACCACCGGAAATGGCCAGCTGGCACTGCCCGCCGAGCGCTGCGCGCAGCTTCGAGTACACGAGCTTGTCGAAGAGAGCGTGCTTGGCCTTGAGAACGATGCCGGCGCCGCCCTTGTCCTGCGCCTCGCTCCACGCGACGGCGGTGTCTGCGGCCGCGTCGAAGATCTTTCCCTTGCCGTCGCCGTGCGCCTTGGCGCGTGCGCTGTTGTAGACCTTCTCGAACACGCGCGGCACCGAGAGGATGAAGTCGGGCTTGAACTCGCCGAACGTCGGAACGAGGTTCGGGATGTCACTCGTGTGCCCCAGCGCTGCACCGGCGTCGAACGACGCGATGCTGACTGCGCGAGCGAGAACGTGCGCGAGCGGCAAGAACATCAGCGTGCGGACGCCAGGAGTCTTGAGCAGCGTGCCGAGGTTGGAGTCGAGGATGCCCTTCGACTCGGCAATCAGGTTGGAGTGCGTCAGCTGGCAGCCCTTGGGTCGGCCCGTGGTGCCCGACGTGTAGATCAGGGTCGCGGGATCGGATGCCTTCAGTGCCGCGACGCGGGCGTGGACGTCCTCGTCAGAGATGTCGGCGCCCAGTGCGGTCAATTCCTCGACGACACCCTTACCGCCCGCCGCGGCATCGATCTGGTAGACCGTGCGCAGCGCGGGTGCGGCTGCAGCGACGTCCTTCACGGTCGCGGCATGTGCGTCGTTCTCGACGATGAGGTCGATTGCTTCGGAGTCCTCGAGAATCCAGCGAACCTGCTCGGCTGCGGAGGTTTCGTAGATCGGAACCGTCACGCCGCCGGCCGCCCAGATGGCGTAGTCGACGAGCGGCCATTCGAAGCGAGTCGCCGACATGAGGCCGACGCGATCGCCCTGCTCGACTCCGATCGCGATCAGGCCCTTGGCGACGGCAGTCACCTGAGCGGCGAAATCGCCTGCAGTGACATCGACCCATGCATTTCCGACTTTGCGCTTGTAGACAACCGCCGCCGGCTTCGTCTTCGCGAAGGCGAAGACCGAGTCGACCGCGGAGGCATCCTCGGGAATGGTGAACGTCTGGGGTGCGCTGAACTCAGGCACGAAATACCTCCGACACTGCGAAATACTGACGAGTAGGGTTTTCGTCTCCTACTGTAGTCGCATGTCCGACGCAGTTGTGGCCAGGCTTACAGTCTGTCCGGTATGTAGTGTTGCGACACCCCTCGACGCTTCGCGGACGCGATATGTGAAGCTACTTCGGTGAGCAGCATTCAGGTCGCAGACCAGACTTTCATCGCCGCCCCGCCCGAGCGGGTCGCCGAACTGTTGTCCTCGCGCGCGCAGTGGCGTCGCTGGTTCAGTGATCTCGAGCTCGAAGTCCGGGAAGATCGCGGTCCCGCAGGATTCCGTTGGGGAGTGTCAGGTCAGCTGGTCGGCACCATGGAGGTGTGGCTCGAACCGGTCATGGACGGGACGATCGCGCACTACTTCCTGCACTGTGAGCCGGTCGGCGTATCGCCGTCCGATCTGGCGACCCTCGACCTCGCCGGGATGAACCGCAAGCGTCGGGTCGATGGCAAGGTCATGTCGTTCCAGCTCAAGCGCGAACTCGAAGCGGGACGTGCCGCCGGAGTAGCACCGGACTGATAATCGAAGCACTGCACGCTGTGCAGGTTCTGGACTTTTGACGAAGGAAGGTAGCGCAGTCGTATGGCCGAGAAGACCAAGGGGTTGATCAGCATCGACGCTCCTGCCGACGCCGTGATGGACGTCATCGCCGATTTCGAGCGGTACCCCGAGTGGGTGGCCGCGGCGAAGTCCGTCGAGGTGACGGCGCCGGGACAGGGCGGCCGCGCGGACCGAGTACGTTTCGTCCTCGACGCGGGGATGGTGAAGGACACCTACGAACTGCAGTATTCGTGGGCACCGGACGGTATGGCGGTGAGTTGGGAGCTGATCTCGGGCGAGATTCAGAAGTCCCAATTCGGTTCGTACACCCTCGAGCCCGGCCCGAACGGCACCACGTCGGTCACCTACGAGTTGACGGTCGACCTGACGATTCCGATGATCGGACTGTTCAAGCGCAAGGCCGAGAAGATCATCACCGACACAGCTCTGAAGGAACTGAAGAAGCGAGTCGAGGGCTGAGTGCCGGAGCAACGATCGCGCGTCCAACTGTTCGTCGGTAAAGGCGGAGTAGGCACGACGACGCTTGCCGCAGCGACTGCTGTGTCGGCTGCGACCGATGGGGCGAGAGTGCTGCTCGTGTCGATCGATCAGGCAGGTTCTCTTGCAGACGTCCTGGGCGTGCCGAATCCGCGAACGACCACATCTCTCACCGAGCGTCTCGACGTCCGGCAACTCGACACGTCAGCGCTCCTCGAGGACAAGTTCCGAGGATTGTCGGGGTTGATCGACGCTGCAGGAACTTTCGGAGCGGGAGATCACGAACACGGTTCGTCGTTCGAGGGCTTGGAACCGGAAGAGTTGACGGGATCCCTGGGCATCCAAGACATGCTCGGGCTCGCCGAGATCGTCGACTTCTCGGACAGCGGCGACTACGACCTCGTGATCGTGGACTGTCCGGCCGCAGCCGAAGCGCTGCGGATACTCGGCTCGCCGTCGATGGTGTCGGAGTATCTCGAGCGATTGTGGCCGCGGCACAGGCGGATGGTCGCTGTGACAGGTACGGACATGCGGCTGCTCCTGCTCGTGTCCGTCGTCGAACGCGTGCTCGCGTCGGTGGATCGGATCGCGGTTCACCTCTCGGATCGGGAGAACACCGGCGTGCGTGTGGTGACGTCGGCCGACGGCGTGTCGGTCGCGGCGACTCGTCGGACGTTGTCCGGGCTGGCTCTGGCCGGGTTGCGAGTTGACGGGATTGTGGTCAACAACCTTGTCCCGCAGTTCAACTCGTCCGCCGGGAAGGGTGTCGACGATTCACCGGCGGCGCAGTGGCTCGCGTCGATCCGGGCGGCTCAGGCACTCGTCGTGGACGAACTGCGTGGATCAGCCGATGGAATGTCCGTCACAACGGTCGAACGCGCTTGCGCCGAACCGGTAGGGTTGGCCGCTCTGGGCGAGATCGCGGCCACGTTCGAGGGTGGAACGGGCACGGATTCGGGCACCGTCGGTACCGCGGACAACATCGTGGTGTCGTTGGAGTCCGGGACCGGAGTCGATTCGGTGTACGTGATGCGGATGTACCTTCCGCTCGTGGATCCGTCGTCGTTGTCGTTGGGCCGGGTGGAGGACGATGTGCTGGTGGGAGCAGACGGCGTACGACGCAGAGTTCGTTTGGCGTCGGTGCTGCGTCGTTGTGTCGTGAACGGGGCGGAGTTGGACGGCAGTTACCTGATCATCCGGTTCAGCCCGGATCCCGCGGTGTGGCCGGTATGAGCGAAGAGCACGAGCGCCTCGTCGCGGAGTTTCGCGCGCTGGCGGAAACCGTTCTGACGCGCCTGGAACCGGTGCTGCAGAAGGCTGCAGCAGCGACGGCCGACGTTGCGAGTGACTCGGCGTCCACGGACACGCAGCCGGTGTTCACCGGCTGCAGCTGGTGTCCGGTGTGCGCCCTCGCCGCACTGGTTCGCGGTGAGCACCACGAACTGTTGGCATTCCTCGCGGGTCAAGCAGCAGCATTCCTTGCGTTGCTTCGTGAGATTCTCGACGAGTTTCTCGGGGGGCCGTCAGGCCCCGATCGTGGACCCGAAGGCGGTCCGACGACGCCAGGTGCGGAGCGAACTCGCACGGCGGCATTTGTCCCGATCAACGTGACGGTCAAGGACTGACTCAGTACCCCGGGTAGAGCGAACGGCCCGAGATGAGCACAATCGACACAATGGTCACCGACGCACGAGGCACCGATTCAGGGTGCGCACTCCAGCGGACGCCGCTCGCGCGGGAATCGTCGCGATGAGCGCGCGCCGCTTGAAAGCGGTCTCCGACTCCACCATGGACGACATCTTGACGGTCGGCATCGACGTCGGCGGGACGAGTATCAGGGCCTCCGTCGTGGACGTCGACGGACAAGTGCTCGAGATGATTCAAGCCCCGACCCCGCAGTCGGCCAGGGCACTCGAAGACGGTCTCGATCGCGTCGTGCGCGAATTGGTCACCAGGCACGAGGTATCGGCCGTGGGGTTGGCGGTCGCCGGCTTCATCACCTCCGATCGAAGCTCGGTTCGGTTCGCTCCGCACTTGCCGTGGGTGGACGCGCCGGTCGGAAGTGACTTGAGCAAGCGGCTCGGCTTGCCGGTCGTTCTCGAACACGACGCCAATGCGGCGGCTTTCGCGGAGCATCGATTCGGCGCGGCCGCAGGTGGCCGCAATGTCGTGATGGTGGCAATCGGGACCGGCATCGGTGGTGCGCTGCTGATCAACGGTGAGCTGTACCGGGGGAGTCACGGCGTCGCCCCCGAACTGGGCCACATCCAGGTCGTTCCGGGCGGGCGTCAGTGCGCGTGTGGCAAACGTGGGTGTTGGGAGCGCTATTGCAGCGGAACGGCGCTCGTCGACACGGCAATCGAACTGCTTGCCGCCGACCCGGCCGCGTCGACGGTCCTGGCGCGCGAGGTAGCGGTGGATCCTGGTTCGCTCACCGGTCGCCGGATCGCCAACGCCGCGCAGGACGGTGACCCACTCGCGCTGGCAACGATCGCCGAGTTCACCCGTTGGCTGGCCGTGGGTCTGGCCATGGTCGGTGACGTCTACGATCCCGATCTGGTCGTGATCGCCGGCGGCGTCGCGAGTTCTGCCCCACTGTTTCTCGACGACGCCCGCGAGCAATACGCGACATTGTTGACCGGGGCGAAGCACCGCCCACTGGCCCGCATCCGTTCCGCTCAGCTGGGCGAAGCTGCGGGCATGGTCGGCGCCGCCGCTTTGGCCCGATCGGTAGTGCCTCAGGATCTCGGTGGGGTCGACGGCGCTGGAACCACGTCTGCCGGACTGTGATCGGGTCGATCCTGCAGGGGCGTGTGTAGCGGGGGTTACCGGTCGGCAGTAAGGTCGTACTCAGCGAAATTCAGCTGTGAATGGGAGGGACGCCGTGTGGTATTGGCTCTTCAAGTATGTGTTGCTGGGGCCGATTCTCTGGCTGCTCGGGCGTCCGACGGTCAAGGGTCACGAGAACATTCCGACTGACGGGGCGGCCATTCTGGCCAGCAATCACCAGGCGGTTCTGGACTCGTTCTACCTTCCGCTTCGCGTCAACCGCCGCATCACGTTCCTTGCCAAGAGTGAGTACTTCACCGGTTCCGGTCTGAAGGGCGCTTTCCAGAAGTGGTTCTTCACCGCGGTCGGTCAGGTCCCCATCGACCGAACCGGTGCAGACGCGGCGCAGGATGCACTCAACGCCGGTCTCAAGGTCCTCGGTTCGGGCAGCCTGCTGGGTATCTACCCCGAGGGGACGCGCTCGCCTGACGGTCGCCTCTACAAGGGCAAGACCGGAATGGCGCGCCTCGCACTTGAATCGGGCGTCAAGGTGATCCCGGTAGCGATGGTCGGCACCGACAAGATGAATCCGATCGGCTCACGGATGTGGCGTCCCGCCAAGGTCACCGTGATCGTCGGCGAACCCATCGATTTCTCCCGCTTCGAAGGCATGGGCGGAAACCGCTTCGTCGAGCGCGCTGTGACCGACGAGGTGATGTACAAGTTGATGAAACTCTCCGGCCAGGAGTACGTGGACATCTACGCGGCAAGCCTCAAGAACCAGGCGCCCACGAAACCCGAAGCTGCCGTCGACGTTCCGGCGGAAGGCGGCGAGTCGGTTGTCGATCTCGTGGCCTCGGCCGAGTCGAAGGAATCCGCGAAGACCGACAAGGATTCGCTCCCGGACGCACAAGCCAGCTAGAGATTTCCCACACCGGCCGCACGCGCATTGGCTCCAGAGCCTGCGCGTGCGGCATAGTTTTCGGACGTGCGCTACTTCTACGACTGTGAATTCATCGAAGACGGTCGAACCATCGATCTCGTGTCCATCGGCGTTGTCTGTGAGGACGGCCGAGAGTACTACGCGGTTTCGACGGAGTTCGATCCCGCCCGTGCCGGTAGTTGGGTGCGCAAGAACGTGCTGCCGAAGTTGCCGCAGCCTTCGTCGCCGCTGTGGAAATCACGCGAGAAGATCCGCGACGATCTTCTGAAATTCTTCGTTCCGCGGCCGATGGTGGTTCCGGAGCTCTGGGCGTGGGTCGCCGCCTACGACCACGTCGCGCTGTGCCAGTTGTGGGGCGACATGACGGAACTACCGCAGTCGATGCCGCGGTACACCCGCGAACTCCGACAGTTCTGGGAAGACAACGGCAGTCCTGCCCTCCCGTCGGCGCCCGCCGACGCACACGACGCACTTGCCGACGCCAGGCACAACCTCGTGAAGTTCGACGCCATTTCGGCTGCACGGTCACTTCGCTGACCCAGGTTTCGGTGCGCGGGAAGTGTTCCGATTGGGCTGCGATCGAGAGCCTGTGTGACGCGCCGACGAGCGAGCGAATATCCTGTAGAGGTGAACTGGACTGTCGACGTGCCGATCGACCGCTTGCCCGAACTCCCGCCGCTGCCTGCCGGACTGCGTAAGCAGCTCGACGAGGCGCTCGCGAAGCCCGCTGCTCAGCAGCCCTCGTGGCCCGCTGACCAGGCGGCCGCCATGCGGACTGTGCTCGAGAGCGTGCCTCCCATCACGGTGGCCAGCGAAGTCGAGGCGCTGCAAGAGCGTCTCGCGCAGGTCGCGCGTGGTGAGGCATTTCTGCTCCAGGGCGGTGACTGCGCCGAGACCTTCGCGGACAACACCGAGCCGCACATCAAGGGAAACATCCGCACGTTGCTGCAGATGGCCGTCGTGCTCACCTACGGTTCCTCGATGCCGGTCGTCAAGGTCGCTCGCATCGCCGGCCAGTACGCCAAACCGCGCTCGGCCGACATCGACTCGTTGGGTCTGAAGTCCTACCGCGGCGACATGATCAACTCGCTCGTCGCCGACGAGGCAGTCCGCGCCCACGATCCTTCGCGACTGGTGCGTGCATACGCCAACGCCAGCGCCGCGATGAACCTGGTTCGCGCACTCACCGGCGCCGGCATGGCCGACCTGCACAAGGTGCACGATTGGAACCGCGAATTCGTCGCAGCGTCTCCCGCGGGCGCACGCTACGAGCAACTGGCAGCCGAGATCGACCGCGGCCTGCAGTTCATGAACGCGTGTGGCGTCACCGATCCGAGCCTGCACCAGGCACAGATCTTTGCCAGCCACGAGGCCCTGGTTCTCGACTACGAGCGCGCGATGCTGCGTCTCGACAACGACAGCGATCACCCCAAGCTCTACGACCTGTCGGCTCACTTCCTCTGGATCGGTGACCGCACTCGTCAGCTCGACGGCGCGCACATCGCCTTCGCCGAGTTGGTGTCCAACCCGATCGGCCTCAAGATCGGCCCGAGCACGACGCCGGAAATGGCGGTGGAATACGTCGAGCGTCTCGACCCCACCAACAAGCCAGGTCGTCTGACTCTGATCTCGCGCATGGGCAACGGCAAGGTCCGCGACCTGCTGCCGGCGATCATCGAGAAGGTCCAAGCCACCGGTCACCAGGTCATCTGGCAGTGCGATCCGATGCACGGCAACACCCACGAAGCCTCCACCGGGTACAAGACGCGCCACTTCGACCGCATCGTCGACGAGGTTCAGGGATTCTTCGAGGTCCACAACGGTCTCGGCACGCATCCGGGTGGCATCCACGTCGAGCTGACCGGTGAGAACGTCACCGAGTGCCTCGGCGGCGCGCAGGACATCTCCGACCTCGATCTCGGCGGTCGCTACGAGACGGCGTGCGACCCCCGATTGAACACCCAACAGTCGTTGGAGCTCGCGTTCCTCGTGGCCGAGATGCTGCGAGGCTGAAACCTTGCTTCGCCGAAGCTGATTCGCGCCGGCATTGATTTCCGGCAAACGCCCTCACCCGCTCGCGCAGGTGGGGGCGTTCGCTATTGCGTGAATCGTGTGACGAATCGGCGCTGCCAGGGCATTTCGACGGCGCGAGGTGAGTAACGCGCGCGAACGTACGCGGTGGCGTCCTTACTGGGCACTCCGTCCATGACGGCAAGAGCGGCCAACGCTGTTCCGGTGCGGCCGTATCCACCACCGCACGCGATCTCGACTCTTTCGGTTTCCGAGCGCACCCACACTTCGTGCAGGGCCCTGCGCAGCGCATCGGGATCGCTCGGCAACCAGAAATCTCGCCAGCGGACCCACTCCGACTCCCACTCGGTGTCGGGAGGTTCTTTACCGGTCAGATAGACGCCGAAGGTGGGGAGAGGTCCGGAAGGAAGTGGATTGCGGAGTCCTCGACCCCGAATCGATCTCCCCGACGGCAAGTCGAGTATCCCAATGCTCTCGGGTTCCCACGTGGCCATGAATTCAGATTAGGCCGAAGCGGACTGTCAGGGAATTGCGACGACGCTGATGTCGGTGCCCTTGGCAACGAGGTCGTTCTTGACGCTCTGGCTGATGATGACCGAGCTGTCGTTCTGGGTGAGCTGACGCACGGTGATCTCGAGGCCGAGGCGGCCGAGTTCTTCGCGTGCTGAGGAGACGGAGCGGCCGATCAGCGAGGGAACCTTGACGGAGTCGGAGATGAGGAGAACCACGGAGGTGCCGGCGTTGACGGAGGACCCGACTGCGGGATCGGTGCCGATTACGCTACCGCCCTCGACGGCGTCGTCGAACGTTGTTCTGGTGGTGCTGACTGAGATGCCTACCTTGTCGAGGGCGGCGCGCGCAGCGTTCTCGGACATGCCCTTCACATCGGGAATGTCCACGGGCGGTGACCCTTTGGATGTGATGACCTTGACCGAGGAGCCCACGGCAACTTCGGTTCCCGGTGCCGGGTCGAGCGCGGCCACGCCGCCGATCGGGATCTTGGAGCTGAATGTGTCCCCGCCGTCGACCGCGACGAGAGTGCGGTCGGCGAGTTGTGCGACCAGGGCCGAGACGTCGCCGCCGGCCGGAATGGGCGGGACAGTCGGACGCCCGAGCGAAGTCAGTAACGCCACGGTCGAGCCTTTGGTGACCCTCGAGCCGGAGGCCGGGTCTGTCCCGATCACCGTGTCGATGGGTTGGGCGTCGGAGTACTGACCCTGGACGTCGGGGGAGAGCCCGGCGTCCTGCAGAGCGGTGACCGCAGTGTCCTTGGTCAGCCCGTCGATCGAGGGAACGGCTGTATAGCGGCCCGATCCCATCCACCATCCGCCGAAGCCCAACGCGAGCGCGAGGACCGCGATGACGAGCAGCCAGATCAGGGTGGCTCGTCGCGATTTACGACGTGCCTCGACAAAATGAGCATGCGGATCGTCGTGCCCCGGGTGGTCGTCGCCGAAATCGGAACCGTCGTCGAAATCCGAGTCACCGTCGACCGTCGCCGGACGAGCAGTTTGTGCGGTGACCGCGCGAGTGTGCTGGATACCGCCAGGGGGAGGAGAGCCCGTGCCGAGCGCCGTGGTGGCTGCCACAGCCGGGGCCACGCCGGACGCCAATACCGTCGTGGCAGCAGGGTTCGGGCGCGCAGCAGAGTTCGGATGTACCTCCGTGGGAGGCGCGGGCGCCGGTTGTGGCCGGGCCGGGGCAACTTGCGCGCTCTGGTGCTGGGCGCTTCGACGCGGAGCGGGAACGCGGTATGACGGAAGTTCCAGTTGCTCGCTCACACTGCGAAGTGCAGCTGCCATCTCACCGGCGTCGGCGAAACGATGTGCGGGCTCGCGGTGAGTGGCTTCGGCGACCAGACGATCGAACTGCGCCGGTACACCGGGGATACGTGAACCTGGGCGCGGGACATCGTCGTGGATGCGTTGGTAGGCGATGGAGAGTGACGTATCGCCGGTGAACGGTGTTGTACCGGTGAGAAGTTCGAACATCAACACACCGGTCGAGTAGACGTCGCTTCGAGTGTCGGCAATTCCTGACGTCACCTGTTCCGGCGACAGATAGGCCGCGGTGCCGAGGATCACGCTGTTGGAGGTGGTGGTTGCTGCCGCAGCTGCACGCACCAATCCGAAGTCGGCGATCTTCACTTCGCCGGTGTCCGAGATCAAGATGTTCTCGGGTTTGACGTCACGGTGAACCAGTCCCGCTCGATGCGCCACCGCCAACGCGTCCAGGACAGGTGCCACGACTGCAGCGACTGCGTGTGGCGGCATCGGTCCGCGCTCACGAAGGAGTTCACGCAAGGTGCCACCGTCGACGAGTTCCATCACGAGGAACACGTGATTGCGATCGCTGCCTTGGTCGTAGACGGCCACAAGGGCCGGATGCTTGAGTCGGGCCACGGCCCGGGCCTCGAACTCGAAACGAGTCAGGAACGCTGGATCGCCGGCGAATTGCGGGTCCATCACCTTGATCGCGACAGGTCGATCCAACCGTGTATCGAGGCCTCGATACACGGTCGACATACCGCCGCGCGCGATCGGTGCGTCCACTCGATAGCGGCGCTCGAGCATTTCGCCGATCAACCCTCGACCTCCGTAATGACTGTTCCTCCGTGCTTGCGATCTGCGTGCTTGTGATCTGTCTGCTTGCGGTCTAGGTGGTAGCTGTCGGCATGTGGGTGGTTGTTTACCGCGTACTGGCTCCCGCAGTGAGGGCACCCATTTACATCCACCGCGAAATCCCGGTTACTGATACGCCGCATCCCGTCCATCGTAGCCAGCGATACCGACGCGGAAGTCTCGAGAACGTCACAGAGCGCTGTGACCTGAGCGGAGCGGCAGTTTCGAGCACTGCACCGGGCGGTACACAGCGGGCTCGCCGGACCGGATAAACTTCTCGCGGTGAGCGCGATTCCTTATTGTGATGATGTCCTGGATTCTTCGGTTTCCCTGTTCCAGCTGGTGGATGTGGCGAAGAACGTCGGGTTGCCGGTGAGCAAGGTTCACCAGTTGCTTCGCGATCACAAGATCATCGCAGTCAAGCGGCATGGCGTTCTCGGTGTCCCCGAAGTGTTCTTCGGCGAGGACGGCCAGATCGTCAAGTGGCTGCCCGGTCTGCTGGCGGTGCTGCACGACGGCGGCTACACCGATGTCGAAATCCTCCGCTGGTTGTTCCTGGCCGACGATTCCCTGCCGGGGCGCCCGGTGGACGCACTGCATGGTGATCTCGCGCGTGAGGTCATCCGCCGCGCACAGGCCATGGCTTTCTGAGCTGCCGGCCTTCTGACAACTCACCGCATGCGGTTTTTCGCCGCGTAGGTTGCCGACCGGACCAGACCCGGCGCAGCGACTCGAAGTCGCGTGCGTCCTGGAACGGACACACGTCGATGCAGTATCCGGAAGTCGGCGCGCTCGACCTGGTCGAGAATTGCTCCGTACAACACGAAAGCCGTGCGGATCGACGGCTGGACCCGCCGATCGAGCATCGGGATGCCAGATTCGGCAGACCGATACCGCCCCCGCGTCACGGCAATGAAGTGTGCCAGCGCGCGCTTGACCCGAACGTCCACCGTTCCGGTTCTGCGCCCGTGCTCGAGCATCTCGATGTCGACCCCGAATGCGGCGAACTCGCCCGCCGGTAGATACAGACGTCCCCGGTCGAGGTCTTCACCGACGTCGCGGATGAAGTTGGTCAGCTGAAACGCCTCACCGAGATTCGACGCGGGCACTACCGCTTCCTGCTGCGGAACGCTCACTCCGAGAATCGGGAGCATCTGCAAACCGATGACGACGGCAGAGCCGTACATGTACTCGCTGAGTTCGTCCATCGTGTTGTAAACGGGTCGAAACTTCGCCGTGTCGGGGGCGTCCATCCGCATGGACTCGAAGAAGGCGTCGAAATATGCGCGCGGGATGTCGAACGTCTTCACAGCATCCGCGAAGGCCGGGAGTACGCGTGTCAGGTCGAGGGGAACCGTCGACGGGAAGCCACCTGTCGCAGTGGGGTTGTCGAGTGCGTTGACGGCTGCACGTTCGACGTCGGCGAGCACCGTGCCTCGTTCATGCGGACCCGAGGGTTCGTCCACGATGTCGTCGACGACGCGAGCAAATGCGTAGAGCGCGTGAACTGCGCGGCGTCGAGGTACGGGCAACAACCGGGTGGCCAGAAAGTACGTTCGGCCGTGTTCCCTCGTCACGTCCTCGCAGAATTCATAGGACGCAGGCAGTGCGTTCATGACACGCGGATCACGCAGATCCTGACGTCGAGGGCGCCGAGGCGGCTGACGTCATTTCGATCGGTTTCTCGTGTTTGCGTCCACGAAGTCGCAGTGGGTCTTCCGTCTGCAAGGACATCGCCGCGATCACGGCAGCGACGATGGCCAGAGCCACGTGCGGGAAGGTGTACAGGCCGATCGATCCGTCCGGCTGGAACACCAGCATCAGCCAGGTGGACAGCCCGGTCAGTACGGCGAGAGTCGTCGGCGACATTGCGAAACCGGCCGCTACTGCCAGCGGCCAGGAGTAGTACCAGGGGAGTGCTGCGGGGGACAGAACGACGATGGCGACCATCACGATCACGATGCCCATGACGGCGTCGCGTTCGGTCTTGCGGTAGCGCCACCACACGACGGCGATGATCGCGATCAACACAACCGCCGAGATGGTCCGGGAGACTTCGAGGATGTCGTTGAAATGGTCGCCGGCGAACCAGGAGGTTGCCATGGTTCCGATGTGCGCCACGATCGTGGGCAGCGAGAGCCAGTTGATGATCTTTGCCGAACCGGAGAGTGCCGTCGTCCAGCCGAGGCCGACTCCGGCGATCAGTGAGGTGGATCCGAGTACCGCCACGAACACCGCGAAACCTGCGCCGGCTGTCTTGACGAACGATCGGATCGGTGACGCCGGTTCTCGCCCGGCCGCTGCGGCGTCCTCCCGATCGTGGATCATCCAGATCCAGACTATGAAGGGAAGTGCGACGCCTGCGGTTGCCTTGATCGCGACGGCGAGCGCGATCAGCCCGATCCCGAAGAGGTGCTTGCGTTCGAGAGCGAGCGCAATGCCTGCGGCCATGAGGCCGACCATGAGCATCTCGTTGTGAACGCCGCCGATCAGGTGGATCAGGACGAGGGGATTGAGTACTGCGAGCCACAGGGCGATCGAGGTGTTTCCGCCGAGCTTCGTCGCGAGATGGGGAACGGCCCACATCATCAGGGCGAGTCCGGGCAGCATCGTGATCCGCAACAGCATCGTGCCGGCGATGACGTTCTCGCCGGTCAGCCGAACGATGGCGTCGGCAAGGAGAAGGTGAACCGGACCGTACGGGGTAGTTGTCGTCGTCCACACGTTGGAGACGTTGTCGAGCAGGATTCCCGGATTGACGACGGGGCCGACGGCATACGGGTCGAAGCCGTTGCGCAACAACGCGCCTTGCGCCAGGTAGGAGTAGGCGTCACGGCTGAACATGGGCACCGCGAACAGCAGCGGAAACGTCCAGACCGGGACGACGTAGCGCAGGCCGCGCAACGAGACGTCACCGCGCAGAGTCGAGCGGCCCAGTCGAACCCAGGCGGCGATCATGCACAGGACACCGATCCAGACGATGGCCGCCGACAGAATCGATCCGTGGCCGAAACGGAGCCAGGACAGATGCATCGACTCGAGCAGCGGATCTTGGCGCCGGACGCTACCGGCACCGAATCCGCCGAAAGTGATCATGACTGCGCCGAAGAAACCGAGCAGTGCACTGTGACCTTCGGGAGTCCGAAGGAAATTGGCGGCCCTTAGGTGCCACGGTCTTTCAGTGGCTGCGGCAGAGGACGTCATCGGTGCAGGTTCCTCCCCCGAGGAGATCGGTGTCGATCGGCGCGTGCAGCGCCCGAGTCGGTGAATCGTGGATGAATGGTCGGTTACGAGGGGCCAGTTTAGTTGCTCGCACGAGTGCCCACCGCGCTGGCTCGCTCGCGTGTACCGGTAATACGTTCGGCGGCGAGCCGTCCGGACAGCAGAACGGTCGGTACTCCCACCCCCGGAACGGTTCCCGATCCGGCGAGAACGACGTTGTCGAAGCCGCGGGCGAGGTTCTTGCGTCGGAACGGCCCCGTCTGGGTGAAGGTGTGTGCCGCTGCGAACGGGCTACCCGCGGCCATGCCCTTCTCGAGCCAGGTCTGCGGGGTGTCGACGTGATCGATCTCGAACCCTTCGACCAGTCCCGTGTAGCCACGTTCTTGCAGCGTGAGGATGATTTCGCGCACGTAGGGCGGGCCGAGAGTCGACCAGTCGAGACTTGCACTGTCCAGATTCGGACACGGCGCGAGGACTGACAGCGGTTCACGGATTCGGCCGTCTCGCGAGAAGGCCAGGCTCGGATCGGTCTGTGCCGGTCGGGTGACGAGCAGTGACGGATCACTCATCAGTCGCCCGCGGCCGCGGCGTGCCGTGATCTCGGCGAAGGTACGCTTCCACGCCTCGCCGAAGTCGATCATGTGGTGTCGCTGCGCGGGCCATTCGTCGGCGACCGCGGAGGAAACAGTGCCGTGAATCACGACAGCGGACGGCGATGTACGCACCGGGCGCGGACGCAATCGCGTATGCGGGCGCAACAGCGAGTCCGTGACGGCCATGTCGGGAGTGAGGACGGCGGCGTCACAGTCGAAGCGCTCGCCGTCGCGTGTGTGAACGGTGTGCACGCGCCGTCCGCTCACCTCGAGGCGTTCGACAGTGCGGCCGAGATGCAGAATTCCGCCGGCCTCGGTGAAGGCGTCGGCCATCGACTCGGCGATCGTGCGCATCCCGCCCTCGGGGAAGTAGACGCCGAGTGAGGTGTCCATGTGAGCGATCGCCCCGTACACCGCGAGGGCCCGAGACGGAGCAACGCCCGCATACAGCGCTTGGAAGGTGAAGATCCGCCGGAGGCGAGGGTCGCGGATCTTGCGATCCACCTGCCCGCCCAGTCTCCCGAATCCTCCGAGTGCGACGAGCCGGCTCAGATCTTTGACTGCGTCACGCGAATTGACCAGTCCGAGGGGAGAATCGAAGTCGGCGTCCATGAAGCGGTCGAATTCCGCGTCGAAGATCCGGTTCAGCCATCGCCGCAACGCACGGTATCGCTGCGCTTCTTCCGGCCCGCAGACACGGGAGACCTCGGCAGCCATGTCTTCTGGATCGGCGTGGACATCGAGAGCGGTGCCGTCTGCGAATCGCGCGTGGTACGTCGGATCGAGCTTGTGCACAACGAATTTGGGGTTTGTCGAGGCTGGGTCGGCACCGACGGCGGCAAGCGCGTCTTCGACGAGTTCGGGCATCGTGAGCACCGTTGCGCCGTTGTCGATGCTGTAGTCATTGCCCTGGTAGACACCGACTCGCCCACCGACCGAGCTGTTGCTCTCGAGAATCGTGACGTCGCGGCCGGCGCCACGCAGATACAACCCCGCAGACAGTCCGGCAAGTCCCGCGCCGACGATCACGACTCGATCGGTCGGCGAGCTGACGGTTCGAGTGCGGTGCACGTGTGCCACGGTCAGTAGCTTCGCTTCGTGGCCGCGATCGCCATGTCGGTCAGGCGAGCCTTGGACTCTGCCGTTGCCGTGCTCGAGTCGAGGGCGTTCGCAGCTGCCTCGACGAGGGTGTCGATCTGCGTTTCGACGTCGGTGACGGCGCCCAGATCGGTGATCACCTGGCGCAGAGTGTCGACCTCGGTGTCGGTCAGCTGGGTGCCGATTCCGTTGCGGAGCAGTTCTGCTGCCGCCGGATCTGCGGCGTCGGCGCGGGCAAGCGCCATCGCGAACAGGACAGTTCGCTTACCGGCGATGAGATCGTCGCCCGACGGTTTGCCCGTGACGGACGGATCTCCGAAGACACCGAGCAGGTCGTCGCGAAGTTGGAAGGCGATACCGATGTCCGTGCCGAAGGTCCGGTAGGCGTCGACCAACTCGGCGTCCGCACCGAACAGCGCGGCGCCGAGGTGCAGTGGGCGTTCGATCGTGTACGCGGCGGTCTTGTAGCGGTTGACCCGCATGGCTGCCTCGACGGTCTCGTCGCCTCGGGCTTCATTGCTGATGTCGAGGAATTGGCCACCGAGCACCTCGGTGCGCATTGCCGACCAGACCGGGCTGACACGTGCGGCCGCATCGGGGCTGATCCCGGATTCTCGGATCATGTCGTCCGCCCAGGCCAAGGCCAGGTCGCCCAGAAGAATGGCGACGGCCTCGCCGAAGTGCGCGGAATCGCCGCTCCACTCCTCGCCTCGGTGCTGGTCCTCGAATTCGACGTGAACGGTCGGGAAGCCGCGCCTGGTCGTGGATGCGTCGATGATGTCGTCGTGGACGAGCGCGCAGGCCTGCACCAGTTCGAGGGCGGCGCACGCACGAATCACCGCGTCTGCGTCCTTACCGTTCGGGTCGCCTCCGGCGCCGAGCCATCCCGTCCAGGCGAACGACGGTCGGACGCGCTTTCCTCCGCGCAGGACGAAGGCCTCGAGGGTGCTGACGGCCTCCTCGTATCCACCGCCGATGTTCGAGACGAGTTCGCGGCGTGAAGCGAAGAAGTCGCGGAGCGCTGCTTCGAACAGACCTGGCAGTTCGAGTGAGGTCGGATGCGGTGCGGTGTTGGTCGAACTCTGTCCAACGCGCGCGGTTCCTGCGGACAGGGTGGCCTCCAAGATCGGTATGTTCTCGCGCCGGATGGTTACACGGAAGCGAGCTTGGGGCCCAGCTTAGTAGGGGTTGGATTCAACGGCGGGTCGGGCCGTGAACTGCGCGATCCTGACATTCGGGATACGCAGTACTGGGCGATGAGCTTGTTTGCAGCTGGAAAACATATGCTTGACCGGTGACATTCGATCCAGTCAGGGGCCGCTCCAGCGAGGGGTGGGCCACCCGAACACCGTCGATCGTCGATCGGATCGCTTCCTCGACAGGTAGCCGTATTCCGTTCTCGGTCGAGTTTTCGCCGCCGCGTGACGCGGACGCCGAAGCGCGCCTGTGGCGTGCGGTGCGTACCTTCGAGCGGCTCGGACCGGCGTTCGTCTCGATGACCTACGGCGCAGGTGGCTCGACGCGCGATCGTACGGTGCGTGTCACCGGCGAACTTGCCGAAGAGACGACCCTGCTGCCGGTTGCTCACCTGACTGCTGTCTCACACAGCACCGAAGAGCTTCGCGCCATGGTCGGTGCCTACGCCGATCGTGGGATCAGCAACATCCTCGTATTGCGCGGCGATCCGCCCGGCGATCCGCTCGGCGAATGGAAGAAGCATCCCGAAGGCGTCGAGTACGCCGAGGAACTCGTGCGGATGGTCCGTGACCTGGGCGACTTCCACGTCGGCGTCGCGTCGTTCCCCGAGGGGCACTACCGCGCTCCGGACTTGGCATACGACACGAAGTACCTGGTGTCGAAGTTGCGTGCCGGCGCCGAGTACTCGATCACGCAGATGTTCTTCGACGTGGAGGACTACCTGCGTCTTCGTGACCGGGTGAGTGCGTACGACGCAGAACAGGGCGCCAAGCCGATCATCCCGGAGATCATGCCGGTGACGTCGCTGCGCTCGGTGCGGCGCATGCTCGAGCTCTCGGGCTCGTCGTTGCCCCCCGCTCTCGAGCGTCGATTCGACGCCGCGGCCGGAAGCGGTCCGGACGAGAACCGTGCAGCGGTCCGCGAACTCGGCATCGATCTGGCCACCGAGATGGGTGAGCGGTTGATCGCCGAAGGCGCTCCGTGCCTGCACTTCATCACTTTGAACTTTGCGCGCGCCACCAGTGAGGTCCTCGAGCGACTCGGTCTCACCCCCGACACCTCTGTCGGGACAGCACAAGCCGTCTGATCCCGGTTGCCCCGCTCGACACCAATCGAGTGGGGCAATCGAGTGGGGCAATCGCCAGGCGCTACTTCGTGGTGTTTTTCGGATTCCTGTTGTCAGCTTGCTTGCTGGCAGGTGATTTCGTGACAGGCGTCTTCATGACCGGTGCTTTCGCTGCGGGCGCGCGCTTGATCGGTGCTCGATTGCGCGCCATCCAGGCCATCGCACCGACGACAATCGCGACACCGAGCGCCAGCCCGGCCATGATTCCTGCCCACCCGGCGAAGCTTCGGGTGCTTGGGTCCGCGTAGTTGACCTCGGCGCGCATTGTCGACACCTCGCCGGCGGGCAAGGTCCACGACACCCGGGAATCGCCGTCTCGTGTTCCGTTGGTCGTGCCGACCCGTGCCGGGAAGGCGATGCTGACCTGGACGTCGGCGCCCTGAGTTGGAACCGTCTTCAGGTCTGCCTTGCCGTCGAGCGTGACGGTGTCCCCGGATCGCTTGAGGGTGATCTGGAACGACCCGGACCCCTCGGCGTACATGGAGCCCAGTTGGGCGACGTCACCGAAGGACAAGTCGCTGAAGAACGCCTGGCTGCCGACGTACCCGTCCTTCTTGTACTCCTGAACCCGTATCTTGTCCTCCAGCGACGAAGGTGGGGTCAGCTGCGGACCCTTGTCCGCCTCGTTCGCCGGAATAGCGGCAGCTACCACCTGTCCGGTCACACGATCGTTCGCGGACACTCCCATCGACACCTGCACGCGGATGCACCCGGCAAGCAAGGGAACAAGCATGAGGGCGAGCGCGGCAACCGTCAGGAAACGTTTCCGACTGGTCGGCTTGGCGGCGGGATCGGTGGACTGTTGCACAGTGGTCATCGTGCCAGCCGTGGCGTAGCCAGTCATCGAGGCGGGGGCGTGTCGGCGGGTGAAGTTCGGCGGGTGACCTTCACGACCTGCTCGAACGACGCATCCAACGACGAGTCGCGCCCCGGCGGCTGTCCGACAGTGCGATTCGAGCCGCACTGCGACCACTGGCTCCGGACACACCGCCACCGGGATGAGTCGATGCTCCGGTCAGATACAACCCGTCTGCTCCCGGAACGCGATGGCCGGACAGTTCCGGAAGCGGTCGCCACAACATCATCTGATCGAGTGACATCTCGACGTGCATGACATTTCCGCCGATCATCCCCAATTCCGACTCGATGTCCCGGGGAGTCTGAATGAACCGGTCGAGGACGGAATCGGCGAACCCGGGTGCGAAAGCCTCCATCTCGCCGACGATCCGGTCGGCCTCCGCCTCGGCGACCGATGCCCAATCGCGATGTCCGCTGAGGCGATACGGCTGCCACTGCGACCACAGTGTCACCTGATGCCGACCGGCCGGGGCGATCGTGGGATCGATTCCGCTGAAACTCATTCCGAGAACCGCAGGGCGAGGAGGAAGTTCCCCCGCCAGTGCTGCGCCGTGTGCAGTGCGCAAGTGTGCGCGATCGGAGACGAGTAATTGCAATCCCGAGGTACTTTCCCGTGTCGTGGCGTCGCCGCGGTACGACGGAAGCGCGGATGTCGCCAGTCGAAGTACCGCGCCGATGCCGGGGCCGACCCTGATTTTCCGCCGCCAGTGATCGAGCGTGGTTCGGTCGAAGCCCCCTCGGCCCAGGAGATCGAGCGTGGTCAGGATGTGGCACCCGGCGATTACCTTGCGAGCGTGAACTTCTCGACCGCTCTCGGTTGTGGCGGTCCAGTGACTCGAGTTTCGGCGGATCGACGTCACGCCGTCACCGAGCGCGACCGTGGCGCCGTCGACAGCCATCCGGGAGGCCAGCGCAGCACTCAGTGCGCCGCTTCCACCGACTGCTCGCCCTGGCGGCAAGACGTGCATGAGGGCCGCGAAGCCGACCATCGGAGCGGTTCCCGGTTCCGACATCGCAGGCCCGGACTGGGCGCCGAACCACGCAAGCGCTGCTTTGAGTGCCTCACTGTCGAAATACTCGTCGAGCAGTGCGTCGCCAGGCGCGAGGAACTGCCGAGACAGTTCGCTGTTGCCGCGTGCGGTGGCGAGACCTCCGAACGCACCGATCAGGTTCGATCCGGTGGGCGGTGCGGAAAACGCTTTCATGACATGTCGACTGCGCTCCGACCAGACCGCGACGAATCGCCGGTAGGAGTCGGCGTCCTTTGTCCCGCATGCTCGTTCGATGGACCAGCAGGTTGCGTCGAGGTCGCGGTGAAACACGATGCCCGGCCCGTCGGTGCCCGGGGCGGGCGGCGCGAACGCCCACGGGTCACAGTCGATGTAGCGCAGTCCGTGCGCGCCGAGTCCGAGTTCCTCGATGATGCCGCTGTGTCGGATCATGAGGTGTGCCGACGACCCCCGGTCCACCTTGTATCCGGGAAATCGCTCGACGGTCGAGACGGCGCCGCCGAGAACCGTGTCCTTCTCCAGAACCTCGACCGACCAACCCTCGCGTGCGAGGTAGGCGGCCGATACGAGCGCGTTGTGTCCGGAGCCGACGACGACGGCGTCGAGAAGCGCGCTCACAGTGGGAGTCCACGGCCGAGGACTGCGAACGGCCGGTTGTCGCCGGCAAAACGAAATCTGCGGAGCACGTCACGAAAGCCGAGGCGACGGTACAGCCGCCAGGCTCGGTTGTCCTCGTCGTACACCTCGGGTGTCGACAACAGAACACTGCGTTCGGGTCGATCGACGAGGAGGTGACGCAAGAGCGATTCGCCCAACCGGTGACCTTGTCCGTTCGGATGCACGTGGAGTTCGGTGAGTTCGAAGTAGTCGCTCAGAATCGCGTCGATCTCGCTCTGGGGACGACCCGAGCGCCGAAGCCCGTGCAGTACCTGTTGATGCCACCACTGGTCCGGGCTCCCGCGATACCCGTAAGCGATCCCCACCAGCGGCAGATTTTCGTGTGACGGTTGCTGAGGAACCGCCAATGCGCCGACGGCCTTCCAGCCAGGCCGGTTCGCGTGCTCCTGCCACATCGGTGCGCGATGGAACTCGGTTCCTCGCGGATAGTCCATCGCGGTGACGTACACGGCCAGTGCCTCGTGGAGTCGACTCGCGAATTCTGCGCGATCGAGGTCGACCGTATGTGGTGTCCAGGCGATCTGCGGGTCGACCGGTCTCACCTCTTCTCTTGACGGCGTGTCGGTGGGTGCAGTTATATTGAATAGGTCGAACAGATGTTCGATGTGGGTGATCCGGAGATGCCCGAAGGGAAGCGGGCATCTCCGGCCCACCTGGTCTTGGATCCTCACGGTGCAGGAGGTGCCCCGATGTCCGAGCGTGTGAAGCCTGAACGTGTGAAGTGCCAACGAACTCTTCCTGCCGAGTTGTCGAGTCCGTCGGATGCCGCAATTTCTCGATTGCCGATGTCGGCGAGGCGGTCCTTCGGCGCGACGGACGCCAGCCACCGCACTGCTCGAGTGGGAAAGTCCGGTGTGGCGTGGGGGCTGCTCCGGAAGGCGGATGCGCTTCTCGAGGAAGCGATTGGGGCGGGCGATCCTGCCGACCGGTTCCGGTGTGCCTATCTGGCGGCCCTACGTGGTGCCGGGGCAGTGTTGGCCGCAGCTCCTGCCGGTGCCGGCTCGAAGCGCAAGCGAAGCGGAAACGCGTGGGTTCTGATGGACGCCGCAGCGCCCGCGTTCGGAGCGTGGTCGAAATTCTTCGCAGGGTGGTCCGCTACGCGTGCGGCCGTGGAAACCGGCGTGTCGATCGTGATCACGGACTCCGATTCCGACGCATTCTTCGCCGAGGTCGGCCGTTTTCTCACAGCGGTCGAAGATTTCATCGGTCAGGACGCGTCCGAGCATTTGCGAGCGTCGTGAACAAATGGTCCGTGTCGGCAGTTGTTTCCGGGGAATTTCCTGGTCCGCACAGGCAAATGGAGCCGAATCGGGGCCCTTCGGCACGAATACGTACGCTTGTGGCGGAACTCGTACCCGGAGTTGGTGGTCCGAGACCTAAACTGCTCGTATTATGAAAACAGGTAATCGTCCAACTTGATTACCCGCCGCCTCACACCGTGGGGTGGTTGCCAAACTTCCAGTGCCGGGGGAGGTACCGTGCCACTCTCCGAGCACGAGCAGCGCATGCTCGATCAGATCGAGAGCGCTCTCTATGCCGAAGACCCCAAGTTCGCCTCCAATGTGAGGGGCGGCCGTATGCGGGCGCCGTCGAGTAGACGGCGGTTCCAAGCAGCGGCTCTATTCGTGCTGGGTCTGGTCCTGCTGATCGCGGGGGTTGCACTCCCGCTCAAGCCGGGCGGTTTTCCGATCATCAGCCTGTTCGGTTTCTTGTTCATGTTCGGCGCAGGGGTGTTGTTCCTCTGGGGTGGTGGACGTAAGTCTGCGCCGGCCGCCGACTCCGCTTCCGAAGGTGGCAATCATCCCTCCGGTCCGCCGGGTAGGGGTAGTGCCGGCGGATCCGGGCGGGGACGCGGCCGGAAGTCTGGCGGCGGATTCTCGTCGCGGATGGAAGATCGATTCAAACGCAGGTTCGAGCAGGACTAGCTCTCCCGCCCTTCTTCGGGCGTACTTCGAGAGTGATGCAGTTCGGACGTGACGCCCTCTTCAGGGCACGGACGACCACACGTGTGGCGGTCGGCAACCAAGGTTGCCGACCGCCACACGCCGTTGCTGTGGGTGTTGTACGTGTGCGCCGGCAATCCATCGAGTGAATCAGTGACGTGCGAGCGAATCGCTCGCCACTCCTGCTGCCTCAGGGCATGCCCGCGGGCTTCCTCCACTTCGCTCCACTCGGCCCTCCACTTTCCTCCACCCTGGTCGAACTGCAACGCACGACCAGACCTCGTCCCGCTCACGTCTATTCGAAAACCGCGCTTGTACTGCGATTTTGTGTGGGGGAGCAACAGATCGTGGCGTAAAGGGTCGATCTGACGGCGGTGTGGGCCGGGACACGGTTACAAATTTCCCCCACGTCTCCCCACCTGCGCTGACCTGCTATTTATCAGCAAATGATGCTGAATAGGGACCATGTGCTCCTTGTTTGTGGGGGAAAGTGGGGTACTGTGGGTTCGGGCGGAGAGCTGAAGCACGATCCGCTCGATAGGGAGGGTTTCAGCGCAAGCTCGCAGGAGGTGTCGAGTGTTCCTCGGTACCTTCACGCCGAAGCTCGACGACAAAGGTCGGCTCACGTTGCCGGCAAAGTTCCGAGACGAACTGGCAGGAGGATTGATGATCACCAAGAGTCAGGATCACAGCCTCGCCATCTACCCCCGGGACGAGTTCGTCAAGCTTGCTCGAAAGGCAGCGGCAGCTCCACGCAATGATCCGGCAGCTCGGGCGTATGTCCGTGCCCTGGCCGCCGGCACAGATGAACAGCACGCCGATGCCCAGGGGCGAATCACCCTCTCGGCTGATCATCGGCGTTACGCAAACCTGTCCAAGGAATGCGTAGTGACCGGCTCCGTCGATTACCTCGAGATCTGGGATCTAGCAGCCTGGGAGAGGTATCTCGGAGACAACGAAGAGGACTATTCGCAGGCAACAGGCGAATCTCTCAGCGAGATCGTCTAGGCGAAGAGCCCCCGGCGAATGCCGCGAGGCCTCTGCCCGGAAAGACCCTGACGCACTTCCCCAGCGCCAGGTTCTCCTTCGGGCAGGGACCTCGAAGCATTCGCCTTCTCGAACAGTCATCGCCTTCTCGGAAAGTCAGCACCTTTTCGTAAAGTCATCGGAAATCATGAAAGTAGGAGCCGGAGCAATCATGGTGGATCACGAGGTGAACGAACCCTCGGATGCCGATGGCTTCGCGCACGTCCCTGTACTTCTGCACCGCGCCGACGATCTTCTCGGCCCTGCCATCACCGCCGTCGGTGACGGTGGAGCGGGCGCATACATGATCGATGCAACGTTGGGGCTCGGTGGCCACTCCGAATTCTTCCTGGGCAAGTACCCGGGCCTTCACCTCATCGGTCTCGATCGCGACACCAACGCACTCCGGATCGCTTCCGAGCGTCTGGCGCCATTCGCGGACCGAACGACGTTCGTGCACACCACGTATGACGGGATCGAGGACGCGCTCGAACAGGCAGGTCTGCCGTCGACGGAGTCGGTTCACGCGATCCTTTTCGATCTGGGTGTGTCGTCGATGCAGTTGGACGAAGCCGACCGAGGTTTTGCGTACTCGATCGACGCTCCTCTCGACATGCGGATGGATCAGACGGTCGGGCTGACCGCGGCAGAGGTCCTGAACACTTACAGTCACGGCGACCTTGCTCGCATTCTGAGCACGTACGGCGAAGAACGGTTCGCGGGAAAGATTGCGTCCGAGATCCTTCGGCAGCGTGAGCGTGAACCCTTCACCACCAGTGCAGCTCTGGTCGAATTGCTGTACCGAACAATCCCGGCAGCCACGCGGCGTACGGGGGGACACCCGGCCAAGCGCACCTTCCAAGCGCTGCGGATCGAAGTCAATGCCGAGTTGGATTCGCTTCGTGCAGCCGTTCCTGCCGGGCTCGACGCACTGGCAGTCGGTGGGCGAGTGGTGTTCATGTCCTACCAGTCGCTCGAGGATCGAGTTGTGAAGGCGGAGTTGGTTCCCCGCTCGAAGTCCACCAGTCCTGAAGGACTACCGGTCGAGTTGCCGGGTATGGGACCGGAGTTCCGCATTCTCACCCGTGGCGCAGAACGTGCGTCAGAGCAGGAAATCGAAGAGAACCCACGATCAGCTCCGGTGCGTTTGCGTGCCGCAGAACGCATTTCCAGGAGGCGGGCATGAGTCGTCAGGGCAAATCCGGTGCAGCGCAACGTGCATACGACAAGCGCACCGCACGGGCGGCAGGCCGGACCGGAACTGTCGCTGCTGCCGGCCCGTCTATCTCTCCTCGGGCGATGCTCAAGGGCAGAGTGCCGTTCGTGGCCTCCGTCATCGGACTTCTGTCCATCGGTCTCGCGGTGACTCTGCTGCTGACCACTCGCGCTGCCGAGGATTCGTACCAACTCAGTGATGCACGTGCATACAACCAGTCTTTGGTCGAGCAGAAAGCAGCGCTCGAACGTGACTTCCAGTCGCGTAACTCGGCTCCGGAGTTGGCAAATCAGGCAAGCGCTCTCGGCATGGTCCCCGCCAAGGACCCTGCACGACTGGTAGTTCATCCGGACGGTTCGGTCGAGGTCGTCGGAACGCCGACTCCCGCGACTGCCGGAGCTATGCCTCCGCTCGATGCGCCCACATCGGTGCCCGCACCGACTGCGACACCCCCGCGCACCACAACGCCGGTTGCTCCCGGAGCCACGCCGAGCGTTCCGAATAACACGCGAAACCTCGCGCAGAGTGAACAATTGGTTCCTGTGATCCCCACGACGACAGCACCCGCCACCACGACGGCGGTGCCTGCTCCGCCTGAGGAACGTCGGTGAGTCAGAACTCCCGTAACAACCCCGGTCGGCGTCCGCGCCGCTCGGCCACCGCCTCATTTCCGTTTCGTCAGCGAGTCGGTCGTATCACCATGTGTGGTGCGCTCGCCGTTGCGGCATTGCAGCTCTTGTGGATTCAGGGAATCGACGCGCCGAGTCTGGCTGCGGAATCTGCCAATCAACGAACCACGACCCAGGTCGATCCGGCTGTACGTGGCTCGATAACCGATCGCAACGGAAACCCCCTCGCCTTCACCATGGAAGCCAAGGCGCTGACTTTCCAGCCGGTGCGGGTACGCAAGGAACTCGAGGAAGCGCGCGCCAAGAGCATCGAGCAGGGCGCCGAGGGTGACAAGCAGGCGCCGGAAGTGAGCGATCGCCTCGCCGAGATCGCCGCCGGAATCCACGCCAAGCTCGGCGATACCGTTCCGGAAAAAGATCTGCTTCAGAAGATGAACAGCAACGAGACTTTCACGTACCTCGCGCGCAGCGTGGATCCGGCGGTTGCTGCCGAGATCTCGGACAAGTTCCGGGAGGTCGGCCTCGAGCGTCAGGACATCCGCGAGTACCCCGGTGGCTCTCTGGCCGCGAATCTCGTCGGCGCGACCGGCTGGGACGGGCACGGTTTGCTCGGTCTCGAAGATTCGATGGACTCCACGCTCGCCGGAACCGATGGATCCGAAACGTATGACCGCGGTTCCGACGGCGCTGTGATCCCCGGTAGCTGGCGTGACAAGCAACCGGCAGTCAACGGTTCGGGTGTCGAGCTGACCATCGATTCGGACCTCCAGTTCTACGTTCAGCAGCAGGTCCAGATCGCCAAGGACAAGTCGGGCGCAAAGAACGCTTCGGTTGTGGTCATGGACTCCAAGACGGGACAGGTGTTGGCCATGTCCAACGACAGCACCTTCAACCCCGCAATCGGCATCGACAAGAACGCGCCGACAGCCGAAATGGGCAATCCGTCGGTCAGTACGCCGTTCGAGCCCGGATCGGTGAACAAGATCGTCACCGCAGCAGCGGCCATCGAGGACGGTAAGACAACTCCGGACGAAGTTCTGCAGGTCCCGGGCAGCATCACGATGTCCGGTGCCACAGTCAAGGACGCGTGGGATCACGGTGTGGCCCCGTACACCTCTACCGGTGTATTCGGAAAGTCCTCGAACGTCGGCACCTTGATGCTCGCTCAGCGAGTGGGCGAGGATCGCTACGCAGACATGCTGAACAGGTTCGGCCTCGGACAACGCACCGACGTCGGACTTCCCGGCGAGAGCGCGGGCAGCGTTCCGAGTCGCGACCAGTGGTCCGGCGGAACCTTCGCGAACCTGCCGATCGGGCAGGGTCTCTCGATGACAACCCTGCAGATGACCGGGATGTACCAGGCCATTGCCAACGACGGCGTGCGAATTCCTCCGCGGATCGTGAAGTCGACTGTCGATTCTTCCGGCACGCGGACCGAGACGCCGCAGCCCGAGGGCGTCGAGGTGGTCAGCGCCCAGACAGCGGCGACCGTTCGGGACATGTTCCGGTCGGTCACTCAGGAAGACACCGGCAACCAACGAGGAACCGGTGTTGCCGCGGGTGTGGAGGGATACCAGGTCAGTGGAAAGACCGGGACCGCGCAGCAGGTGGATCCCGCGTGCAAGTGCTACTCCAACTCCAACTACTGGATCACCTTCGCGGGAATCGCGCCTGCGGACAATCCTCGATTCGTGATCGGAATCATGCTCGACGCACCGGTTCGCGGCGTGGACGGCGGCGGCGGTCAGTCGGCGGCACCGTTGTTCCACAACATCGCGTCGTGGATGCTCCAGCGTGACAGTGTCCCGATGTCGCCGGACCCCGGTCGCAAGTTGGTGTTGCAGGCGGACTGATTGCGGTGTGTCGGTTTCGACACGGTCTTCGGGTGAATCCCGGACACGGTAATCTCAAACGTCGCAGTAACCTCATTCATCGCAGTGCGCCGAACTTTGCTTGCGTTGCGACCGCCATAGACAACGACCGCCATAGACAACGACCGCGATAGAACAACGACAATTGCCAGGAGTCGAGTGACAGTGCCGAATCGTTTGCAATCGTCGAACTCGGACGGCGCTCCCGGGACGCGTCCGACACAACCGGTTGCTACCGCGATCACGGCGCTCTCCGAACTGTCCGGGGCTCGCCTCGAATGGGTGGGGCAACCGGGATCACAGTCCTCGGAGGTCGTCGTCAAGGGCGTCGACCTGCGTGCGCAGGGAATCGTGACCGATGACCTCTTCGCCGCTCTGCCCGGTGCACGGACCCATGGCGCTCAGTTCGCCGTCGACGCTCTGGGGCGCGGTGCGACCGCGATCTTGACCGACGAGGCCGGCCTCGAACTGATCGAGGCCGCGGACAAGGCGCCTGACCGGTCCGTCCCAGTTCTCGTTCATCCGAACCCGCGGGATGTGCTCGGTGAGATCTCCGCGGAAATCTACGGCCGGCCCTCAGAGAAGATGCAGGTCGTCGGCATTACCGGTACATCGGGCAAGACCACGACGTCGTACTTGCTCGAAGCTGCGATTGCCGGAGCCGGCCGCAAGCCCGGCCTGGTCGGGACCATCGAGACTCGAATCGACGGCCGCCGGGTGCCCAGCGCTCTGACCACGCCGGAAGCTCCGCAACTGCATGCTCTGTTCGCCGTGATGGCAGAGCAGGGGATCGATACCGTCGTCATGGAGGTCTCCAGTCACGCTCTTGCTCTCGGACGCGTCGACGGCATCCGCTTCGACATCGGCGCGTTCACCAATCTTTCGCAGGACCACCTGGATTTCCATCGGGACTTCGAGGAGTACTTCCAGGCCAAGGCTCGGTTGTTCGATCCTGAGTCGACGGTGCGAGCCGAGCATGCCGTCGTCTGCGTCGACGACGTGTGGGGTCGACGGATGGCCGAGTTGGCCGCGACCGACGAGAGCGACGCGGTGACCACGGTCTCGACCTCGACGGCCGAGGCCGAGTGGACGGTCGGCGCAGTCGAGGTTGCCGAGGACGGCTCGCAGACCTTCGAGTTGGTCGGGCCGGATGGACAGTCGTGGCCAGTCTCACTTCGTCTCCCCGGGCGATACAACGTGGCCAACGCTGCGCTGGCGTTGACCGTCAGTTTTGCTGCGGGACTCGACCCGGACGCGGCTGTTCGAGCGCTCGGGACCGTGGACGTCCCGGGGCGAGTTCAGCGGATCGACCGGGGGCAGAGCTTTCTCGCCGTGGTCGACTACGCCCACAAGCCGGCAGCGCTCGAAGCCGTGATCGCCACGCTGCGCAACCAGGTTCCCGGCCGAGTGGCCGTGGTGGTCGGTGCGGGCGGTGACCGCGACGCCGGCAAACGGGCACTCATGGGTGAAGCGGGTGCGCGAGGCGCAGACCTGCTGATCGTCACCGACGACAACCCACGCACCGAGGATCCGGCGAAGATTCGCGCTTCGGTGATGCAAGGCGCCATGGACGTGCCCGAATCCGAACGCGGCGAGGTTCGCGAAGTGGGGGACCGGGCCGCCGCGATCGAGCAAGCAGTCCGGTGGGCACAGCCAGGAGATGTCGTCCTGGTGGCAGGCAAAGGCCACGAAGTAGGTCAAGAAATCGACGGGGTCAAACACCCGTTCGACGACCGCGAGGTGTTGGGCGAAATGATCGGCCGATTCGCGATCAACACAGCACATGGAGGCAAGCAATGATCCCGATGACGCTCTCTCGGATCGCCGAGATCGTCGGAGGAACCCTGCACGACGTCGACGATTCGTCGACGCAGGTGACTGGAACCGTCGAATTCGATTCGCGCAAAGTAGCTCCAGGTGGGCTCTTCCTCGCCCTACCCGGAGCGCGTGTCGACGGTCATGATCACGCGGAAGCGGCGGTGGTAGCGGGCGCTGTGGCGGTGCTCGCGGCGCGGCCGGTCGGAGTTCCGGCAATCGTCGTTCCATCGGTGCCGAACGACGGTCCCAGTGCAGTGATGCTGCTCGAACACGACACCGACGGGTCCGGAGCCGCGGTCCTGCATGCCCTCGGCCTTCTGGCCCGAGCAGTCGTCGACGAACTGGCAACTGATGGCACACCGGCCGATGGTGGACTGACGCTGGTCGGTGTCACTGGTTCTGCCGGCAAGACCTCGACCAAGGATCTGATAGCAGCGCTGCTGCGCGAGTGCGGCGAGGTGGTTGCGCCCCCCGGGTCGTTCAACAACGAATTGGGTCTGCCGTGGACAGTGCTCCGCGCCGACGAGAATACCCGCTTCCTCGTTCTCGAGATGTCGGCCCGTGGGGTCGGTCATGTCGGCGAACTGACGAAGATCGCGCCGCCGAAGATCGGCGTAGTTCTCAATGTGGGCACTGCCCATCTCGGTGAGTTCGGTTCGCGTGAAGCGATCGCGGTCGCCAAAGGTGAACTGGTGGAAGCACTCCCGTCGGCAGCCGACGGTGGAGTTGCGGTCCTCAACGCCGACGACCGCATGGTCGCCGCAATGGCGAGTCGAACCAAGGCCCGGATCGTATTCGTCGGTCAGTCGGAAGACTGCGACGTTCGGGCGACCGACGTGGTTGTCGACGACCAGGCCAGGGCTTCCTTCACACTGAACTGTTCACAGGGTTCTGCACGTATTCGCCTGGCCGTTCACGGCGAACACCACGTGAGCAACGCCCTGGCCGCGGCGGCCGTCGCACTCGAGAACGGCCTCGCGGTTGCAGACATCGCACGTGTCCTCGAGGGCACGAAGGCAGCGTCCGCGAGGCGGATGGAAGTCACCGAGCGCGCCGACGGCGTCACCGTCGTCAACGACAGTTACAACGCCAATCCCGATTCCATGCGCGCCGCCCTCAAAGCGTTGGTGTCCATGGCGCGATCGGATCGGCACTTCGGTCGCCGTAGCTGGGCTGTGCTCGGAGAGATGGGTGAGCTCGGACCGGAATCAGTTGTCGAGCACGACGCGATCGGTCGCCTGGCCGTCAGACTCGATGTCAGCAAGTTGATCGTCGTCGGAACGGGCCGCACCTCGCGTGCGATGCATCAAGGTGCGGTGATGGAGGGGTCGTGGGGTGACGAGTCCGTCGTCGTGCCCGACGCAGCTGCGGCAATCGCCATTCTCGAAGCGGAACTCGAACCGGGCGATCTCGTCCTGGTGAAGGCGTCCAAGTCGGTTGAACTGTGGACGGTCGCCGAAGCGATACTGGCTGCAACGCCCAACACCGACAGCGAGAACACCGGTGACGCGAACACCGATGGCGAGAACGGCGGGGATTCGCAGTGATCCAGATTCTTCTCGCCGCCGGCATCGCGCTGGCGGTCTCCATCATGCTCACGCCGATCCTGATCAAGGCGTTCTCGAAACAAGGTTTCGGGCAGGAGATCCGAACCGAAGGTCCAGCCAGTCACCAGGCCAAGCGCGGCACTCCCACGATGGGCGGCGTCGCGATCCTGACCGGAATCTGGGCCGGCTATCTCGGCTCACACCTCATCGGTCTCGGCATGGACAACGCGGAGGGGCCATCGGCGTCCGGCCTACTCGTTCTCGGTCTGACCACCGCGCTCGGTGGAGTCGGTTTCCTCGACGACTTCATCAAGATCCGCAAGCAGCGCAATCTGGGACTGAACAAGACAGCGAAGCTGGTCGGACAGTTCGTCGCTGCCATTGTCTTCGGAATCCTGGCCCTTCAGTTCCGCGGTGACGACGGGCTGACTCCGGGCAGTGTTCATCTGTCGTACGTGCGCGACATCGCCACCGTCTCACTCGGGTCCGTGGTCTTCATCGCCTTCTGCTACCTACTGGTCAGCGCCTGGTCCAATGCCGTCAACCTGACCGACGGCCTCGACGGATTGGCCGCCGGTGCGATGAGTTTCGTTCTCGGCGCCTACGTCATCATCACGTTCTGGCAGTTCCGCTACTCGTGCGAGACGAATCCCGGCAAGGGTTGCTACGACGTCCGAGACCCGCTCGACCTCGCGGTGCTCTGCGCGGCCGGCGCCGGCGCGTGCATCGGATTCCTCTGGTGGAATGCCGCACCCGCCAAGATCTTCATGGGCGACACCGGTTCACTTGCCCTCGGCGGCATGCTCGCCGGATTGTCGATCACCACCAGCACGGAACTGTTGATGGTTGTCATCGGTGCACTGTTCGTCGCGGAGGCCGCGTCGGTGGTGATCCAGGTAGCGGTGTTCCGGTCCAGCCGACGGCGGGTGTTCCGAATGGCGCCGTTCCATCACCACTTCGAACTCGCCGGGTGGGCTGAAACCACGGTCATCATCAGATTCTGGTTGCTGGCGGCTATTGCGTCGGCTATCGGATTGGCACTCTTCTACAGCGAATACCTCGCAGCGCTCGGAGGCTGAAAACCATGACCAGCTCAGCGGATTCCGAGAACGACCTGTCCTGGCTCCGCGGTACGCGAGTGCTGGTCGCCGGTGGGCGGGTGTCCGGTCAAGCGACCATCGAACCTCTCGTCGCCCTCGGTGCTGTCGTGACGGTTGCCGATTCGACCTTGGACTTCGCGGAGCGCTGCGCGGAGCTCGGCGCGGACATGGTGACCACCACCTCGATCGAGGATGCCCCGGATTCGATCACCGAGTACGGGCTCGTCGTCACCAGTCCGGGCTTTCGGCCGGATGCACCGATCCTTGCAGCCGCCGCCGGTCACGGGATTCCCATCTGGGGAGACGTCGAGTTCTCCTGGCGCGTCGACCACAGCGGGCACTTCGGCACACCCCGTAAATGGCTCGTCGTGACGGGGACGAACGGAAAGACCACGACGACGTCGATGCTGGCCTCGATTCTCGACGCCGCCGGAGTTGTCGGCCGAGCCTGCGGAAACATCGGGCTGCCGATACTCGACGCACTCGCCGAGACGTCGCCGCGCGTGGAGTACCTCGCTGTCGAACTGTCGTCCTTCCAATTGCACTGGGCGCCTTCGGTGCGTCCGGATGCCGGCGTGGTCCTCAACGTCGCCGAGGATCACCTCGACTGGCACGGCGGAATGAGCGCGTACGCCGAGGCCAAGTCGCGGGCGCTGAGCGGAAAGATCGCGGTGGTCGGCCTCGATGACGCGATCGCTTCCGAACTGGGAACTCGCGCAACTGCAGACATTGTCACCGGGTTCAGATTGGGTGAACCGGGCGAAGGGGAACTGGGTGTCGAAGCGGGACACCTCGTGGACAACGCATTCGGCGATCACGTCCGCTTGGCCGAAGCAGCGTCGATAGATCCCGCCGGCCCGGCAGGCGTCATGGACGCGCTGGCCGCCGCCGCGTTGGCGCGGGCACTCGGATTCGAGGCAGACGTCGTCGAACGCGGTCTGGCCGCACACAAGGTCGGCCCACACCGAGGGGCGCTGGTCGGCCGTGTCGGGTCCGTTGTGTACATCGACGACTCCAAGGCCACCAATCCGCACGCAGCCCGACCGTCGATACTCGCGCACGATCGCGTCGTCTGGGTTGCAGGCGGTCTGCTCAAGGGAGCCAGCGTCGACCAATTGGTGAGCGAAGTCGGCCCTCGACTCTCCGGCGCTGTCCTTCTCGGGCGTGACGCTGGTGTGATCGAGGACGCGCTCGCGCGACACGCGCCCGATGTTCCCGTGGTGCACGTGATGTCGGGGGACGATGCAGTGGTGAGCGAAAACAGCAGCAACTCGACTCTCACCATCCGGCTGCCGTCGGGTGCCGACGCGGATGCCGTCATGGCCGCAGTGGTAGTCGAAGCTGCCGAGTTGGCGTCCCCCGGTGATGCAGTTGTACTCGCCCCGGCCGCCGCGTCCTTGGACATGTTCGCCAGCTACGGACATCGTGGTGACAGCTTCGCCGCCGCCGTCGCCGCATTACCCGATCCGTTCACGGATTCGCCTGGCCAAGCCGGGAACTTGCTATGACCAAGGGTCCCAAGACCCGAATCGGTGCCTGGTTGGCGCGGCCGTTGGCGTCGTTCCACCTGGTGGTGACGATTGCCACGATGTTGACTGTCTTGGGGCTCGTGATGGTTCTGTCGGCGTCGAGCGTCGAGCAGTACGTGTCCGGTGGCTCGGCGTATTCGTTGTTCACCCAGCAGTTGATCTTCGCGATTCTCGGAGCTGTGCTCTTCTACGTCGCGCTGCGGATCCCGGCGAGAGTGCTCCGGCAGTATTCGTTTCCGCTGTTCGTCGTCGTGCTGATCATGCTGGTACTCGTCCTGATTCCGGGAATCGGCACAGAAGCGCAGGGCGCGCGTCGCTGGTTCAACGTCGGCGGGTTCTCGGTGCAGCCCTCGGAAATCATGAAGGTCGCGTTGGCGATCTGGGGCGCCCATCTGTTGGCTTCGCGGCGGCCGGACGACCGATCCGTGAAGTCGATCCTGATTCCGCTCGTGCCCGCAGCAATGCTGGTCTTCGCGCTGGTCGTCGCGCAACCGAACCTCAGTACGACCATCGCATTGGGAATCATCGTCGGGGCCCTGCTGTGGTTCGGTGGGCTGCCACTGAAGCTCTTCGGCTCGATCGCGGTGACGGGCGTCGTCGTGGCGGGCGTGCTGGCGATGACGGCCGGTTATCGTTCCGATCGAGTTCAAGCCTTCTTCAACAAGAGCGACGACCTGCAGGGCAACAACTATCAGGCCAAGCAGGCTTTGTATTCGCTCGCCGACGGGGGCCTTTTCGGACGCGGACTCGGTCAGAGCGTCGCCAAGTGGAACTACCTACCCAACGCGCACAACGACTTCATCTTCGCGATCATCGGCGAAGAGTTGGGATTTGTCGGCTGCGCAGTGGTGATCGGTTTGTTCGCTGTATTCGTCTACACGGGATTGCGGATCGCAGCCCGCAGCATCGATCCGTTCTGGCGGCTCCTGTCGGCCACTGCAACTACCTGGATCGTCGGCCAGGCAATGATCAACATCGGTTACGTCATCGGACTGCTGCCGGTGACCGGACTCCAGTTGCCCTTGGTCTCCGCCGGCGGTTCGTCCTTGGCGATCACATTGTTCATGTTCGGTGTCATCGCCAATGCAGCGCGCCACGAGCCCGAAGCAGTTGCCGCTCTGAACTCCGGGCAGGACGGCAAGATCTCGAAGTTGCTCAGACTGCCGAAGCCCGTGCTGTACCACCCGCCGTCAGGGGGCCGGCCGATCCGTCGACCGAAGCCCGCACGGCAGATCGAACCGGCACGCGGACGCGACGGCCGGCGCGCGATCGAGACGGGCGATCGACGCAAGCGGGCAGATCAAGGTGCTCGCCCTTCCTCGGATTCCAACCGAGGTGCGGCCGCTGGGTCACGGAAGCGCACCGCGGGAGGGCAGAATGGTCAGCGTCGGCAGGCGCCGACACGTAGGGCACAAGATCCACGAGAAGTTCGAGAGCGAGGAATTCGTAGGTGAGCGGCAACAAATCGGCTCTGTCGGTAGTGGTGGCAGGGGGAGGCACGGCTGGTCACATCGAACCCGCACTTGCTGTCGCGGACGCGGTCAAGGCCGCTGCGCCCGACACCAGAATCACTGCGCTCGGGACGGCGCGTGGTCTCGAAACCACCTTGGTGCCGGCTCGCGGGTACACGCTCGAGCTCATTCCCCCGGTTCCGCTTCCTCGTAAGCCCACGATGGATCTCGTCAAACTGCCGACACGCATCCTCGCCTCGGTGCGCAAGACCCGTGAGGTACTCGATTCCGTCGACGCCGACGTGATCGTCGGTTTCGGTGGTTACGTCGCGCTTCCGGCGTATCTTGCCGCACGTGGCGGTGTTCTTCGGCGCCGCCGCAAGATTCCGATCGTCATCCACGAGGCGAACGCCAGTGCCGGCATCGCGAACAAGATCGGTGCTCGCCTGGCGACGCGGGTGCTTGCTGCTGTTCCGGGTTCCGGAGTGAAGAACCGCGGCGATCAGGACGCCGAGATCGTCGGCATCCCGGTTCGCGCGTCGATCGCCAATTTCGATCGAGCTGGACTCCGCTCGCAAGCTCGCGAGTACTTCGGACTACCTCAGGACGGTCCCGTTCTGCTCGTCTTCGGCGGATCGCAAGGCGCGAAGTCGCTCAACGACGCGGTGTCCGGAGCAGCGGAAGAACTGGCGAAGGCCGGGATCTCGGTCCTTCACGCACACGGACCCAAGAACTCCCTCGAAGTCACGCAGTACTCGGAGACGGCACCGTATGTGGCTGTTCCTTATCTTTCGCGGATGGATCTCGCGTATGCCGCAGCCGACGCGACTATCTGTCGTTCGGGCGCGATGACGGTCGCCGAGGTCTCGGCGGTCGGGCTTCCGGCCGTCTACGTTCCGTTGCCGCACGGCAATGGTGAGCAGGAACTCAACGCGAAACCCGTTGTCGCAGCGGGCGGTGCGATCATCGTCTCCGACAACGAGCTCACGCCGACGTTCGTCGCCGGTACCGTCGTCCCGATGCTGAGCGACAGCGCGCGCCTCGACAAGATGAGCAGTGGCGCTGCCAACGTCGGGCACCGCACCGCGGCAACCGAGATCGCACGGATCGTGCTCGACATCGCGGCAAAGGAAAACGCCGTCCAGGAAAACGCAAGGGGAAACCGATGACCGCGCTGCCCGCCCACCTCGAGCGAGTACACATGGTCGGAATCGGCGGTGCCGGTATGTCCGGCATCGCTCGAATTCTGCTTTCCCGCGGGGGCCTCGTCTCGGGTTCGGACGCCAAGGAGAGCCGAGGAGTCCTGGCGCTCCGTGCACGCGGGGCGCAGGTCCGCATCGGCCACGACGCCGATGCTCTCGACCTGCTGCCGGGTGGTCCGACCGTCGTCGTCACGACGCACGCGGCTATCCCGAAGGACAACCCGGAACTCGTCGAGGCCGCTCGCCGCGGAATCCCGGTGATTCTTCGTCCGGCTGTCCTTGCATCACTGATGCAGGGCAATCGCACGTTCCTGGTTTCGGGTACACACGGCAAGACGTCGACAACGTCGATGCTCGTGGTCGCCCTGCAGCACTGTGGTTTCGACCCTTCGTTCGCCGTTGGCGGCGAACTCAACGAAGCGGGAACGAATGCCCATCACGGCAGCGGTGACGTCTTTGTCGCGGAGGCGGACGAGAGTGACGGGTCGCTGTTGCAGTACGACCCCAACGTGATCGTCGTGACCAACATCGAGGCCGATCACCTCGACTATTTCGGGAGTGTCGAAGCGTATGTGAAGGTGTTCGACGATTTTGTCGACAAGTTGCGTCCGGGTGGGCTCTTGATTGCTTGCCTCGACGACCCGGGATCGGCGGATCTCGCGAAGCGAATCGTGGCCTCGGGCCGTTCGGACATCCGGGTACTCGGTTACGGATCGGCAGACGCGCAGGAAGTGGAGGCGGGCACCGCCTTCGAGCCTGTCGACGGTGTCGAGGTCGGAGTCCGACTACTGGGCTTCCATGCGCACGATGTCGGGGGAGTCCTGCAGTTCCACCTGGCGGGCGAGAGCGCCGCGCGAACCGTGCGGATGGCAGTGCCGGGTCGTCACATGGCGCTCAACGCACTTGCGGCTCTACTGGCTGCCCGTGACGCCGGCGCCGAGACGGAGGAGATCGTCGAGGGGCTCGCCGGATTCGGTGGCGTACACCGCCGGTTCCAGTTCACCGGCCGCGAGCGTGGTGTCCGGGTGTTCGACGACTACGCCCACCATCCGACCGAAGTTCGTGCGGTTCTCGGCGCGGCGGCGGATCTGGTTCGACCGGAGGACGATTCGTCGTCGACCAATTCGGCAGCCGGACGCGTGATCGTGGTCTTCCAACCTCATCTCTATTCACGCACCGCCGCGTTTGCCGAGGAGTTCGCGCAGGCGCTGGACTTGGCCGACGAGGTTGTCGTTCTCGATGTCTACGGCGCTCGCGAAGAGCCGATGCCGGGCGTCAGTGGTGCGCTGGTCGCTCAGTCGGTCACGAAACCTGTTCACTATCAACCGGATCTGTCACAGGCGCCGAAGCAGGTGGCGGCGTTGGCTCACCCCGGCGACATCGTCATCACGATGGGTGCCGGTGACGTGACCATGCTCGGCAAACAGATCCTCGATGCTTTGCGTTCGGCGCCGCATCCCGCGCCGCGATGACACCCGACGCACGAAGTCGGCGCGGGCGTCGAGATCCTCGAGCCAGACAAGCCACCAGTACGCGTCGGCGCAGTACTCGCACCGAATCGCGATACTCGACGCGGTCGACGGAGCCGGCTCCCGAACCCACACCGACTCGTAAGTGGTTCAAGCGACCGCTGATCGTGGCACCGCTGGCAATCGTGCTGGTGGTGGGAATTGCGTTGACGGCTTGGTTGTCTCCGGTGCTCTCGGTCCGGGGCACCGAAATTCTCGGTGCGACGACCGTCAGTGAGGAACAGATCCTTTCGCTCCTGGCCGTACCGACCGGTCAGCCGTTGATGCGGGTAGACACCGGCGCCGCCGCCGCACGTGTGGCGACGATTCCGAAGGTGGCCTCGGCTCGTGTGCAGCGGATGTATCCGTCGACTATCCGCGTCACCGTCACCGAACGGGTACCGGTCGTCTTCGTCGACTCACCTGAGGGTGCACACCTGCTGGACGAGAAGGGCGTCGACTTCGAGATGGGCGTCCCGCCGCCCGGGGTTCCGCGTCTGGTGACACCGACGCCCGGGTGGAACGACGAGCCGACGCTTGCCGCGCTCGAGGTGTTGTCGGTGTTGCCGCCGGATCTGAGATTTCAGGTGGGAGAGGTTGCCGCTCGGTCGATTTCGAGTGTCACGCTGACTCTGCTCGACGGTCGCGTCGTAAACTGGGGCGGTGTCGAGCACTCGGATCGTAAGGCTGCTGTGACGCTTCCGCTGTTGACCCAACCGGGGCAGACGTACGACGTGTCCAGTCCTGATCTGCCGACGGTCCGATAGCGCACGGTGCAGCCGTGCGTCAGTGCGCAGCAAATACTTCGGTGTGTCTCGGCGCGCCTAATGGCGGAACGCGACGACGGTGCATAGCGTTTCGTTTCAGATCGAATACTTGACATAACTCTAACCCTGTGGTTGAGGTTTAGGGTTGTTCTCGAACACCAGCAGTACCAAATACACCAGCAGTAAAAAGACAGCAGCACTGACAAGCAGCGTGAAACACGACACGGAAGGCGAGAGCCGATGACGCCCCCGCACAACTACCTCGCCGTAATCAAGGTCGTCGGCATCGGCGGCGGCGGCGTGAACGCAGTCAACCGCATGATCGAACAGGGACTCAAGGGAGTCGAGTTCATCGCGGTCAACACGGACGCGCAAGCCCTTCTGATGAGTGACGCCGACGTCAAGCTCGACGTCGGTCGTGAATTGACCCGTGGCCTCGGCGCCGGTGCCGACCCGGAAGTGGGTCGCAAGGCAGCCGAAGATCACAAGGACGAGATCGAAGAGGTCATCAAGGGCGCCGACATGGTGTTCGTGACCGCAGGCGAGGGCGGTGGCACCGGAACCGGCGGTGCCCCTGTCGTGGCAAGCATCGCCCGGAAGCTGGGCGCACTCACCGTCGGTGTCGTGACGCGACCGTTCTCTTTCGAGGGCAAGCGTCGTGGGGGACAGGCGGATACCGGAATCCAGGCGCTCCGCGAGTCCTGCGACACACTGATCGTCATTCCCAACGATCGCCTGCTCCAGTTGGGTGACGCGGCCGTCAGCCTGATGGACGCGTTCCGCAGCGCGGACGAGGTTCTCCTCAACGGCGTCCAGGGCATCACCGACCTCATCACCACTCCGGGTCTGATCAACGTCGACTTCGCGGACGTCAAGGGTGTCATGTCCGGTGCCGGTAGTGCGTTGATGGGAATCGGTTCCTCGCGGGGTGAGGGACGCGCGATCAAGGCGGCGGAATCCGCGATCAATTCCCCGCTCCTCGAAGCTTCGATGGAAGGCGCCCGCGGCGTGCTCCTGTCGATCGCCGGCGGTAGCGATCTGGGTCTGTTCGAGATCAACGAGGCGGCTTCGCTGGTGCAGGAAGCTGCCCACATCGACGCCAACATCATCTTCGGAACGGTCATCGACGATTCACTCGGTGACGAGGTTCGTGTGACGGTCATCGCTGCGGGATTCGACGGAGGAGCTCCGGCTCGTCGTCCCGTGGAGTCGACCGCGCAGGGACGTGGAGCTATCGGCGCCGGGCGCGCGGGTGAGGTCGGCCGGTCGCCGGTGGCCGCCGAACCTGCTGGCGAGCAGCCGATTTCCGCAGCGCGCGAGACCACCGGTTCGGGCAGCTTGCCTCCGATCGGTGGCCCCCGCCATGCGCCGGTCCAGGAAGACGAGGGCGACGACGACGTCGACGTGCCGGTCTTCATGCGTCGCTGACGTAGGGCTACAAACAGTTTCGAGAACAGGGTGCCCGGAATTTCTGGGTACCCTGTTCTTGACTGGATGTCCGGTCACGTCTGAGCCGGACGACAACTTTCGACGTTTGTGAGCACACTTATCTTGAGTACCGAGAAGTCGACCACCCGCACCCGCATTCGCCGCGTCGTGACCAGCCGAGCCGGTGGTGTTTCCGCGTCACCGTACGAGTCGTTCAATCTGGGCGATCACGTCGGAGACGATCCGGCAGCCGTCGATGCGAATCGCCGACGTCTGGCACGCGAAATAGGCGTCGAGCCTGACCATCTCGTGTGGATGGAACAAATCCATTCGCGCAACGTCACTGTCGTGACGGAACCGACCGACGAAGTGATTCCGGTGACGGATGCTCTGGTCACCACTGTTCCCGGCCTGGCGCTCGCCACCCTCAGTGCAGATTGTGTTCCCGTTCTGCTCTCCGACGAGGAGGCCGGTGTGATCGCGGCCGTTCATGCCGGACGGATCGGTGCCCGCATCGGTATCGTCCCGCGCGTCCTCGCGGAGATGGTGCGTCAGGGCGCGGACGTTTCGCGTATCGGCGCCTTCCTCGGTCCGGCTGCGAGCGGACGCCAGTACGAGGTTCCCGCTGCGATGCGCGCGGACGTGGAAAAGCACTTGCCGGGCAGCGCAACTCGCACCGAGAAGGGCACGCCGGGACTCGATCTGCGTGCGGGACTGCGTAAGCAGTTGCTCGCCGCGGGTGTGTCCGGTGTCGCCGAGGACCCGCGGTGCACGATCGAGGATCGCGCGTTGTTCAGTCATCGCCGAGAATCTCTGACCGGGCGTCAAGCTGCAGTGATCTGGATGGAAGCGCCCGCAGCGCAGGAAACCGTCTAGGCAGAAATGCGCGAGACGGAAATGCGGCTGACAGAAATATCGACGGCACTCGACTCGGTGAGGGCGCGATTGGCGGCCGCCTGCCTTGCCGCCGGTCGCGAGGTTTCCGACGTAGCACTGCTGCCGGTGACCAAATTCTTTCCGGCGTCCGACGCTCGAATCCTGTACGAACTGGGTTGCCGTGAATTCGGTGAGTCGCGTGAGCAGGAAGCAGTGGAGAAGGTCGCGGACTTCGACGGCGCTGCACAGACGGGCGCGATCGATGATCCGGTTCGCTGGCACATGATCGGACAGTTGCAGCGCAACAAAGCTCGATCGGTAGCGAAGTGGGCCTATGCAATTCACTCGGTGGACAGTGCGCGACTGGCCGATGCACTCGATCGGGCTGCGCTGAGTGCTTTGTCGGGCGGTGAGCGCACGGAGCCGCTCCGGGCGCTCATCCAGGTAAGTCTCGACGGAGACCCCGCGCGTGGCGGAGTTCCGACGGGCGAGCTAACGCCTCTCGCCGAGCGGATCGAATCAGCCGAAGGTCTCGAATTCGCGGGACTGATGGCCGTCCCGCCGCTTGGATCAGATCCTGACGAGCAGTTCGAAATCCTCCGCAGGGCACATCTTTTGATCCTCGAATCGCATCCCCGGGCAACCGAACTCTCGGCCGGTATGACCGGCGATCTGGAGGCTGCAGTGCGCCACGGATCAACCTGCGTGCGTGTCGGAACCGCACTGCTCGGCTCACGACCAGTAATCTCGAGGTGATCGCTCAGGTGATCGCCCAACCCGTCCACACCGCTGCGACCGGTCGCAGTCGGATTGATTCCGCCGCGCCAAGGAAGGTCGATCAATGAGCAACCTGCATAAGTTCAAGGCTTACTTCGGCATGGTTCCCCTCGATGACTACGAGGACGAATACGTGGAGGAGCCCGATCAGGCTCGCCGCGCACCCCGTCGTAGTCACGACGGCTATGCCGAGCGCGACGACCGCGAGTTCGTCGAACCTGCTTTCTCGAAGGCGAGCTACGCGCCCAGTCGTCGTGACGAAGAGGACGCGGAGTTCGATCGCTACGATTCCCGGCCCCGCGTCGACACCGTTCCCAGCCGCAGCAGCCGCCCGGCGATGGCGCCGCGCCCGGCAAGCCGTGGCAACCTCGCGGTCGACGCGCGCGCAGAGCGACCCGAAGCGCGACGTGCGCCGGTTGTCGACGACGGCGGCCCGCTCGCCAAGATCACGACACTGCGTCCGCAGAGCTACGCAGAGGCCCGCACGATCGGTGAGCGGTTCCGGGACGGCACTCCCGTCATCATGGATCTGGTCGACATGAGCAACGCCGACGCGAAGCGTCTGGTCGATTTCGCCGCCGGCCTGGCGTTCGCATTGCGTGGTTCTTTCGACAAGGTAGCCACCAAAGTGTTTCTTCTCTCACCGGCCGACATCGACGTTTCCGCCGAGGAGCGCCGTCGGATCGCCGAGACGGGTTTCTACAGCCAGAAATGATGGTTTCGACCGCAGTCCGGCCCCTGAGCAGGGGTGACGTGAGCACATTCGAACGGCGGCCCGCCTCGGCGGACGCCGCATTCGGACCCATCGCCGGCCGTTACAAGACGGACTCGATGCGGACCGGTTCCGGAATTGCTGCGGTGTGTCTGTTTTGGACACACCGCAGAAGTCAGGCAGAGTGAGGGTGTGGACGCGCTTCTCTCTGTGATCTATCTGGTGCTGGTTGTCTTCTGGCTGTTGCTGATCGGCAGAGTGATCGTCGAGTTCGTTCGTTCGTTTGCCAGAGATTGGCGACCGACCGGATTGGTCGCAGTCATTCTCGAAACCATTTTTACGATCACCGATCCTCCGGTGAAACTGCTCCGCAGGTTGATCCCCCCGATCAACCTCGGTGGAGTTCGCTTGGATCTATCCATCATGGTCTTGCTTTTCATCGTCATCATCCTGATGTCGGTTGTTCGCTGAGCGCAGTCCGAGTGAGTGGTATGCCAGAATGGATGCCATAACTCATCCAGTGGTTCGCCACTACGTAGTTCGCCACTACGTAGACTGTGTTGCAACTGAATGCTTGCTAGACCGCCAAATGACGCGTGAAGGGATCCTTCCATGCCGCAACTGACTCCAGCTGACGTGCACAACGTTGCGTTCAGCAAGCCGCCTATCGGCAAGCGTGGCTACAACGAGGACGAGGTCGACGCATTCCTCGACCTCGTCGAGCAGGCGCTGTCGCAGCTCATCGAAGAGAATGCGGACCTGCGCCAGCGCGTAGGTGAGCTGGATCAGGAGCTCGCGGCTGCCAAGAAGTCGCCGGCACCTGCTCAGCAGGCAGCACCCGTCGCAGCGCAGCCCAAGCCGGAGCCCGCTCGGGTCGTCGAACCGCCCAAGCCTGCACCTGTTGCAGCGCCGGTCCCCGCCGCCGCTGCCGTTGCAGCGCCGCAGAGCGGCGACACCCACATGCAGGCCGCAAAGGTCCTCGGACTGGCTCAGGAGATGGCGGATCGCCTCACCAACGATGCCAAGACCGAGTCCGAGCAGCTGCTCGGCAGTGCCCGCACCAACTCCGAGCAGCTCATGAGCGAGGCTCGCAGCAAGGCTGACGGCATGATCGCGGATGCGCGCAACAAGTCGGAGGCGATGCTCACCGACGCTCAGACTCGCTCCGAGACCCAGCTTCGCCAGGCTCAGGAGAAGGCAGACGCTCTCAAGGCGGACGCCGAGAAGAAGCACACCGAAATCATGGCGACCATCAACCAGCAGCGTTCGGTCCTCGAGGGCCGTATCGAGCAGCTCAAGACGTTCGAACGCGAGTACCGGGTGCGCCTGAAGTCCTACCTGGAATCGCAGCTCGAAGAGCTCGAACAGCGCGGCTCGGCCGTTCCGGTCGACGGTGGACAGGATTCCTACAGCCCGTCCTTCGCCAAGGGAAACAGCTGACCGAGAGCGCCCCGTCGGCTCAGCTATCGGACCGGACAAAGGTTGATACGTGCTGGTCGTGACGTTGGTTCTCGCGGGAGTTGGTTTCGCTCTCCTGATCGTCGCCCTGACCACAGGGTCGCTGATCTGGGCGTGGGCATGTATCGCGATTTGTGTAGCAGGTGCCGTCCTCCTGCTGGTCAGTGCGCTGACCAGCAGGAAGGCGGTTCCTTCGTTGGATGACCCGGCATCGGGCAGCGGAATGTCGCCTTACGGTCGAGTCGAGAGTTCCTCGAATTCGTCGATCGACGATGCAGCCACCGCCAACGATGACAATCAGAGAAATCATGGCGAGTCGCCGGGTGGCCCCGACAAGTCCTAGGGCGAGTTCCGACAAGGTCCAGGACGAGTATTAGACTGTCCAACACGAATACCAGGCTGTGATCCGGCAATCACCGGGGAGCTTTCGGAAGAACGGTTCTTGTCGCTTCAGGCGCCCAGAACTCAGTAGAACCGAACGGGTGAGCCCGTCACAGCTCGATCGAGTGGCACCTCGGAATCCAAGCGCGGATCTACGGGGTGCAAACGGGGTGGTACCGCGGTGTCGGCGCACAAGCGCCACGTCGTCCCCGTGCCGAGTCCGACTGGCACGAGGAGATCGCCATGGCGAGTAACGGGTATCCCAAAGTCGACTACGGTGTCCCCGCCGACACCGGAGTCAAGTTCCCCGAACTGGAACAGAAAGTCCTGAAACAGTGGGACGACGACGACACCTTCCGTGCGTCGGTTTCCAATCGGGACGGCAGCGAAGAGTTCGTTTTCTACGACGGACCGCCCTTCGCAAACGGCTTGCCGCATTACGGTCACCTGCTGACGGGGTACGTCAAGGACCTGGTGCCGCGCTTCCAGACCATGCGTGGACGCAAGGTCGAGCGACGCTTCGGCTGGGACTGCCATGGCCTGCCCGCAGAACTCGAAGCGGAGAAGCAACTCGGCATCAAGGACAAGGCCGAGATCGAAGTCATGGGTCTGGCCAAGTTCAACGAGTACTGCAAGGCCTCGGTGCTCAAGTACACCGACGAGTGGCGCGACTACGTCACCCGCCAGGCACGTTGGGTCGACTTCGACAACGACTACAAGACCCTGGACGTCGACTTCATGGAGTCCGTCATGTGGGCCTTCAAGGAGCTGCACGACAAGGGCCTGATCTATCAGGGCTTCCGCGTGCTGCCCTACAGCTGGTACGAGCAGACTCCGCTGTCCAATCAAGAGACTCGTCTCGACGACGCGTACAAGATGCGTCAGGATCCTGCAGTCACGGTCGACATGCCGCTGGTCGCTCCGGGTTCACCATTGGACGGCGCAAACGCGATCATCTGGACCACGACTCCGTGGACACTGCCGTCCAACTTGGCCACTGCGGTTCATCCCGAGGTCGACTACGTCCAGGTGCTCGGCGAGGACGGAAAGCGGTACGTGCTCGCGGAAGCACGGGTTGCTCATTACGCACGTGAGCTGGGGGAGGACCCCGAGGTCGTTTCCCGTCACAAGGGCGCCGAGCTGGTCGGACTGTCGTACACACCGCCGTTCGACTTCTTCCTCGGACATCCGAACGCGCACGTCGTGCTTTCGGCCGACTACGTGACAACCGATTCCGGAACCGGAATCGTCCACCTCGCACCGGCTTTCGGTGAGGAGGATATGGATGTCGCCACGGCCAACGGTATCGAGGTCGTGCAGCCGCTCGATCCGGGTGGAAAGTTCACCTCGATGGTTCCGCCGTACGAGGGCTTGATGGTCTTCGACGCCAACCCGGTCATCATCAAGGACCTCAAGGCCGCTGGAAAGCTGCTGCGGCACGAGACGATCGAGCACTCGTACCCGCACAGTTGGCGCAGTGGGCAGCCGCTCATCTACATGGCGGTTCCCTCGTGGTTCGTCGCGGTCACCAAGTTCCGCGATCGCATGGTCGAGCTGAACAAGGACATCACGTGGGTGCCCGAGCACATCCGTGACGGCCAGTTCGGCAAGTGGCTCGAAGGTGCACGCGACTGGAACATCAGCCGAAACCGCTACTGGGGCAGCCCGATCCCGGTGTGGGTGTCGGACGATCCGCAGTACCCGCGTACGGACGTCTACGGATCGCTCGATCAGTTGGAGGCAGACTTCGGTGTGCGTCCGACCGATCTGCATCGCCCGATGATCGACGACCTGGTCCGCCCGAACCCCGACGACCCGACCGGGAAGTCGATGATGCGCCGCGTTCCCGAGGTGCTCGACTGCTGGTTCGAATCCGGTTCGATGCCGTACGCGCAGGTGCACTACCCATTCGAGAACCGTGAATGGTTCGAGGGTCATTTCCCGGGCGATTTCATCGTCGAGTACAACGGGCAGACTCGCGGCTGGTTCTACACGCTGCACGTGCTGGCCACCGCACTCTTCGATCGTCCGGCGTTCAAAACCGTTGCTGCGCACGGCATCGTGCTCGGCGACGACGGACTCAAGATGAGCAAGTCCAAGGGCAACTACCCGGACGTGAAGGAGGTGTTCAACCGCGACGGCAGCGATGCGATGCGATGGTTCCTGATGTCTTCGCCGATCTTGCGCGGCGGAAACCTCATCGTGACCGAGCAGGGCATCCGCGAAGGTGTGCGTCAGGCATTGCTCCCGCTGTGGAACGCCTGGAGCTTCCTGCAGTTGTACGCCCCGGAATCCGGTGTGTGGCGTACCGACTCGGAGAACATCCTCGATCAGTACATCCTGGCCAAGCTCGCTACCACCCGCGACGTGATCACCGAGGCCCTCGAGGTCAACGACATCGCCGGCGCGTGCGACGAGCTTCGGTTGTTCTGTGATGCGCTCACCAACTGGTATGTGCGACGGTCTCGTTCGCGGTTCTGGGACGAGGATCGCGACGCGATCGACACCCTGCACACCGTGCTCGAGGTCGTGACGCGTCTCGCTGCGCCGCTGTTGCCGCTGGTGTCCGAGGTGATCTGGCGCGGGCTGACCGGGGAGCGCTCGGTTCACCTGGCTGATTGGCCCGAGGCGTCGGAGCTCCCCGCGAACCCCGAGCTGGTAGCGGCGATGGACGACGTCCGGACCGTGTGCTCCACGGTGCTGAGCCTGCGCAAGGCGCAGAATCTGCGTGTTCGTCTTCCGCTGCCCGAGGTCACGGTTGCGGCGCCGGATGCCGAGCGTCTGCGTCCGTTCCTCGGACTGATCGCCGACGAGGTCAACGTCAAGAAGGTTGATCTGACCGATGACGTCGACGTGCACGGGCGCTTCGAGATCGCGGTCAATGCGCGTGCTGCAGGACCGCGTCTGGGCAAGTCCGTTCAGACTGTCATCAAGGCGGTCAAGGCGGGCGACTGGACCGAGAACGCGGACGGCGTCGTGGTTGCGGCGGGCATCGAACTGCTGCCCGAGGAGTACACGCAGAAACTGGTTGCGGCCGAGCCGGATTCGACGGCTGCACTGCCGGACGGTGCGGGACTGGTCGTACTCGATTCCGCGGTGACGGAGGAACTCGAAGCCGAGGGATGGGCGAAGGACCGTATCCGTCAGTTGCAGGATGCGCGCCGCGCCGCCGGTTTCGACGTCTCGGACCGGATCAACGTCGTGCTCGAGGTTCCGCAGGACTGCAAGGAGTGGGCGGAGCGTCATCGCGAATTGATCGCCGGTGAGGTTCTGGCCACCTCCTTCTCGGTGGGTGAAGCGGGAGACGACGCCGTCGATCTCGGTGACGGTATCCGCGCCGCGATCACGAAGGTCTAATACCGCCATAGCTACTCCGGCTCCCCGATGAATGTCTGTATGTCGGGGTGCCGGAGTAGTTTGCTCTCATGAGCACGAGCAAGGAAACCGTGGCGCGCATTCTCGAGCAGTTGGAACCGCTCGACGTGCGGGCAAGGGCGATGTTCGGCGAGTACGGACTGTATTGCGACGAGAAGATCGTGGGCTTGATCTGCGGAGACGTTCTGTTCGTCAAACCCACCGAGGTCAGTACGGAGTTCGGATCAGAGGCCGATCTGGCTCCGCCGTACCCGGGAGCGAAGGATTATTACCGGGTGACGGAGGAACGGTTGCAGGACCTCGATCACCTGCACGCCTTCATTCAACGGACTGCCGACGTATTGCCCCTGCCGAAGAAGAAGTCGCCGAAGAAGAAGGCGCGGACGTAAATTCTGCACCTACTTTTGAGAGAACCGTAACGCCCGATGAATCAAGGTGATCCCACACGAAGTCGTAGGTGGGTGCTGCATCTCGACATGGATGCGTTTTTCGCTTCCGCCGAGCAGTTGACGCGTCCCACTCTGCGAGGTCGCCCGGTGCTGGTCGGCGGCTTGGGCGGGCGCGGGGTGGTGGCCGGGGCAAGTTACGAAGCGAGAGTTTTCGGTGCGCGTTCGGCAATGCCGATGCATCAAGCACGCCGGATGGTCGGTGGTGGAGCGGTGGTATTGCCACCGCGGATGTCGTTGTATTCGGTTCTGAGTAAACGCACCTTCGACGCGTTGCGCCTTCGTATGCCGATCCTCGAGCAACTGTCGGTGGACGAGGCTTTCGGGGAACCGGTGGAGTTGGCCGGTGTCGGAGCTGACGAGGTCCGCGCGTTTTGCGAGGACCTGCGGGCGTTGATCAAAGCCGAGACCGGGTTGGTCGCTTCGATCGGGGCCGGCGCAGGTAAGCAGGTCGCCAAGATCGCGTCGGGACTGGCAAAGCCCGACGGCGTCGCAGTGATTCCTCCCGGGATGCAGCACGAGTTGCTCGATCCACTGCCGGTGCGAAAGCTCTGGGGGATCGGTCCCGTCGCCGAGGAAAAGCTCAAGCGTCTCGGCATCGAAACCATCGGTGGGTTTGCCCGCACTCCCATAGCGGAGGTGGCGTCGATACTCGGAACCACTGTCGGTCCGGGGTTGCATCGGCTTGCGCAGGGGATCGACGATCGGCCGGTCGCCGAGCGTGCCGAATCCAAGCAGATCAGCGCGGAATCCACTTTCGCCGCAGACATCGTCACGATGGCGCAACTGCGCGCCGCCGTCGAAAGTAGTGGTCGTGCAGCATTTTCCAGGCTGGAGAAGGACGGAAGAGCTGCTCGCACCGTCGTACTGAAGCTCAAGAAGTCCGATATGAGTATCTTGACTCGATCCGTGACGCTGCCGTTTGCCACCATCGACCGCCAAATCCTCATCGCGACTGCGCAGAAACAGGTCATCGATCCACAGGAATTGGGGCCGATTCGCCTGGTCGGTGTGGGATTCGCCGGTTTGTCCACCGTTCGGCAAGGATCACTTTTTCCCGAGTTGGATCAGGATGTTCCCGGCTATCCGGTCGAGACTCTCACGGGCGCCCTCGATGAGGCCGAACTCGACGTTCCGGTGGCAGCACGTGTCCCTCAGCGCTACTGGCACCCCGGTTTGGACGTGAAGCATCCAGAATACGGACACGGTTGGGTGCAGGGCGCCGGGCACGGTGTGGTCACCGTTCGCTTCGAAACCCGTTCCAGCGGAACGGGAATCGCCAAAACCTTTGCCGAATCCGATGAGGTGCTCGAGGTAGCAGATGCGGTCGACAGCCTTCTCTGAGGATGTCCTTAGACTTTTTCCGCTTACCGTTGGGTAATGTTGTCGACGATCCTCGAGCAAGCACGATGTTCGACTGACGCTCGAATGTGAACACCCGAATGGATAGGACTGAGAAGTTGAAGCTTCAGAAGATGACCGTTGCAGCCGTGGCGATCGCAGCAGCCCTGACGATGACCGCTTGTGGCTCGGATGACAAGACCGACTCGCCCACCACGACGTCGAAGACCACGACGACCACGACGGCCTCGGACTCGACAGATGCGCCGGTCGCGTTGCCGACCGCCCCTGAGCTCAACGCCAAGGTCGCCCAGGCACTCGACGAAACCGTTCCGGCCGCAGACAAGGTCAACCTCGTCCAGGGCGCCGAGGCTGATCCCGAGCTGATCAACCAGGTCGCCGCTGCCGCCAAGGCTGCCGGCGCGCAGGTCGAGATCCTCGACCCGGTCACCGACACGGGCAGCGAGACGGCAGCAGCTTCGCTGAACATCGTCGTCAACGGCCAGCCGCTGCAGCAGGGCCTGCAGGCTTCGTTCGTCTACGAAGACGGCGTCTGGAAGCTCTCGAAGACCACCGCTTGCCAGATCGTCGGCGTTGCAGGTCTGACCTCGCCGGCTTGCGCTGCTTGATCTCTCGGTAACACCTGAAACACCAGAGCGGCCGCCGACTCCCGAAGGGGAGTGGGCGGCCGCTCTTCACGTGGTAAGCGACGTCAGTGATGGAATCCCTCGGTGACGCGCGGCCGCGGCATCGGGCTGTCCAGTTCGTCGAGGAACGCGGTTTCCTCTTCGATGATGCGCAGCAGATTGGCCGCCAGGTCCATGCTCAGTCCGTTACGAACCACGATGCGCTGCACTGTCAGATCCGCGAGATCGTCCGGCATGGGGTAGGCCGGCACCAACCAGCCCTTGCCTCGCAACCGGTCCGAGAGGTCGTACAGCGTCCAGTTGGACGTGTGCCCCTCGGCGAGGCGCCACGCGAAGACCGGGATGTCGGAACCGTCGTTCCACAGTTCGAACGCGTCGAGTTTCCCGATCCCTTCGGCGAGAAATTTCGCCACGTCCTGGGAGGACTGCTGGATCGCGCGATAGCCGTCGTGGCCGAGACGCAGGAACAAGTAGAACTGCAGGATCACCTGAGCGCCGGGGCGCGAGAAGTTCAGTGCGAAGGTCGGCATACTGCCGCCGAGGTAGCTCACCTTGAAGACGAGGTCGTCGGGAAGTAGATCCTGCGATCGCCAGACCACCCAGCCGAGGCCGGGGTAGACGAGCCCGTACTTGTGCGCCGAGGTGTTGATGGAGTGGACGCGCGGGAGCCGGAAATCCCATTCGAGTTCGGGCTGAAGGAACGGTGCGATCATCGCACCGGAAGCGCCGTCGACGTGGATGGGGACGTCGAGTCCCGTCTTCGCCTGGATCGCATCGAGTGCCTTCGAGATTTCCAGGACCGGCTCGTACATCCCGGTGTACGTGACGCCCATGATCGCGACGACGCCGATGGTGTTCTCGTCGACATACTTGTCCAGATCGTGACCGTCGAGGGTGCGGTGTTCCTCGCTGATCGGCACGTAACGCGCTTCGACGTCCCAGTAGTTGCAGAACTTCTCCCAGCACACCTGGACCGCGGAACTCATGATGAGATTTGGCTTTTCGGTGGACTTGCCCGCGGCTTTTCGTGCGTGCTGCCAGCGTCGTTTCATCGCCAGGCCGCCGAGCATGCAGGCTTCGGACGAACCGATCGTCGAGGTGCCGATTGCGTCCTTGGGGGAGGGCGAGTGCCAGAGGTCGGCAAGGATGCGCCAGCAATAGGTTTCGATCGCGGCGGTCTGCGGATACTCGTCCTTGTCGATCATGTTCTTGTCGAACGACTCGGCATACAGTTTGGTGGCGTGATCGTCCATCCACGTGCTGACGAACGTCGCGAGATTGAGCCGCGCATTGCCGTCGAGCATCGTTTCGTCGTGGACGATCTGATACGCGGTCTCGGGAAGCATGCCGTCGGGTTCGAGTGTGTACTTCGATGCAACCGAATCCTCGCCAGGCCTCGAGAAGATCGGATTGACGGCTACGTAATCGGTGTGATCTGACCTTCTGGGTTCCGGCATGAACTCTGGCTCCTCACATCAGTGTGTCGCGTTGGTCTGTTTCGTACCTACTCTCACCGTTCAGTGTGGACGGGCAGTTGTCAAAGGGTCCATGATCAATCAAGTATCCGGTCTGAAGTCCTAGTCTGCACACATCGTAGAAAGCGGCGAAAGAACACACGGTGGTGACAATCATGAGTGGGCCTACGATGCGAGGCAAGGACAGGCGAGAATCAGAGGCCCTGCGCCCGCCGCGCCGCAATCGAGGACGGACTTCTGTTTCGCTGATCGCAACTGCGACGAAAGGGCCGGATCGCAGATGGCTTGCCTCCTGGAGCGATCCGCCGGTTGACATGAATTCGCAGAGTCACCGCGACTCCGACGGTCTTAGTAGCGTCACCCGGGAGATTTCGTGGCTGGAGGTACGCAGGCACGATCGAACGCGAGTTGCGACAGCGCGAGTGAAGCTTCGGGCCGGATCCTGTCGGCAAACACCCTTCGGCCGACAGGATCCTGCCCATCGCTCGTCAGTGCAGCGAGCGAGTTCGCATGTCTGTCCCGCGGCGACCTGATCGCCGGTGAGCCTGTCCGCCAGCGGATTCCACATCTTCGAAAACCGTCGAACTTTGGAGGTTTGGTGATTCGGGTGTCGGGGGCGCCTGGCCTCGGCGCTCGGCTCCTTTGGTGAAATTGCGTTCAGGGCGCCGTGCTTGGTCGTGGAGCATCATCGATTCACAGGCTGGCGAGCACCAAGATCCCGGCGCTGATGGCCAAGGTGGCGACCAGCAACACCAGCGCTGAATTTCGTGTTGGCCCCGGGAAGCTGCGGCCGATCCCGAAATCGTCGGATCTGCGGCGGTGCCCTCGGTGACTGATTGCAATAATGCCGACTGCACCGATCAGCGTGCTTCCCCCGAGAATACCGATTGCGACTGTTGGGCCGGGGACATAGCGCAGGTAGATCAGCGCCGCCGTAGCCAAGGAGGTACCAGTCCGAACCCATGCCATCGTGGTCCGTTCTGGCTGTAGCCCTCGGTCGGCATGTGTGGGTTGAAGGGGTGTCACCGCGTCACCTCGACCATCAACAACGTCAGCGCGGATCCCAGTACAAGCCCCGCGGCGATGCCTGCGAACGTAGGGACTGGGAGGCTTCGCCCCAACCGCAAAGCGCGTTCGACCGCGATCCATCGATGAAATGCACTGACAGACAGCATGGTTGACCCAGTCAACACGCCAACTACCAGGGTGGCGTGAACGGTGGGGCCAACCATCTCGGAGCCGAATGCCTCGAAGCCGACGGCGGCGGCAACCAAAGCCAGGGCGGTCCGGATCCAGGCGAGGAATGTGCGTTCGTTGGCCAGGGTGAATCGAGGGTCCGGGTCTTCGCCGACCCGGAACGCACCGGGGCACCAGAACGGTCTCATTTGGCGACGGCGACGAAGGGGGCCGGCGGGGTGAGCTTCGTGAGATGATCCGCGTGATATGCGGCGAAGGCCTCGAGGACCTCCGGCTGTGTGCCGATCCAGAATGCGCCTTTCGCGAGCTGAGCGAAGATGCTCTCTGCAGCCTGCTCGGGTGTCAGGCCCTGGCCGAGGTACCGGTCGAGTTGCTCGCGAAGCGCTTCACCGGCCAGGCCGCTGGCTGAAGCACCTGAATAGATCTGGGTCCGTACCGCGCCCGGGAGCACTGCCGATACCTGAATGGGAGCGCCGACGGTCTTCACGTCCAGGTAGAGCGTCTCGGTCAGGGCTAGCACCGCGTGCTTACTCGTGAGATATGGCGATTGCAGTGCGCCCGCGCTGAGGCCACCGATAGAGCTGAGATTGAGCACGTATGCCTCCTCGCCAGACGCGATCATTCGTGGGAGGAATGCGTGGACCCCGTTGAGCACACCGCCCACATTTATCGAAAGCAACCGCTGCCAGCGGTCTATCGGAACCTCCCAAAATAGGCCAGGGGCCTCGATCCCGGCGTTGTTGACGAGCAATCGGACAGAGCCGAACCGCTCGTACGCGGCCCGGGCCAGCCCCTCCACCGACGACGGGTCACTGACGTCCGTCTGGACCGCAGTGGCCTCGGTGGCTGCCGTTGACAGTTCGGCCGCGAGTTGTTCGGCCCGGGGCATGTCGATGTCCGCTAACACCACGTTCATTCCGATGGAGGCCGCGTGTCGTGCGAGCCCCTCGCCGATTCCGGATGCCGCGCCGGTGATGACGGCGGTGCCGCCGGAGAACTTGTCATGCGTGATAGTCACTTGTGGCCTCCGTGGGGGACTGTTGCTTGACCGGTATTGTCGCGGCGGCAGGACGTGCAGTATTCGCGCCAATCGTTGCTCCGCCGGAGGCGGGGGCGCGTCCGTGACTCATCGTGAACGCCACTATGAGACCGATGGCGCCGAGTGCACCGAGTAGTAGGAAGACGTAGGTGAATCCCGCATCCGTGTAAATGATCTGGCGTGTGCCTTGGTCGACGGACCAAATGTGCGCGGAGAGGATCGCGCTGAGGATGGTGACGCCGAATGCAGCGCCGAGGCTGTTGCTGGAGCCGAGTACGCCGGCGTTCGCCCCCGTCTGAGATGGCGGTACCGCTTCGACGACAAGGTTGGCGCTGGCTGCGTAGAAGAATCCCTGGCCGACGCCGAAGATGGCGACCAGTGTGATGATCTGCCACTGTTGGTCGTGCACAAAGGCCAGCAGGCTCAGGCTGATCATGATCGCGGTCATGGCGACGATGAGGCTCGCCCGGGGGCCACTGCTGCGCGCGAGCAGTCCGGCCAGGGGGCCGCTCGCCATGGCGGCGATGCCATGTGGGAGAGTCCACAGCGCGAAGGCGAAGGCAGTGAGCCCGAACCCGTAAGAGATGCCGTCAACCCGTGGCGTCATGAGCATCAGTGGCAACGCGAACGCGTATCCACCGATAGCGAATGAGCCGAGTAAGCTTGCGAGCATCGTGCTGCGCATGGCACGCGCCCACAGCACCCGCATGTCGATCAGAGGTTGCGTGGTGTGCAATTCGTAGAGGACGAACACCGCGATCAGGACCGCAGAGACCGCGAACGCAATCAGCGTCTTTGGTGAGTCCCATCCCCAAGAGCGACCCTGGTTGATGGAGAGCATCAGCAGCAATGATCCGCCGCCCAGCAGGCCCGCGCCTACCCAGTCGAGCTGGTGGGACAGGCGCAGCGGCGATTCCGGCGCGGTGAAATAGACCGCCGGGGCGATGACGGCGACATAGGCGAGGAGGAACCAGAAGATTGCGCGGTAACCGAACTCGGTCGAGAGGTAGCCGCCGATGAGCGGGCCGGCGATACCGTTGAATCCGATGCCGGTGGACACTGCCGACAGGGCCACGGGGATCATGCGTCGTGGGAAGACATCGCGGATGAGGCCGTAAGCGAGCGGGGTCATGCCGACGCTCGCGGCCTCGAGGGCGCGCCCGAGCAGCAGAATCGGAAAGGTCGGGGCGAGGGCGCAGGTCAGCGTTCCGATGGCGAATATGCCGGCGACGATCATCAGCATGCGCTTCTTGCCGTAGATGTCTCCGAGCTTGCCGATGATCGGCAAGCTGACGACCCCGACAAGACCGAGGATGGTCACCACCCAGCCGATGTCAGGAGTGTTGAATTCGGCCGCCATGTATCGCAGTGATGGGTACACCATGCTGTATTCGAGGGGAGCGACTTCGAACAGTAGAACGATCGAGATCAACAGGCCCACATAGTATTTGGTTGATCGTTCAGGCGCTCGGCGTTGTTGCGGCGGTGGGGGGGTAGGTCGAGTCACGACAGTCTCGTTTCCTTGAGTTGTGGTTTCGTGGCGATTCGAACGTCGATCCATGAGTCCGCGGACCCGGAACATTCGGCGATGTCGGCCGTGAGGGACTTTGGTAGCACGGAGTGCGCGTATCAAGGTTGTGTCGCAATTGGTCGAAATATCGACCGATGCGGTAAGGTGATGCGCGTTACTGTAAGTGCCTTGGGAAGGATTGGTCAATGGTTGATTCCGAAGTGGCGGACCGCTCGGCAGGCAGGGAGGTCGTGTCGCCGCCCACTGCGCGCGTAGTGCAGGTTATCGACTTTTTGGTGCGTAACCAGGGGAAGCGCTTCGGTCTTTCAGAGCTTGCGCGCCGATGCGAAATCACCAAACCGACCTGTCTCGGCATCGTGACCGAACTGACCGCGTGCGGATATCTCATTCGTGACACACAGACCAAGTCTTACGGGCTTGGGCCAGCATTGGTCTCGGCCGGGCGGGCGGCCCAGCGCGATTTTGCGCTGGGCTCGATGGTGCGCGACCGTCTCGAGGGCCTGAGTGAGCAGTTCAGCGCTATCTGTATGGCATCGGCCGTGGTTGGCGACAATGTCATGGTTCTCGAGATGGTCGCGCCCCCGGGCGTCGAGCCGCCGGCCAGTGTCGGCGACGTGTATCCGTTCGCGCCGCCGCTGGGGCTCATGTTCATGCTGTGGGAACCGGACGAGGAGCTGGAACGTTGGCTGCGGAGCGAGTCCGCGCTGGCTGTCGGGACAGACTTCGAACACATCCGGCTGATGGCCGCCGAGTGCCGGGCGGAAGGATATCTGGTTGAGAACCTCTCGCCGACCGTTCAGCGGTTGCACCGGCTGATGGCCGGGGTTGCTGCGCACGACGTGCCGCCTGCCGTACTCGAGCTTGTCGGTGACCTGGTGTCGAGTCTGGGCGAGCGGAGATTCCTCGGGGAAGCGGTTCGCGCTTCCGCTGGAAAACACCCAGTCAGCCTGGTAGCGGCCCCGACCTTCGACGCGGACGGTCACCAGTCTCTCGTTTTGACCGTCTACGTCGGCGGCGAGATCAGCAACCTTGAAATCGCCAACCGAGCGTTGGCACTGAAACAGGTGGCCGACGCGGTGACATCCGACGTCGGTGGCCGCAATCCCTTTGCCGGCCGCGGACATTGACCGTTGACTGATCAGGAATTGGCTTGTAACCTCAATCCGTTCCCATATCCGACCGTGCTGGTCGATATTTAGACCGTCAATGGAAGTTGCGGCGCCCGAGTCCGATTGCTCCCGGTCGCCGCACTGCCCGGGTCGTTCAGTTCTGGGACGCAATTTGTGTGAGGCGTATCGACGCTAAGGCTGCGGCCGTGCGAGGAGGCTGTCGCCGACGTCTCTTCGGCGATGTGTGGGGCTTTGCGTCGAGCGAATCTCACTGACACGTAACGACTCCCGAGGAGTTCCTTGATGACCACCATGATCGACCAGTCTTTGAGTGTCGACGATGTCAGCGATCTGATCGCCGATGCCTTCGACTGGGGCATACATCTTGCCGGGTTTTACGAATTGCGGCACGTCTACACGGGTTTGGAGGGGCAGCCGGCATATCGCGGGCTCAATCGTCTCCAGCCGATCCTCGATTTGTTCGACGCCAAGGTTCGCATCGCCACGACAGTAAATGCCTCGACGCTCTATTCCGGTGGGATGTTCGACTTGTCGAACGATCCGGTCGTCATCGAAGCTCCGGGCGTAGCTGACGGTCGGTACTGGAGTATTCAGGCACTTGGCCCGAACATTGACTGGTTCTTCATGGCCGGATCGCAATTCACTGGAAATGGGCCGCAGCGATACGTGATCGTTGGTCCGAGGTGGAGAGGCCTCCTACCGGCCGGGTTCGCTGGCACTGAGGTCGTGCGATCACCGTCCGATGCATTCGTGCTCACTGTTCGCGTGGCAGTGACGAGTCGAACTGAGCAGGACCTGGCCGGTGCACGGGCCGCGGTGACGGGCGTCCGCGCGGCTCCACTTTCGCTGTGGCACGCCGGCGGTGGCCGCGTTCCGGACCTCGTGGATCAGCCAATTGTCAAGTCCGACTACGCCACGTTTCCGCGGATGGACCTGATTGCCGACATCGGAAAGTCGATGACCGCGATCGACTATCTACAGCTCCTGAGTTTGGTAATCAACGATCCTTCCATGACTCGCCGGTCGGATTCGGTAAAGGAGCGGGAAGCCCTCGCGAATCTCGCTCGGCTCGGGTTGCGTCCGGGGACTTGCTTCGACCCCTCGCAGATCACCGATGAACAGCGCGAGGTGATCGATCGCGGATTCGCGCGGGCGCGGACCGATGCCAGGCAGGCATTCGAGAAGACGCAGGTGGATATGAGCGGGTGGAAGTTGCAATCCAGCCTTTTCTACGACGATCTCGACTACCGTGCCAAAGCTGGTGCTAACGACGTGGCGTGGGGCACCCCAGTGCCCTTTCAGTCCCACACAATTGGTTACCTGTTCGACGACGCCGAGGGATTCCCTCTCGATGGTGCGAACTGCTACACCATTACATTCGACGTGGAGGATTTGCCGCCGGTCACCGAGTTCTGGGAGCTCCCGGTATACGACTCTCAGGGGTACTTTATCGAAAACTCTGAGAACCGTTACAGCGCAACGAGTTACCTCGCGCGAGCCGGAGAATACGCCGTTCGGGACGGGAAGTTGACGTTCTACCTCCAGGCTGAGCGACCCTCTGATTCTGATCTTGCCAGGAATTGGCTTCCTGTCTCCGCGACGGATGGCTTCCAGATTGCGGCTCGCTTCTACGGCCCCCTGGCGCAGCTGATCGACGGCACCTATCCGATGCCCCCGGTGGTGCGCGCGGGGGCATGACCCTCGGGTTCCGGTCCCCGCCTTCGTAGGCGCGAATGGCCACTCTTTCATCGACTGTCTGTGTATGAATTGAGTTGGTGTACAAGTTGAGTCGGATCCATGATGCGAGCCGGACCCAGTGCCGAGGCGGTCCGGCAGTAGTAGAAATCTGCCGGACCGTATCGGTTCCGCGACTGTCGAAGGCAACCTGTGCGAGAAGATCCGCACCTCTGGGTATCACAACGGAAGGTGGAAGATCTCGAATCGTTTCGGGAGAAGTACGCGGCCGAGCGCGACAAACGTCTGCCGAATACCGGGGCCGACACCGTTCAGGCGATTGATTTCGAAGGTACTTTCGCATCGTTCGACAGCGATCCGAATGCGAGCGATTCTCGCACCGCACCGCCGTTGACCGCCGATCTCGACGTGCTCATCGTCGGCGCCGGCTTCGTGGGCATCAGTGCTGGCGTCGAACTGAAGAAAGTCGGTGTCACCAACTTCAAGATTCTTGATGCCGCAACGGACTTCGGCGGCACCTGGTATTGGAATCGGTACCCGGGTGTGCGCTGTGACGTCGAGTCGTACGTCTACCTGCCTTACCTGGAAGAGACCGGTTACATCCCGACTGAGCATATCTACTCGGGCTGCATGATCGGTCCAGGCTGGTTCGCAGGTCGCCGTTGGGTGGCGCCGATGCGACTCAAGGACCTGCGCTTCCCGGCGAGCGGACCGGTCGCGGCCGAGATCGCGGACGGTTCGTACCTTGCGATCTACTGGGTACACGAGCCGGAGACGGAACAGGCCGAGGCATGGGCCCGTACCCAGGTTGGCGAGCTGTACGCCGCCGGCCGCGGATTCGCCGAGCGTGAGCACGTGTGCATAATGACGCCTGCCGAATGAGGCACCCTGATCTCGATACGCCGGCGCGTGCGGACATCGAGCCGATATTTTGCGGGCCTTAACGGCCAGTCGGTCGACGCGGGCGCGGTGGCCGTCACCAATTGACATTCCCTGCTCGGCGTAGATGTTCGAGACGGTGCTGTTCACTGCGGTCGTAGATGCATTCGCACGCTCGCCAGGGTGCCGGTGAACGGAACGGAATCGAGGGCTGTCGGCGCTCTGCGAACGCCGCCGTCCTTTTGGTGTTCCAAGGCCGAAGACAGCGATCTTCCGAGCGCTGACAGACCACAGAAGCGTCAGCGAGGCAATTCCATTCACAAGAACATAGTCCGGAGGTTCGCGAGAGTGTTTCCGGCCGAACTGTTTAAGGTGACTGGGCGCGCAGGCGATCTGCGGCGGCCGATGCCATCGAGTGGAGAACATCGGGGGCGATCGGACTCGGCGCCGTCGCGGACACCTGAGTCAACGTCGTCCCGACTGCGGCCACGATCGCGTCGGCAACCAAGGTGAAACCGCCACTCTCCGTGATGATTCGGAAAGCGAAAGACGCGTCGCCGACGTTCGGGTCCGACGCTCCGCCGACGCGATAGGTGATTGTCGTTCCGTCGGCATCGGTTCCCGAATACTCCGCACACCCAGCCAGCGTGGTCTGAAGTTTCTCGAAAGCTGCTGCTGCTGCAGTGCCGTCGGCGTACGAAGCAGAGTCTTGATCGATGCTCGTGAAATCGGGGCCGGTGAACATGTCGGAGAGGTCGGCGACCGATCCGGGAGCCTGGGTGGCTATCGGCGCCAGAACCTGGGCGCAGACGGCGGGGTCGGTGCTCGACTTGTCCGCCTCCGAATTTTCCGGCGCCGGTGCGAGGCCGAGGTCGTCGACCGGGTCGGGAACTACGTCGAAGTCGGCAGGTAGCTCGGACAGGGTGAGCGCGGCTCGTTGCAGGCCGTCACGGTCGAGAGGCGCCCCGCTCAGCGGTGCGGCCGGAGCAGCCGTGAACGGCGCCAAGCCGACCTGTGGGGCGGAAACCTGCGTAGTCGTGTCGGCACCAGGCGAGTCGTCCGAGCCGCAACCGGTCACGACGAACAGTGCCGCCGTTGCTGTCAGACCAAGTGCGAGAAGCGACCGGCGTGTCACGATTCCCACCGAATGCTGTTGGAGATGGTCTGCCGGATCACCGAGGAGCTGTCCGGGTCGCCGTATGCCTGGTCGCCGCCGACGGTCATCTGTCCGTCGATCGGCAAGGGGAGTGAGAGGTCGACGGTGAGGTTTCCGGAGCCGGCCATGACGTACTGATCGATGTTCAGCGTTCCGGCGTCACCAGCCAGGTTCCAGACCGGGCTCTGCGGGGTCTGCGATACGTCCACCGCGAGCGAAAGCCGATTGCCCTCGCGCGCGGTGAGCGTGACGGTGGTTGTCTGATCGAGCAGGATTTCGCTGCTGACTTGCTGCCGAACCACCCAACGTGCGCCGACACCGACCGGAGCGTCGGGGAGTGCGACGGTCCGGTAGACCGCTTGGCCCAGCGCTTGTTCGATTGCAGCGCGGGCAGCATTGGCCGAGTTGGCGGAGGGCTTCAACCGTAGGGCGGTGATGGCGCCCGAATCCGTGACCGACAATCCGGCCGCAGACCCGTCGGCCCCGCTCAGCGCAGCCTGCAGCGTTGCATCGGGCGAGGTCATCGACGACAGCGTGAGGTCAACGACTGCGGTGGGATCGTCAGCGGTCACGTTTGCCGAGAGCGGGATCGTGATCTCCGGCGAAGAGAAATCCTGCGCCGGTTGTTGATCGATCTGCTGACTCACGACGGCCTGGGTGACGAGCGTCGCCGTCTGCGTGGTGCCGACAGGCAAGTTCGTACGCAAAACCTCGCGCGGCTCGCTTCCCGCCTCGAGAACTTCGACCGTCGCGGCGGTCACCGGAACAGTCACCTCACTCGGCGAGGAGGTCGGGGTGTTCGGAGGTTGATCCGAACCGCCGCAAGCGGTGAGAACGGTGGTGAGAGCGAGGGCAGCGAGGGCGAACGGAACGCGTCGGCCGGTCGTGGACAGCAGTGGCACGCGCTCCAGGCTAGCCGCAGTTGCAGAGTGCGTGACCCGGTGCGGTGAACATGAGGGATGATGGTTGCGTGAGTACAGACCACCCAGACCGAGATGTCAACGCGGAGGATCAGCCGATTACCGAAATCTCGAAGGCCGACGAGCCCGAAACCGTGAAACCGGAAGCCGTGAAATCGGAAGACGGTGACCTGGCGGTTGCGCCGGTCGAAAAGCCCCGCCGGCTGACCATGCTCATTGCCATCGCCGCTGTCATCCTGCTCTCGGACATTCTCACGAAGGTGTGGGCAGTCGCCGCGGTCAAACCGGGGCAGCCGATCGAAATCATCGGTGACGTGGTCACATTCACGATGGTGCGCAATCCGGGGGCAGCGTTCTCGATGGCGACGTCGATGACGTGGATCCTCACTCTCGTCGCAATCGGTGTGGTCATCGGTGTGATCAAGATCGGTCGCACGCTCCGATCACCGTGGTGGGCGCTCGGTCTCGGCCTCGTTCTCGGCGGCGCGCTGGGTAACCTCGTCGACCGATTCTTCCGCTCTCCCGGAATCATGCGCGGACATGTGGTGGATTTCGTCTCCGTCGGCTGGTGGCCGGTGTTCAACATCGCGGATTCCGCGATCGTCTGTGGCGCGATTCTGCTCGTCGTCCTGACACTGTTCGGCTTCGAACCCAACGGTGAACGCCTGCGTGATCACAAGGCGGACGACAAGAAGCTCACCGAATCGAAGGCTGCAGCCGAGGGAGAAACCAAGTGAGGGAATCCCGTTCGATGCCCGTGCCCGACGGTCTCGATGCCATGCGCGTCGATGCCGGCCTCGCGCGCCTTCTCGGACTCTCGCGCACCGTGGTCGCGACACTCGCGGAAGAAGGCTCGGTACTCGTCGACGGTGTGGCCGTCGGCAAGTCCGATCGTCTGACCGCAGGGTCGTGGCTCGAGGTAGTCCTGCCCGAACCGCCGCGGCCCCTGACCATCGAAGCGACACCGGTCGAGGGAATGGAGATCCTCTACGCCGACGACGACGTCGTGGCAGTCGACAAGCCCGTCGGAGTTGCCGCGCACGCCAGCGTCGGGTGGACGGGACCGACCGTCATCGGCGGACTTGCCGCGGCCGGTTTCCGCATCTCGACGTCCGGTGCCCACGAGCGTCAGGGCATCGTCCACCGCCTGGACGTCGGAACGTCGGGTGTCATGGTGGTTGCCACATCCGAGCGCGCGTACACGTTGCTCAAGCGCGCTTTCAAGCAGCGGACCATCGACAAGCGCTACCACGCTCTCGTGCAGGGACATCCCGACCCGAGCAGCGGAACGATCGACGCGCCCATCGGACGCCATCACGGGAACGACTGGCGATTCACGGTCACGGCCGACGGCAAGCCCAGCGTCACGCACTACGACACCATCGAGGCGTTCCAGGCAGCGAGTCTGCTGGACGTGCACCTCGAAACCGGTCGCACACACCAGATCCGTGTCCACTTTTCGGCGTTGCGCCATCCGTGCTGCGGTGACCTGACTTACGGCGCGGACCCTCGACTTGCCGAAAGGCTCGGCCTCGAGCGCCAGTGGTTGCACGCCGTGTCTCTTGGATTCGCACATCCGGCGGACGGTCGCTGGGTCGAGATCAAGAGCAAGTACCCGAAGGATCTCGAACACGCACTCGAAGTTCTCCGGTCCTCATGACACCGCGCGGGCTTACCCCCGCGCCGGCCGTCGTCGCGGTGGTGGTCGGTGTGGCGGCGGTGGTGGGCGTGGGGTTCGCGAATCCCGTGCCGACCCCGCCGATCCGGACGGACACCCTGGGTCCGGACAGTGGGGAAGCTGTCCCGGACTACCTCGACCGAGCGCGAGATTCCGTCGCGTCGGTCGATGGGCCGGTATGGGCGTTGGTCTCGTTCACGAAGGCACTCACCGTCGACGAGGTCATCACGTCGACCAGCAGTGTTCAGGTGCCGGGCGCTGAGGTCTCGGGCGTTCGCGTGTCCAGGGTCATGTTCCGAGTTCCGATCGAGCGCGTCCAGACGCCGCTCATGTCGGTGCCCGTTCCCGACAACGACGAAGCAGTACGCAGATCGCCCGGTGTTGCAGCCACGCGACTGGTCTCGCTCGGCGGCGACACCGATCGTCAGCAACAGGTGGCGCTCGCGTCGGCGAAGCAATTGTCCGCCGGGTGCGCCTGCGCGGTGGGCGTGCTGGTGCGAGCGACTCCCGAAGGACTCGAAGCGATCGAACATGACTCGAACGTCCGTGCAGTGGAAGCGTTGCCGTCCGACGCCTCGCCGTGGTTGGCAGCCGTCCGTCCCTTGCTGCCGGAGTACGTGGACGTCGTTGCTCCCGGCCCCGACGACGGTCCGGTCCCGTGAACTCCGGTTCTGCGAACAAGGACGAACGCGCTAGGTCCGGTTCGTCGTCGGGGATCTTCTACGGTGTGGCGGCGTTCCTGTTGTGGGGAACGTTCCCGGCATTCTTCGGGCTACTCGACTTCGCCGATCCGGTCGAGATCCTTGCGCACCGGGTGGTGTGGACCCTCCTGTTGATGCTGATCGTGTTGGCCTTTGCCGGCCGCCTCGGATCGCTTCGCGGAATCAGCGCACGCACCTGGCTGCTGGTGACCGCGGCATCAGCGGCGATCGCGGTGAACTGGGGGACGTACATCTATGCCGTGGTGTCAGGCCGCGTCGTGGAGGCGGCTCTCGGGTACTTCATCAACCCGCTGGTCACCGTTCTGCTCGGCGTCGTGATCTTCCGCGAACGATTGCGTCCCGCCCAGATCGCCGCGCTCGTTCTCGCTGCCACGGCAGTTGTGGTGATCACGGTCGACTTCGGGAAACCTCCGATCGTCGCTTTGCTGCTCGCCGGCTCGTTTGCCACCTATGGGTTGGTCAAGAAGGTGGTTCCGCTCGATCCTCGAACCAGTTTGACTGCCGAGGGAGTCGTTGCCGCACCGTTCGCGGTCGGCTATCTCGTGTTTCTCGGCCTGACCGGGGCCGGTGCATTCATCAGCAGCGGTACCGGGCACAGCCTGTTGCTGCTTGCCGCCGGCCCGGTCACCGCGCTGCCGCTGCTCCTGTTCGGCGTCGCCGCTCAGAGAGTTCCGTTGGCGACGATGGGCATGCTGCAGTACCTCACCCCGGCGCTCCAGATGGCGTGGGGTGTGGCCGTCATGCACGAGGACATGCCGGCCTCACGCTGGATCGGCTTCGTTCTGATCTGGGCTGCACTGGTGATCTTCACGACAGACACCTTCGTCGCCGGTCGACGTTCGCGGCGTTCGGTGAGGTCGAGCGCCGAACCCGAGGTTCCGGTCACGTGACCGGAGGCGGCGCACGGCGATTCCGCTACGTCGGTCGCCGGTCGTGTCGGCAGCGCGGCATACACTCGATCTCGCTCCCAGACCTTCAGAGAGGCGCACGTGGCTGACTCGTTCGTACATCTTCACAATCACACCGAGTACTCGATGCTCGACGGTGCGGCCAAGGTCGGCGCCATGTTCGAGGAGGCCGCTCGTCTCGAAATGACCGCAGTCGGCATGACCGACCACGGAAACATGTACGGCGCCAGCCAGTTCTACAACGAGGCAAAGAGCGCCGGCATCAAGCCGATCATCGGCATCGAGGCCTACATCGCACCCGAGTCTCGCTTCAACACCAAGCGAGTTCTGTGGGGCGATCGCAGCCAGAAGTCCGACGACGTCTCCGGTAGCGGTGCGTACACCCACATGACGATGGTGGCCGAGAACGCGACCGGACTCCGCAACCTCTTCAAGCTGTCGTCGCTCGCGTCCATCGAGGGCCAGCTCGGTAAATGGCCACGGATGGACGAGGAGCTCATCGCCGCGCACGCCGAGGGCATCATCGCGACCACGGGTTGCCCGTCCGGTGAGATCCAGACCCGCCTTCGTCTCGGTCACGATCGCGAGGCTCTCGAAGCTGCCGCGAAGTGGCAGGAGATCTGGGGCCCGGACAACTTCTTCCTCGAACTGATGGATCACGGTCTCTCGATCGAGCGCCGTGTGCGAGAGGGTCTGCTCGACATCGGCAAGCAACTCGGTATTCCGCCACTTGCCACCAACGACTGCCATTACGTCACCAAGGACGCCGCCGAGAATCACGAGGCGCTGCTCTGCATTCAGACCGGCAAGACGCTCTCCGACCCCACTCGCTTCAAGTTCGACGGCGACGGCTACTACCTCAAGTCCGCTGCCGAGATGCGCGCCATCTGGGACAACGAGGTACCGGGGGCATGCGACAACACCGTTGCCATCGGCGAGCGTGTGCAGTCGTACGAGGACGTCTGGGCATTCCACGACCGGATGCCGATCTTCCCGGTCCCGGAGGGACACACGCAGCAGACCTTCCTGCGCGCCGAGGTGATGCGCGGACTCGATCGCCGCTTCCCGAGCGGACCGCCGCAGGAGTACCTCGCCCGCGCCGACTACGAGATCGGCGTCATCAACGAAATGGGCTTCCCGGCCTACTTCCTCGTGGTCGGCGACCTGATCAACCACGCCAAGGACGTCGGGATCCGTGTCGGGCCCGGCCGTGGATCGGCTGCCGGTTCGTTGGTGGCCTACGCGATGGGTATCACCAACATCGACCCCATCCCGTACGGGTTGCTGTTCGAGCGATTCCTCAACCCCGAGCGTGTGTCCATGCCCGATATCGATATCGACTTCGATGATCGCCGTCGCGGCGAGATGGTTCGCTACGCGACGGACAAGTGGGGCAACGACAAGGTCGCCCAGGTCATCACCTTCGGCACCATCAAGACCAAGGCTGCCATCAAGGACTCGGCTCGCGTCCAGTTCGGCAAGCCGGGCTTCGCCATCGCCGATCAGATCACCAAGGCACTCCCGCCGCCCATCATGGCCAAGGACATCTCTGTCTCCGGTATCACCGATCCGAAGCACGAGCGGTACAAGGAGGCCGTCGAGGTTCGAGCACTCATCGACTCCAGCCCGGACGTCGCGAAGATCTACAAGACCGCGGTGGGTCTGGAAGGGCTGATCCGTAACGCCGGTGTGCACGCCTGCGCGGTCATCATGTCGTCCGAACCGCTCACCGACGCAATCCCGGTCTGGAAGCGCGCCCAGGACGGCGCCATCATCACCGGGTGGGACTACCCCTCGTGTGAAGCCATCGGCCTGCTCAAGATGGACTTCCTCGGTCTGCGAAACCTCACGGTCATCGGCGACACGCTCGAGAACATCAAAGCCAACCGCGGCATCGACCTCGACCTCGACACTTTGCCGATGGACGATGCGGCAACATACGAACTGCTCGCCCGCGGTGACACTCTCGGTGTGTTCCAGCTCGACGGCGGCGGTATGCGCGAGTTGCTGAAATTGATGCAGCCCACCGGATTCGGCGACATCGTCGCCGCCTTGGCGCTGTATCGACCGGGACCGATGGGTGTGGACGCCCACATCTCGTACGCCAAGCGCAAGAACGCCTTGGAAGACGTCAAGCCGATTCACCCCGAACTGGAGGAGCCGCTCGCGGAGATCCTCTCCGAGACCTACGGCCTGATCATCTACCAGGAGCAGATCATGCAACTGGCGCAGAAGGTGGCCGGGTACACCCTGGGTCAGGCCGACTTGCTGCGTCGCGCCATGGGTAAGAAGAAGCTGTCCGAGCTGGAAAAGGCCTACGCCGGCTTCCGGCAGGGCATGTTGGACAACAACTTCAGCGAAGCCGCCATCAAGGCGCTGTGGGACACGGTCCTTCCCTTCGCCGGCTACGCGTTCAACAAGTCGCACTCCGCCGGCTACGGACTCGTGTCGTACTGGACTGCGTACCTCAAGGCGAACTACCCGGCCGAGTACATGGCGGGTCTGCTGACCTCCGTCGGTGACGACAAGGACAAGTCCGCGATCTACCTCGCCGACTGCCGCAAGTTGGGCATCACCGTTCTCCCGCCGGACGTCAACGAGTCACGCGTCGACTTCGCGACCGTCGGCGACGACATCCGTTTCGGTATGGGGTCGGTGCGCAACGTCGGCGCCAACGTCGTCGCCTCGATCATCAAGGCGCGCACCGAGAAGTCGAAGTTCACAGATTTCTCCGACTATCTCGGCAAGATCGACGCGATGGCTTGCAACAAGAAGGTCACCGAATCGCTCATCAAGGCCGGTGCTTTCGACTCGTTGGGTCATCCGCGCAAGGGCCTGATGTTGGTCCATGCCGACGCCATCGATTCCGTGATGAGCACCAAGAAGGCGGAGGCGATCGGACAGTTCGACCTCTTCGGCGGTGCCGAGGCGGACGAGTCGATCACCTCGGTGTTCGACGTCAAGATTCCTGACGAAGAGTGGGATTCCAAGCATCGCCTGGCGCTCGAACGAGAGATGCTGGGGCTGTATGTCTCCGGTCACCCGCTCAACGGCGTCGAGCACATTCTTCGCCAGCAGTCCGACACGTCCATCGCCGCGATTTTGGAAGGCGGCGTCCAGGACGGTGCCCAGGTAACTCTCGGCGGCATCATCGCCTCGGTGGACCGCCGGGTCAACAAGAACGGTCTGACCTGGTGCATCGTGCAGCTCGAAGATCTCGTGGGTGGAATCGAGGTGCTGTTCTTCCCGCAGGCGTACGCCGTGTACGGAATGGACATCGCCGAGGATGCCATCGTGTTGGTCAAGGCTCGCGTTTCGATCCGAGACGATCGGATGTCACTGATCGGCAACGACCTTGCGGTACCTGATATTTCGGCGATCGGGGTTGCGCGTCCGCTGTCGGTCTCGCTGCCGCTTCGGCAATGCACCAAGGACAAGCTCAGTGCTCTCAAGCAGGTGTTGACCAGGCATCCGGGGACGTCCGATGTCCATGTCCGACTGATCGGCGGAACCGAAATCAGCTTGTGGAAGGTCGACGACGTCCTTCGGGTCGAACCGTCCTCGGCACTGATGGGCGACCTGAAGGCATTGCTCGGACCGAGTTGCCTGACGGTCTGACCGCCGAGCGGACCTGAACCGAACGAAGGGACCTTGCTGCTGATGCAGCAAGGTCCCTTCGTTCGGTTCGCGGGAGTTCGGGGGAGTGCGGTGATCAGGTGGTGCGTGAGTAGTGCACGCGCCGTACCCACCACGTGACTACAGCGGCCGTTGCGGCAGTCAGTACGGCCACCTGCATCGACTGCGTGACGGCACCGGCGACGACGAACAGCACGAACCCGACCACGAGAGCTTCGATCTTGTACAGCGGCCACCGAGTTCCGGCCAGATCGACGCAATAGTCGGGGGAGGGGCGTGATTCGCGAGTGGAGATATCTGCGGTGGTCATCTCGTCCCTTTCCGATACGGCAGTTCGAAGCTGTGGTTTCAGAGTAGCCAGAGATGAGAGTTCGGGCAAGCGAACTTTATTGATCGGCAGCTCACTTAATCGATCAACCAGGGGAGTGCGCGGGCGACAGGCCTGGTCGGCGTGGTTCGGTGGCCAAGGTGCTCGAGTGGGTGTTCACTGGTACACATGCCAATCACAGGTGAGTACGAACCCAGTCCAGCGTCGTGGGCCGCCGATCAGGTCGCACGCATCGAGAACTCCGGTGGCACCGAGGGAAACGACATGAACGGCATGCCCGTCGTCGTTCTCACGACCATCGGCGCAAAGTCCGGCAAGGTCAGGAAGACGCCGCTGATGCGGGTCGAGCACGACGGTTCGTATGCCGTTGTGGCTTCGCTCGGTGGCGCCCCGAAGAATCCGGTCTGGTACTACAACGTCAAAGCCGACCCGCACGTCACGCTGCGTGACGCGACGCAGGTCTTCGACCTGGTTGCTCGGGAAGTCACCGGCGACGAGAAGGCGGTCTGGTGGGAGCGCGCTGTCGCTGCGTACCCCGACTACGCCGATTATCAGACGAAGACCGATCGTGAGATTCCGGTGTTCGTGCTCGAACCCAAGTAACCCCGCATTCCACAAGAAGCGCTGCATCAATCACAAGTAAATCGTCACTTCCGGGGGTCGGCGATCCCGACTCCCGTGAGTGTGTCATGGAGGTCTGATGAGTCCGAAAACCGTTGCAGATCAATTGGTTCAGCAGCTCGTTGACGCGGGTGTCAGTCGGATCTACGGCATTGTCGGTGACAGTCTCAATCCCATCGTCGATGCGGTTCGTCGCACCGGTGGTTCCGAGAAGGGCGGAATCGATTGGATACACGTCCGGCATGAGGAAGCAGCCGCCTTTGCGGCCGCAGCGGATGCCCAGATCACCGGAAAACTCGCAGTGTGTGCCGGATCCTGCGGTCCCGGAAACCTTCACCTGATCAACGGCCTGTACGACGCTCATCGTTCGGGCGCGCCGGTCCTCGCGATCGCCTCGCACATCCCCAGCGCCCAGATCGGAATGGGCTACTTTCAGGAAACGCATCCCGAGCGGATCTTCATCGAATGTTCGAGTTACACCGAACTCGTCAGCACGGCAGTCCAATCACCTCGCGTGGTGCAGTCGGCGATTCAGCATTCGGTGGCTCGAAACGGCGTCTCGGTGATCGTGCTTCCCGGGGACATCGCCGATTGTCCGGCAGAAGGCACCCCGCCGACGCTCGTCGAAACCCGAAGGCCGACAGTCGTTCCGGATGCCGGTGACGTCAAGGCGTTGGCAGATGTGATCGACGGCTCGCGTAAGGTTGCGATCTTCGCCGGCGCGGGCGTGCGAGATGCGCGCGCGGAGGTTCTGGCGTTGGCCGAAACCGTCGGCGCTCCCATCGGGCATTCACTGCGTGGCAAGGAATGGATCCAGTACGACAATCCATACGACGTCGGGATGACCGGATTGCTCGGTTACGGTGCGGCGCACGACGGTATCCACGGCGCCGATCTCCTGCTCCTGATCGGTACGGACTTTCCCTACGATCAGTTCTTGCCCGACGACGTTCGTACCGCTCAGATCGACATCGCGGCCGAGCGGTTGGGGCGTCGAACCAGCCTGGACCTGGCTGTGCACGGCGACGTCGCGAGCACCTTGAGCGCACTGATTCCGCAGCTCGATCGAAAGACCGACCGCGGGTTCCTGGAGGACACGCTCGCCAAGCACAACACTCTGATGACCAAAGTGGTTGGTGCATACACGGATCCGGTCAAGCAGCGCACGCCGATTCACCCCGAGTATGCGGCATCGATCTTGGACGATCTGGCAGCCGACGACGCAATCTTCACCGCCGACACCGGGATGTGCAACGTGTGGACGGCGCGCTATCTCAATCCGAACGGATCGAGACGCTTCATCTCCTCGGCGCTGCACGGATCGATGTCCAATGCGCTCCCACACGCGATGGGTGCTGCATGGTCGAGTCCGGGGCGTCAGGTCATCTCGGTGTCGGGCGACGGTGGATTGTCGATGCTGCTCGGTGAGTTGGTCACCGTCGCGATGTACAAGTTGCCGGTCAAGATCGTGGTGTTCAACAACTCGACGCTCGGAATGGTCAAGCTCGAGATGCTGGTCGACGGCCTTCCGGATTTCGGGGTCGACGTGCCCGCGGTCGACTACGCGGCGGTTGCTGCTGCGCTCGGTATCTTTTCGCGCCGAATCGAGAATCCCGCGGATATCGAAGCGGGCCTACGCGCCGCGCTCGATCACGACGGTCCGGCCTTGGTTGATCTGGTGACCGATCCGCTGGCATTGTCGTTGCCGCCCACCATCACCGGTGGTCAGATGAAGGGCTTCGCTTTGGCGATGTCGAAGATGGTGATGAACGGCGGCGTCGGCGAGGCAGTGCAGATGGCCAAGTCGAATCTGCGGAACGTGCCACGTCCCTCACAGTTGGATCCTCGCGGCTGACCTACCGCCACCCTGCCTCGCAGACCATGCGGGGCGGGGTGGTGGGAAGGTTGATCTCCGACGTGCGAAAATGGCGGGGTGTCTAACTCGCCCGATGTCGTAGTAACGAAGTCCACCGTCCCCGCGCTCGACGCGCAGGAGATCGACGCGGCCATCGAGCGAATTCAGCACGTCATTGCGGCGACACCTCTGCAGTACAGCGACCGTCTTTCGGCGTTGACCGGGGCACACGTGTACCTCAAGCGCGAGGACCTCCAGGGCGTTCGTTCGTACAAGATTCGTGGAGCGTACAACCTGATCGCTCAGCTCAACGAGGCCGAACGCGGTGCCGGCGTAGTGACTGCCAGTGCCGGTAACCATGCGCAGGGTGTTGCTTTCGCGTGCCGAACGATGCAGATCAAGGGTCGGATCTACGTTCCGGCCAATACCCCCAAGCAGAAGCGTGATCGCATTCGCGCCCACGGCGGAGCGTTTGTCGAACTGTTCATGATCGGTGAGACCTATGACGCCGCCGCTACTGCGGCCGCCGAGGACGTAGCCGAAACCGGCGCAACCATGGTTCCCCCGTTCGACGACGTGCGCACCGCTGCGGGGCAAGGAACCATCGCAGCGGAGATTCTCACGCAATTGGACGCCCCTCTCGACACGATCGTCGTGCCGGTCGGCGGCGGCGGTTGCATTGCGGGCATCGCCACCTACCTGCACGAACGGTCGCCCAAGACGTCGATCGTCGGGATCGAGCCGTCCGGTGCGGCGTCAATGACGGCCGCTCTTGTTGCCGGGGGCCCGGTGACTCTTCCCGACGTCGATCCATTTGTCGACGGCGCAGCGGTCAAGAGGATCGGCGATGTTCCCTACGAGGTCGTCTCACGTCTGGGTGCCGCCGTGGTGTCGCACGCGTCGTTGCCGCTCGTGGCTCGTCAACTTCAGACACGGTCCGGTTCGGGATCGTTTGTCGTCAATCAGATCGACGAGGGCGCTATCTGCACGGCGATGCTCGAGCTGTATCAGAGCGAGGGCATCATCGCCGAACCCGCGGGAGCGCTTTCCGTTGCGGCACTTCAGAATTTGACGTTCGAGCCGGGTTCGACCGTCGTGTGCCTGATCTCCGGTGGCAACAACGACGTCTCTCGTTACGGCGAAATCCTCGAGCGTTCGCTCGTTCACCTCGGGCTCAAGCACTACTTCCTGGTCGACTTTCCGCAGGAACCGGGAGCGCTCCGTCGCTTTCTCTCGGACGTGCTCGGGCCGGACGACGACATCGCGCTGTTCGAGTACGTCAAGCGAAACAATCGCGAGACGGGTGCCGCGTTGGTGGGTATCGAACTCGGTTCCGCCGACGGGTTGGCGGCGTTACTCGAGCGGATGGAGCGCGCGCCGATGCAGTCCGAGAGGCTCGAGCCGGGAAGCCCGGCGTACCGCTATCTGACGTAAGAGACGCCCCCGGTCAGGGCCGCAGTCGCTCGACCACCTGTCGATGCAGTTCGGGATCCGGCTGGGGGAGCCCGAGCATCGCCGCCAAATACAGGCCGTCGCCGACGAGTCGGATGATCTCGGCCTGCACAGGGTCGGCGATCTCGGTCTGAAGGCCCTTGTCCCAGCTCCGCATCACATGTGTGACGGCTTTCTGGATTTCGTCGTGTTGTCCGTCGACTGTTCTCAGTGCCGCGATGATCGACCGGAAGAGTGAGAGTTCTTCGCTTTCGTTCGCATCGGGGATCTGCAGATAGAACTCGGTGACCGTCGTACCGCCTGCTACGGCGTCTTCGAGTTGCTGATCCGAGCGTTCTCCGAGTCTGCGGACCATCGCCGCGAGCAGTGCTTCCTTGCTGGGGAAGTGATAGAGAAGTCCGCCCTTGGAAACCCCGGCTTCGGCGGCAACGCCTTCGAGCGTGACTTGGGCGACGCCGCTGACCAGCAGCAGCTTCTCCAGTGCGTCGAGAATTCGATCGCGAGTGTCGGCAGCCATGTGATGTGACCCTACCCGGAAATAACTTTACCGCTCGGACGGTTCACTGTTACCGTAGACCTACTGTACCGGCTGGACGGTGCAGTGAAGTCTTTTCGAAAGAACTCAGAGAAAGTCGCAGGGGAGCAATGTCAGTGTCGGCAGATACGTCTGCAATCAATCCCGACGAGGTTCGGGCGACAAAGCGTGACTGGGCGGGCTTGATAGTCCTTGCCTTTGCTGTGTTGCTCATCGCAGTCGACGGCACGGTGCTCGATCTTGCGCTTCCGTTCATCAGCGCCGACCTCGAACCGAGCAGCACGCAGTTGCTGTGGATCATCGACGTCTATTCGTTCGTGCTCGCCGGTCTGCTCATCACCATGGGTACGCTCGGCGACCGGATCGGTAGGCGAAAACTGCTCCTGATCGGCGCAGTCGGCTTCGGTCTCGCCTCGATCATCGCCGCTCTCGCTGTCAGTCCCGAGATGCTCATTGCCGCCCGCGTGCTGCAGGGTATTTCCGGTGCAACGCTGATGCCTGCCACCCTCGGTCTGATCCGCACGATCTTCGTCAACCCGCGTCAGCGCACCGAGGCGATCGGTGTCTGGGGCGCGATGGCCGGTGGCGGTACCGCGGCCGGCCCGTTGGTCGGTGGTTGGTTGCTCGAGCACTTCTGGTGGGGTTCGGTCTTCTTGATCAACATTCCGGTCATGATCGCGCTGGTTGTACTCGGCCCGATCCTGATCCCGGAGTCGAAGGACCCCAATCCGGGTCGATTCGACCTCATCAGCGCTGGTCTGTCGATGGCGACCATGTTGCCGCTGGTGTACGCGGTCAAGGAATCCGTGGTGCACGGCGTCAGCATCACGTTGCTGGTGATCGGCCTCGTTGGTCTCGCGGCGGGTTACGTGTTCGTGCGTCGTCAGCGGATGCTGAAGGATCCGATGTTGGATCTGAAGCTGTTTGCCAACGCGTCGTTCTCCACCGCCGTCATCACCAACCTGCTCTCGATCTTCGCGCTGGCAGGTGTCCTGTTCTTCGGCTCGCAGTACCTGCAGTTGGTGCTGGGTAACTCGGCGCTCGACGCCGGCCTGCTGATGCTCCCGGGTATGTTGCTCAGCGCATTCACCGCGGTTGCGGCAGCCTGGTTGATTCGCCGGTGGTCGGTGTCTCACGTGCTCAGCGCGGGCCTCGCGGTTGCCGGTATCGGTGCTGCGATGCTGCTCGCGCTCGGCGTCGACAGCGGCCCGTTGATGTTCGTGATCGGCTTCGGTCTGGCCGGTGCTGGTGTCGGTGTCGCGTTGACGTTGACATCGGATCTCGTGGTCAGTTCGGTGGAACCCGAACGCGCCGGCGCTGCTTCCGCTGTGTCGGAGACCGCGTACGAACTCGGCATCGCGCTCGGCGTGGCGATCCTGGGCAGCGTGGTGATGGCGATCTTCCGCAAGGGAATCGACACCTCGATGCTCGAAGCAGATCAGGCGCACGCTGCACAGGGCACACTCGGCGGTGCCCTGCAGGAAGCAACGTACCTACCTGGTGAACTCGGTTCGGTGCTTGCCGATTCCGCGAAGTCGGCGTTTGTCGACGGTATGCACGTTGCTGCCGGTGCAACAGCTTTGGTTCTGTTCGTCAGTGCCGCATTGGTGTTGAGGATGCTGCGGAGTACACCAGAGAACGCGAAGCGTTAATACCGGAATCTCGAGAGTTAGTCAGCTTTCGAGTACGACGAACGAGTGCCCCGGCACGGCGGTTGCGGACGCGGTCTCGTCCTGTGTCGGCGGATCCCACCAGAGGATGGGGGTTCCGCCGGCCGGGACCGAGGCCGCGTCCGTTCCCAGATTGCACACGATCTGTAATGCGCCGCGGCGCAGGGTGATCCACTGGTCGTCCTCGTCGTAGTCGACGTGCAGGTGCCCCAGCCAAGGGTCGGTGATCTCGATTCGCTTCCTGCGCAGGGCAAGTAGATCGCGATAGCAGGCCAGGACGCGAGCGCGTGTCTCGTCGTCTCGCTCGTCCCAGTCCAGTTTCGATCGCAGAAATGTCTGTGGGTCTTGCGGATCCGGAATGTCGTCACTGTTCCAGCCGTGCGCCGCGAACTCCGCTTTGCGGCCTTTGGCAGTGGCCTCGCCGAGTTCCGGTTCCGGATGCGAGGTGAAGAACTGGAACGGAGTGGTCGCTCCCCATTCCTCGCCCATGAACAGCATCGGCGTGTACGGCGATAGCAGGACCAGCGCCGCCTTGATCGCCAATTGTCCTGGCGTCAGATAGGCGCTCGGGCGGTCCCCGATCGCGCGGTTGCCGATCTGATCGTGGGTGCACGTGTATGCGAGCAGGGCGCTGGCGGGCTGATGCGTGATGTCGATCGGCCGGCCGTGAACCCGTCCACGGAACGAGGAATACGTTCCGGCGTGGAAGAAACCGCGCCGCAATGTATTTGCAAGGGATTCCAAGGATCCGAAGTCGGCGTAATAACCCTGGCGTTCGCCGGACACGGCCGTGTGAATGGTGTGGTGGATGTCGTCGTCCCACTGCGCGTCCAAGCCGAACCCGCCGGCCGCTCGTGGCGTGATCAGAGTGGCGTCGTTGAGATCGCTTTCGGCGATCAACGTGAGCGGTCGACCCAGATGAGCCGACAGTGTTTCCGTTCGGACGGCGAGTTCCTCGAGGATGTGCGTTCCGGTGTGATCGACCAACGCGTGGACGGCGTCGAGGCGTAGACCGTCGATGTGGAAATCGCGCATCCATCGCAGGGCATTCCCGATGATGTACTCGCGAACCTCGCCCGACTGCGGACCGCCGATGTTGATCGTTCGGCCCCAGGTGTTCGCTCCATCGGCAATGTAGGGGCCGAACTTTTCGAGGTAGTTGCCCGACGGGCCCAGGTGGTTGTAGACCACGTCAAGAATCACGCCGAGTCCGCGTTCGTGGGCCGCATTCACCAAGCGTTGCAATCCGTCCGGGCCACCGTAGATCTCGTGGACCGTGTACCAGAGCACACCGTCGTAGCCCCAGTTGTGAGTTCCGTTGAAGCCGTTGACCGGCATGATTTCCACGAAGCCGACGCCGAGGTCTACCAGGTGATCGAGACGTTCGATCGCGGCGTCGAATGTTCCTTCGGGGGTGAACGTTCCGATGTGCAGTTCGTAGACCGATGATCCTGGGAGTTGTCGTCCGGTCCACTGAGAGTCGGTCCAGGACGCCTCGTCGAGCTGATGCAACTGGGAGCGGAGATGCACGCCTTCGGGCTGGCGTGGTGAACGCGGATCCGGGAGTGTTTCACCGTCGACGACAAAGCCGTAGCGAGCGCGGTTGTCGCAGTCGACCTCGGCGCGCCACCACCCGTCGTCGGTCCGGTCCATCTCGTGCGTGATGCCGTCGACTTCGACCCGGACCGATTCCGGTGTGGGCGCCCAGACCTCGAATGTATGCACACGATCAGCATGCCTTGTTCGGCCGGATGTGGCAGCCCGGCGGGCTGGTTCCGTCGTCAAGGACTGTTTCTATCCGCAGGTGTTGCCGGACGGTGCAGACAGCGTGATCAGTTTCGGAGCGGGGGCGCTGCAGCATCCGCCCTCGGCTTTCCCTGTGTCGGTTTCTGCTGTGTCAGGTTCGTCGAAAATGCCTGCGCCGCCGCAGACTCCGGTCTCCGGAAGGACCAACTCGACGCGGGCCGCTGCTTCGTGATCGCCGGCGAGCTCGGCTGCGATGCTGCGAACCTGCTCGTAGCCGGTCATCGCCAGGAAGGTGGGTGCTCGGCCGTAGCTTTTCATTCCAGCCAAGTACACCCCCGGCTCCGGATGGCGAAGCTCCTTCGCGCCATGCGGGTAAACGGTGCCGCACGAGTGGACGTTCGGGTCGATCAGCGGAGCAAGCTCGACCGGTGCTTGTAAGACCGGGTCGAGGCCGAGTCGAATTTCCGAGAGCCAGGACAGATCGGGGCGGAAGCCGGTCAGCGTTATGACGTTGTCCACGTTCTCGATGCGATCACCCGCATCGGAGGCGAGTATGAGTTGTCCCGAAGGGGTAGTTGTCACCTCTGCGGTGCGGAAGCCGGTGACGACTCTCAACAGGCCATCCTCGACGGCCTTCTTTGCACGCAAGCCCAGGGCGCCGCGCGCGGGCAGTTCGTCAGCGTCGCCGCCTCCGAATGCAGAGCCGATGTTTCCTCGGCGGACCGCCCAGGTGATGCGGGTGCTCGGAGCCTGCTCCGCCAACCCTGACAGCGCAACGATCGCCGTCAGCGCGGAGTGGCCACTACCTGCGATGACTGTGTGCGTTCCGGCGAACTGTGCCCGCACTGCCGGATCGTCGAGATCAGGAACCCGGTACCGGATCGCAGTACCCACAGCGCCTTCGCCGAGTGCAGGAAGACCTTCACCACCGAGCGGGTTGGGGGTGCCCCAGGTGCCGGACGCATCCACAACGGCCTGGGCGAACATCCGATCCTCGGTTCCGTCCCGGCGCCGCAGGTGAATCGAGAGGGGTTCGCTGTCGCGTCCGGCGTCGACGACCAGGTCACGTCCGCGTCGAGCTACGCCGATCACCTCGGTGTCGAACTGGACCAGGTCGGCGAGGGCCGAGGCGAGTGGTTCGAGGTAGAGCTCGCGCCATTGCCGGCCGGTCGGATAGGTCTGCCCGTCGGGTGAGCTCCATCCATTCTGGTCGAGGAGTCGCCGCGCGGCGGGGGAGACGAGTTCGGACCACCGGGAGAACAGTCGAACGTGATTCCACTCGGAGATCGCAGCACCGGCTGTGGTTCCGCGCTCGAATACAAGGGGTGTGAGTCCGCGCTCGCGCAGTTCTGCTGCGGCTGCCAGGCCGATCGGGCCGGCCCCGATCACGACAACGGGTAGGGGGTTCATTTTCGTGCCTTTCATCGACGATTATCGATCTACGGGGAACAGTATCGACGATCATCAATGTAGGCAACCATCGACAGCTGTCGATATAGTGGAGAGATGACTTCGCTGCAGACTCCGACGGTGCGAGTCGGAGATTCGGACTCGGATCAGATCCGTTCTTCCGTCCTCGCGCAGGGCGATGCCGATACCTACGCGCAGTGGTTCGCCTGCCTTGCCGAGCCGATGCGCGTCCGATTGCTTCACCGGGTAGCGAGCGCGGTCGGTGGTATTACCGTCGGAGCGCTCGCCGAGGCGTTGGGGATCGGGCAACCGACGGTGTCGCACCACCTGCGCAAGCTTGCCGATGTGGGTTTTGTGACCATGCGTAAGGAAGGGACGAGCACGGTCGTCGCGATGAGTCCGACGTGTTGCGTTGCCTTGCCGCAGGCGGCGGATGTGGTGATGGGAGTCCTTGCTCCGCGTCCGTGCTGCCCGAGTGATCTGCCCGACGATGTCTCTGTCCGGGCCATGATCGACGACGACTGGGATGCGGTTCGCCGTATTTACGGCGAGGGTATCGACACCCGAAATGCCACCTTTGCCGCTGAGGTCCCCTCGCGTGAGCATCTCCACGAACGGTGGCTGCCGCAGCATCGATGGGTGGCGACTGTCGGGGGTGTTGTTGTCGGATGGGCTGCGTTGAGTCCGGTTTCCGAGCGTGACTGCTACCGCGGGGTTGCCGAGAACTCCGTGTACGTTGCGGACGGCATGCGTGGTCGTGGCGTCGGAAAGGCGTTGTTGCGCAAGCAAGTCATGTCCGCCGACGCCGACGGACTCTGGACTCTGCAGACGTCGATGTTCCCGGAGAACCGTGCCTCCATCTCGCTCCATCATTCGGCCGGGTTTCGAACGGTCGGCCTTCGCGAGAAGATCGCCGAACTCGACGGCGTGTGGCGCGACACTGTTCTGCTCGAGCGTCGAACGGCGATCGCCGAGGGATGAGTCCGGGATCCGGCTGACCGGATGCCCGATTGCGCGTTGATTCGATATCTGTCAATATCGAAGAATGTCGAATCAAGAGCTGCCGGACTCCGAGGCTTGCTGCACCCCGCTCGTTCGTGAACCCTTGACCGAGGATTGGGCCGGCGACTTGTCTCGGATGTTCAAGGCCCTCGGCGATCCGGTTCGTCTCCGCTTGCTCAGCTTGGTGGCAAGTCACGAGGGTGGTGAAGCCTGCGTCTGCGACATCTCCGACTCGTTCGATCTGTCTCAGCCGACTATCTCGCATCACCTCAAGGTGTTGCGCCAGGCCGGGCTGCTCGATTGTGAACGACGCGGGACCTGGGTGTACTACTGGGTTATTCCGGCTGCGCTGCAACAGCTTTCCGCCGTTCTACTGGTAGAAGGTGCGAGCGTGAGTGCCGCGGACGCTTGCGCTGAGGTCACCGCATGAGCAACACCGCTGCCACCACCGAACACCCCGAAGTCGTCGGAAAACTCTCCACCCTCGACCGCTATCTGGCGGTCTGGATCGGCGTGGCCATGGTCGTCGGCCTGCTGGTTGGACGCTGGATCCCCGGTGTGAACACTGCCCTGGACAAGGTGCAGATCGACGGCATCTCGCTACCGATCGCCCTCGGTCTGCTGATCATGATGTACCCGGTCCTGGCGAAGGTCCGCTACGACCGCCTCGACACAGTCACCGGGGACAAGAAACTCCTCGCCGGCTCCCTGTTCCTGAACTGGGTTCTCGGCCCGGCGCTGATGTTCACCCTCGCCTGGCTGTTTCTGCCTGACCTGCCGGAATACCGAACCGGTTTGATCATCGTCGGCCTCGCTCGCTGCATCGCGATGGTGATCATCTGGAACGACCTGGCCTGCGGAGACCGCGAAGCCGCCGCGGTGCTGGTCGCCATCAATTCGGTGTTCCAGGTGATCATGTTCGCCGTGCTCGGTTGGTTCTACCTCTCGGTCCTGCCCGGGTGGCTCGGCCTCGAACAGACCACCATCGACACCTCGCCCTGGCAGATTGCGAAATCGGTCCTGATCTTCCTCGGTATCCCGCTGCTGGCAGGTTTTCTGTCCCGCTTCTTCGGCGAACGCGCCAAAGGCCGCGACTGGTACGACAACAAGTTCATCCCCAAGATCAGCCCCTGGGCGCTCTACGGTCTGCTGTTCACCATCGTCGTGCTCTTCTCGATGCAGGGCGAACAGATCACCTCCCAGCCTTGGGATGTCGTCCGGATCGCGCTGCCCTTGCTCGCGTACTTCGCGCTCATGTGGGGCGGAGGCTACATCCTCGGCGCCGCAATCGGATTGGGCTATGAACGCACCACGACCCTGGCGTTCACCGCCGCGGGCAACAACTTCGAACTCGCGATCGCGGTAGCCATCGCCACCTACGGCGCCACCTCGGGGCAAGCTCTTGCCGGTGTCGTCGGCCCGCTGATCGAGGTACCGGTGCTCGTCGGGCTGGTCTATGTCTCCCTTGCTCTACGCAAACGCTTTGCAGTCGAAGAGGTTTCATCCAGTCGAGAAAGAGCGAGGTCATGAGCAAACCATCGGTGTTGTTCGTCTGCGTCCACAATGCCGGTCGATCTCAGATGGCCGCGGGATTCCTGAGCCATCTCGCAGGCGACGCCATCGAGGTCCGTTCCGCCGGATCCGCACCCGCCGAGACCGTCAATTCGGCAGCGGTCGAGGCGATGGCAGAGCGCGGTATCGACATCTCAGCGCAGTCTCCGAAGATCCTCACTGTCGACGCCGTCCAGGATTCGGATGTCGTCATCACCATGGGCTGCGGCGACACGTGCCCGATCTTCCCCGGCAAGAGTTACCGAGACTGGGTTCTCGACGACCCGGCCGGACAGGGCCTTGAAGCAGTTCGCCCGATCTGTGACGAAATCGAGCGTCGCGTTCAAGCCTTGATCGACGAACTCACGCAGATTCGCCAGGCATTGACCACGGCGACAGATTCGGACCCGCCAGACACAAACAGAACGGATGACCAGCGGGATCGAGTAGAACGCGGCAACGCTCCGGCGCGTTCTGCCGGCTACCGATTTGAGCACCGAGGCTGACAGCTTGCTCCTGTGCGATGTCCAGATCATCGACCACTAAATCCAGATGAATCTGCTTCGGTATTGCAGCCATCGGCCACGTGCTCGGGCGGTGTTCGTCGATGCGGATTGCGGTGATCTGGCCACCGCCTGTGCTGACGGTCGCAAACTTCTCAGTGTTGTACGTGATTTCGCCGCCCAGCATATTTCGCCAGAATTCCGCAAGGCGTTGTGGATCACTGCAATCGAGGGTGATCGATCCCAAGCGAGCTACAGGCATGGTCTCGACGCTACAGAATGCCTTGCTTCGGCTTCCTTTGCGGAGGCGTCATTCGCCCGCGGGCTCGATGTGTTCGGCACCGAGGACGGAGAGTCGGTATTCCTGTGCGTCCTGCTCGGTTTCGAAATCTTTCTCTTCGAGGAGATTCCGGTCGGCGTCGAGGTATCGGTAAGTAGTCATTCCTCCACCGTGTCACTGATGAACGATTCGTGCTCGGATACCGGTTCGATTTCGTCGACGGCTATTTGAATCAGCCTTCCGTAGCGCCGGATCAGATCCTCCGACGACAGTGAATCCTCACCGAGGAGTTCGAGCGTCCGCATGCCGGTGGCCAGTCCGAGCAGCAGTGAGACGACGATCTGGCTGCGTACCAAACCGGGCTCCGTGTCGCCGATGCGGCGCGCGATCCCGTGAACGTATCGTTGCTTGATCTCGGCCCGAGCGGCGGCCGGATCTGGCGCCTCGTGAACGTGTACTGCGAGCATTGCCCACGGATCGGTTTCGTCGGATTCTCTACGAGCGACAAGTTTCTCGACCAGTTGACAGCCGATGTCTCCGGTGGCGTCGGCATTCGGATCCTCGTCCATCGGAGGTGCGGACGGGATCGCAGCCGAGTACAGCCGAGCTTTGCTGCCGTAGATCTTCATGACCAGGGCAGGGGAGTAGCCGGCTGCGACCGCGATGTCCTTGATGGTCGTCGATGCGTAACCTCGTTCCGCGAACAAGGCTTTCGCTGCTGTGAGGATGCTGGCTTCGCCGCTGCTCATGTCGCTCGCCTCGATACCCGATCGCCATGCGTTCGGTTGCTCGTACTGGCGTTCATACTGTCGTCAACGGCTCGGCATCGACGGGTACGTCGAAATCGACGACGGTGGACTGCGCGATGACCGCTATCTGACGAGCCAATGTGCCGTGTCCGCTCTCGGTCAGCGCGGTCAGGATGTACCGGCCGGATGTCGGGAGCGCGATTCCGTAGTGCCCGGTTCCGTCGGTGACGGTGGATGCGACGAATTCGCCGGTCGGTTTCGTGAGCGTGACGACGGTTCCCGAGGTTGTTCGGCCGCCGACTCCGACCTTGCCGGAGATGGTGAGGCGGTCACCGAGTTCGACGGTGTGCGTCGATTGCGCGCTGTCGAAAGCGATCACCTGCGACCGAGGGGACCAGCCGTCGGCACTCGTCACTACCAAATACCGTCCGGGCCGGGGTAGGGCGAGGGAAAAGTTGCCCTCGTTGTCGGCGCGACTCCAATCGATCGGTCGACCCTCCATGTCCATCACGGTGACAACGGCCTGCCGGATCGGTCGGCTGTCGGCCCGGATCACACGACCGGCAACCACAATTTCCGTTTCGGACACGGCGGCGTCGGGAAGCTCGAACCCTTCCGGGGTCACCGGGCGAAGTGCCGCTTCCGGTTTTGCGCCGCGGCGAGGAATGAACGCAGCGGCAGCGGCAGCAGCCACGGCGGCGAGGGCGGCCAGCCAGAAGATGTTCTTGAAGGCGTCGATCGACGGAAGGCCCTCGCCCGGCCCGGACGGGATGACCATCGACGTGAGCATGGCGGCAACCACCGCGCTGGACGTGGAAGTACCGACTGAGCGGAGCAGCGAATTGAGGCCGTTTGCCGACGCGGTTTCGGTAATCGGAACCGATCGCATGATCAGCATCGGCATCGCGGAGTAGGCAATTGCGGTTCCGATGCTGACCACCGCCGCGCTGATGATGATCAGTGCTATCGAACCGGTCAGGAACACTCGCGCGATGTAGGCGAGCGCGAGCACCGTGCCGCCGACGATCAGGGTGATCTTGGCTCCGAATCGCTTCGTGATGTTCGCGGAGACGGGCGCGAAGAAGACCATCGCGAGGCCTGCCGGAATCATGCACAGTCCGGCCGCCATCACGCCCAGTTCGAAGCCGTAGCCGGAGATCTTCGGCATCTGAAGTTGTTGGGTGGTGGAGAGGTTGTTCGCGTACATCGAGAAGCCGACGAGGATCGAGGCGACGTTGGTCAGCAGAACAGGCCGCTTGGCCGACGTTCGTAGATCGACCATCGGCTGGGTGACGCGGAGTTCGTAAGGGAACCACAATGCGAGAGTCACGATTCCGATGACGAACATCAGCAATGTCAGTTCGCTCGTCCATCCCCAACGGGCGCCCTTGGAGATGGCGAGGAGGATCGCCGTGAGTGCTGTCGAGAGCATGACCGCGCCCAGGAAGTCGAATTTGCCGCGGGTACGAACACTCGATTCCGGGACGACGACGGCTACCGCGATGATCAGCAGGACGCCCACGATCGCCGAGAGCCAGAAGATGGCGGGCCAGCCCAGATGCTCGAAGATCAACCCGGACAGCGGGAGCCCGAGTGCGCTGCCGATTCCGAGAGTGGCACTCATCAACGCTGTTGCCGACGCCACCTTCTCCTTGGGCAGTTCGTCGCGCATGATGCTGATTCCGACGGGGATCATCGAGATCGCGAAGCCCTGGAGACCACGTCCGATCAGCAGGGCGACAAAGTTGCCGCCGATCGCCGCCACCAGTGATCCGACCACGATCATCGTCATCGAGATCAGCATCATGCGTCGTTTTCCGAACATGTCTGCCAGGCGGGAGACGATCGGAGTGGCGACGGCACTCGTGAGGAGCGTGACGGTGACGAGCCAGGAGGCGTCGTCAGCGCTGACGCCGAGGATCTTCGGGAAATCGGGCAACAACGGAATGACCATCGTTTGTTGCAGCGCGACCACGGTGCCGGAAAGACAGAGAATTGCGGTAATGAGCCGACTTGAACGGCGAGTGGTCGGAGACGAGTGCAATGCCAAGAGACGGTCCTTCACGCGGCGATGGTGAACGGGAATTCACCCATGAGTGAACCACTGTTCACCCGTCACTGTCATCTTCGGTGAATATGCGATTTCTCACGACGGCAACTCGCCCCAGGGTTTCCGAGTCGGCATGGCGGGAACAACGTCAGTGGTTGGTCTGCGCCTGCGCGAGCGGGCAGCGAGGAGGAGTGATGCATGCCGAAGTGGGTGACCGTCTCCACGTCCAGGGGCGCGTGGTGGGGCAGGCGGAGGTAACTGCCGAGGTTCTCGAGGTGCACGGCGAGGACGGCGGTCCTCCCTATCTGGTCAGGTACGACAACGGCCACGAGGCGTTGGTGTTTCCCGGTAGCGACGGCTGGATAGATCACCCCGGAAAAGGCTCCTGAGCTGCACGATTCTTTCCATGCATGGTCGTTGCATCGAATGCGGCTAAAGTGTGCGCAATGGAGGGCAGACGCCAGTACCACTCCCGCGTGCGTGAAGCTTCCGCGCAGCGAACGCGTGAACTCATTCGTGATGCGGCGACGGCCTTGTTTGTTCGAGACGGGTATGTCAGTGCCACCGTCAAGCAGATTGCCGCCTCGGCCGGCGTCGCCGATCGGACGGTGTTCACAGCCTTCCCTGGCGGGAAACTCGAGATCTTCGAAGCGGCCCTCGCTGCGGCGCTCGATGCCGAAGAGGTTCCACTCGGCGCGCCGAACCTGGCCGCGGACCCCGATGACGTTCGCCGGATCGTCTCCCAGATCGTGGCTCAGGGCATCGGACTGCTCGAACGTGCCGGCGCTCTGATGATGGTCGCGGTCGAATCCTCGGGTGCGGATGCCGACATGCGTCGACTATCCGAGGAGTCGTCGGATCAGTCGGCCGTCAATGCGATGTCGATAGCCGAGGGTCTCTCCGAGCATGGCTTGTTGAGGCCTGAGATTTCGCTCGAGAAAGCTGCGGGCATACTTGCCGCTTTCGTCTCGCCTCAGCTTCATCAGCAATTGCGTCGGGTCAGTGGATGGGACGTCGATGCATACCGAGGATGGCTCGAGTTCAACATTCGCCAGAATCTAATGTACTAATTGGTCTGTTTTCGTTAGCATGGCGAGGGTTTTTTATTCTCGGGAGGAATCGCCAGCGTGCCCTATGCCTTGTTCGGCCTCATCACGATGTTGCTGTGGATTTTCTGCATCGTCGACGCCATCACGAGAGATGACGCCTACATCCAGTACCTACCCAAGGTCGTCTGGATTCTGATCATCATCTTCCTTCCTACTTTGGGATCGGTTCTGTGGCTGGTGGTCGGGCGCGGACAGAACGCGCCCCGCGGATACGTCGGCCCAACCGGGTACGGCGAATACGAGCGCCCGGGACGTGCCGTTGCGCAGGATCCGGCGGCGGACGAAGCCTTCTTGCGTCAGTGCCGCGAACGGGCGGAAGAGCAGCGTCGAATTGCCAAGCAGCAGCGCCGCGACGGCGACGCTGATCGGATGTGAGTTATCGGTAGGCCGTGAGTCGGTCCAACACGAGCCGAAGCGGCGGCCACGACGATCGGCCGCGACGCGTCACCGCATAGGCAGTGAGGATGACGGGCGGATCGACGAGTGGTTCGACGCGCACGCCTTCGCGAGTCTTGCGTTCGAGCGGCATCAGCCCCACGCCGTAACCACTGAGGATCAAGAGTTCGACCAAGTCGAGACTGTCGATCTGGTGAGTGATCCGAGGGGTGAACCCGGCCAGCGACGCGAGGGTTCGCACAGCGCGCTCGTCTGCCGTGTTGCGTGAGTTCACTATCCATGACGTGTCGGCGAAGGCGCGGAGATCGATTCCGGATTCTGTGGACTTGTCGGGAGCTTTGGCGTCGCCGGGAACACACAGTCCCCATGGCGTCGACCAGAGCGGAATTGCTTCGAGTAGTGGGCTCGGCGACGCGGGGGCAAGGTTGTAGTCGTACGTCAGTGCGAGGTCTAGATCGTCGCGTTCGAGGAGTGCAAAAGCCTCGACGGGTTCGTATTCGTAGATCATCACGTCCACCTGCGGGTGACTGCGTTGCAGGCTTCGAGCGACGGGGAGCATCGCGGTTCTGATCGCAGTTGCGAATCCGCCGACTCGCAGGGTCCCCACCGGTTCCGCGTCCGGATCGAGGTCCAGGCGAGCTGCATCGACGGCTGCCAGGATGGTGACGGCATGATCGGCCAGTCGTTGACCGGCCGGCGTCAGCCGCACCCGGCGACCGTCGGGCTCGATCAGTGCGGTACCGGTCTCCGCGGTCAAGGCCGCGAGTTGTTGGGACACGGTCGACGTCGTGAGGTTGTGCGCTTCGGCGACCGCACGCATCGAACCCAAGCGGGAGAGTTCGAGGAGGAGATGGAGTCGACGGGTTTCCATCCTTCGATCATTCACTAATCGTGAACATAATGTAGGTCAAAATCGCGTGGACACGAACGGTTGGCCTCCCGTTCAATTCAGCTATGGATACGAAAGCGCGGGCCGGAGTGGGCCTGGCTGTTTTGGCGATGTTGTGCGTGCAGCTCGGGCTCGCCGTGTCGGTGGGCCTGATCGATCAGCTCGGCGCAGACGGAGCGGCGTGGCTACGACTCGCCTGGGCAGGCATCATTCTTCTGATCATCGTCAGGCCCCGCCCTTCGGCGTTCACTCGCAAGGCGTTTCTGGCTTGCGTGGTTCTGGGTGTGGTCACCGCAGGCATGACGCTCCTGTTCATGGCAGCGGTGGAGCGCCTTCCGCTGGGAACAGCAAGCGCATTGGAATTCTTGGGTCCGCTGACGGTTGCATTGCTCCGGGGGCGTGGCCGTGTTCTGTGGCCGGTTCTGGCAGGCGTGGGCGTCGTGCTTCTCACCGAACCATGGGCCGGGACAGTCGATCTGGTCGGTGTGGCGTACGCACTCGGTGCGGCGCTCTGCTGGGCGATGTACATTTTGCTCACCCAGCGCGTCGGCGACGAGGTTGCCGGTATCAACGGGCTGGCGGTGTCGATGGCGGTAGCCGGGTTGGCCGCGACAATTGCCGTAGGCCACTCGGCTATCGGGCGGCTGACTCCGCATCTGATTCTCGTGGGCCTCGGACTCGCGATCTTGCTGCCCGTCGTGCCGTTCGTTCTGGAGATGGTCTCGTTGCGAAGGCTGTCCACGGCGGCGTTCGGCACGCTGATGAGTCTCGAGCCTGCTTTCGCGCAGCTTATCGGTCTGGTTGTGCTGCAACAGGTTCCGAGTGTTCTGGCCGTGGCAGGTATCGCGTGCGTCGTCGTCGCAGGGATCGGCGCGGCCCGCGGTGGTGCTCGAGGTGGCGCCCGGAAGCCGACTGAGCCACCCTCCGATTCCGAGCGAACGTACCTTTCGGCGCCTTCATGAGACCGAGAGTGCCGTTCGCTCAGGTCGCGTTCGCTCAGTGCGAGTGCGCCGCGGCGATTGCTCCGTCGAACACGTCGGCGACCTCGCCGAGGGAATCGAGAATCGGCTGACCGGATCGTTCGACGCGAGCCCGCACCAGCGAGCCCTCGAGCGCGGACACTGCCAGGATGGCAAGCCGTTCCGCTCGCGCACGTCCGACCCCGGACGCGATCAGTGTGTCGCGCAGTAGCGAAGTCCACTGTCGATACACCGCCTGTCCGGCGGCTGTCACGCTCTCCGAATCGGGGGCAAGTTCCAACAACACCGTCGTGATCGGCGAGCCTTCGTGGAAATCCGAATCGCTCACCCATCCGGCGAGCAACCGCGCGTACTCGCGCAGTAGCGACCCGGCGTCCGATTGGCTGTCGGCGAGTTCGGTCAGGGTGTCGGTGACCAATTGCCCGCCGACGCGGACGACCTCTTCGCCGATCTGCTCTTTGCCGCCGGGAAAGTAGTGGTAGAGCGAACCTTTCGGCGCCCCGCTCGACTTGAGGATCTCGTTGAGGCCCGTTGCCGCATACCCCTGGCGGCGAAACAGATCGGCCGCAGCTCGTACGAGTGCTTCGCGGTGTTTCGGGGGAGTCGCCACGAGTTGGAGCTTAAACACCCCTGCGATCCACCACAATCTATGTAGACTGGTCTACATGGGAAATTCTGAAATGCTCGAACAGTTGCGCGCGGTCAACGCCTCGGCGGCCTTCAACCGGTGGGCCGGATTCGAAGTCACGGAGGCCGAACCGGGTCGCGTTTGTCTGCGGCTCGAATGGCGTGAGGATCTGGGCCAGTACTCGGGACACCTGCACGCTGCGCTCGTGGCGGGACTCGTCGACACCGCGTGCGGATTTGCTGCTTTCACCCAGGTAGGTGTCGTGGCGGCGTCCAACTGCGCGGTCAATTTCGTGAGTCCGGGCGTCGGAACCGCATTTGTCGCTACGGCGCGCTCGGTCAAGGCCGGGCGCAAGCAGGTGTTCGTCACTGCCGAGGTACATGCCGAACGCGAAGGCGAATCCGTGCTCGTCGCGTTCGGCACCACCCTGTTGGTTCCACTGGCCCCTCAGACACAGGGAACCGCAAGCAACGTCAGGGAATGAGGATGAACTTTCCCGCGGGGTGCGAACTCTGCAACTCGGTGTGAGCGAGTGCCACGTCCGCTAGCGGGAAGGTCTTGGCGACCTTCACGATGAGGTGTCCGGAACCGGCTTGTTCGACAAGTTCGGATCGTGCCTTCAAACGCGCTTCCGCACTTGCCGGATTGCCTCCGCCGACGGAAGCGAAGCCGTCGGTCTGGGCGCGTCCGAACGCGACGATGGTGACGATGCGACTCTTGTCGGTGACCAAAGCCAGAGATGCATCGACGGCTTCGTCCGTTCCGGCGGTGTCGAACGCCGCATCGACGCCGTTCGGCGCGAGTTCACGGACACGCGCTTCGAGGCCGTGGCCGTAGAGCACAGGCGTGGCGCCGAGCGAGCGCACGTAATCCTGATTCGAGGCTCCCGCAGTGCCGATCACCGTAGCTCCGCGACCAACTGCCAGCTGAACAGCGATCGCGCCGACGCCGCCGGACGCGCCGTGGATGAGAACGGTGTCGCCGGAACCGACCCGAATGGTGTCGAGGGCGTCGACTGCAGTTCCGCCGACCAGAAGGAGGCCGGCTGCCTGTTCCCAGCTGATGCCTGCGGGCTTCGCGGTGACAGAGGAGACCGGCACGACTACTTGTTCGGAGTAGAGGCCGTTGCCGGGGCTGACGATCACTTCGTCGCCGACGTTCACATTTGTGACGCCGTCGCCGACAGCCGAGACGACGCCCGCTGCCTCGCCGCCGAGGCGGATGGGAAGTTTCTCGGGGTCGGTGCCGAAAGCGCCGCTGTAGAGCTTGAAGTCGAAGGGATTGACGCCGATCGCCTTCACGTCGACCAGGACTTCACCTGATTTCGGCGCCGGTAAATCGACGTCCACCAGCTTCAGGACCTCGGGCGTGCCGTACGTCTGCGCTACAACAGTTTTGGTCATGTCTCGCGCAACCGTCCTCGGGGAAGCGATATTCCCCGAGGACGGGAAAAACTCGAGAAGATTCGATCAGCGGATCAGGGTGCCCAGATCGAGCGGCATCGCGATGCCGGTGATGTGATGGGCCTCGTCGGAACCGAGGAACGCGACGGCGACGGCGATGTCCTCCGGCTGGCTGACCGGGTCGGGCAAGGTCTGCATGAAGATCGGACCGAGTGTGTGGGCGTTGGCGTCGATGAGCGGCCGCATGTCCGTCATCTGCATTCCGGTTTCCACGCCGTGTGGGTGGATGGTGTTGACCCGAATGTTGTACTGCCCCAACTCCGAGGCCATCGTCTTGGCCAGACCGGTGATGCCGTGTTTGCTCGCGACGTAATGGCCGAGGAAGGGGAGGCCGCGCAGGCCGGCGACGGAGCTGGTGAAGATGATCGAGCCACCGGTGCCTTGCTTGATAAGGTGCGGGATCGCTGCCTTGGCGGTGTGGAAGACGCCGGTCAGGTTGACGTCGAGCGTTTCCTGCCACTGCTCGGGCGTGATTTCCCAGGACATGTTGGCAGAACAGATTCCGGCGTTCGCGACGACGACGTCAAGTCGCCCCAATTCGTCGATGCCGGCCGCGAGCGCCGCGGACAGCGCAGAGAAGTCGCGAACGTCGGTCTTGGTAGCGACAATTCGACGGTCCAGGGCCTTGACCATTTCGACTGTCTCGGCCAGGTCGTCGTCGGTGGCGCCGGCATACGAGGTGGATTCGAATTGAACACACGCGTCGACGGCGATGATGTCTGCGCCCTCTTCTGCCAGCCGGACAGCTTCGGCGCGCCCCTGACCACGGGCGGCTCCGGTGATGAAGGCAACTTTTCCGGTGAATCGACTGGCGGCCATGCTCAAACCTCCGACTAGTGGTGATGATCTGCTCTTCGGAAGTTAGCGCGACTAAGTTCTTTTCGGGGGTGAATGCCCAGTCAGCGGAAACCGCTCAGCGCACCCTGGTCAACAGGGCACATGGCCCGGCAGCGAAGATGTCCCGCGCATCCGAAGACAAGACGGGTTGTCCGCTCAGTGCGTCGACCCATTCGCCATCTGGCAGGTCCACTCGCGTATCTCTCCAACCGTGCGACGAGAGTCTGAGCGAATGTCGCGTCGCCAGAGCAACGACCATAGGCGGATCACCTGCCGGGCCGCGCGAGAAGCCGACCAGATGACCGGATCCGGAACCTGAAGCGAAGACCGGCCGGTACTCACCGTGATCGAACCACGAGGGGTTCTCCCGCCGAAGTGTCAGTGCCGTGCGAACGAGGTGCAACTTTGCGGTTCCTGTTGCGTCGATCGGCGCGGCGCCGGAATCGAGCAGTGATCGCCTCGTTCCGTAGTCGACAAGCCGCCGGTTGTCCGGATCGACCAACGAGTCCTCCCACAGCTCAGTGCCCTGGTAGACGTCGGGAACGCCGGGCCCGAGAAGTTGGAGCAGCTTTTGGCCCAGAGAGTCCGACCAGCCGTGACGTGCGATCCGGCCGACGAATTCGCTGACCGAATCACCGACCGGGCCGTCGATCACCTCGTCGATCCAGCGGTGCACTGCCGACTCGAAGTCGACGTCCGGATCGTTCCAGGAAGTTCTGGCGCCGGACTCGCGGACGGCTTTCTCCGCATAGGCGTGCAAACGCTCGCGCAGCTCTGGAACCGAGGCTGCCGAGCGGCCGTCCGCCGGCCACACACCGATGATGTTCTGCCACAAGAACAATCCGGTAAGCGGATCAGGGCTGGGGCACACGTCTTCCCACTCGCGAATCAGCCGGGCCCACAGCGTCGGCACCTGAGACACAACACCGATCCGTGCCCGCACGTCCTCGCCGCGTTTGGTGTCGTGAGTGGACAGACTCGTCATCGCGCGCGGCCACCGCTTCGCTCGGTCCGCGTTGTGGAGATGGAATTCGGCGACGGAGACGGCAAGCGATGCCGGGTTGCCGCCGACTTCCTGACGTGAGACCAGGCGCGCCGTCCGATAGAAGAGTCGATCTTCGACGGACTTGGCCATGACAGCGCCACACACCTGCTGGAAGCGAACTGAGGCTTCACCGCTGTTCACCAGGGATTGCGCCAACACGTTGAACGATGGTTCATGTCCGGGAGCCAATTCGTGCATGTCGCCGACGATCCGAGCGGCCAAACCGGCGAGGGGACTGTAGTCGGATCGGTACACCGGCATCCGAGCGATCGCGACGACAACTGCGTCGTTCAGTTCGGTCTCACTGCAACGACTTCCGGTTTCGCGTCGGATTGCACGCACGAGCCTGCGAACCTCCGGTGCAAGGTCACCGCGCCCGGTGTCGCGTTTGAACTGACGTTCGGTGTGATGCAACCATGCACTGTCCCCGTCGTCGCCGGTCAGATCTGCCGAGAGTTCGGTCAATTCGAGTTCGGCGGCGGGATCGACGAAAACGCCGCCCAGCTGATTGAGGGCGTCGTATCCGGTGGTGCCGTCGATCGGGAGCATCGGATCGAGTGGTTCCGTATGGCCGAGGATCTTTTCGATCACGAGCCACTGATCTGGTCCGATCAGTTCTCGCAGGCGCCCGAGATATTCCGCCGGATTCGCGAGTCCGTCCGGATGATCGATGCGAACGCCGTCGATCAGTCCTTCGTCGACCCACGACTTCACTTGCCGATGGCAGAGTTCGAAGACTTGGGGGTCCTCCTGGCGCAGCGCAGCGAGTTCGTTGACGGCGAAGAACCGTCGGTAATTGACGATCCCGGCGTTCCACGGTACGAGTCGGTACGACTGCCTGGAGTGCACCTCCTGTGGAGATCCGAATTCAGTACCGGCAGCGATGGGGAAGCGGTGCTCGTAGAACGCGAGAAGTGTTTCCTCGCCATCTTTCTCGACAGTCAGTGCGTCGAGATCGTCCGGGCTACCCAGTACCGGGAGTGAGAGTTTGCCGTCGGCGCCGTTGGCTCCGTTGTCCTCGGCCCAATCGACGTCGAAGAAATCCGCGTACTCCGACGACTGCCCGTGCGTGAGAACGTCCCACCACCAAGCATTTTCGCGAGGTTTGGCGACACCGACATGGTTGGGGACCAGATCGACGATCAGGCCCATCCCACGTGATCGAACGGCGCGCGAGAGCTCCACCAGGGCCTCGCGGCCACCAAGTCCTTCGGACACGGTTGTCGGATCGGTGACGTCGTAGCCGTGCGTCGATCCGGACGTTGCCGTGAGGATGGGGGAGAGATAGAGATGTGAGACCCCCAATGCCTCGAAGTAGTCCACCTGTGCGGCCGCATCACGAAGAGTGAATGCATCCGGTCGCAACTGCAGTCGGTAGGTGCTGGTTATCGGGGCCATGTGCACGTCTCCCTCAAGCGGTTCTGCGAAGTACCGTCAATGCTCGCGCTTTTACATCCAATGTTGTTCCGGCTTTGATCACGGTATCGCTCTCACCGGTGGGGACCGAGGTGTCGAGTACGACGGTCCACTCCGACGCGTAGTCCGCGTTGGGGGTGGAGAATTCGAGATCTTCGTAGTGGGCGTTGAAGCAGAGAAGGAACGAATCTCCGGTGACGCGCTCGCCACGGTAGTTCGGTTCCGGGATCGCGTCACCGTTGAGAAAGACAGCCAACGACTTGCCGAAACCGCTGTCCCAGTCGGCCGGAGTCATCTCTTCGCCAGACGGCGTGAGCCAGGCGATGTCGCGACTCTGATCGCCGCTCCGAATAGGTCGCCCCTCGAAGAATCGACGACGCCGGAAGACCGGGTTCTTGGCGCGCAAGGCAATTGCGCGCTTGGTGAACTCGACGAGGTCGGCGTTGGTTTCCGCGAGAGTCCAATCCATCCATGACAGTTCCGAATCCTGGCAGTAAACGTTGTTGTTACCCTGCTGAGTTCGGCCCATCTCGTCGCCGTGAGCAAGCATCGGGGTGCCCTGGCTGAGCATCAGCGTAGCCAGTATGTTCCGGCTCTGACGGCCACGCAGTTCGAGGATTTCCGGGTCGTCGGTGGGGCCTTCGACCCCGCAGTTCCAAGATCGGTTGTGCGATTCGCCGTCGTTGTTGTTCTCGCCGTTGGCTTCGTTGTGCTTCTCGTTGTACGAGACGAGGTCGTGCAGGGTGAAACCGTCGTGGGCGATGACGAAGTTGATGCTCGCGCCAGGGCGACGGCCGGTGGCCTCGTAGAGATCAGAGGATCCGGTGAGACGGGAGGCGAACTCCCCCAGCGTTGCCGGCTCACCACGCCAGTAGTCGCGGACGGTGTCGCGGTATTTGCCGTTCCATTCGGTCCACAGGCCGGGGAAGTTGCCGACCTGGTAACCGCCTTCGCCGACGTCCCACGGTTCGGCGATCAGCTTCACCTGACTGACGATCGGATCCTGTTGCACGAGATCGAAGAAGGCCGAAAGGCGGTCCACGTCGTGCAGTTCACGGGCGAGTGTCGAGGCGAGGTCGAAGCGGAAACCGTCGACGTGCATCTCCGTGACCCAGTACCGCAGAGAGTCCATGATCAATTGCAGCGTATGCGGATGACGGGCGTTGAGGCTGTTGCCCGTTCCGGTGTAGTCCATGTAGTGCTCTTCGTCGCCGTCGACCAGGCGGTAGTAGGCGGCATTGTCGATTCCGCGGAAGCTGATGGTCGGCCCCATGTGATTGCCCTCGGCGGTGTGGTTGTAGACCACGTCGAGGATCACTTCGATACCCGCCTGGTGGAAGCTGCGCACCATGGCTTTGAATTCCGCTACGGCCGCATCGGGTTTCGTGGCCGAGGAGTAGTCGGTGTGTGGAGCGAGAAAGCCGAAGGTGTTGTAACCCCAGTAGTTTCGCAGACCTTGGTCGAGAAGCACCTGATCGTGCATGAACTGGTGGACCGGCATCAGTTCGATCGCCGTGACACCCAGATCGGTGAGGTGCTCGATGATCACCGGATGAGCGAGCCCCGCGTACGTGCCGCGCAATTCCTCCGGAACTCCGGGATGCGTCGCGGTCATACCCTTGACGTGCGCTTCGTAGATGACCGTCTCGTGATATGGACGCTTCGGCGAGTGGTCGGACGCCCAATCGAAGAACGGGTTGATGACGACGGTCGACATCGTATGGCCGAGCGAATCATGTTGGGGGAAAGGGATGGTGGCGGGTTCGTCGACGAGTGGTTCCGGCTCGAAGGGTTCGGGCTCGAGGATCTCGTCCGATTCCTGATCGCCCGTGGGCGAGTCGTCTTCGAGGCCCACCTCGTCCGATTCGGCTTCCGAACTAGTTTCGTCGGTAGCCTCTTGCGGCTCCACGGCGGGAGATTCGTCGTCTCCTGAAGGTTCGGGGTCCGCCGCCGATTCGACGTCGTACGAGAACAGAGAACGGTCTCCGTCGAAGTCTCCGTCGAACGCTTTTCCGTACGGGTCAAGCAGGAGTTTGCTCGGATCGCATCGCAGACCTGCAGCCGGATCGTACGGCCCGTGTACGCGGTAGCCGTATCGCTGGCCGGGGGATACCGACGGAAGGTACGCATGCCAGACGTAACCGTCGACCTCGTCCATCCGAATGCGGGTTTCGGTTCCGTCCTTGGCGATCAGGCACAGTTCGACGGCCTCGGCGACCTCGGAGAAGAGCGAGAAATTGGTCCCCGCGCCGTCGTAGGTGGCACCGAGTGGGTACGCACTGCCAGGCCATACCGGGATGGGAGTGGCTGAGGTCTCGCTCGGCGGTTGATCCATGAATCAGACCCTATCGGGTGCAGCCGATCGAATCTCGTCGACTGTCTACGGTGCCGATCACCGTTTCGCCTGGCTGCGGGCGGTTGCAAGCATTCCGGCTGTGATCTGTTCCACCTCTGCCTCCGAACACAGGTACGGAGGCATCGCGTATACGAGGTTGCGGAACGGCCGGAGCCAGACGCCGGCGTCGACGGCTGCATCGGTCGCGCTCTGCATGTCGACCGGCTGTTCGAGTTCGATCACTCCGATTCCGCCTTTGACGCGGACGTCGACGACCCCGGGAATTGTGACGGCTTCGGCGAGGCCTCGAGCGAGGCCACGTTCGAGGGTTGCGACGTCACGCCGCCAGTCCATCGCAAGCAGAAGTTCGGTCGACGCCACCGCGACGGCGCACGCGAGTGGATTGCCCATGAAGGTGGGGCCGTGCATCAGCCCGCCGCCCTCACCGGCAGTGATGGTCTCCGCGATCTCCGTGGTGCACAGCGTTGCCGCCAGACTCATGTACCCGCCGGTCAGTGCCTTGCCGACGCACATGACGTCGGGACTGACGCCGGCGTGATCGGCGGCGAACAATTCTCCGGTGCGTCCGAATCCGGTCGCGATTTCGTCGAAGACCAGGAGGACTTGGTACTTGTCGCAGAGGTTACGCAGGTCGATCAGGTACGCGGGATCATGGAAACGCATTCCGCCGGCACCTTGGACCACTGGTTCCACGATCACCGCTGCGAGGTGCTCGTGATGCTCGGCCAAGAGCGATTCCAACTCCTGCACGTATTCGGGGAGATAGCCCGCCGGGGGAGCCTGCGCGAAGACCTGAGGGCGCAGGACATCGGTCCAGAGAGAATGCATGCCGCCGTCGGGATCGCAGACGCTCATGGGGGTGAAGGTGTCACCGTGGTATCCGCCGCGCCAGGTCATCAAACGATTCTTCGACGGCTTTCCGAGGCTCCGCCAGTACTGCAGGCACATCTTCACTGCGACTTCGACGGCCACCGAACCGGAGTCGGAGAGGAACACCTTGTCGAGGTGAGGTGGTGTGTTGTCGACGAGCAGTCGCCCGAGGCGAGCGGCGGGTTCGTGTGTCAGTCCGCCGAACATGACATGGCTCATCTTGCCGAGCTGCCGTGCGGCGGCGGTGTCGAGCACGGGATTGCGGTAGCCGTGAATGGCGGCCCACCACGAGCTCATCCCGTCGACCAATCGGCGACCGTCGGAGAGCGTCAGGGTAGCCCCCTGCGCAGAGTCGACGATCAGCGGACGAGTCGACGCGGGAAACGATCCGTACGGATGCCAGAGGACATCGGCATCGATGGCGGAGACGTCATGGGGATCAAGTCCGGTTGTGAGCACGGATGCACCCTAACCATTGAGTTGAACGGTGTTCAAGTATGGTCGGAAAAGTGAACACCTCGCTGAATTGGCTGACGGCCGTCGAAGCGGACCGCAGGGCCGCTGGACTGCGTCGCGAACTCCGTCCTCGCACGGTCGACTCCCCGTTGATCGACCTGGCGTCGAACGATTACCTCGGACTCGTGCGGCACCCCGATGTGATCGAGGGTGCCGCGGCGGCTCTGCGCCGTTGGGGCGCGGGCGCCACGGGCTCGCGTCTGGTCACCGGCACCACCACCGAACACGAACTGCTCGAAGTCGAACTGGCCGAGTTCGTCGGGGCGGACTCCGGACTTGTCTTCTCCTCCGGTTACACAGCCAATCTCGGCGCGGTGACGGCGCTCTCGGGTCCAGGGTCGTTGATCGTCTCCGATGCGGGATCGCATGCCTCGCTGGTGGATGCCTGCCGCCTGTCACGTGCTCGGGTCGCCGTTGCTCCGCATTCGGACGTGGGCTTTCTCGCCGACACGTTGCGCAGCAGAGTGGAAGAGCGAGCGCTGGTCGTCACAGATTCGGTCTTCAGTGCCGACGGAGACCTCGCGCCACTGCGGCAGATGCATCAGGTGTGCCGCGAGTACGGGGCGATCCTGTTGGTCGACGAGGCGCATGGCATCGGTGTGCGCGGTGCCGGTGGACGTGGACTCGTCCACGAGTCGGGCCTGGCCGGTGAACCCGACGTCGTCGTGACGGCAACACTGTCCAAGTCGCTCGCCAGCCAGGGCGGAGTTGTGCTCGGTGACAACAAGATCCGCGCGCATCTCATCGACGCGGCAAGAACGTTCATCTTCGACACCGGTCTCGCACCGGCCGCCGTAGGCGCGGCCAGGGCTGCACTCGCCGTACTCCAGCGTGAGCCGACGCGAGCGCTCGACGTCCTGGCCCGGGCATCCGAGTTGGCGGACGTCACCGGTGCTCCGTCGCCTGAATCTGCTGTCGTCTCAGTCGTTCTCGGTGATCCGCAGCGGGCGTTCGATGCCGCGTCGGCGTGCCGGGATCAGGGGTTGCATGTCGGTTGCTTCCGCCCGCCGTCGGTTCCGGAAGGAACGTCACGGCTGCGTCTGACCGCACGAGCGACGCTGTCCGCATCCGAGATGGAGCAGATCGCTCGCGTACTGCGCGAAGTATTGGCCGGAGCCCGAGCATGAGCATTTTCCTGGTGACCGGAACGTCGACCGACGTCGGAAAAACAGTGGTGACAGCCGCATTGGCATCGGTGGCCTTGCAGTCGGGAAAGTCGGTTGCAGTGCTCAAACCGGCCCAGACCGGCGTCGACGTGGACGGTGCGGGTGATCTGGCCGAGATCGAGCGTCTGACCGGCGGCGGCGTGACGCTGGTCGAGTTGGCGCGGTATCCCGAACCTTTGGCGCCGGATACTGCTGCCCGTCGAAGTGGTCTGCCGTTGTTGGCGCTCGACGAAGTAGTCCGAGTTGCTCGCGACCTGGACACCACCCACGACTTGACCCTGATCGAAGGCGCCGGCGGCTTGCTGGTCCGCTTGGGCGTCGACGGGTTCACCGCTCGCGATCTTGCCGCGGCTCTGGCGGTGCCAGTGGTGCTGGTGGTTGCGTCCGGCCTGGGCACGCTCAATCACACCGCACTGACCGTGGAAGCCCTACGTGCATCCGGCGTGGACTGCGCCGGGTTGGTGATCGGTTCGTGGCCGCAGGAACCGGACCTCGCCGAGAGATGCAATCGCGAGGATCTGGTTTCGGTCAGCGGTGTTCCCCTTCTCGGGGTAATGCCTGCCGGAAGTGGAGGCGCGAGTGTCCGAGAGTTTGCTCGCACCGCTTCGATCACGCTCGGTGAACTTCATTTGACCAACTGACGACGTAACATCCGATTTGTCCGCATCGATAGCCAAGGCACAGTGGGGCGCCTCGGGTTTCGACGTCCCTCGCGTACGATTCCGGTCGGTATATTTCGACGGGTGTCTTGCGGCGACCCTGCATCCGGGGCGCCTTGGTCACCGATAGTAGTTGTCGAATTGTGAGTAGGTCAGTCGAATGTAGGTGGTGAGCACGGTCGAAAAGTCGTTGTCGTCATCGGCCGTACGTCGCGCACTGCTTATCGGCGTAGTCGTCTTCGTCTCGTGCCTGGTCGGAATTCTGAGCCGTCTGCCGGGCACGCTTGCAGTCTTCTGGCCGGCCAACGCGCTGCTACTCGGGATCCTCTTTCGGTCGCCGCGTTCCGCCACACTGCTCACCTGGATCTGCGTCGTAGTCGGTTATGTCGGAGCCGACCTGATCACCGGTGGGGCATGGGAGTCCACGGTGTGGCTCAACGCGGCCAACATCGTCGGGGTTGGGAGCGGCTTCTACGCCTTTCGCTGGGTCGACAGTGAGGACCGTCGACTGACCAGTATTCAGTCCGTCGGCTATCTCGTGTCGATGACTGTCGCCGCCGCGTCGATGGCGGCGCTCGTGGGCGGTATCGCGAACCGCGTGCTGTTCGGCGGGCAGTGGTGGGACGGCTGGTTGCTCTGGTTCTCGAGTGAGTTCGTCAACTACATGACCATCGTCCCCTTGGTGCTGACATTCCCTTCGCTTCGACGAGTGGATCGAGAACCGAAAGCTGTTGCCACGCTTGTGCGTCGATCATTCGTTCCGACGGCGCTGCTGGCCGTCTGCATCATCTTGGAGTGGGTGATAGGCGGTGCCGGAGCGATCGCGTTTGCCATGCCGGCGCTGGTGACTGCAGCCTTGCTCACCAATGTATTTGTCACGTCGGTGCTCACCGCTGTGTCAACTGCCTGGACGTTGGTACTGACGGCCGACGGCCATCTCGGATTGTCCAGCGAGGGCGTCTCGCCGGTCAGCGCGTCGGTCCAGATCGGATTGTCGCTGCTGGCGGTAGCGCCGATCGCGGTGGCCTGCGTGATCCTCGAGCGTCGCCGCGCGCTCGAGGCACTCACCCAGGCCGTCACCCACGACGATCTCACCGGTGCGTTGCGCCGGGACGAATTCTTGCGGCGAGGCGGCAGCGTGACGGGTGCGACCGATCCGCGTCGCCACTCTGGACGTCCGGTCAGCGTCCTGATGATGGATCTGGATCACTTCAAGGTGGTGAACGACAACCTCGGTCATCGTGCCGGCGATACGGCGTTGGTGAGTTTTGCCGATCAGGTGCGGCGGCACCTCGATGACAAGCATCTCTTCGCCCGATTGGGCGGCGAGGAGTTCGTCGTACTGATGGCCGGCGTCGATCTCGAGGGTGCGACCGAAACAGCCGAGATGATTCGACGCGCGCAAGCGGAGAATTCGTCGGCAGTATTGGGCGACTTCGGGCCGACGGTCAGCATCGGTGTCGCGTGTTCACCCCACGGCGACGCAGACCTGACGCAATTGGTCGATTGCGCTGACGAGGCGTTGTATCGAGCGAAGAAGTTGGACCGCAATCGAACCGTGGCGCTCACGGTCGGTAGCTGAAGAAATACGTGCGGACCCGCAGTTTGTTGCGGGTCCGCACGTGGTGGTGGAGTCGACCGATTCAGAACAGATTGATCAGGGCAGGAACACTGAACAGCGCTACGTAGTAACCCATGAACAGAACTCCGCCGTGAATCTTGAACAGGCGCCCGAGAAGGCCACCGACCAGGCCGACCGTCACGGTGATCAGAAGCCCGAGGACGCCGCCCTCCCAGATGCTGATGACGACGACGAGTCCCGTGAACACCGCGATCACAGCTTCGTGACTGATGTGCTTGACCACCGCTGACGCAGCGCGGTACGCGTAGTTCATGGCAAACGGGTATGCGATGACCGTTGCCGTGACCACTGCGAGCAGTCCGTAGAGCAGGAACTCCCACTGCGTCAGGTACGTGGAGAGATTGTTGATCACTCCGGTTTCCTGATTGGTCTCGAACACCGGTGGAGCGTTGAACAGAGGGGCTGCGGGGCCTGCCGCGAGCGGGCTGAGCGGAAGGCCGAAAGCGACGAGTGGGATGAGGGTTTCCGCGATGTAGGTGGATTCCGTCGTACCGTTCTTCGCCGAGACCATTGTGGTCAGTCGGTGATAGCCGTTCTTGATCCGCGCACCTACCAGCTCACCCATCAGAACAGTCATGGCGACCGGGCTGAAGACGAAGGTTGCGCTCGACACCGTGGAAGCGGCGGCGGTGTAACCGATCTGCTTGCGATCGAGGACCTTCAGAGGATTGGGGAAGTATCCCTTCCATCCTTTGATGTCCGGGGCCAATGCAACGGTTTTGGGTTCACTGCGTTCCATGTCCTTACGGCTCGACGGGCCCAAGGTCAATGCGAGGTCCGCGATCAGCGGCCCGACTGCGATCGCAAGGAAGTAGCTGATGTTCAGCGACACATCGTAATTCGACGTCAACGCGCGGGCGCCGAGGATCAAGATGACGAAGGGAACGAGGGCGACAACCCCGGCCCAGCGGCCTGGTGAGGCGTAGGCGATGCCGATGGCGGCGACCAGGAACAGCCACGGTGCTATCGACTGAACGGTGTCCGCGAACGGCGCGAGGATGGTCGCGAACAAAACGGCAACCGGCACAGCGACGAACGCCGAGATCACTGCTCCCGAGATCGCCTTGCGGAGTGCGATGTGCGGGATGCCGAGTGAGCGCATCATCTGCGCTTCCGGCAAGAGTGGAATCGCCATCGTGTCGCCGGGAATGCCCAGCAGCATCGTCGGCACCGCGTGCGTCATGTGTTTGGCGATCGCACCGGAGAGGAAGAACGTGAAGACCGCCGCCGGGGGAGCGCCGAGCAGAATCACGAGCAGAGTCAGCGGTGCGATCGTGGCGGTCTCGTCCGTGCCGGAGATCAATCCGATGAACGTGAACGCGACCGCACCGATGATGCCGAAGAGAACGGCAATCAGAATTTCGTTGGTCAGAACCGAACTCATACGCGCCCACCGTCCTTCGGTGTGTTCGAGACCCGTGCGTGCTCGGCCTCGGCAGCGGCGAAGTGGTCGTACAGACCCAGCTCGCGAAGTTCCTGTCGGCTCTGCTCCGGAATGTCGGCGAGAGTGCCCAGACCCTGGCGCTGTTCACTCATCGTCGTGATGACACCGTCGATCGACTCCGCGTCGGCGGCGGCCAAGGCGACTATCCGCTTCGGCTTGATGAAGATTCCGCAGACCACGCCGGCGAGCAGGCAGGCCGCGATGCCGACCAGAAGGCTGTACGCCTGGGCCAACGACGGTTCGCTGACGACCCGTTCGAACAGTGCCTGGGCCGCGAGAAGGGCCGAGGCGCCGACGACACTGCCGACTGCAACGGAGATCGCGAGGTGTCGACCGTTGACGGTGTCACCCCAGACTTCGAGGTATGTCTGCTGCTCGGTCGGCTCGGTTGTGGTGGTCGGCGTCGTTGCCGGCTGCGGTGGTGACATCAGTCTTCTCCAGTGTCATGCATGGCGGGGTCGTACAGGGAGGGGCTTGCGAGACGAGGGGCTTGCGTTGCGGGTGTCAGGTGCGTGCTGCGCGGAGGGCGGTGACAACTCGGGACGGGCTCGAGTGGCCGATCTGTTCGGCCATCCAGCTGCTTGTATCGGTGAGCGAATCCAGGTCGATGCCGGTGTCGATCCCGAGGCCGTGGAGCATCCACACCAGATCCTCGGTGGCGAGATTTCCGGTCGCGCCCTTGGCATATGGGCACCGTCCGAGACCACCTGCGGAACTGTCGAATTCGGATACCCCAGCGGTCAACGACGCATAGACGTTCGACAGCGCCTGGCCGTAGGTGTCGTGAAAGTGCATGGCGATCTGCGATATGGGGATGCCACGTTCTCGGAGGGCGCCGAGCAAAGCGAGCACATGGCCAGGTGTGCCGACGCCGATGGTGTCGCCGAGTGAGAGTGACGTGACACCGCTGTCGATCAGGGTCTTTGCGATGTCGGCGACACGCTCGACGGGCACGGAGCCTTCCCAGGGGTCGCCGAAGCACATGGAGATGTAGCCGCGGACGGGAAGTCCCAGGGCTCGGGCGGCCGTAGTGACCTCGGCAGCCGCGGCGATCGCGCCGTCCACCGTGGAATTGAGGTTGCGTTTCGCGAATTCCTTTGTGGCGCTGACGAATACTGCAACCTCGCTTGCTCCGGCGGCGACGGCCCGCTCGAGACCCTTGCGGTTCGGGACAAGAACGACCGTACGTACCGAGTCCGGCAGGTGCAGCCGACCCATCAATTCTTCCGCGTCCGCAAGTTGCGGGATCCATCGAGGTGAGACGAAACTCGTCAATTCGACAGTGCGGGAGCCGGCCGCGACCAGGCGTTCGATGAACTGGGCTTTCGTCTCGGTCGGGATCACCGCTGTTTCCGCTTGAAGTCCGTCGCGTGGCCCGACTTCGTAGATCCGGACCGAGGTCGGCAGCCCCGGCGCCGGCACTCGATGAGGCGCCGGCTTCCACACCGGTGATCCTGCAACTGTTTCGGTCATTGTCGTCAGTTTCCGCCGCGGATCTCGGCGAGAACCTTCTCGGCATGCTCGACGCGAATGCTCTTGTCCGCGATCAGGCGTGCCACCACGGCGTCGATCTCGCTCTTCTGCGCTCCGGCGGTGGCAGCGATGTTGCGGGCGTGCAGCCCCATGTGTCCGCGCTGGACACCCTCACTGGCCAGAACGCGGACAGCAGCCAGGTTCTGCGCCAGGCCGACTGCCAGAATGATGCCGGCGAGTTCCTCGGCGCTCTCGACGCCGAGCATCTTGATTGCGGCCTGCGCTACGGGGTGCACTTTGGTGGCCCCGCCGACGAGGCCGACCGGCATGGGTAGCTCGAGGGTGCCGACGATGTTTCCGTCGGCATTCTTCTCGAAATGCGAGAGCGACGAGTAGATCCCGTCGGCGTTGACTGCATGGGAGTGGCACCCGGCTTCGACTGCGCGCGTGTCATTTCCGGTCGCCAGCACCACGGCGCTGATGCCGTTCATGATGCCCTTGTTGTGCGTCGCGGCGCGGTAGGGATCCAGCTCCGCCAAGCGTGCGGCATGGATCAGGTTGTCCACAACCTCTGCGCCGCCGATCAATTCGGCGTCGAACACGGCGCGAACGCGTGTCAGCCGCAGATCGGCCTTGTTGGTGAGGATGCGCAGGACGACGTGTCCGCCGCCGATCTCGGCGACTCGATCCGCGATTGCCTCGGCCATCGTGTTGACGGCGTTGGCGCCCATGGCATCTCGTACGTCGACGTGAAGGTGAAGGACGACGTAGGTGGCCTTGTCCGAAGAAACGATGCGTACCGAAATGTCCTTCACGCCACCGCCGACACTGACCAGCTTCGGGTCCTGTTCGTTGGCGAGTGCAATGATTTCTTCACGTGCCTCGAGGAGTCGGATACGGGCGGCTGCCGGATCCACGACGTCGACGAGTTGTATCTGGGCCTGCATGATCGGCGGGGTACTCGAGACGTGAAAGCCGCCGAGTCCGCGTGCGATGCGAGCAGCGTTGCTTGCGGCTGCGACTACCGACGGCTCCTCGGTGGCGAGCGGGATCAGGTAGTCCGTGCCGTTGATCGTGAAGTTGGTGGCCACGCCGACCGGGATGCCGATGACGCCGAGGACGTTCTCGACCATGCGATCGGCCTGGTCGATGGTGAGGCCGTCGGCGGCGTCGTAGACCGCGATGTCTGCTTCGGTCAGGTCGGTCTGGCGGACGATCTCGGCGCGTCGTGCGGCGACGTCGTAGGACCGGAAATCGGCGATGCGGCTGTTGATGGACCGGTTGTTCATAGACACGTGGGGTCGTCCTCCTGAAGTGGTTCTGTGCTCCGCTTCACAGTAGGGAGGTCGATGCTTGCCAGGCCACGTGCTCACGACACATCGATCGGTCGAAATTGTAGTGTCATGCACCATCGGCGCTGTCGGTGATGCCGCTTCCGGCCTCTTCGGTTCCCACGTCCCGAAGTTCGTCGAGCCTCGTCGCCATGGACACCCGGAAAAAGTTCTCGTCTTCCCGCCACGATTGACCGAGGAGCGTACGGATGCGGTCGAGACGCTGAACGACGGTGTTGGGGTGATAGTTGAGTGCGCGGGCAGCCTTGGTCGGGCTCCCGTCGTTGCGTACCAGGGCGCGAAGGGTCGCGGTGAGATCGGTGTCCTTGTCGCGGTCGTACGCGAGTACCGGGCCGATTACTTCGTCGATGAACTGATGAAGTGATTCCGGATTTTCGCCGAACAGAACGGTGTACGGCAGATATGACGCCGTCGTGACCGCGCCGTCGGTCTTGCCCAATGCCGTGAGTAGGCGGGCCGTGCGCAGCGCCGAGGTGAAGCGCGCCGGGAGCTCTTCGGGGCGTTCCGCCGTCGCCGGCGCAATGACTACTGCGTGCGGTCCTACCGAACCGGTGATCTGACGGTGAATGACCGTCGCCGCGGCTGCCGGGTTTCCCGAGCGCGAGACCACCGCGATCAATCCGGCATGCTGCGCCGCCAACCCCGCTACCGGCAGAGACTGCCCGATTGCGCGGAGCGCGGCGGTGCGGAGTTCCGGAGCGACCGACACCACGAGGACGGTGTCCAGTTCGCCGACGGAGATGCCGAGGTTTCGGGTCCTACGTTCGAGATCGCGCCTGCGCTCGGGCGCAGTGCTCAGCAAGTCGGCGACCAGTTCGTCACGTGCACGCCGGTCCGCTGCTGCCGCCGCCGAGTGTTGCAACACGAGGATGGCAGTGACCTGAGCTGCCCGTTCCACGGTCCGGAGTTCGACGGGGCCGATCGGCGCGTCCGAACGATTCAGCAAGATGGCCCCGAGGAACGATTCTCCGGCGGTTACGGCGCTGACGAGTTGGATCACGGTCTCGCTGTTATCGGCGACAAACGTGCATCGGCCACTGCGGCGACTCTGGTCGATGGCATCGGACACGGCGCGAGGTAGCGACAACGGCACCGTCGTGATCTGCTCACCCGACGATGTGACGAGAGGGCGTAGCTCATTGTCGACGACGACGGTGCTGCGTTCGAGTGCGCTGCTGAGGGTTCGTGCAACCTGGGCGTAGCCACCGCCGCGGAGAACGGCGTGGATCAGATCCTGGTGGACGATGTTCGATTTGTCCCGCGCGGACACGTGCTCGCGCAGCTCGTCGAGTGCTCGCCCGGTCTCGGCGGCGGATTCCTCGGCGCGGTCCAGCGCCCGTGCGGTTTGCAGGACTACCGAGGCGTGATCAGCCAGCGCCGAGAGCAGGGCGATCTGATCTGCGGTAAATCGTCGTTCCCGGCGGTCGGCGGCAAACAGGACTCCGAGGATCTGGCCGTCGGAGAGCATCGGCACGCCGAGAATCGCCACCAGACCCTCGGCGACGATCGCGGCATCGACCACTTCGTCATGGCGCGACTGCGTGTAGTCGCTGTAGTTCTGAACCCATTGGGCTGCTCGAGATTCGGCAATCGCGCTGACCAGTCCCGCGCCGGCAGGAACTTGCAGATGCTGGAGTTCCGGCGAGACCGCGCCGGCCGTCTTTCGAACATTCAGGTCACGAGTGATCACGTCGAACTCGGACAGGTACGTGACGTCGGTGCCCATGATGTCGTGTGCGCGGTTGACCAGCCTCTGCAGCAGTGTGTCCACGTCGCGAACCTGCGCGAGCTCACGTGCACTCGAATAGAGAACCGCCAATTCGTTCTCGCGACGGCGAAGTCGCCGAAATTCCGACCGACTGGCCCGGATGAGGGCCGCGGTCTCCGCGACCTCCGTTGCGCCAAAGCCGAATTCGGCAAGTACCTGTTCGACATGTTCGTCGCCGACTGAATCGGACGTCACGTCGAACAGCGCGGCAATCACGTTGGGCGCTGAGTCGGAGTCTGAATAAGGGGCGGTCACACCGAACAAACTACAGACCGGTGGATCCACCGAATTCGTCGAGCGGTGTGGATATGTGATTGTTGTTTGTTTCCAATGCATTCCGAGTCGTGCTCGTGTCTCCCGTTTCCCGTCTCAGTCTGTTCACGTCCTTCTCGAGCGCGCTGACTTCTGTCTCGAGGGTACTGATTTTGCGGTTCAACGCTTGGATGCTCGCCATGCAGACGCCGTTCGCGTCGACGGCGGAGATCCGGCGGGCGTTGGATCCCAAGCCGAAAATCGCCGCAAAGTCTTGCGCCATCGGACCCAGGTGACGGACCGACTTGTGGTCGAATCCGTAACTCCACGTACTTATTCGGAGTGCCGTCAACCGGTCGAGCACGTCCTGCGCGCTCGTCGGAACATCTACGCCGGTATGCACGCCACGTCGATGCGCGGCCCGTGCGAACACCCACTGCGCGGGATGTCGCATCGCGGCGTTCACCCGAATACCGACCCGAGTGCCCAAAAATTCAGTGCGCTCGCCCTCGTCAGGCGGTGAGTTCACGTCGTGCGGTTTTGACGGTCTTGTCGCTCAGCAGAATTCCCGCCCCTGCGCCGAGCAGTCCGAGGCCGATTCCGACAGCGGCGCTGCCGAGGCCCAAAGCAATTCCCAACATGATTCCTCCAAAAATTGTGCGGTGAATTGAGGGGCCAGGTGTCCGACGAAAGTGCTGCCGACCTGCTCCGCGCTCATCTTTCACATTGCTCCGCCGTGCGGGCGATGACAACCCGTCTGGACCGAATTTCTCGTGGAAAACACAGGCGTGCAACACTGGGTGAAGAACTGCTGAGTCATCGGCGTCTTGTCGGCGCCGTACGGGCGGCAGTAATTGAGTAGCCATCGACCGATCTTTAACGCAGGTTTATCTGCGCGCGGCAACGATGACCAGGCAAAAGGGTGGCATGTGAACGAATCGAGCAGTGGCTTGTTTTCCGACCTCAGCGCGTCGGAGCCCGTTGTCGACGCAAAAAGCGCCGAGCAACTGGCTGCCGAGCGTGAAACTGCGGCAGCAGAACGCTCCAACACCGACACCGCTGAACAGCGGCAGTCGCAGCTGTTCAGCGGTTAAGCGCGTCAGGACTCCTTGATCACCGACAGAACATTGCCGGCGGGATCGGTGAACCAGGCGATGTCGGGGCCGTTGCCACGCATGATGCCTCGCGCATCCTGGGGGAATCCGTCGTATTTGAGAAACTCCACGCCACGTGCGGTCAGTTGGTCGACGGTTGTGTCGATGTCGTCGACGACGAAGTTGAGAATCGTGTAGGTCGCCGCTTCGTGATTCGGCTTCGGATAAACGAGGATCTCGGTTCCGCCGGCAAGATGTAGGCGAATCAGTCCCATGTCTCCGTCGGTTACCTTCAACCCGAGTGTTTCGCCGTAGAACTTCTTTGCAGAGTCGATGTCTGTCACCGAAAATCCGCTGAATGCTTTCGTGTCTGTAAGCATGACTCTCTCCGTTCCCAGCGGTTGCCGGACTAGGTGGTTTGGGAATCCGTCATTCCGGATTCCATCTCGGCCCTGGCTTCCTCGCTGAACTCGATGATCTGAACGTAGTTTCCGTCGGGGTCGATCGCAGTGGCGAACAAACTGCCCCCGCGGTCTTCGAGTGGAGCGTGCCATTTTCCGCCGAGCGCATCGATGCGCTGTGCGATCGACCGGGCGTCGTCGGTTTCGACGTTGAGGAACATGCGACCCGGCTGGGGGTTGGTCTCGCCGACGTCGTCGCGTCTGTCGAGCATCACGTAGAAACCGTTGAAGTCGAGCACGTCGTAGCCGGGTTCGCCGGGAGTCCGGTCGACCTTCGGGGCGAACGCCTCGGCGTACCAGTCGCGCAAGCGTTCGGGGTCGGTGCTCGAGAGCAAAATGCTGCTGATGCTGGATCCGGACATGGGTCCTCCTGCTGTCGGTCGTTACTGTCGTCGGCAATCGAGGCTCTGGCCACATCACCTCCCAGATACAGACTTCCCGCAGCGGCGAAACTCATCGCGGCTCAGGTGTGTTCCGACACCAAGATCGCTGTCGTCCCGGGCTCGAGCGCCCGAAAGATGTGCTCCTCGTCGCCGGGATAAGCAAGATAGTCGCCCGGTCCGAGTTCGATCGGATTTGCAGTGGGCCCGACCTGCGCCCGTCCGGTGCCGATCACGACGTGTTCGGTGGTGCCGCGTGCATGCGGAGTCGAAATACGCGGCTCGCCCGGTTCGGCGACTATCCGATACAGATCGCGTCGTGCGTTCGGTGGGCTCGGCGCCAAGAGCGTCGCGATGTACGACGCGTTTGCCGACGCAATCGCGGGACCTTCTCCGGCTCGAATCAACTGAACGGTCTGTGCCTGAGAGTCGACGAGTTGTGAGAACGGCACGCCCAATGCGTTTCCGAGTGCCCACAGTGTTTCGAGGCTCGGATTTCCGAGTCCGGATTCGAGTTGGGAGAGTGTGGACTTGGCGATATCGGCGCGCCGGGCGACCTCCGAAAGGCTCAAGCCTGCTCGGGCACGTTCGCGTTTGAGTGCGACGGCGACCAGTTTCTGAGGAGTCTCCGCTGTATCCGTTTCATTACTGGGCATCGTTCGATTCTCCGATCGATCGTTCTACTTGACGAACGGTGTCACTTCGTTCAACATAGAATACATGCGTTCTTTATGGCGAACAGTTGATCGAGACACGGTTCGGGTGAGCGTGCTGATCTGTCTCTCCGTGGCCATCGTCGGTGTGTCCTACGGTGTGACGGCGGGATCGGCTGGATTCTCGTTGTGGCAGCTTTTGGCGTTGGCTGTACTCGTTCTGGGAGCGTCTTCGGAGTTCTTGTTCATCGGAATCATCGCGGCCGGAGGCGGCGCCGTCGCTGCAGTTGTAGCCGGCTTGCTGATCAACTCCCGAAACTTCGCCTACGGATTGGCAGCGGGATCTTTTCTCGGCGAGGCTCGCCACACGGATTCAGGCTGGCGCAGGGGCTCGGGCTGGCGCAAGTTGGTCGGCGCGCACCTGGTCAACGACGAAAGCGTCGCGGTTGCCATGGCGCAGGGCTCGGTGAAGCAGAAGCGTGCGGCCTTCTGGTTCTGTGGGATCGGGATCGCGGTGTCGTGGCCGATCGGAGCTCTCCTGGGCGGGCTGCTCGGCAGAGTCGTCCGAGACCCCGGCGCGTTGGGATTGGATGCCGCGTTTCCGGTTGTCATTCTGGCCCTTGTCTTGCCTGCGCTGAAGGAAAAGGTGACGCTGCTTGCCGCCCTGATCGGTGCAGCAGTCGCGGTGGCCACGTCGCCGTTCCTGCCGTCGGGTACCGCTCCGCTCGTTGCGCTGCTGAGTATCGCGGTGACGATACCGTTCCGGGAGAAGGTTCGATGAATACCGCGTCGGTCTGGATCGGTATCGTCGTGTTCGCTTGCGGTTCTTACGCTTTGCGGGCAAGTGGCGTTCTGCTCCGCGCTCGGGTGAAGCTTTCGGTTTTTGCCGAGAAAACCCTCGATCGTGCTGTCGTGGTCCTGCTGCTCGCAGTGGTTGTGACATCGACGGTCTTCACCGGGCATGACGTTGCGGGGCCGGCGCGGATGCTCGGCGTGGTGGCCGGAGGCATCTGCGCCTGGTTCAAGGCGCCGTTGGTGGTCGTGGTGATTGTCGCGGCCGGCACTACTGCAGTACTCCGACTGTCAGGAGTGTCGTAGAGTCGATTCGGTGCGCGTTGAATGTGTGGTCGAATTCAGGCGAGTGCGGATGCCGTCGATGAACAGGTCCAGGCCGAACTGGAAGCGCACTGTCGGATCGCCGTCGAGGAGGTCCTCGTCGGAACCGCCGCCGATCACCTCGGGGGAGTCGGGGGAAATGGGCGCTCGGGTCAGTGCCCCCATTTCTTCCATCTGCGCTCGGGACTGCTCGTCCACGGTATGGCCGAGTACGTAATACAGCAGGGCGTACGCCGCGAGTTGGGCGTGCTCGCGTGAGAGACCGGATTCTTGCCCGGCTTGTACGAAATGCTCGCGCACCTTGCTGTTCGTCATCCGCGAGGCGAAGGTGGCGCTGACCAACTCGGCGCCGTCGCGGTGCGCCAGTAGGGCAGACCGAAGTCTGTGTGCCAGTTCGGAATACGCTTCTTGCCACGTGTCTGCGTCGACGGGGGCGTCGAGGTCTTCGAGGATCTTGTCGACGACCGCGCCGAGCAAGGTCTGTTTGTTCGGGAAATGCCAGTAGAGAGCGCCGGGTTGGACACCTAGTGAGGTCGCGAGCCTGCGCATCGTGAGGTCGGCAAGTCCGAACTCGTCGAGTATCGCCATGGCGCCGTCCAGCACGTCGCCGCGTCGCAACTGCACTTGTTGCTCCCCTCGTTTCGTCCCGCTGTGGAGCGCTTTCGATCGAATGTCGATCGGACCCGCCTTTGACAGTATTCCACCACGTCTCTAACGTGAACACCGTTCAACTTGTACGGTGTTCAATTTTGCTGGTTTCGAAGGAGACGTCTGTGACCCCGCCCCCGATTAGCACGGCCCCTGCGACGGTCGACATCCTCGACCAGGCGCGCGAGCAAGTTCTCGAAAGAGGAGTTGGCCTGACCGAAAGCCAGGTGCTCGACGTACTCCGACTCGACGACGACAGGCTCGAAGACCTGCTGGCTCTCGCCCACGATGTGCGTATGAAGTGGTGTGGACCGGAGGTCGAGGTCGAGGGCATCATCAGCCTGAAGACGGGCGGCTGCCCTGAGGACTGCCATTTCTGCTCGCAGTCCGGACTCTTCCAGTCGCCGGTTCGCGCGGCGTGGTTGGACATCCCGAGCTTGGTGGAAGCTGCCAAGCAGACTGCGAAGTCGGGCGCTACCGAGTTCTGCATCGTGGCCGCCGTCCGCGGACCCGACGCCCGGTTGCTCGCTCAGGTTGCCGCAGGCATCGAGGCGATCCGCAACGAGGTCGACATCCAGATCGCCTGCTCGCTCGGCATGCTCACCCAGGAGCAGGTCGACCAACTGGCCGCCATGGGTGTGCACCGGTACAACCACAACTTGGAAACTTCGAAGTCGCATTTCCCGAACGTCGTGACCACGCACTCGTGGGAAGAGCGGTGGAACACGCTTCGGATGGTTCGTGAAGCAGGCATGGAAGTGTGCTGCGGCGGAATCCTCGGCATGGGCGAATCCCTGGAGCAGCGCGCAGAATTCGCGGCCAACCTGGCTGAACTGGAGCCGGACGAGGTCCCGCTCAACTTCCTCAACCCACGTCCGGGTACCCCGTTCGGTGATCTGGACGTGCTGCCCGCCAGCGAGGCGCTCAAGTCCGTGGCGGCATTCCGTCTCGCGCTGCCTCGCACGATCCTGCGCTTCGCGGGTGGACGCGAGATCACTCTCGGCGACCTGGGTGCCAAGCAGGGCATCCTCGGCGGAATCAACGCCGTGATCGTCGGCAACTATCTGACGACCCTCGGACGTCCCGCCGAGAAGGATCTGGATTTGTTGGTGGATCTGCAGATGCCGATCAAAGCACTGAACGACACTCTGTGAGCACTCCGGTGACCGAGGAGCGGTACAACCCGTTCACCGGGCGTCGGATCGTCGACGGCGTCGACGATCCGACGCCGACTGCGGCGTCGATGGGGCTCGAGCCTCCTCGCTTCTGCGAGCAGTGCGGGCGCCGCATGATCGTTCAGGTCAGCCCTGACGGATGGTGGGCGAAATGCTCCCGACACGGTGTCGTCGACTCGATCGACGTCGCGCGCAGGTAGCGTCACTCTGTGTGATCTCTCTTCGGCAGATTCGTCTGCGCACCGCGATCGTGATCGCCGCAACCATTGCGGGCGTGAGCGTGCTCGTCGGTGTGCTGTGGGCGTTCTTGGCTCCGGCCGAGCACCTGTTGGTGGTGTCCGAGGGGCGCGGCGTCGCGTTGACGGGTGAGAGCCTTCATCAGTTCGACGCGAGCGCCGTGTTCATCTGGCTGGCACTGATCGTCGGTGTGCTGTCGGCGGTGGCGGCCTGGTTGGCACGCCTGAGTCGAGGTCCTTACGCCCTGGGCGGGTTGATAGTCGGTTCAGTGGCAGGTACCGGACTGATGGCACTCGTGGGTTCGGGCGTGACAAAACTGCGTTTCCCCACGGCCGACAATCCGGCGGTCGGGGAGATCATCGCGCGGGCCCCGAACGTCGGAACTTTGCTCGTGCTTCTGTTTCAGCCGCTCGCGGCGTGCGTCGTGACATTGGTTCTTGCAGTGCTCAATCCGTACGACGACCTCGGGGTGGGGGACCACCCGGAATCCGGGGATCCGGAATCTGGGGATCCGGCCACCGACACCGAACAGGCCGAAGTCGAAAGCCAGCCGAAACTTCCGTAACTGTTGCGTCGCTACGCCGCAGAGGTCGACGAGCGCTTGGTTTCGGCTTTCATTCGCACGTCACCCAACAGTCGCCCGGAAATCAGCGCGCCCAACCGGCGGGTTGCGAAGCGAGTGCTGATCGAGGACACCCAGTTCGGCAGTCCCGATACGACGGTCGGCGGCGCGTAGCGTCGATCCAGTGCTCGGAAAGCGGTGTCCACCACCTGAGTTGCCGTCTGCATTCGCCCGACCGCCGCGTCTTCGGAGCCGACTACGTCGAAGAACTCGGTGCGCGTCGGACCGGGGCACACCGCCAATACAGTCAATCCGCTGCCGCGAGCTTCGGCCCAGAGTGCTTCGGTGAAGTTGAGTACAAACGCCTTGGACGCGCCGTAGACGGCCATGCCCGGTGTCGGCTGGAACGACGCTGTGCTGGCGATGTTGACCAGTGCTCCGCGGCCGGTGAGAAGGTCGGGCAGGAATGTGTGTGTCAGCTCGACCAGCGTGGCGATGTTGAGTTGAATTTCGGACGTGACGCGCTCGAGATCTTCGTCCACGAATGCCCCATGTGTTCCGAATCCGGCGTTGTTGATCAGCGAGTCGACGGTGATGCCACGGTTTGTCAGCTCCTGGTGCAGCGATGCACCGACGCCGGGTGCGGCCAGGTCGGCGGGCAGGACTGTCACGATGATGCCGTGGACGCCACGGAGTTCGGTGGCGAGTGCCTCGAGGCGGTCGGCCCGCCTGGCGACCAGAACCAGGTTTGCGCCGCGAGCGGCAAAGCGATGAGCGAATTCCACTCCGAGCCCAGCGCTGGCTCCGGTGATGAGGACGGTGGTTCCGGCTACGTCGATGGCCATGGTGGCTCCTTCGGTTCGGGTGATCCCAAATGTAGGCACTGACACCATAGTTGTCAATGACAACATTTTGATATGGTGCCACCATGCCCGCCCACGAACAGCCGTATCATCACGGCAGCCTGCGACAGGAACTCCTGGCGTCGGCCGAAGCGACACTCGAACGAGATGGCGTCGACAAGTTGTCGCTGAGGCAACTCGCGCGTGAGGCGGGCGTGAGCCACGCGGCTCCGGGCAAGCACTTTCGTGATCGCCAGGCTTTGCTCGATGCCTTGGCCGAAAGTGGATTCCATCGGATGACCGGTGCGCTCGAGCGGGCAGTCGCGGATGCTCCACCGACCGCGAGGGCCCGGTTCTCCTCGCTCGCCAATGCCTACGTGGATTTTGCGCTGGAGCATCCGGGCCTGCTCTCTCTGATGTACAGCAACAAGCATGCGCCGGGCGCCGCCGAAACTGTCGTCAACGCGGGGCACGCGACGATGGACCTGACCGTCCGGCTCGTGTCGGAAGCTCAGGCCGCAGGTGACATTGCCGCCGGTGATCCGGAAAGCATTGCGCTGGTTGCCTTTGCGACGTTCCACGGCGTCGCGACGCTTGCTGCGGGCGGAATGTTGGGCGACGTGCCGGTGGGCGAGGTGGTGAACGCGGCCTCGACGGTCTTCTGGGCGGGCCTTTCCAGGGCTGTCTGAGGTGGGGCGCGCAATTCCCCAGAGTTCTCACAGAACCAGCACAAGGGAAGCACAAGATTGCGGACTTACATAGGAGTCAAGAAGTTTGATTCCGAGTGGAGGTTCGGCAATGAGTGTTTCAGAGATCGCCCCCAACAGGGGAGTTGTACTTGTCACGGACATCGGATTCGAGCACGGTGCGCGCACGGCCGCCGAGTTTCTCGACGCTGGTTGGAGCGTGGCAGTCACGGCGCGGACGGTCACCGAATTGGTTCGCGTCATGGCGGGAAAACCTGCCCATCGCTTCTTTGCGATTGTCGCCGATCCGACGGATCGTTGGCAGGCCGATCGGATTCTCGATCGGGTGACGACTCGGTTCGGTGTAATCAACCGGGTCATCGATCCGGCCGGCGCCGTGACCTCGGTGTGGTTGCAGCGCGGAAGTCTCGAAGCTGTTGCCTGACAGTGCGATCGGTGTCAGCTTGGCGGCCGTAGTGCGGCGAATTCGTCGGTGACCCGCAAGGTGGAGTCGGTGAAACGGTACAGGGCGGGTGGACGTCCACCCGACTTGCCGGACGGTGCGGTGTTGCCGGTGGGAGTCAGAACGCCTCGACGCCCCAGCACGCGTTGCAAGTTGGTGGCATCGACCTGGTAACCGAGGGCAGCGCAGTAGATTTCGCGCAGTGTCGACATCGCGAACTCTTCCGGGGCCAGCCCGAATGCGATGTTGGTGTACGAGAGTTTCGCGGCAAGTCGATTGCGCGCGTGCCGTACGACGGTTCCGTGGTCGAACGACATCTCCGGCAACTTCGAAACGGGGTGCCAGGCCGTGTCCGGTGGCAGTTGTGGGTCGGCGCTGAGGGGAACGAGTCCGAGGAAGGTCGACGCGATGCGGCGCGGACCCGGCACGCGCTGTGGATCACTGAAGACGGAGAGCTGTTCGAGGTGGGCGACCTTTCTTAGGTCGACCTTCTCGGCGAGGAGTCGTCGAGCGGAGGTCGTCAGGTCCTCGTCGTCGCGCAAAGTGCCCCCGGGCAGGGACCACGTGCCCTTCTGTGGGTTGAGTGCACGCTGCCACAGCAGCACGGCCAACTCTTCACGCCCTTGCGGGCAGTGATCGCCGTCACCTGCGGCGATGCTTGCGGGGAAGGTGCGAACTTGGAACACCGCTGCAAGCACTTCGTGGGTGGTGTTACTATTGGGCACGTTTTCGATCCTAAGTCGAAAACCTCGAATACGGAAATCCGGGCCAGCCCGTCCGGATTTGAACTGGGTGACGAGCCCGGGTTCACGGTGAAGGAGAACGCCATGACGACCACGACGTTATGGGAGGGATCGGCCTCGCAGATTCACGACGGCCCCGGCGGATACAACGGAGTCGAAGCGACCCCCGAGTGGGCCGCTGAGATCAAACGTCTGGCTCGCGAACGCGGCGCGACGATTCTTGCGCACAACTACCAGCTGCCTGCGATTCAGGACGTCGCCGATCATGTCGGTGACTCCCTCGCGCTGTCGCGAATCGCTGCCGAGGCGCCCGAGGACACGATTGTCTTCTGCGGTGTGCACTTCATGGCCGAGACCGCGAAGATCCTGTCGCCGTCCAAGACCGTGCTGATCCCGGACGAGAGAGCCGGCTGCTCTCTGGCCGACTCGATCAATGCCGAGCAGCTTCGTGAGTGGAAGGCCGACAACCCGAACGCGCTGGTGGTGTCGTACGTGAACACAACCGCAGAGGTGAAGGGTCTCACCGACATCTGCTGCACCTCGTCCAATGCCGTCGACGTGGTCAACTCGATCGATCCCGACCGCGAGGTTCTGTTCCTGCCGGACCAGTTCCTGGGAGCTCACGTCAAGCGCGTGACGGGCCGTACCAACATGCAGATCTGGGCCGGTGAGTGCCACGTGCACGCCGGCATCAACGGTGACGAGCTAACGGCCAAGTCCAAGTCGCACCCAGACGCCGAGCTGTTCGTGCACCCTGAATGTGGTTGCGCTACTTCGGCTCTGTACCTAGCCGGTGAAGGCGCGGTCCCCGCGGACAAGGTCAAGATTCTCTCCACCGGCGGAATGCTCGACGCTGCCCGCGTCACCAAGAGCAAGCAGGTTCTGGTCGCGACCGAGATCGGGATGCTGCACCAGTTGCGCAAGGCAGCGCCCGACGTCGATTTCCAGGCCGTCAACGACCGCGCGTCGTGCCCGTACATGAAGATGATCACGCCTGCCGCGTTGCTTCGCTGCCTTCTCGAGGGCAAGGACGAGGTCCACGTCGATCTCGAGATGGCCAAGCGTGCACAGAAGTCAGTGCAGCGCATGATCGAGATCGGTAATCCGGGCGGCGGCGAGTGACCAGCCCTGCCGGGCGTTTCGCCTGGGAGGCTCATGCCGACCTGGTCGTCGTGGGAGGCGGTGTCGCGGGCCTCACCGCTGCGCGCACCGCTTCTCTGCGGGGACTGAAAGTACTCACGGTCAGCAAGGGCGGTCCGACGGACACCGCGACTCAGTACGCGCAGGGCGGCATCGCGGTCGTCGACGATCTGAATACGGATTCCGTCGAGTCGCACGTTTCGGATACGTGTGAGGCCGGCGTCGGTTTGTGCGACGAGGAAGCCGTCTATTCCATCGTCGAAGCTGGTCACGACGCTGTTGCTGCGCTGGCCGCGTTGGGAGCGGTCTTCGATCGCGGGCGAGACGGCGAGGTGTCGCGCACCCGCGAGGGTGGGCACAGCACGCGTCGGATCATCCATGCCGGCGGCGACGCCACTGGCGCGGAAGTGCAGCGGGCTCTCAATGCTGCCGGGCTCCCCGTTCTGTTCGGTGCAGCGGCAGTCCAGGTGGTGACCAACCGGCGTGGGGTGTGCGGACTCATCGTCTCCTCGCCGGAAGGCCTCGGAGTGATCCATGCGCCCGCGGTGCTGCTCGCTACCGGCGGACTCGGTCAGCTGTATGCCTGCAGCACAAATCCGCCCGGAGCGACTGCCGACGGAATCGCGTTGGCACTCGAAGCCGGTGCGGCGATTGCGGACCTGGAGTTCGTTCAGTTCCATCCGACGGTGCTCTTCACTCCGGGCGGGGTAGGCCGCCGACCCCTGATCAGTGAGGCGGTCCGCGGCGAGGGCGCGATTCTTGTCGACACCAGCGGTGATTCGGTCACCGCAGGTGTTCATCCGCTGGGTGATCTCGCCCCGCGTGACGTGGTCTCGAGGGCAATCGCAGCACGCCTACGCGATCTCGGCACTGATCACGTCTATCTCGACGCTCGCAAGCTCGACGGTTTCGATTCGAGATTCCCGACCATCACGGCGTCCTGCCTCGAAGCGGGCATCGATCCACGCACCCAATTAATTCCGGTCGCTCCGGCCGCGCACTATTCGTGCGGCGGAGTCGCCACCGACGTCCATGGACGAACGGGAGTGCCTGGTCTCTACGCAGCAGGCGAAGTGGCTCGCACGGGATTGCACGGCGCGAATCGTCTTGCGTCCAACAGCCTTCTCGAGGGTTTGGTAGTCGGGGAGCGTGCAGGAATCGCAGCTGCCGAGCGTCGCGAGGTTCATGCCGAAGTGGTCAACGTGGTGCGCAAGCCGATGCCGATCCTGCCGCGAGAGACCGTGCAGTCCGTCATGACGGCACACGCGTCGGTGGTTCGCGACGGAGGCGGTCTCCAGATTGCGCGAGCCGCGCTTGCCGACGCCGAACAGACAGTGGCGGTGGCTGCTCCGGACCTCGAAGACGCGGCGCTCACGTTGACCGCGACTGCATTGGTCGACGTGGCCGTGGCGCGAACCGAGAGCCGTGGCTGCCATACCCGCACCGACTATCCTGAAACAGATCCGAATCAGCGTCGCAGCACTCGGATCAAGATGGGTGCCGACGGAGCGCTCGAAATACCCGACATGTTGTTGACAGGAGTTCATTGATGACCGAGCAGAAGATCCTGCCCGCGCCGCTCGACCGTGACGAGCTGCTCACATTGGTCAGGCTCGCTCTGGACGAGGATCTGCGCTATGGCCCCGACATCACTTCTACCGCAACGGTTCCCGCCGATGCGGTCGCGAAGGCGTCGGTCGTCTCACGCTCCTCGGGTACTGTCGCCGGCATCGACGTCGGACTGCTTGTTCTCGACGAGGTGATCGGCGCGGGTAACTACGAGGTCGTTGATCGGGTGGCCGACGGAACTCGGGTTGCGCCAGGTCAATCGGTGCTCACTGTTGTCGCGCCCACCCGCGGACTTCTCACGGCAGAGCGCACGATGCTCAACCTCGTCTGCCATCTCTCGGGAATCGCCACGGCGACATCACAGTGGGTCGACGCCATTGCCGGCACTCATGCCAAAGTGCGGGACAGCCGAAAGACGCTGCCCGGACTGCGTTCTCTGCAGAAATATGCAGTCCACGTGGGCGGAGGCGTCAACCACCGTATGGGATTGGGCGACGCGGCGTTGATCAAGGACAACCATGTTGCTGCTGCCGGTTCGGTGGTCGCAGCACTTCGTGCGGTCCGTGAGCTCGCCCCGGACATCGAGTGCGAAGTTGAGGTCGACAACCTCACTCAGCTCGATCAGGTGCTGGCGGAGAACGTGGAACTTGTTCTGCTGGACAACTTCCCGCTGTGGCAGACGCAGATCGCGGTCCAGCGCCGAGACGCTGTTGCTCCAGAAACCAAACTCGAGTCATCCGGTGGTCTCACCATCGACGTTGCCGCAGAGTACGCCCGAACCGGCGTCGACTACCTCGCTGTCGGTGCCTTGACGCACTCGGTGACGGTCCTCGACCTCGGGCTCGACATGTAGGTGTCGCTATTGCTCGGCGTCGAGCAGTTGCGGGACGGCCGAGCGAAGCGCGTTTGTCACGGTTGCGACCGCCGGGTGAGCGTCGGAGCCCGCTCGGTGTGCAATCTTGGTCCTTCGTCGAATGGGCATCGGCGTCAGGCGCACACCTAGCGGCGGATGGATTGCTCCGAGTTCAGGAACCAGCGAAACACCCTGTCCCGCAGCGACGAGGGCGAGAACGGTGGCGAACTCGTCGATGTGGTGTCGCACTTTCGGGGTGAATCCAGCTGCCTGGCATGCGCGAATAGTCATTGCATGACAAGCAGTTCCGGGAATTGCGGTAATCCAGGGACGTTCTACGCAGTCGGTCAGCGATGCGACAGCGTCGTGGGGATCTGACTCGATGTCACTCGATGCGAGGTACACGGCTTCGCTGCACAGCGGCAATGTCGTCAGGCCCGGTTCGGTGGGGCGAGGGACGAAGTCGTAGTCGTGAATCAACGCCAAGTCCAGAGTCCCAGCTCGTAGGTCGTCGGCGACGTCCGCCGGGTCGATCTCCGAAACCATCGGTTCCAACCCGGGATGCTCGCGAGACAGGGCGATCAATGCCGCCGGGAGGATCGCCCGTGCCGCGGTCGGGAACGTTCCGAGGCGCAGCGGCCCCGCCAGTCCACGACGTGCGTCGACCAATTCACCTGACGCCTGCTCCAGGCGTTGCAGGATGGCTTCGGCATGACGTGCGAGGTTCTCACCGGCGGGTGTGAGTCGGACGCGACGGCCTGTTCGTTCCAGCAGCGGCACGCCGGCTTCACGTTCGAGGACGGCCAACTGCTGCGACACCGCGGAGGGACTGAACGACAGCGCCTCGGCAACGGCAACGATGGTTCCGCGCAGCGCTAGTTCGCGCAAGAGCTTCAGTCGGCGAACATCGAGCATCAGCTCAGCTTACGCTCGACGATGGAAATGCGAACTAGACCTACAAGGTTTGTTCGGTGAGGCTGAGTTCTATGACTACGACTCGAGTTGACCTGGCCGGAATCCATGTTCCACTGATCACGCCCTTCGAGAGCGACGGTCGTATTGCAACCGATGCACTCGAACAGCTTGCGCACCAGGTCCTCTCCGAGGGTGCGGTCGGACTCGTTGCGCTGGGGACTACAGCGGAAGCCGCAACACTCACCGAACAGGAGAGAGTGACCGTTCTGGATATCTGTGCGAATGTGTGCCGTGCGAGAGGTGCGACGTTGATCGTCGGCGCGGGCAGTAACGACACGGCGGCCAGTGCGCAGGCGCTCGGGAGGCTGGCTCGGTGGCCTGAGGTCTCGGCGGCGTTGGTGCCGGTTCCCTCCTTCACGAGGCCGTCGAAAGCCGGTGTGGTGGCGCATTTCGCGCATCTGCAGTCGTCCAGCCCAGTGCCGCTGATCGTCTATCACGTGCCGTACCGGACTGCGTGCGATCTGGACAGCGGCACTTTGCAGGAGGTGGGTACTTTGCCCGGGGTTGTTGGTGTGAAGTATGCCGCGGGCGGTATCGACGCAGCTGCCGTCGAACTCTTCGCGGATCTTCCGGGCGACTTCGCCGTACTGGCGGGGGATGATCTATTTCTCGCGCCTCTTCTGGCCTTGGGTGCGGCCGGTGGCATCTTGGCGTCCGCTCATGTGTCGACCGCTGAGTTCGTCCGCTTGGTAAAAGCTTGGGACAGTGGCGATGTGGACGGCGCCCGTGACCTCGGGCGGAGTTTGTCGAAGCTGTCCGGAGCTCTGTTTTCCGAACCGAACCCGACTGTGATCAAGGGCGTATTGCATGCGTTGGGACAGATTCCGACTCCCCATGTGCGACTGCCGTTGCTACCTGCGGGTGACGAATCGGTAGCGCGGGCGCTCGAGGTCTACCACTCTTGACTCGAACGGGTGTTCGAGTATGATTTGAGGAGGGGATCGGGGGATTCAATGACTGTCTTGTTGTCGGATGTGGTGTCTGGTTCTGCGGTGGGGTTACGCGGACGGTTGTGGCGGTTGACTGCTGCTGAGTTGCGCGCTGCTGCGGTGTCGGCGAGTGCGGAGATTCTGCGCCTCGAAGCCGTTCGTGTGGCGGTGGTCGACGAACTTTCGTTGCGTTCCGATGATCAGGTGATTGCCAGCCGCGGTGTGGGTGCGTGGTTGGCGGCGAACACGATGCTGCAGGTTCGGGACGGGAAGAAGATCGCCGCGTTGGGTGCGGCTTTGCGGCCGTTTCCGGCGGTGGCGGCTCGGTTCGATGGCGGGGACTGCTCCTTCGATCATGCCGTGTTGATCGTGGCGTTCTGTGAGTCACCGCCGAAGGGGATGCCGGAGGAGGCGCTACCGAAGTGCATCGATTTGTTGTTGGCTGCGGCATCGGGGGTGGAGGCGACGACCACGAAGGTGCGGAACGTAATCGCGACCTTGGAGCGGTTGTTCGAATCGGATGAGATCCCGCCCGCCGAGGATGTCGATCTCAATGAGTTGCGGATCGCCTCGACGCTCAATGGTCGAGTGGTGGTGCGTGGTGATTTCGATGCCCTGACCGGTGAAATGTTGTTGTCGGCGTTGTCGAGTCTGACGATGCCGACCCCGGCACCGGATGGGACGCCGGATTCTCGGTCGGCGGCGAAGCGGACTGCGGATGGGTTCACCGAACTGATTCGCCGCTATCTCGATTGCGCCAAGACTGGTACCGATGGTGGTCAGCGTCCGCATGTGAACGTGCACATCAATGCTCGGAATCTGGCGGAGCATCGGGATTGCGCCGCCTCGCCTTCCGACGGTGAAGAGTCTCTGTCGGATCTCGATGTCGGGCACATGCCCTGGCTCGGACCGCTGTCGGTGTCGCAGAGCAGGCTTCTCGGGTGTGATTGTTTCCTCTCGACCGTTCTGCTCGACGATCACGGCGCGCCCTTGGATGCGCAACCAGGAAAGAGGTTGGTGAACGCCGAACAGCGGGTCGCGTTGATTGCCCGAGACAGAGGCTGCGCGTTCCCGGGGTGTTCATGTGTGCCCGCGTGGACTGATGCGCACCATATCCGGCACTGGGCGAACGGTGGCCCGACGGTGATGAACAATCTGGTCCTGCTGTGCCGTTCACATCATCGGTTGATGCACCGGAAATCAGGGTTCGTCGGGAAATGGGCGATCCGCATCGGGGTCGACAACAAACCGTGGTTCATCCCACCACCCTCGATTGACCCGCAGCAGCATCCGCGACCGGCCAACACCACATTCAAAACCTGACTGAGTGGTGACACCCGTTCAGACGCATAACTTCACGCCGATAGGCTTCAACTCGTAGATACACCCGGGTTGGGGCCTGGAGGCCGTGTTGTTGTGAACGGCTGCAGATTTGGGGGAGGTGGTTGTGGACGTTGTGCAAGCGGTCGAGACCGATGGGCCGGAGATTCTGGCGCTGCGGCATGCGGCAGAAGACTGGTTGGCAGAACGCGGAATCATCCAGTGGCGCCCGCGTGAAGTGTCTGTCGAGCAGGTCGAGCAGCAGATTTCGAGAGGGGAGTTCTTTGTTGCGCGAGACCGGGAGCAGTCGAGGATTGTCGGCGCCCTGCGGTTGATCTGGTCGGACCCTGTGGTCTGGCCCGATTCGAACGAGCGTGCTGGTTACGTGCACGGATTGGTCATCGATCGAGAATTCTCGGGAACCTCGATGGGCGAACGCTTACTCGTCTGGGCCCATCGACGGTCCGCGCAGGAGAACGCGCAGTACCTGCGGCTCGATTGTGTAGAAACCAACGTGCGGTTGCGCCGCTACTACTTGGACGCCGGTTTTACCGAGGTAGGGCGTCGTGACTTCGGAGACGATGCCGACACCGGTTGGTTCAGCGTCGTGCTGTTCGAGCGCTCCCTGACCTGAGCCATTCACAGCAACTTTCCAGCCGGCTCCCAGTGCCGCCAGGGTTGGAGACGCGATCGTTGGCGGGACAGTAACTCGTGAAGGGACTTCCTGATGACCGCCGTTCTGCATCCGGCCCCGCGTCAGCGGCCGGCACCAACTGCCCATCGCGCGGAGCCCTCGCCGTCGTGGTTCCGCACGCGCAGTACAGGATTGGCGCTGACGATCCTGTTGGCAGCAACGGCAGTCCTGTATTTGTGGAATCTGACCGCGAGTGGCTACGCCAACACCTTCTACGCTGCAGCGGCGCAGGCCGGCTCCCAGAATTGGAAAGCGTGGTTCTTCGGGTCCCTCGATACCTCGAATTTCATCACGGTCGACAAACCGCCCGCTTCATTGTGGGTCATGGGTGTGTCCGGGCGAATCTTCGGATTTTCGAGTGCCAGCCTTCTAGTTCCGCAGGCATTGATGGGCATCGGATCAGTTGCGCTCGTATACGCGGCCGTCAAACGAGTGGCGTCGCCCGCTGCGGGTTTGGTGGCGGGAGCTGTGTTGGCAGCTACGCCCGCTGCCGCCCTGATGTTCAAGTTCGACAATCCTGATGCGCTGTTGGTTCTGCTCATGACTCTTGCCGGCTACTTCGTGATTCGGGCTATGGGCACGGCGATCGGTCGTCGAGCCGCGATGTGGGTGGCGCTCGCAGGAGTAGCGCTGGGGTTTGCCTTTCTCACCAAGATGCTGCAAGGGCTGATGGTGTTGCCTGCATTTGGTGCCGCGTATTTGATCGCCGGACAGGTGCGCTTGCGGACTCGCCTGGCCCACCTGGTCATCGGTGCTGCGTCCGTTGTCATATCGGCTGGGTGGTGGGTGTTGGCAGTGTGGCTGTGGCCCGCTGATTCTCGCCCGTACATCGGCGGATCGACCAACAACAGCGTCATGGACTTGGTAATGGGATACAACGGATTGGGTCGACTTTTCGGGAGCACCGGTGGCGGTGGCGGAATGGCCGGTGGCAGTGCGGGTTCGAGCTTCGGGGGGAGTACCGGACTGGAGCGGCTGTTCGGCAGCGAGATGGGTATCCAGATTTCCTGGCTGATACCTGCGGCACTGATCGCAGTGGTGTTCGGACTGCTCGCTCGGGGACGCGCACCGCGCACAGATCTTGTCCGTGCGTCGTTGATCCTTTGGGGTGGTTGGTTTCTCGTTACCGGCCTGATCTTCAGCTATATGTCCGGCACGATCCACCCCTATTACACAGTTGCGCTGGCGCCCGCCGTCGCGGGGATGATCGGGACCGGTGGATACGCTCTGTGGTTGGTCCGTGCCCGTTGGATCGGACGTTGCGGGTTGGCTGCGACGATGCTGGCCGCAGGAATCTGGAGCTGGGTGTTGTTGCACCGCAATGCCGACTGGCTGCCGATGCTGAAGTGGATTCTGTTGGCGGGCACTGTCGTCGGCGCGATTTTGGTTTTAGTGGGAGCCAAGGATCGATTCCGCAAGCTCGCTGTCGCTGGATTGATTCTTGGATCGTTGGCAGGGATAACCGGTTCTGCGTCTTACGCGATTGCCACTGCCGCAACAGCGCACGGCGGATCCATCCCGACGGCCGGACCAACCGGCGCCGTGTCCGACTCCGGAATGGGCGGGGGAGGAGGTATGGGTGGGGGCCCAGAGCTGCAAAACGGTGACGCTCCGCCGAATTCTTCTGACGCGACTGTAAATCCGGCGTCGAACGGGCAAGAACTGAGTAGCGGCAGTGAAAGTACTTCCGAGTTGACGGGAATGCTGGTCAATGCGGGCACCACGTGGTCGGCCGCGACCAACGGCTCGCAAAGCGCAGCAACCTACGAGTTGGCCAGCAATACCGCGGTGATGGCGATCGGCGGTTGGAGTTCCGATCCCGCACCGACATTGGATCAATTCATCCAGTACGTGGCAGACGGAAAAATTCACTACTACATTGCGGGTAGCCAGGGCGGAAGCCAGAGAGAGGGCCAAAGCGGGGACAGCACGTCGAGTGCCATCCAGGAATGGGTCGAAGCCAATTTCGCATCGACGACCGTGGGAAATTCCACGGTTTACGACCTCACTGGGTATGTCGGATAGTGACGTAGTTGTTGCCGTAGGCAATGATCGAGAAATGTCTGGGCGCACCGCACACGAGTCGAACCGTCGCCGCGAGCAATGGACCTGGCGTGACGGGCTGGTGATCGTCTCGATCGTCGCCTTGGGAACTGTTGTCGCGGCGGTGACGAACGAGGACACGGGCACGTCGATTCCCGGCTGCGATTCGGTGGCATCGCCGGGTCCGCCGGTGCGTATCAACTACGGTTTTGCCGGTGAGCCCGGTTATGACGACCCGGACTATCCATGGTTCTCGGGACCGAAGGCCACCGCCATGAGCGACGCACTACTCGAATCGCTGCCTTCCGATGTCGACGTTGTATTTGCGAGTCCATCGAAATCGCTCGAGTTTGCGCCGATCCAGAATTACCGGGGTGCCTCGTTTCCTGACGGGGTCGACCCGATCGAGTTCAGCGGTTCTACGTCGGCGAAGGGAACCTTGACTCGCGTCGGGCGGACTGCGGATATCTCGGTTCAGGTGCGTGCATGGGATCAGCCGGTGCCGCCGTGCTTGGAGGGTCTGGTGGATCGGCGGGAGCATCTCGAAAACGGAACAGTGCTCGACATCGCCGATTTCGAGGACAGAGCCGATTTCGAAGACAAAGACGGTTCGGAAGTCGGGGGCGAGCGCGGAGTCGTCGCGTATCTCGGTGATGGATCCCGGGTTGTTGCCAGCGTCGACACGTCGACCGGAACTTCGTCGGATGCTTCCCCGCTCTTGACGATGGACGAACTGATCGCGTTAGCGACCGCGCCGGGGCTTGCGGTGACTGCGCAGGTTCCAGACTCGACGCCGCCGCCGATGGCATCCTGCTACACCGATTCTGTGAATGCCGGTCCACCTGCGTCGCGCATGGATATCGACCGACTGAATCAGTTGCTCGATGCACGTTGGAAGGATCTCGGCGCGGCAGGCGTCACTTTGGAGCGCCCGCTCGGTTCGTTGGTTCCAGATGATTACGGACAGGGAGGAGTGTGCGAGCGGATCGTCGCCTCGACAGCGGACGGCAGCAGCGATGTCGAAATATCAGTTGGTACCGCTGTGCCGGAACCGGGTGAGACACTGACGTTGCCAGGCTCCACCACCGTGACTCGCCTGGTCGATCCCGATGGCTCGGGCGATGACACGGTCCGAGTTGTTCACCCCTCCGGCGAAACAGTAGTGGTGACCCAGTTCGTGTCATCGGCGGGCTCCACATCGGCGTCGCCTTTGACGATCGAACAGCTCGAGTTCATCGCAACCACTCCAGGGCTGGTGATTTCGGCTCGGTGACGGTGGTGCTGGCACAATAGTGGCGAATTGTTCGTACCCAGAGACGTCGGAGGCTCAACGAATGGGCGATGCCAGCCCTGCTCGCGGTGACGACTTCTCCACGTGGTTCATCGATCAGTTCTCCGTGTACTGGCAGTCCGGCGGTGGGGCCCGCATCGAAGGACGTATTGCGGGCTATCTGCTGATCAGCGAGTCGCCAGGGGTCAGCGCCGAAGAGTTGGCGCAGGCACTCGGAGCAAGTCGCGGATCGGTGTCCACCTACATTCGTCGGTTGATCGAACGGGGGTTCGTCAAGCTCACGCGCAAGCCTCGGGATCGGACTCACTACTACGTCATGGATTCCGACGTGTGGGGCGGATTCCTCGAAACAGAGCACGTGTATCTCGAGAATCAACGCAAGCTTGCGACCGAGGCCCTGCAGTACGCAAATCCCAACGGTCCCGCGTACATTCGTGTGCTCAACATGCGCGATTACATGGGGTGGATCATCGACAATCGCATGCTGAGCAGTGAGTGGATGCGATTCAAAGCTGAACGCGACGGCAAGAAACCCGCGTCCGAATAGGACGCGGATTTCTCGATCGCACGATGCTGATCTACATCACTTGTTCAGCTTCGCGATTGCCTCGTCGATCATCGGCACGTAGCGCTCGAGCGACCAGGGCACGGTCAGAGGGTTGATCATCGAGGAACCGGTGACGAAGGGCTGTTCGGTCGGAGCGATGACAGTTCCCCGAGCCACAGCGGGGATTGCCTGGTAAGCGGGCTGCGCTTCGATCTCGGCCCGATTGGCCGGGTCCGAGTAGAAGGTGAAGAGCAGGTCGGACTTGTCGAGGAGGTTTGCGTTCTCGAGGCCGATGACGGCGGAGTCTGTTCCTTCGGATTCCGTCAAGGTGTAGACGACGGGATCCACCTGCAGGCCAAGTGCGCGGACCATGGCCACACGCTGCTCTTCGGCGAAAAAGACGCCGAGGGTTCCTGGGCCCGTGTTGTAGATGAAAGAGAAGCTGACGTCGGCGTAGTTCGGATGTGCTGCAGTCGATTCCGCGAACTGCGACTTGATCTTGTCGATTTCGGCTGTCGCCTTCTCGGATTCGCCCATGGCTTTGCCGATGACGTTGATCTGGTCTTCCCACGTGATGGTCCAGGGGCTCTCGGCGTAGGCGACGGTCGGCGCGAACGCGTTGAGTGAGTCGAACTGCTGCTGTGTGATGCCGGACCAGGGGGCGAGGATCAGGTCGGGTTCGAGAGCGATGATCGCCTCGATGTTGAGATCGGTTCCGCCGGTGAACTGCTCTGGCAGTTCGCCACCTTGCTTCGTGACCGCTTCGTGGACCCACGGCAGATACCCGGTGTCGTCGCTGCCCCATGCGTACTTTTCGACGCCGACGGGGATCGTGCCGAGCGCTATTGCGGTCTCCGCCGACCCCATGCCGAGAGTCACGATTCGCTCGGGCTTTTCGGTGATGACGGCGTTTCCGAGCGCACTTTCGATGGTGACGGTTTCGAAGTCGCTGCTGCTCGATTCGGTTGCGGTGTCGTTGTTACTGCATCCGCCGATTACCAGGGCGGCAATGACCAATCCACTCAGCGCCACAGTTCGGCGAAGTGAGCGCACACGGGCGTATCGCATGGGGTACCTTCCGTTGTCGATGCGCCGAGGAGTGAGACTCCGACGGATCGCAGCCGACGGCCGGTTCCAGGCGCGTCAGGAAGCATAGGCTAGCCTTTGCCAAAGTTTCAAATCTGCTGAAAGTTCACGAGTCCGACAAACGGCGACATGCCAGGGGCCTCGTCGACGTTTGCCGGACAAGCTCAGCAGCTAGGAACGTCGACGGTAATCTTCGGGTCGTCGACAAGCGGCTGGACCGGTACGCGAGCTTCGCCCTCGGCTGTGGGCTCGGTCAGATCGAACTTCAGCTCAACCGTCTGGCCTCGCGGAATGACGGCCCTGGTCATGTAGGCCGGGTGACCCTGTTCAGTTCCGTTGACGGCAAACGAAATCTGTCCACCCACGGAGACGGCATCGAGTTTGGCGCCGGCTGTCGCAAGCAGAGTGACTGCAGCCACATTGGTGCCATTGGGCAGTCGTCCGGGGTTGTCGACGATCCCGCTGACATATTCGGTCAGGTCGGCGTCGGGCGCGTTGTTGGTCAGTCGAACGGTGACCGTTGTCTTTCGGGTGTCGCCGGTGCACGTCTGGGCTGTGTAGTCGATTTCTCGTGTGAGGTAGTAGTCGAGCTTGTTGCCGGCTTGGTTGTTGATCACCACACCGGCATACGGAGCCGCATCATCGGGAATGGTGTGCCCGAGGACGGTGTCGTCAAGAACCGATTGTTCGTCGGGGTGAGAGCTCCACACTGCGATTCTGCCCTCGCTGACACCTCTGCCCAGAGCCTCCAGTAATGCGCTCGGCGACTTGATGTTCCCGGTCATCTTCGCCACGACACGGGCCGCGATTGTCTGCAGATACTGCTTTCGTGCCTTGTTGTCGGAGGGAAAGCGTGCGTACGCGGTCGACTCGGTCAACTCAACGACGTTGTCGGCGGTGACCGACTCTCCGTCCGGCATCTCTACTGGTCCCACCGCCGCGAGGAGGTAACTCAGTGCTATCGGATCGGTCGCTATCGCGCCGTCGACCAGCTCACCCCCGGACTCCTGTGACCACAGGGACTGCCAGATCTGCGCTGCGTAGGGAAAGTGCGAGCTGAGGTTGCTGTTGCGAAAATCGGTGGTCGGTCGACTGTTTCCGTACAGCTGGTTGAAGTCAGGACCAAGGTCTATCGGTTGATTGTCCAGTGTTAGTTCGGAGTTGGGGGAGAGTGTGTCCACCCGAGCGGCGCCGTTGTCGACTCGGACGATGCCGTATCCACCCAACAGGCCGCCGGTTCCTCGCGCTTCCGCATTGGTCTGGAAACCGATGAAGTAGTTGCGCGGTCCGTCGGTGCCGAGCATCGCCGGTGCGATGCGCGCCGCGGTGGCGGTGTTCGTCAGGAGGGTAGCCAGTTCGCTTGTCTGCGACTGTAATTCTGCTCTGGCATCGTTAACTCGGCCCAGGTACTTCGATTCGGGAACTTCCTGTGCCTGCGACGACAGCAATTCCGCGGCGATAGCTGTTTCGGCCAGTTTCGGTTCCGCTTCGCGTAACGGTGCGAGTGCCAAGCGCCCACCGGGCTGCACCAATTCCGTTGGTGCGAGTGAAGTTCCGGTAGTCACGGCAGGGCCGAGAACGTCACGCGTAAGCCCCTGAACGACCTCGGTCATCTGGCGCGTCGACTCGAACGGCGACCCGATGACGGGAATTGCGGCGGTGATGTTCCAGGGGAGTGAATGGGTGTTGTCATATGCGGCCGATGCTTCGCGATCGGCTTCCGCCGCGGCAGACTCTGCGACTCCCGTATCTCCGGCCAGGAGAGCGCTCTTCGCCGACTGTGCGTGGTCGCGAGCCGCCTCCAGGTTGTCTTTCGCCTCGTATGCCGTGTACCCGAGCCATGCCACGAAACCGCCCACTACCAGCGTCGTTGCGGTGATCGCGACTGCCGTTCTACGGCTTCGGAGAAAAGCGGCCGCCCCCTTGGTTTCGCGCTCCGGGCCCCTCGGTGGGATGGTGTTGGAGCCGCTCGGTTCAGCCCCGGAATCGTCGTCGGACTTTGGTCCCACCGTGTCGTTGTTCATCCGCTGAAGCTCCTGACGTTTGAGTGCGTGAAAGCTGCGTCGACATGTCTAGCAGTGTTGGCCCAGTGGTGAAAACTTAGACGAGACAGTAGGGTTCGGTTCGGCCGTTCGTGGTGTTCGCTCCCATGGATTCACGTGATCAGCCACCGAACGTTCGTGAAAAACAAGGCTGGTGAAATGTGAGGTGACGGGTTGAGTGCTTTTCCGTTGTCTCGGGCTCAGCTCGCGCTGTGGTTCGCGCAGCAATTGAGTCCGTCAACTCCGTTCGTGGTGGCTCAGTACGTGGAACTACGCGGACCGGTTGACGTCGACGCGCTGATCGAGGCAACGAATACGGCATGTCATGAATTGGAGTCGCCGTTCGTTCGCCTCGTCGCTACCGATGCCGAGCCGGCACAGGTCGTCGATCATTCGATCGTCGACGATCTCGCATACCTCGACTTACGCAGCGACCGCGACCCGGTTCAGCGCGCGAACGAGTGGATGACAGCGGAATACTCACGGCCACTTGACGTGATGTCTGACCGCCTGATCTCGGCAACCTTGCTTCACCTGGCAGATGAGCACTACTACTGGTACTCGCACGCCCATCACCTCGTGCTCGACGGACATGCGGCGATGACACTCACCGCTCGGGTGGCCGAGCGCTATTCGCATCTGGTTCATGGCAAGACGCTGACTCCTTTCGGTGGTCTCGGGGTACGTGCACTGCATGACCTCGACGTCGATTACCGATCCTCGTCGCGGTATCGATCGGACGAGCAGTACTGGACGGAGATGTCCGAAGGCCTGCCCCGCCCGGTTCGCCTCGCCGACGGCGCCGGCCTGACGTCCATGCCGCAGCGCATGATGGTTCGGACACTGAATCCAACTCTTGCAAAACAGCTTTCGGATGTCGCGACCGAGTGGACTACGTCCGAGGTGGCGGTCCTCGTCGGTGCATTCGCGTCCTATCTCGGTCGCATGACTGATTCCGATGACGTAGTCCTCAGCTTGCCGGTGTCCGGCCGCACCACGGCGACGTCGAGACGTTCAGGTGGGATGCTGTCCAACATCGTGCCTGTTCGTGCGCAACTCGAACGGGATCTGTCGCCACGAGAACTGGTGCGTCAGATCTCGGTTCAAATGACCGGTGCGCTACGCCACCAGCGATTCCGCTACGAGGACATGGGCTTCCAGGAAGGTCAGGGCGGATCCCGTGAGGCGGCGGGCCCGGCCGTGAACGTCATGATGTTTCACGAAGCCATTCGGCTCGGCGACGTCGTCGGCGAGTTTCACGTCCTCACATCCGGCCCCACCGAAGACCTGTTCTTCAGCATCTATCCGTCGATCGCGGGGGAGAACGTTCGCCTTTCCTTCGAAGCCAATCCGCACCTCTACAGTGAACGTGACCTGGCGATGCATCATCGTCAGTTCGTTCGGCTACTCGAGGGGTTCCTCGACTCTGCTACCCGTGCGCTCGGTGACCTCCGCATCCTCTCGACGGATGAAGTGAAGGATCTGGTCCCCGCGCTGGGTCCGCGGACGGACGGATTCGCGACGCTCGATTCGGTCATCAGAGGCGGCGCAGGGCAGGGGAGTGCTGTCGCGATCCGCGAGCAAGGTGTGGACGTCACTTATGACCAGCTCGGCGCTCGCGCGGATGCACTCTGCGCCTTGCTCGTGGAGAACGGAGTCGGACGAGGCGACGTCGTCGGGATCCTCACCGAGCGCTCGACCGATTCCGTAGTTGCATTCCACGCGGTAGTGCGGGCTGGTGCTGTCCTTCTTTTCGTGGATCCTCAAACACCCTCCGAGCGTGTCGCTTTCATTCTCGACGACGCCGACGTGTCCGTTGTGGTCGGTGGCGAACTCGTGGACGTGCCGGCTTGGGTGTGCGTCGTTGATCCCAGTGGCGACGAGACCGTCGAAGGGCCGGTGGATCGACGCGTGGGGGCGGGTTCATCTATCGCCGACCTGTCTCTGGACGACACCGCCTACGTGGTCTACACCTCTGGTTCTACCGGGCGACCGAAGGGTGTCGCGGTCACGCACCGAGGCATTGTGCCGTTGCTGCGTTCTCACGCACGGCGTCTGAACATCGATAGTTCCTCCCGCGTCGCGCTCCTTGCAAACACATCGTTCGACGTGGCGATCCTCGAGATTCTGCTTGCACACGGCTGCGGCGCGACCGCAGTGATCGTTCCTCCCGGATTGATCGGCGGAGTGGACCTCGAAGACTATTTGCGGCTCGAAGGTGTCACGCACCTGAACTCGACGCCATCGGTTCCGTTGACGATGGATCCTCGGGCTTTGCCGGAACTTCGAGTCCTGAACGTCGGCGGCGAGCGACCGCCGGGAGCGCTAGTGGATGCGTGGTCGAGTCACGTCGACATCGTGAATTCGTACGGCCCCAGTGAAGCGACCGTCGCGGCATTCATGAGCGAGCCACTCGAGCCTGGCGGTGATACTCCGATCGGGCGTCCGATCGACGGCGTTGCCGCTGTGGTGTTGGATTCGTGGTTGCGTCCGACTCCGGTCGGCGCCGCGGGGGAGCTGTACGTGATGGGACACGGACTGGCGCGAGGGTACCTTTCTCCGACGCTCACCGCGGAGCGTTTCGTAGCGGCGCCCTTTGGTGCCACTGGTGCCGGCGAGCGCATGTACCGCACCGGGGATGTCGTGCGATGGAACGATGCCGGTCAACTCGAGTTCTTGGGTCGCTCTGATCAACAAGTCAAGATCCGTGGAGTACGCGTCGAACTGGGCGAGATCGAGGCTGTGCTCCTGTCGACTCCCGGCGTTGCGCAAGCAGCGGTGGTCGAGCGATCCGGGTTGCTTGCGGCGTATGTGACCGTGGCCGAAGGTGCAGCTCATCCGTTGAGCCAGACGATGGTGCTCGATCATCTGGCTTCCCGACTTCCTCGTTCCATGCTGCCGAGTTCGGTGACTATTTTGGCAGCATTGCCCGTCACGAGCCATGGAAAGACTGACCGTTCAGCGCTCCCCGAACCGGCGTCGTCCGCGCCGGCCGAGCAGCGCGCGGCGGTCAACCGTCCGATCGAGTACGACGAGGAATTGATTGCCTCGGTGATGGCCGAGGTCCTCGGCGTCGGAGTTCTCGGACCGCACTCCGACTTGTTCGCCTGGGGCGGTAGTTCACTCGACGCCGTGTATGTTGCCGCGCGAGTGAGTTCCGCTCTCGGAAGACGGGTTGGTGTCAGGGACGTGTTCGGTGCCCCGACGCCGGCGCGCCTGGCCCGGGTAATCCGTGCGGGGCGGGCGGAGTGGATGGTGGAACCCCAACGCATTTCGGACGACCTCGTCGTGGAAATCGCACCGGCGCAACAACGCCTGTGGTTACTCAACCGTCTGGATCCCCAGTCGTCGGCGTACAACATTGCGTTCGAGGTCGCGTTCAGTGGTGCTCTGGATATCGAGGCGATGAGGGCGGCGGTAGGTGACCTGACCGATCGCCATCTCGTCTTGCGTACTGTTTTCTCGTTCGACCAGAATCACGATGCGTGGCCGATCCAGGTTGCGACCGCGACTCCGGTGACTCTGATCGAGGTTGCGTCCGAGGATTACGAGGCTGCGTCAGCGGATTTGGTTGCGGCGGGTTTCGACCTGGCGACCGATGCGCCTCTTCGCTTGATCCTCGCCTCGGGCAGCGACGCCGACCACCGCATGACCGTGGTTGCCCATCACATCGCCCTGGACGGCCTTTCGTTCGCGACGATCGTCTCGGACCTCATCGCGGCGTACGACGCTCGCGCCGACGGACGGTCGCCGATCTGGCCTTCGCCCGCTCTCGACTACCGCGACTATTCCGCTTGGCACAGAACCATTCTCGGTGATCCCGCGGATCCACAGAGCTTGGCAGGACGCCAGCTGGAATTCTGGTCCGACACACTCGCCGGTGTTGATCCGACTCTGGCGCTTCCCGTGGACAGATCCCGCCGGCCGGACCAACCGTCGTCGGCGCGGGACGTGACGTTCGAGTTCCCCTCACCTATCCATGCGGCGCTGAACGAGATCGCTCGCGCGCACGACTGCACAACCTTCATGGTGTTGCACGCCTGCCTTGCGATCGCACTGAGCAAGATCACCGGTGCGTCCGATGTGGTCATCGGGACCCCGACCTCCGGACGAACGCATCCTTCGTTCGACGGTGTCGTCGGTATGTTCGTCGGGACCGTCGCGCTGCGAACGCTCCTTCGCGGCGGAGACACGTTCGGTGAGTTCTTGACTCGGGTGCGCGAGGTTGATGTGGCGGCCCTGTCCAATGCGGACGTCCCGTTCGACTGGGTGGTCGACCGTGCGGTCGGTGGGGCCGTAGGCGAGAAGAATTCTTTCCTCCGAGTTGTTCTCGCTGTCGATCCGGTAGCGCCCGACTCCGAGATCGCGATGGGAACTCTGACGGCGCACGGCACTCCGCTACCCCCCGTGCACCCTCGCTTCGACCTCGAAGTGACGGTGCGCGAGGATCGTACGATTGACGGCGACGCGAGCGGTATTCGCGGTACATTCCGATATGCCGACGATTTGTTCGATGCAGGCACCGTGCAGAGCTGGGTCGAGCGGCTTCGTCGAGTGTGTGGCTCGATTACCGAGAACTCGTCAATCATGCTGCGTGACATCGATGTTCTCAGTGTTGCGGAACGCGAAGAATTGTCGGCTCGGGTGCCGGCGCCGTCGATTGTCGCGCAGTCGCTGCCTGACCTCTTCGGGGCCGTCGCAGCCCGGCATCCGAATGCAATCGCGGTGTCGAGTGGCGATACTCGTTTCACCTATGAAGAGGTGCGAGTTCGTTCGGAGGGCCTTGCCGCTGTCTTGATCGATCGAGGAATTCGAGTCGGTGATCGCGTGGCGGTCGCCCTGCCTCGATCGGTCGACCTCGTCGTAGCCATCATCGCTGTCGTTCGCGCGGGCGCGACGTACGTACCGATCGACTTGCAGTATCCCGACGCTCGTATCCACTACGTACTTGCCGATGCAGGCCCGAAAGCGATTCTGTCGACGGACGAATCTGCTGGGCGGTTCGTTGGGTACGAGCAACTTGTCATCTTCGTGGACGAGACGACTGACGCTACGGCCGACTGGCCCGTTGCACAGTCGGAGTCCGCCGCCTACGTGATCTACACTTCCGGATCAACTGGAGCACCCAAAGGCGTAGTGGTGTCTCAGGACAACGTGTTGGCGCTGCTCGCCTCGACCCGAGAGATCTTCGACTTCAACGCCGAAGATGTATGGACGATGTTTCATTCGTACGCATTCGACTTCTCGGTCTGGGAGATGTGGGGTTCGTTGACCACTGGCGGATCCCTCGTGATCGTGGACGGTGATGTCGCGCGCTCACCCGAAAGATTCGCGGATCTGATTGTGCGGGAACGAGTGACCGTTCTCAATCAGACCCCGGCCGCCTTCTATGCGTTGGCGGAAGTCACGCAGGAAATGCTGCTTCCGCTCCGGACGATTGTTTTCGGCGGTGATCGCCTCGACGCCGGGCGCGTGGAGGCTTGGTTCGATCGGCACCCGGACGTGCGGGGCGTCAACATGTTCGGAATCACCGAAACCACAGTCCATGTCACCAGTTTCGATCTTGTCCCCGGTGACGAGACTGTCTCGCCGATCGGGTCCCCACTACCAGGGTTGCGCAGCTACGTACTGGACGCGTCGTTGAAGCCCGTCCCTCCGGGATCTGTCGGCGAACTGTATGTTGCGGGTCCGCAGGTGGCCGAAGGCTACTTGGGTCGACCCGCGATGACGTCTTCGCGATTCGTGCCTGAACCCGGATTCGATGGATCACGGATGTACCGCAGCGGCGATCTGGTCCGTTGGCGAGCCGGCCGACTCGAATATGTTCGCCGCGCCGACGGTCAGATGGCACTGCGCGGTTACCGCATCGAACCGGGCGAGGTCGAATCCGCGCTGTTGGCTCACACGTCGGTGGAGCAGGCCGCGGTAGTGGTGAGAGAACTCGACAGCGGGCCGACTTTGGTCGGTTACATCACCCCGGGGAGCGGACACGACCTCGACGGCGTCTTGCGGACTGCTCGTTCGTTGCTGCCCGCGCACATGGTTCCGTCGGCTTTGATGGCGCTCGCGTCATTACCGGTCACGATCAACGGCAAAATCGACCGAGCATCGTTGCCGACCCCGGTGTCTCTCACGCAGCCGACTCGGCAGTCGCGAGACTTCTTCGAGCAGACAGTCGCAGCCATTCTGAGCGATTTGATGGAAGTTCCGCATGTCGATCCGGTCCGGAACCTCTTCGATCAAGGCGCCAATTCCTTGATCGCCACTCGTCTTTCGTCGCGTCTGAACTCCGCCCTGGGCTGTAACCTCGACGTCCGCGATGTGTTCGAGCACCCATCCGTCGATCAGCTCGCAGACATCGCTGCTGCGCGGATAGGTGTAGGGCGAACCGGCGCGGAGCACGCGTCTGACGTGTCCTTGGGGCCTCGTTCGGACAACACGGAAGTGCACCTGTCAGCTTCCCAGCATCGAATGTGGATTCTGAATCAGTTGGATACAGACTCCGCCGGATACAACATCCCGATCGTGCTGCGCTTGGCAGGCGAGCTGGACGTGGTTGCGGCCGAACTGGCAATTCGTGACGTGATCAATCGCCATCGCACTCTGCGGACCGTGTACCCGGTTGTCGGCGGCGGCCCGGTTCAGACGGTGCTCGACGCCGAGGATGCGCTTCCGGCCTTTCAGCTCGAGGCACTCGACGGCGGCGACGCCGAAAATTGTGTAGCAGAACTGGTGGGTTCGGGCTTCGATGTCACCGTTGATCCGCCCGTACGTGCGGCACTTCTCCAGGTTTCACCTGTCGAGCACATCCTGGCTGTCGTCGTCCATCACATTGCCGCCGACGCTCGATCACTCGAATTGTTGGTCCGCGACTTCACTGCGGCGTACATCGCCCGCTCGGCGCAGCACGCTCCGCAGTGGTCGCCGCTCGCGCTCGAATACTCCGATTACAGTGCATGGCAAAGGGAATCGGGGATTCCCGAGACGGTACGCAGCTACTGGATGCAGGCTCTCGAAGGACTTCCCGAGCAGGTGACGCTTCCCCTCGATCGTCCACGTTCGACGTTCGCCCGTGCGTCGAGCTGTCGGGTGGAGATCTCAGGTTCGGTACGAACGGGCCTTCAGACACTCGCACGATCGAACAACGCGACCATGTTCATGGTTGTACACGCCGCTCTCGCGGCGCTGTTGGCGAGGTACAACGGTAGCGATGACGTAGCTGTCGGCACTGTTGTGTCCGGACGCGTCACACCTGAACTCGACGAGCTGGTCGGCATGTTTGCCGGCACGATTGTTCTTCGAACCGAAGTCGATCCGTCGAACTCGTTCGGCCGGTTGGTCGAGCAGGTTCGTCAGCGTGACGTAGCGGCGTTCGCGCACGCAGAGATGCCCTTCGAATCGCTGGTCGATCTGATCGACCCACCGCGATCGCGTTCGCGACATCCGTTGTTCCAGGTGGCGCTCTCGTTCCGAACTGCTGAGACCGCCGCGTGGTCGATACCAGGGCTGGACATCACACAGATTGCTCCTGAAGTCAGGCACGCAAATTTCGATCTGCAGGTCAACGTCACGGACGAGGGGGTCGGGGGCGAACTCGGTCTCGAATTCGTCTACAACGCTGATCTATTCGATGATCTGACGGTATCGAGCTTTGCGGGCCGGTTCGAGCGCTTCCTGAATCAAGTGTCTGTCGACCCGAATGTCGCCGTAGGGCAAATCGACCTGTTGGACAGTGCGGAACGAGCTCTTCTCGTCCCCGCACACGGCGCGGTCGACCGGCCTGATCGATCTCGACTTTCCGGTACGACACTTGCCTCCATGCTGCGCTTCGGCGTCGAATCCGCCCCGGACGCTGTGGCGGTCGAGGGTGAGGGCAACACACTGACTTACCGGGAACTCGATGCCCAGTCGGATGTCGCAGCCGACGAGTTGCGCTCCCGGGGAGTTGGAGTCGACCAGGTCGCTGCTTGGACTGCAGATCGGTCGATTGCGTCGATCGTGCAACTGTGGGCAATCGCGAAGGTCGGTGCAGCTCCGGCATTGACGGACCCGGAACAGCCGCAGGCGCGAGTACGCGATGTCCTCGAAACACTGGGCACCGGAGCGATCGGCGGCCGCAACGCTGGTGGTGAAGACGCTGGTGCTGAAGACGCTGGTGGTGAGAAAGTCACCGACTCGGTGCGCGAATATTCCGAGAACCTGGCGGCCTACGTAGTTTTCACGTCAGGAACGACCGGAACCCCCAAGGCTGTGGTCGTGACCAACGGCGGGCTCGGTGTGATCGCCGAAGACCTGCCCGGTCGATTCTCGGCTGGGCCAGGTTCTCGCGTATTCCATCGCGGAGCGCCAGGATTCGACATGACGTTGCTCGAGGTGCTCATCGCCAGTGCGTCCGGTGCCACGCTCGTTCTGGCGAAGAACGAAGAACTGTTCGGCTCGGGACTCGCATCAGCACTGAGGCGCGAGCGAATTACTCATCTGTGCGCCACACCTACTGTCGTCGCCTCGATCGGCGATCCTTCGCTGCCGGACCTTTCCACGGTGATGTTCGGGGGCGAGCGACTCGGCGGCGCGTTGGCGAAGCGCTGGCAAGCCGGACGCCGAGTCATCAACGGATACGGACCTGCCGAGTCGACGATGTATTCGCTTGCTACCGAACCACTGTCGATCGAACAACTGTCGGGTGACACTCACGACGGATCGATCGGGTATCCACTGGCCGGGGTCGACGCCGTCGTGCTCGATGATCGACTCGAACCGGTGCCGCCGGGAGTCGCCGGCGAACTGTATCTCTCAGGTCGAATGCTCGCTCGCGGTTACGCCGGCCAACCGGCCCGAACTGCGGAACGATTCGTGGCAACCGGTTCAGGCGCCCGGATGTACCGGACGGGCGACCTGGTGATGTGGAAGCCGGAAAGCCCCAAATCCGAGGGAAATACGTATCGCCTGCATTATCTCGGGCGAACCGACGTGCAGGTGAAGGTCAACGGTGTCCGGATCGAACCGGGTGAGATCGCGGCAGTCATTCAGTCTGTCGCGAACGTCGACTTCTGTGTCGTCGGGGTTCGGTCGGCCGAAGGTGGAAGTCCTCTGTTGGTCGCCTACGTGAGAAGTTCAGGTGCCGAAAGAGTTGACACTGGTCAACTTCGCGCTGCCGCCGCAGAAGTCCTTCCGACGTACATGGTTCCGCATGCCATCGTCGACATCGAGGGCGAGCTTCCGATGCGGAACGGCAAGGTCGACTTCGCCCGTCTCCCGTCTCCGACACTGGATGCTTCCCGTGCAGAGGGGCCGGCCACCGCCACCGAACGTGTTGTAGCCGGAGCTTTTGGTTCCGTCCTCGGTGGGAATGAGGACGACCGCGACGCAGACTTCTTCTCGCTCGGGGGCAACTCGCTGTCGGCCGCGGAGGTTACCTCGCTCTTGAGTAGTACTCTGGGGCTGGTTGTTCCGCTCAGGACCGTATTCGAGCATCCAACAGTTGCGGCGTTGGCAGCCCGGCTCGATTCGCTCGAGCAGAACGACTCGGTGACCGATCTTGTCCGACTGGAACCGCGCCGCGACCCCACGCCCGCACCCCTGTCACGAAACCAGCGTGCGATGTGGGTACTGAATCAGCGGAACACAGCGAGTGGTGCGTACAACCTGCCGATCTGCATCGAGATCGACGGTGAACTCGACGTGTCCGCGCTGCGTCAGGCAGCGACGGATCTTGTCGGTCGTCATGACGTCCTCAGAACCCGGTATCCGGGCACTCCACCGGTTCAGGTCGTGGAACCTCCGACCTCTGTGACAATGGAAACGCGGCTGGTCGCCGACATCGAGGTCGAGGTGCTGCTGCGAGAGTTCGGCTCGCGCGGTTTCGATGTAGCGGCAGACCTGCCGGTGCGCTGGATGCTGCTCCAGGTGTCACCGGTCCGGCACGTTCTGGCAGTGAGCTTTCATCACATCGCAGTCGACGGGGTGTCGATGCGAACGGTGGTCGGCGACCTGCTGACCGCCTACGGCAAGCGACGAGCTGGACTGGATTCGCAATGGTCTCCGTTGCCGATCCAGTACGGGGATTTTGCCGCGTGGGAGGCAGCACGTGACGTTTCCCCTGGCGTCGAGCAGTTCTGGCGCCGAACGCTGGACGGTGTGACATCTGTGTCTCCGCTGACGGTGGATCACTCCGATGGCGGGCCGGATACCTTAGCGCAGCGAGTGAACTTCGTGATACCAGCCGTCATCACCTCGGCACTGCAGGCGCGAGCCGACCGATTGAAGGTCTCGCTGTTCGCGGTGGTTCATGCGGCGTTGTCGGTGGTGCTTGCCAAGCTGAGTGGAAATCCCGATGTCGTGATCGCGACAGCTGTCGACGGACGGCGGGCGCCTCAGCTCGACGGCGTGGTCGGCATGTTCGTGGATACGGTGCCTCTTCGCCTTCGGATCGACGGGGACGTGCCGATCGATCTTTTGTTGGGTGCAGCTTTCGATGCTGATGTGGCAGCGTTCGAAAACAGCTCTGTTCCTGCCGAGTTGGTTGGTGAGCTGCTCGGTGGACGAACTCCCCAGATTGCGCTGGGTCTGCAGAACTTCGCGATCCCTGCCGTGGAGGTTTCCGGCCTCACGATCGAGGCTCGCGAAATCGAGACCGCGACAACGAAGTTCCCCATGCATGCCTCGCTCGCACCCGCTGACGACGGTTCATTGACCGGAGCGCTCATCTATGCCGCGAGCGCATTCGATCCTTCGAGCGCCGACGCGGTTACCCGACAGCTGTCGAGAGTGCTCACCTCGATTGCCGAGGATGTACCAGTACTCGTTTCGGATCTCGTGGTGGGCGCGGCGCCCAGTTGGACTGCTGCCGAGGTCGATTCGTCCCGCACACTGACCGAGATCTTCGCCGCCACCGCGGCGCGATTCCCGAACAACATTGCACTCGACGACGGACACCGCACGGTGACGTATGCCGAACTCGACTCTGCCTCGGATGCCCAAGCCTGGGAACTGGTGGCTCGGGGAGCAGGACCGGGTGCCGTGTACGAGATTCCGGCGGTACGGACTATCGCGTACCTGGTCCGAATGTTGGCGATCTCGAAGACGGGAGCGGCATTCGTGCCGATCGACCCCGACCTACCGCCGGCACGTCTGAAGCAGCTGCGCACCGTCCTCTCCGATCGCAGCCCTGTTCCGGGTCGGCAGTATCCGGATTCAGTCGCGTACGTTGTTCACACGTCCGGGTCGACCGGTGAACCGAAAGGCGTTGCAGTCACCCACCGAGGACTGGGCCTGCTGACCGACGATGCTGTCCGCAAGTACGGCGTGACTTCGGACTCGGTTGTGCTGCACGGTTACAAACCGACGTTCGATGCAGCAATCCTCGAGATGATGTTGGCGATCGGCGCCGGGGCTACCTTGGCGGTCGCTCCTCGGGAGGCTTTCGGCGGAAGGGCACTCGAAGAATTCGTCGCAGAACGCGGCGTCACTCACATGTTGTCCACTCCAGCCGTTCTCGACACGATGGCTCCGGAGCGGTTCGATTCGCTCGAGGTGGTGGCAGTCGGTGGCGATGTGCTCTCACCTTCCACCGCGCGTGCGTGGAGTCGCCGCGCGCGAATGCTCAATGCGTACGGACCGACGGAATGCACGGTGGTCACCACTGTCGCCGAAGTGGATCATCGGGTCACCATCGGAGTCCCGCTCGCCGGAATCGGTGCAGAGGTGCTCGATACGCGACTGCGTCCGGTGCCGTGGGCCGGGATCGGTGAGTTGTACGTCAGCGGGCCCGGGCTTGCGATGGGCTATGCCGGAGATCCTGCCGGCACCGCCACGTCGTTCATCGCAGCACCCGGTGGGCACCGCCGTTATCGGACCGGTGATCTGGTTCATCGCCGCACGGATGACACGCTCGGATTCGTCGGACGTTCCGACCGTCAGATGAGCGTGCGAGGAATCCGCGTCGAGCCCGCCGAAATCGAATCAGCTCTGCGTCGGTGCACGGGCGTCGAGGCTGCGGCGGTTGTCCTCGTCGACGACATCGCCGTTGCGTGCGCGGTTGGCGATGGTGTGGAGGCGGATCAGCTGACAATCGAGTTGGCCGCGATGTTGCCTGCGTATCTGATGCCCGGCCGCGTGGTCGTATTGGAGTCGATCCCGCTCACGACGAACGGAAAACTGGATGCAGATGCGTTGCGGCGCCATGTGTTCGAGAGCCAGGCGCCCGATGCAGCAGTGACGGTTTCGGAGGAACTCGTCACCGCTGTCATGTCGGAACACGTGTCCGGAAGTTTCGGCGCTCTGCACAACCTGTTCGAATCAGGTGGTGATTCGTTGGCCGCGGCAGCGGTGGCAGGTCGACTCGCCTCGATCTTCGCGCGAGATGTGCCTGTTCGCGCCGTCTTCGACAATCCGTCGCCGCGAGCGATGTCTCAGTGGCTGTCGGCGAGCGCGTCTGATGGCAAACGCCGCGAACTGACTCGACGTGATCCCGGCAAGCCGGCCCCGCTGGCGCCCTCGCAACAACGACTCTGGCTGATCAATCAGCTTCAGCCGGAATCGACTGCGTACAACCTGACGTTTGCAGCGGTCCTGTCAGACGACATCGATCGTTCGGTCTTGAGCAGCGCCCTCGGCGACGTCGTCGATCACCATGCCGTATTGCGAACTGTCTGTGTTCCGGGCGAATTCGGTCCGCAACAACTTGAAATGGACTCTGTTGCATTCGATCTCACTGCGGTATACGTCGGCGATATCCGTGCGAGCGCTTCGGCATTCGCGACTGTGCCGTTCGATCTCGAACGAGATGTTCCGTTCCGTGTGCGTGTGTTCACCGAAAAGGCGGGAGTCGACTCTGCAGGACTGACGGTCCTGGTCATCGTTGTTCACCACATCGCGATCGACGGAGCGTCGATGGGCCCGATCCTGACCGATTTCGTGGCAGCCTTCGAGGCCAGGTCGGCAGGTCTTCCCTGGGATCGCTCGTCGGGGGAGATCAGCTACGGCGACTACAGTTTCTGGGCGAGAGAGAGCTTGGGTGACCCCGAGGATTCTCTCAGCATGGCCCACCGGCAACTCGACTACTGGTCGGACGCACTTTGTGGCGTCGAGGATGTGTTGGCTCTACCCGTCGACAACCCCCGGAGTCCCGTGTCTTCACGATCCGAGGAGATGGTGACGGAAGTCCTCGACGGCGCCACCTACGACGCGTTGTCGGCGTTGGCTCGTTCGCATGGCGTCACGGTATTCATGGTCGTCCACAGCGTGATTGCCGTGCTGCTCGCTCGCGAGTGCGTCACGGACGACGTCGTGGTGGGAGCAGCTGTGAGTCTGCGGAACGATCCGGCGCTGCTGAGCGTCGCCGGAATGATGGTGGGTACTGTCGCATTGCGCACGAGGATCAACTCCACCGATCGCTTCGCTGCTGTTCTGGACGAGGTTCGCCGTGCCGATCTGGAAGCAATGGCGAACGCGGACGTCTCGTTCGACGACGTCGTTGCGAAGGTCGATCCGCCGCGCAGGATGAACGAGCATCCGCTGTTCACGGTCATGCTGGCGTACCGGCGAGCGCTGGAGTTGCCGCAGATCGACGGCATTACCGTCTTCGACATCGACAACGCAGGGGCGTCGACCGGTTACGACTTGACGTGGGACCTGGTCGACACCGGTGACAGTCTGACTATTCGATTGCTGTATGCGACGGAGAAGTTCCGCGAGTCGACCGCGGAACTGTTCATGCAGCGGGTGAGACGTATCGCCGAATCAGTGACCGCGGAACCCGAGATTGTGATCGGGGAGATCGAACTGCTGTCCGGACTCGAACGCTCGGCGCTGACTGCTGCGAATCCTCGCCACGTCGAACCTCTGACGATTGCCGACATTTTCGAACGCGCTCTGCGTCAGGCGCCCGACGGCGTCGCGCTGGAAGAGAACGGCAGACGCTGGACTTACCGCGACCTGCACGAGGAGTCGTCGCACTGGACACGCGAGTTGGTGGTCCGAGGAATCGGACCCGACGACGTGGTGGCCGTTGCGCTCGGGCGCGGGCATCTGTGGATCGTTGCGTTGTGGGCAGTAGCGCGTGCAGGCGCAGCGTGGCTGTCGCTCGATCCGGCGCTGCCGACAGCGCGCCGGCAGACGATGGTCGAGGAATGCGGTTCGGTTGTCGGTTTGACAGCGGGAGGTGCATCCGAGAGTTTGCCCGAGTGCGTCGAGTGGGTGGCGATGGACGAATCCCGCACTGCTGGTGGCGCTGCCGAGGTATCGGCAACGCCGGCTCACCCCGACAACCTCGCCTACGTCATCTACACGTCGGGTTCCACGGGAAGACCCAAGGGCGTGGAGGTTTCACACCGCGGAATCATGAACGTCTGCACCGCACACGCCGAGATCGCCGAGCTCGAGCGTGGCCCCCGAGTCCTGCAATTGGCGTCGTCGACCTTCGACGCGTCGGTGATCGAGATCCTTCTCGCGGCTGCAGGGTGTGGAACGCTGATTCTGACTCCCGACTTCGTCTACGGGGGAGAAGAACTCACGAATCTGCTGATAGCCGCCGACGTAACACATCTGATCGTGACGCCGACGGTCCTGGCGACAGTCGATCCGGATGCAGTGCAACCGTTGATCGTCGAATCGATGGGGGAGCCGCTCTCTGCGCGCCTTGCGTCGGCGTGGTCACCCCGACATCGCATCGTCAACGGATACGGACCGACCGAATCAACGATCGCGGCATCGATTTCCGCACGGATCACTGACGCGGACGTCACTGTCGGCACTCCAGTCCCTGGTACGACAGCATTTGTTCTCGATCAGAGGCTCCGACCGGTTCCGGATGGCGTTGCGGGAGAACTGTTCCTCGCCGGTGAGAATGTGGCACGGGGGTACGTCGCTTCCCCGGCTCTGACGTCCGAGCGCTTTGTTGCCAATCCTCATGCGGTGGGGACCCGGATGTATCGCACGGGTGACCTCGTGCGTCGTAGGCGTCACGACCGAGCGCTCGAGTACCTGGGTCGCAACGACGCGCAGGTGAAGGTGCGGGGTGTCCGCGTGGAACCGGCGGAGGTCGACGCGGCTCTGTCAAGCCATGGAGCAGTGGCCTTCTCGGTAACCGTTGTCTGTGACGACGGGCACGGATCCGCTGAGCTCCGTTCGTATGTGACGTTGGCGGAAAACGGTTCGGCGACGGAATCGGAGCTTCGCGGGTTCGTCTCCGGCCTGCTGCCGAAGCACCTGCTGCCTTCGTCGGTGACGATAGTGGGCGAGGTACCGTTGCTCGCTTCGGGGAAGATAGACGCAGCGGCACTTCCTGCTCCTTCACCGCAGCCGGGGTCGAGTGCGGATCGACCCATCTCGGATACCGAACGTCACGTGGCACAGGCATTCGAGGGCGTGACCGGCGCGAAATCGGTCGGCCGCTACGACGACTTCTTCGAGCTCGGCGGGACATCGATGGGTGCAGTTCGAGTGGCTACGCGCTTGCGTGAGAGCCTGAACAGGGAATTCCCGGTTCAATGGATTTTCACCGACCGAACTGTGGCGGAGCTTGCCTCTCGGATGGATCTCGTTCATGCCGATGTCTTCGAGGGTGATTCGCTTCGTTCGGATCCGCTGGACACGGTCGTCATGCTCGGCGGCGACCCCGATGACCAACGGCCGCCGTTGTTCTGTGTGCATCCGGTCAGCGGAATCGCCTGGTGCTACGCCGGACTCGTCGGTCAGCTGCGGGGTCGACGGGTGTACGGCATCCAGGCAACGGGAGCAGGTGAATTGCCAGGCACGGTGGCGGAGTTGGCGTCGGGGTACGTCGATGCCGTACGGACGGTGCAGCCATCAGGTGAATACCATCTACTCGGTTGGTCTGCCGGCGGAACGATCGCGCTCGAGATGGCGAGCCAACTCGAAGAGGCCGGCGATCTGGTCGGTTCGGTTGTCATGCTCGACGCGCTGTTACCGGAGATGATGCCATCGGTACAAGCGGCTCCGAAACCTTCCGAACTATTCGCGCAGATCGGGCTATCCGAGGTTGAAACTGAAACTGCAGCACTGACTTTCACAGACGTTGCGACAGAGATCCGAAGGCAGACCGGTATGGATTTCCTTTCCGACACGGTACTCGAATCCGTAGTGGGTCGGGTGGAAAAACTGTCGCGAATCGTTCGGGACCACACGCCGAGGCACTATTTCGGGTCAGTGGAACTGTTTGTGGCGCAGCATGATCTGCCTGAACATCGTCACCTGGTCGAAAGGTGGTCCGAACTGGTGGGGCCGTTGCGGGCGTACCTGGTCGACTGCTCCCACTCGGAAATGTCGAGCACTGAGGTGTTGGCGGAGGTCGCCCAAGTTCTCGTCGGCTATCTCGAAGGTGTCGATTCGGATTCGAAGGATCGCAATCATACTGGGGTGCAGTAGATCTAACGGGCCGGGACTTTGGTCCGGAATTGTCACTCCCGTGGTCCCCTTGCTTCAGTTCCGCAAGTGGAATCGGTATCATTTCCCTTGTGGCAGTAAGCCATTCAGAAACTATCTCCGGAGGATCGTATGTTGGGTTCCCTTTTTTCCATCAGCTCTGAAATCGGTGTTCCGTCCGTCGACGCGCTCTTCGAGGCTGCTCGGACCATCATCGGCGCGCTCTTCGGCCTGAGCTGACACGTCGCAGCGACCTTCCCCCGCGGTGAAGAAAGTCCCTGTTCTCCGACAAGGAGGACAGGGACTTTCGTGCAGCCTGCCGGTGAGCGTTTGCGTGGCGGTGAGTGAGTGACCTACCGGCCGTTCTGTTGATACGCGATCGCTGTCAGCAATCCGACTTCGTCGTTCACGTCTGCGGTGCTGCTGAGCCCGATCTTGTGGGTCGACTGCCCGGGAGCTTTGGCCGGGACAAGAAGTTCGGATTCGGGGGCCTCGACAAAACGTAGTCCGAGGTCGACTCGGGCCTTGGTGGCCGCTGCGATGGCGGCGAATTGGCGAGCGCGAACGAAGGGCGTGTAGGTTCCGCGGCCTTCGACCCGAACATCGGTTCCGAGTTCGTCGATCAGACGTCGGGCTGCATCGAAGATCGGCCGCAGTGCCGCCTTCGGGCCGCTGTACTGCTGGTCGATGTATTGCTCGACGGTCGGCTCCACCCATCCGGACTGTTCGGCAGTCTCGAATGCAATTGCCCACTGCGAATTCTGCGGCACACCGTGCTCTGCTTTCAGCCACTTGCGCACTTCGTTCTGATCGAGCGGGTCGACCCCGGACGTCCGTACGGCCTCAACCCATTCTTCGAGGGTGCGCCCGGTACGGTCGCGCATGGACGAGGTGACTGCGGCCATCATGTCGGAGGGTTCCATGTGTCTGTTCTATCGGTTGTCACTGTTCTACTGGTTGTCGCTGTTCTTCCGGTTGTCGCCGCTCTCTCGGTTCTCACTGTGCACGGGGAGCTCGCTCAGTCGATGCCGAGCATCGTCTTGAACGCGCGCACGCCGGTCACTTCGACGGGATACGGCGGTGCGACAAAATCTTCGCGGCTGAGGGTGAAGAGACGACGCACGGTCATGCGACCGTCGGCAGCCAACTCCTCTACTGTGCCGTCTGCGCGGTACCCGACTTTGGTGGACACCGTGATCGAGGCGGGGTTGTCCGAGAATGCCGACGACACGACGCTTCGTGCACCCAAAGAGTCGAATGCGAATGCGCAGATTGCCTGTCGGGCGAGAGTGCCGACACCCCGGCCTTGGAACCCGCGTCCGATCCACGAGCCGGTTTCACCGGTACGACTGGTAGGAAAGTCCGTCGCGGCGAACGCCTGGCAGCCGACGATTTCTCCGTCGACGACAATGGCTGTTTCGAATTTCCAGTCGGTCATGGTCATCGCTCCGCGGACCGACCAGTGGTATTGGATGAATCTTCGCGACACTTCGTCGGGAGTGCCCACCGTCCAGGGGACGAGAAACGGCATCTGTTCGGCAGGGTGAATGCCGGCTCGGACCAGCGCAGTGAGTTCGGGGAAATGATCGTCGCGCACAGGGAGCAAGGTGATGGGCCCACACGTGATCGTGACTCCGTACGGAGGCCAGATCTCTCGCAGTGGGTCAACCATCGTCTTCAGACCTTCGTTTCGTGTGCGAATCGGGTCACAGTCTGGCATGCCAGGCACGTCCGAGTGAGCGACTTCTGGTCATCGGGATTCTTTTGCCCTCGCGGTACGGAGTCGTGACATTAGTGTGTGGACGGTGACTACAGACAAACCGGTACGTCTTCGTGAAGGTAGATCGCCTGACAGGCTTTCGCGTGGTGTGGTGGCCGGATACGCAGCGGGAAGTGTCGGTACGGGTGGATTCGGTGTTCTGCCAGGTCTGGTACTGGCGTACTACCTGACCGACACGCTCGGCGTTGCCGCGGCGCTCGCGTCGCTTGTGGTCATTGTCCCGAAAATCGCCGACGTCCTGATCGATCCGCTGATCGGGTCGATCAGCGACCGAAGCTCTCATCGAACTGGTACGCGAGTGCCACTCATGCTCGCAGGCGCTCTGGGACTGCCGTTGCTCTTCATTCTCACGTTCTCGGCCCCGGTGTCGGCCGGCCCCGGAGTCGGGGCGATGTGGGTGCTCGTCTTCTTCCTGCTCGCGGCGAGTGCCTACAGCCTCTTTCAGGTGCCGTACATCGCGTTGCCGACCGAGTTGACCGGCGATTACCACGAGCGTACCCGGTTGGTATCGGTTCGAATTGCGGTGTTGGCCCTGACAATTCTGGTCATCGGCGCCGGCGGACCCGAGCTACGCGACGCTGCCGGGGGCGGAGCACGCGGTTATCTGGTCATGGCGATCGGGGTGTCGGCGCTGATGTGCGGGGCAATGATCTGGGCAGTTCGCGGAGCCGCGCGCCACACGGTGACTCACGCGGACGCGCCGGTCGGCTCGTTGCTCTCGCAGTACCGGGACGGGTTCGACGCGATACGACGTACCCGCGCGTTCCGATTGCTGGTCATCGTCTTTGTGCTCCAAGCTCTTGCCACCGCTGTGATGTTGGCGGGTGCGCAATATCTGGCGACCTATGTGATGGGCAACGAAGGTGCGCTCACCGGTCTGTTCGTTGCACTCGTCGGACCAGCTCTCGTCGTCATGCCGCTGTGGTACCGGTTCTCGCATCGGTACGGAAAGCTTCGCGGTTACGTGGTGTCTTCGGTTCTGTTCGTCGTCGCCACGGCGTTGTTGACGCTTGCGGCTGTCGACGCGGGTTCGTGGATCTACGGTGCCGTCGCGCTTGCCGGCGTCGGCTACGCCGGCATGCAGGTGTTCCCGCTGGCGATGCTTCCGGACGTCATCGAGGACGACGCGCGAATCGGTGGGCGCCAACGCGGTGGTTCGCTCAGTGGTATCTGGACCGCCGCGGAAACCGCAGGCCTTGCCCTGGGACCCGCGGTGTTCTTGGGTGTACTCGCGGTGACCGGCTTCGTCTCGAAAACTGCGGGCGAGACTGTCGTGCAACCGGAATCGGCGCTGACCGGAATTGCCCTCGGCTTCTCGGTCGTGCCGGCGATCCTGGTTGCGATCAGCCTGGTCGTATTGCGGAATTACCGCACCGAACAAGAATCCACTCACGAGAACGAAAGGTGAACGATGAGTTCCACTCGGGCCGAGGAACTTCAGGGCAAGATCGTCGAGAGCGCAAACCTCGAGAAGAGGGCGGCCGACATCTTGAGTCGGTTGCGTTCGCTTCGCGAGCAGGACGCTCCGACGCACGGAGGCCGGGTTCTGTCGTACGTGTACGACAGCGGCCTCGCAGCGCTCGACGAGTTGGCAGCGGACGCAGCTCGATTGGTTCAGCCGGTCAACGGTCTCGACCCGACGGTGTTCCCGTCCACCGCGGTGATGGAGCGTGAGTTGGTTGCGTTCGCACGCGAGTTCCTCCATGGAGCTTCAGACCCAGCCGCAGATACAGACGCCGGAGGCGTAGTCGTCGGCAATGTCACCAGCGGCGGAACGGAGAGTTGTGTGTTGGCCGTCAAGGCAGCTCGCGACTTCCGTGGGCTCCCGCCGGGTGAGGGTTCGCTGGTTCTTCCGACCACCGCGCATGCCGCTTTCCACAAGGCAGCTCACCTGCTCGGACTGGAACTGATCCTGGTACCAGTAGATCCCACGTCGGGGCGCGTCGGCGCACAAGATATTGCGACGGCAGTTCGGAAAGACACGGTCTTGATCGTCGTCTCCGCGCCCAGCTACCCGTTCGCGGCGCTCGACCCGATCGCCGATGTCGCGGAAGTTGCTCGTGCACATTCGATTCCACTGCATGTCGACGCCTGCATCGGTGGGCTTGCGTTGCCGTGGTGGGGTGATCTGCCACCCTGGGATTTCCGGGTGCCCGGGGTCACCAGCATGTCCGTCGACTTCCACAAGTACGGATACTCGCCCAAAGGCGTTTCGGTCCTGCTGCACCGAGGGCGAGATCTGCATCGCAAGCAGTATTTCGGACTCACGGACTGGCCGGGGTACCCGGTGGTCAATCCCACGCTTCTCGGTTCCAAATCCGTTGCTGCTCTTGCCGGTGCTTGGGCGATTTCGCAAGTCCTCGGGCAATCCGGGTACGCCGAATTGGTGTCCCGGGCGCAGCGGGCCACTCGTGCACTGATCGGCACGGTCGAGGCAATCGAGGGTCTTCGCGTCGTGGGCTCGCCGGTGGGACCATTGTTCGCGGTCGCTACCGACGATTCCGTGCCGCTCGAACGGCGAGTGGATCCGCATCGCTGGGTGAGCGCTGTCGGTGCTCGCGGCTTCGTCCTTCAAGGGCAGCCGGCGTCGACGCAACCTGACGGGACGACGTTGCCTCGAACAACCCACCTCACCGTCACCCCGGTGACGGAATCTGTGCTCGGCGAGTTGACCAGCGCACTCGTCCTCGGTGCCGACGACGTTCGCGGCTCGGCGGCAGCCGAGGCGCCGCCGGCCCTGGCAGAGTTGGCCGGAGCATTCGAACGTGGCGATGTCACCGTCGCCGATGTTCTTGCGTTGCCCAGTGACGCCGTCGCGGCAGCGTTGACGTCGGCGGGGCTGGATCCTCGGGGCTCTTCCGATTCTCCCTTGGACATGGCGGCCGTCCTCGCGGCAGTGGAATCGCTGCCACGTGAGGTCACGAAGAGACTGCTGGTGGAATTCCTCGCCGGAATGGTGGAGCCCTGAACTCGGCGATGAATACCGAAACCGCGATGAACACTGTCCAAAACTCGGACAAATGGCGCGAAAGATTCGCGAATCGGGCGTAAGTTTTCTGTCATCGGCTAACCATCTTTTGTCGGAGGGTTGATCAGTGACTGGTGCCGCGGCCAAGATTTTGACGGTGTTCGAGGAAGTGATCGGGGTTCCGCTTCCGGTTCGCGTGCGATGTTGGGACGGTTCGGAGGCAGGGCCACCGGACGCCGCTGCGCAGGTTCACTTCCGGAATCGGCGTGCCCTACGGCGGGTCCTTTACTCTCCCAACGAATTAGGGCTGGCGAGGGCGTACGTTTCCGGCGATCTGGACGTAGACGGCGATATCTTCGCGCTCCTCGACGTTCCGGAACTGGTCACGCGGCTCGGTGAGAATCGTTTGTCGACGTTGCCGCTGCGCTCGATTGTTCGCGCCGCCGGTACTTTCGCCGGCTTGGGAGCGGTGGGTCCACCACCGTCACCCCCGGCGATCGAGATGCGTAGTAAGCGAGGCAAGCGGCACAGTAGATCACGCGATTCGGCGACTGTCTCCCATCACTACGACGTCGGGAATCGCTTCTACGAACTGTTCCTCGGGCCGAGCATGGTCTATTCGTGCGGATACTGGCCGGAAGGTGTCGAATCTCTCGAAGCTGCTCAGTACGCGAAGCTGGACTTGATTTGCCGCAAGCTCGATCTGAAGCCGGGAATGCGACTGCTCGACGTCGGCTGCGGTTGGGGATCGATGGCATTGCACGCCGCCCAGAACTACGGCGTCGACGTCGTCGGAGTCTCGCTGAGCAACGAGCAGGTCGAATACGCCAAGGGGCGAGTTTCCGACGCGGGTTTGACCGATCGCATCGAGATTCGGGTGCAGGACTACCGCGACGTCGACGATGGCCCTTACGACGCGATTTCGAGCATCGGCATGTCCGAGCACGTGGGCCTGGTCAATTTGCCGGTGTACACGGCAAAACTCTACGACCTGCTCGTGCCGCAGGGTCGTCTGCTCAATCATGCCATCGCCGCGGTGAAGTCGTTGTCGGACAACGTCGATGACGGTCCCAGCTTCATCGACAGGTACATCTTCCCGGACGGTGAGATCCTTCCTTTGAGTAAAACCATTGATGCGCTGGAACTTTCGGGTTTCGAGACGCGTGACAGCGAAGCGTTGCGCGAGCATTACGCACTGACACTGCGCGCATGGGTGCAGAACCTTCGCGAGAACTGGGACGCATCGGTCTTACAGGTCGGTGCTCCCCGGGTGCGTACCTGGTTGCTGTATCTCGCTGCCAGTGCCCTGGGTTTCGAGGAGCCGCACAGGCTTACGATTCATCAGGTTCTGGCCGTGAAACCAGGGGATCGGGGGGCCAGCGGCATGGCCCGCTCGCGTGACAGTTGGTATCGATCGATTGAAGTCCCGCAGATCGAAACCGGTCCGCGCGTCGACTGAGGCCTATACGTTGGATTTCCATGAGCACCCGGAAGGTTGTCCTCGCGGCACTGAAGGTTTCGGCCGTTGCGGTATCGGCGCTGTTGCCGACCTCGCTGCTGTTCACACCGATGTCGAACGCCGAACCTGTGAACGATTTCTACGATGCGATTCCGGGCGACGTCGGTGATCCGGGTTCGGTGATTCGGACGGAACCGCTGGCTCTGGCCGGTGCCGTCGGCGGAGTGCCTGGTGTGGGGACCCGGATCCTGTATTCGAGTACCGACGCCCACGGATCCAAGGTTGCTGTGTCGGGCTCGTACCTGGAGCCGGCTGCCCCGTGGTCAGGAGCGGGCCCCCGCCCGACGGTGGTGATCGGTCCGGGTACGCAGGGCCAAGGTGATCAGTGCGCGCCGTCGAGGATGTTTCCCACTGCCGGTCAGCTCCGCCTGGCGGAACCCGGGAATCCGTCGAACTACGGTGCCGGTGTGGACAGTGTCGGTGTCAACTACGAGTCAGCTTTTGCTTTCGCTTTCCTCGCCCAGGGCGTTCGTGTATTCGTCACCGACTACATCGGACTCGGAACACCCGGCGTCCATACCTACGTCAATCGCGCCGAGGAAGCCCATGCGATGTTGGACGGTGCACGCGCTGCCCGAGCCCTCGCGCAGGCAGGAGAGGACGATCCGATAGCGCTGTGGGGCCATTCGCAGGGCGGCGGCGCCACTGCCGCTGCAACCGAACTGGCACCCGAATACGCGCCTGAGTTGAATCTGGTCGGGAGTTACGCGAGCGCGCCCCCGGCAGACCTGGCAAGCGTTCTGCGTCATATCGACGGTACCGGCCTGATGGCCGCGATCGGTTACACGATCAACGGCGTCCTCGACCGCTATCCCGCCGCCCGAGAGCCGATCGAATCTCGACTCAACGACTACGGCCGGTCCGTGCTCGCCGACGTCGCCGGGCAATGCCTCATCGATTCCCGAACCAAGTACGGGAAGCAGTCGACGGCGTCGTGGACCACAGACGGACGACCACTCGCCGACGTGGTGGAATCGGTACCGGAGATCCAACAGGTGATCGAGGAACAACGCATCGGGTGGCGAACCCCGGCCTCGCCGATTCTGGTCAACGGAGCGCTCAACGACGATTTCATCCCGTACGAGCAAACCCGGCGCCTGGTTCAGGACTGGTGCGCGCGCGGGGCCGAGGCGACGTTGTTCACCGACACTTTGCCTGCGGTGAATCCGGGGAGCGGCAACAACCACCTCGCGCCGGCCGTAGCGGATTTCGGCGTCGGATTGCAGTACGTGCTGGACAGATTCAACGGCAAGCCGATAGTCGGTGCGTGCAACGCCTGAGTCGCCGTGTCACGTAACCACCGTCTCACTTCTAACAGTGGTTGACTGAGCCCGTGAACGATCGACCGCACGACCTTCCGATCAACCCGGTTCCACGGAGCGCCCTGGGTGCCGGGCCGGCGCTGAGAGTGTCGACGGGTCTGCTGCTCGGTGTGGCCGCCGGTGTCGTCACGGCGTTGGTCGGCTATCCCCGATTCGCGTTTCTGATCGGCTGGGATGTGGCGGCGATGGTGTTCACGGTGTGGACGTGGATTCTGGTCTGGCCCTTCGACGCGACGCTCACCGCAAGCCACGCAACGCGCGAAGAGCCGGCCCGAAACGTCGCGCACCTGCTGATTCTCGGTGCCGCCGTCGCGAGCCTGGTCGGTATCGCGTTCCTGCTCCTGGCGGCACCCGACGGACATCACTACCAAGTAGTGGCGGCATCGGTTGCAGTCGGCAGCGTCGTGATCTCGTGGCTGGCGGTCCACACGCTCTTCGCCCTCGGATATGCACGGCTGTACTACTCCGGCCCCGACGGCGGAATCGATTTCAATCAGGAAGAACCGCCGAGGTACAGCGATTTCGCCTACGTGGCGTACACGGTCGGGATGAGCTTCGCGATTTCCGACACCAACTTGAAGTCGTCGGACATGCGCGCGATGGCACTCGGCCACGCATTGCTGTCGTACCTGTTCGGTTCGGTGATCGTGGCGTCCGTCGTCAACTTGATTGCGGGCCTGTGATCTCTCGAGCCGTGTGACCGATCAAGCCGCTGCACGCCCGATGCTCGAGAGGAAGCCGGCGGCTCCGAAGAACAGACCGGCGAACACTCGATTGGTGGTTCGCTGCTGTTTGGGGGAGCGCATCAAGGTGAGCACCCGGGCGGCCAGGCCGGTGTATCCGGTCATCACGATCACGTCGACTGCGCACATCGTGGCGGCGATGATCAGATACTGCGGCAGCAGCGGCGCCGACGGGTCCAGGAACTGCGGGAGCACTGCGAGCATGAAAACGACGGCCTTCGGATTGCTCGCGTTCACGAGAAATCCGCGAAGCATCATCATCGGACCGGAGCTGCTCGCGGCTGCCTCGTCGGTCTCCACCTCGGTGGGCGCCGATCGCCACTGCCTGATCCCCAGGTAGACGAGGTATGCGACACCGAACCACTTGATCAAGGAAAAGGCCACGGTCGAACTGGCGAGAATTGCACCGACCCCCGCCGCGACAATTCCGATCTGCAGCAACAATCCCAACTGCAGCCCGAAGATGTTCCAGTATCCGCGTCGCAAGCCGTAGGCAAGTCCCGACGACATCGACGCAATGGCGCCGGCCCCCGGCGACAGGCTGATCACCCAACTTGCTCCGAAGAACGCCAACCAGACGTGCCAACTCATGTCGAAAGTCCTTTGATCGGGAAATACTCCCGACAACGAGCACGCACGGGATCAGAAAAGTGTAGACGGACAGTCCTGCTCACTGCTCGCGACAGTGCAATGATCGGGAGATGACGTCGTATCCCGTACTGGACCTGACACCCGACGAATTGCTGACCACAACGCGGACCGTTCGAAAGCGTCTGGATCTGACCCGTCCCGTGCCGTTGGACCTGGTGAAGGAATGCCTCCAGATCGCCCTGCAAGCGCCCTCCGGTTCGAATCGCCAGGGCTGGCAGTGGATGGTGGTGACCGATCCGGCACTGCGTGCAGCAGTCGGGCAGATCTACAAGGAAGTCACCGACGAGTACCTTGCCTCTCACGGTTCGGCGGCAAAACTCTTCGCCGATGATCCCGATCGCGCGCCGATTCAACAACGCGTGGGCACCAGCGTCGCGTGGCTCGGTGAGCACATGGGTGAGGTGCCGGTCCTTCTCATTCCGTGTATCAAGGCGGGCAAGACGCTGCCGGAGGGGAACCAAGCCGGCCTGTGGGGTTCGCTACTCCCGGCTGCGTGGAGTTACGCGCTGGCCGCGCGGGCACGTGGGCTCGGTACGGCGTGGACGACATTGCATTTGCAGCGTGAAGCGGAAGTTGCCGAGCTGCTGGGCATTCCGGCCGGATTCCATCAGGCTGCGCTCATCCCGACGGCGTACTTCACCGGCGAGACGTTCAAACCCGCCGCCCGTGAACCGGTCGACAACGTGCTGCACGTGGACCGATGGTGAGCCTGATCTACTCGGCGATCTGCTCGATCGACGGGTATGTGGCCGATGAGCAGGGGAACTTCGACTGGGCGGTTCCCGACGCGCAGGTCCACGCGTTCGTCAACGAGCTAGAGAGGGGAGTCGGCACGTACCTGCTCGGGCGCCGGATGTACGAGACGATGATTCCCTGGGAAACAATGGCGTCCGAGGATCTCGAGCGTTCTTCGGTGGCAGGAGGACCTTCGGCTCCGGGCGAGTTTGCCGGTATCGAGGCGGCGACCGCCGAGTTCGCTCAGATCTGGCGTGGAATCGACAAGATCGTGTACTCCACGACGCTGAACGAGGTGTCGACCGCACGTACCAGGATTGTCCCGAGCTTCGATGAAGACTTCATCCGTTTGCTCGAGAGTGAAGCGGTACAAGATATCTCGATCGGTGGACCGACGGTTGCGGTTAGTGCTTTCGCGGCGGGTTTGGTCGATGAAGTCAGACTGTTCCTGTGTCCGGTCAATATCGGTGGCGGATTGCGAGCTCTCCCGGAAAGCCGGCTTGATCTGCAACTGCTCGAGGAGAAAACCTTCGACGGCGGCGTCATCTATCTGCGATACGCCGTTCGCTAAGCAATCACCATCACTGCCGTGACGACGCCGAGTAGAGCGATGTAGGCGGCGGCATGGACTTGGTCCGGTATGGCGCCGACGATTCGTCGGCTCAGCGCGATCGCCGGTAGGGAACCGGCGAGTAGTGCACAGACGGCCAGAAGGTCGACAGCGCCGACTCTGCCCGCCGACAGATCCGAGGCTGAACTGTGCCCTGATGAGACCGCATACACCGCAGTCGCGACGACGGCGACAGGCAAGCTCAACGGGTTGGCGCTCGCGGCGGCGTCGGCCATCGGAACTCCGCGGCGTCGCATCATCGGAACCGTCATGACGCTCCCGCCGACTCCGAGGAAACTTGCGACGGCACCGATGCCTATCCCGACAGCGCGGACGCCGTGACGGTCAAGATGTTCGCGAGGTTCAGATGGTGTCAGAAACCCTTGTCGCAGAAGACTGTCCAAGATTGTCACCAGCAGGTAGAGCACAAACAGAATCCGGACGACGCCGTCGTCTACGTGGCCCGCCGCAACCGCTCCGAGCCCGGCTCCGAGTGCGACGGGGCCGATCAGAGGTCTGATGTACTCCGTCCGAAGCCGTCCTGACTTCCTGAATGCGACTGTGGCACCGAGTGAATTGACCACCATCACAGCCGCCGAGGATGCTACGGCGACATGCATCGGATCGATGACGTCCGGCCTCAGCGTCGATGCAGCGTAAACGACTGGGACAGTGACAAACCCGCCACCGAATCCGAACAGAACGGTGGTGACTCCGGTCAAGGCGCCGAAAGCGAGAAGGATGAGGGCGTAGTGAAGCACTCGATGAACGGTAGCGATTTCTCCGCTGGCGCACATTCGAAGGTTCGCCAGGTTCCATTGTCAATCAGACACGGACTCGGTAGGTTCCTCCGGTGCGCAACATCTCGATCAACGACGTCGATCACTCACCCCGCGGTGTTCTCGCAATCGGAACCGACTACCCACCCGGTCACGTGCTGGCCGCCCACGAACATCGACGAGCCCAGTTTCTCTTCGCTGTGAACGGTGCGATGAACGTCGAAACCGAAGACGGTGAGTGGACTGTTCTGCCGTCCAATGCGGTCATGATTCCCGCCGGTGTCGCTCATGCCGTGACAATGGACGGCGTCAGCACGCGAAGCCTCTACATCGAACCGTCCGCAGCGCCGTGGTTCCCGGTCAGGTGCCGAGTCGTCGCAGTATCGTCGCTCCTGCGTGAGTTACTTGTCGCTGCAGTCGACGTGGATGTCGAGCTGAATGTGGAGGACGACTTCCCCGCACACGGACGCAGCGCCGCGGTATTTCAGCTGATCCTGCACGAACTTCGCGATCTTGCGCCCCTACCTGTGGAACTCCCGCTGCCTCGGCACCCGGGATTGCGGGCGTTGTGCGCGCAGTATCTCGCAGCCCCGTCGATCCATGACTCGCCCACGCGGTGGGCTGACCGACTCCACGTCAGTGAACGGACACTGCACCGCTTGCTGATCTCGGAAACGGGGATGAGCGCGTCGTCGTGGATGCAGCGTGCCTGCATTCTTCACGCGCTTCCGAAACTTTCTGCCGGGGCCAGTGTGACGGCCGTTGCGTCTGAACTCGGATACTCGACGCCGGCTGCCTTCGCGGCGATGTGCACCCGAGTCTCGGGTGCACCGCCCAGTAGCTATCGGGCGCGCGTCACGACACAGACACAGGGATGATGTCGGCGACGACGTCGTGGATGAGACCGTCACGGACTTCGAAGGTTTCACGAATCTCCACGGTCATGAGGCGAGTGCCGCCGATTCCCGCGTCCAGCAGGTAGGTGGTCGAGACGATGTCCCCGGCCTCCGACATCTCGAGGTCTCGGACGCCCTGGATAACGCGGTATTGGATGCCGTTTTCGAGGTCGGCGGACATCTGTGGTCCGGAGAACCCCGTCTTGAGTCCGGCTTCGACGCGGGTCGCATCCGGGGCGAAATGAACATCGGAGACGTCATGGGAGACGAGGGCGTCGATGTAGGCGCGTGCTTGCGCCTCGCGGGGTGAATCGGCCGGGTTCGGGGCTGCCGTCGCAGCGCCTCCGGCAACCAGGATCAGGACAGCGGTGGCAGCGGCAGTTCCGGCGATATTTCGCAGTGTTCGCATGGGACATCCTAACGACGAGGAGTGGAGGAAATTCGGAAAACGGCCCTCATCGAGTAGCCGTACAGCTGCGGGGAGGATCGACGAGCGAGCAGAAAGCCGGGGCCATGACGGGCACGTAGTCGGCTCCGACGCCGTTGTCGTGGATGATTCGGCGGTAGGCGGCGACGCCGTCGGTCGGGATTCGGGCCGCAGTGGGATCGCCGAGAACATCGACCGTGTAGAGGCCGAATCGAGGTCGGTACGAACCCCATTCGTAGTTGTCGGTGATGGACCAGTAGTTGTAGCCGATCACGTCGGCACCGTCTTCTCGGGCGCGTTCCATCCAATAGATGTGATCGCGTAAGTGATTCGCGCGTGTGTATCCGTCGGCGCGCGGCGCTCCGTTGTCGGTGGGCATGCCGTTCTCGACGATGTAGAGGGGGAGTTCCGGATACTTGCCCGAGTACCGCATCAATGCGTCGTACAGGCCTTCGGGCTGCGGCGTGACGTTGTAGAACTCGTCGAGTGCGGCGTACGCGGCAGTCGGATTGTTCAGGGCCACACCGTAGTAGTAGTCGATGCCGAGAAAGTCGAGCTTGTCGCGCACTCGATCCGTGAATACCGAATCGATCGCCTCGGACACGCCGGGAATGAAGGAGAAATTACTGCTTACGCGGGCACCGGGATCGAGAACATGGATGCGGTCGTAGATCGCCCGGTGGACTCGGACCAATGAGTCGAACATCGACGGCGCCTGCGTGAGTGCGATTCCGCCGTAGGTCAATTCGCGCTGAACGTACACAGTCGGCTCGTTGATCGTGATCCAGAGCGCCCCGATTCCGGAGTACCGCTCGACTACCTTCTCTGCGTTGACCAGCCAATCGGCTTCCGTCTTCGGATTTGTCCAGCCGCCTTGATCGACAACCCATCCCGGATACACCCAGTGGTCGAGTGTGATCATCGGAGTCATGCCCCGCGCGCGGATGTGAGCTACCACGTCGTCGTAGTAGGCGAATTCGGTCTCGTTCCAGCTCCCGGCGGCGGGCTGAACTCGCGCCCACTCGACGCCGAATCGGAAAACCTTCGATCCCAGATCGGCCGCCCGGTCGATGTCCTCGGCGTAGCGATGACGGAAGTCGACCGAGTCACCGATCTTGTCGTGGGTTCGTCCGGAATCGGAGTATCGAGACCAGTTGCTGTCCGGCGACGAACCTTCCGATTGGAACCCGGAGGTGGCAACGCCCCAGAGGAAGTCATCCGGTACCTCAGCCGAGGCGTGAGCGGGAAGGGCCAGCACCCCGAACAGGCACGTCAGTGCCATCAGCGCAGGCGCAATAGACCGTGACAGGGCTCCCATGCCTGGGAGACTAAGTCATACAAGTGTCCAGTCGCAGGCGTTTCGTCCGATCCGCCCGCGGCAGGACCGTGTCACTCAGTGACCCAGCCGCTCAGAAATTCCGCTCAGAAAACCATGGTCATCGATCCCGGGTTCCACGTCCCGGAGCGCTGAACGGTCGTTTCGTCGACCTGGGCAGGTACTGCACTCGGATCGATCGGTGTGTACTTCTCGATCGAACCCCAGTCGCGAGCCCAGTCGTTGTCGAGATACGACGGAATGGTCTGAGCGGTCAGGAGCAGATCGATCCACCCCAACGGTCCACCACCGTAGTGGTCCTGCCAGGCACTGGTCACGAGCGCGCCGGAATGGTCGGGAAGGATCCGATACTCGGGGACCTCGGCGACACCGACCCGATGATCGAAGGGGCGTTGGCATGGGAATGCCAGTCCGACAGCCCAATCCAGCATGACGGGCGCCTGTGAACCGACGACGTCGTTGAGCTTCTGGGTCTTCGGAACCCGCGGCGGGGTGACGGCCACCCATTGGTCGGGCTTGCTGTCGTAGTCGCTGACGACCAGTCGAATGCTGTTGGCTTCGACGGGAATCTGATCCAACGGCACACGCAGGTTCCGCCATGACGGCGCCGGGCCGATGTCGAGGGGCGCGATCTTTCCGAGTGTTTCGACAGCGTCTGTTTCGGCATCGTCGACGCCACGCGCTGTGCCGTACTCGACCTCGACGTTCTGGCCGTAGGTGACGATTCCGTCCTTGTCGACGGACCGAACACGACCAGCCGCGGCAATCGAGATGATGTCGCCACGTGTGGCGTTCTCGCCCACGTCGGGGAGTTGGTACCAGTCACTGGTCAGAGTGCCGGGGGAGGGCTGACCGTAACTACCCATGACGGGTGTTGTCGCCGGGTCGAGACCGAACGGCAACGCGACCGAACTGCCGTTGACTCCGGTCTGTCCGGCGCCACCGCCGGTTCCGGCCGAGTTGCCGGCGGTGTCCTCGGAGGTGTCGACGGTGTTCGCGCCGCCGGTAGCCGTGGCTTCCTTGTCTGCTCGAAGGTCGGAGGCGACGCCATTCGGATCGAATCCCGTAGCCCCACCGGCGGACAGTCCTGTGGCGACACTGCCCGAGAGGGGCGTCAGCATCGAGGCGTTCGGATCGGTCTCGAGCAGAACGTCGTTGGCGAGTCCGCAGTGTTGGCCGAGAACGGCGTCGACGTTTGCACGGCCCACCGAATAGGCCGGGTACTGGGTGACCGCGCCCTTGGCCATGGACAGCACCTCAAAGAGGACCATGGCACCTGCGGCAACCGTCAGTGGCGAGATGGCAAGCAGTCGAGCGTGCTTCGCGGACGGTTCCTTCCCCGCGGTGTACGGCTCACGGAAGAAGTACCACGCGGCGACGCCGAGCATCAGCACCGTCAGCCCGAGGAGGACGGTGCTCGCGCCGAGTCCGCTGATGGACACAGGCTTGTCCCACCACGGAACGCTGTAGCTGGACACGTAGTAGTAGCTGTTGCTGCCGGTGAATGCCACCGCGAGGAGGAACAGGACGGCCGCCGCGAAGAGGGCCCGATTGCGCGGCGAGCGCAGGAGTTTTGTTCCTACGGCGACGGCCGTCATCATCGCCAGAACGGCGGTGAGTCCGGCAAAGATTCCGAAGTGGTGCGTCCACTTGGTCGGCGAGAACATCAGCAGTGGCAGTGCGCCGATCGTCAGCCCCACGACGCGGCGTGACGGGCCGGCGGCCAAACCGGGAATCCGGCCCCCCTTGCGCAGCATCATCGCGGTGCAGACGCCAAGGCACAGAACCATGACGAACACACCGAATCTGCGAGTCAGGGAACCGTCGACGGAGATGTTGAAGAGGTACTGATAGCGGAGGTACTCGTCGAACCAGGGCTGATTCGGTGAGATCGAGTGGACGCGTTGCATCTCGATGACGGCGGCCAGACTTTGATCGCCGAACGCGGGGATGAGAATCGAGAGTCCGGCAGCTAGCAGTGGCCCGACAGCCGCGACGTAACCGGTGGTGCGCGCACGTTCGATGATGATGCGCATGATCGGGCGTATTCCGGCGATGAGTGCGGCAAAGCAGATGAGGCCGGAAGGGCCGGCAGTCAAGGTGAATCCGGCGATCAGGATCGCGACTGCGACCGGCAGAAGTCGTCTCGTCGCGACGGCGCGTTCGATCGAGCACCAGGTCAGCAGCACGCCGAGGGCAACGATCGGTTCGGGGCGCAGTCCGTTGTTGAACGGAAGCCAGAAAGCGAGGAAGACAAGCGCGCCGGTCCAGAGGGCGAGTCGATTTCCGCGAATGGCGGCGCCCAGCCGAGGCGCAACCTCCCGGCTGATGACGAGCCAGGTGATGATGCCTGCCAACAGAGCAGGCAGACGGACCCAGGGGCTTGCGGTGCTGACGTGGGCCAGGAGTCCGAGGATGTTGTAATACGGCGTTCCGAACGGGGTTTCGGGGACCGCGAACCACCGGAAGTAGTTGGACATGTAGCCCGATTGCTCGGAGGCTCTTGCCATCGTGAACTGGTAGCCGTCGTCGGTGGTGGTAGCGCCGATGAAGTGCCACAGCACCAGAGTTCCGACGACGACCCCGTCGAGGACGGTGAACTTCCACCATCGGGCGGGCAGAAATTTGCGTGTGCCCCGGCCGTCGCGGTTGTCGAGGCGGTGCAGCGCGAAGAGGGACACGACAGCCGTGAGTGCCCCGAGAATCATGGCGAGAGTCTTGATCACCGACGGGCTCGACGTGAAGCGAGAGTCCGCCTCGATCGAGACGTTCAAACCGGCTGCCGCCGAATCGAGGTCGCTGAAGACGCCGACTACCTGTGGTCGGCTGTCGCCCTCGATGACGCGCGGTTCGGAACCGGTGGCGCTGAAGGTGGTTCGGGTCGGCTCGGCGGCGAGCGTGAGCGCGCATCCAGTCTGCAGATCAGCAACGGGTGTCGAGAGCAACACTTGATCACGCAGGACAACGTCGACCCGAGCGGGAGCGTCGGCGGATTCGGGGGAGACGGTGGCAACAAATCCGTAGCGGCGCGCATCGGGGGCACCCGGAGGTGCAGTCGAGACGAGTGTTCCGCCGGTGGCGGCCAACTCGCTGATCGACGCGCACGGAATCGATGCCTCCATGCGCAACGGTGTGTACGAGACCAATGGCGCCTCGACGCTTGTCGTCGACCCGGCCTGCGGCCAGTTGACGACGGCGGTGTCCTGCTCGATCGGCAGGAACGGCACTGATCCGCACAAAACTATGCCGAGGATCGATGCGACAATCGCAACGATCCGTGCTCGGTTCGGTCCGCTGGATCGCTGAGGGGTCGGCAAGGCCGGAGGTGCGGTCGTGGCCACGTCACTGTCTGTCACGACTTTGGACCCTAGCTGTGCGTGACGTGTTTGTTATAAAAGCGCGAGTAATGGGATGGTCGTGTTCCCGGTGTCATTCCTCGGGGTGGGGTTGTCGGCGATCGAGGCGGGGGGTGCTGTGCGCGAATTTCACGAGTCCATTCCCCTGAGCCCACTACTGCGGCGTTCGGCGGTCGCATTGTGCGTCGTCCTCGGAATTGTCCTGGTAATTGTCTGCGGGTTCGCGGCAATCGTGGATCGCGACTCGGCGGGCTACGTCGGCGCCGTGTTGTCCGCGGTCCTGTCCTTCGGGTTGGCCGCGTACATGTGGAAGGTGCGCGTGATCATCACCACAGACGTCGAACGAGTGTCGATCGCGCTGTCTCCGGGGCTCCGTCAGGTATTTAGGTGGGACGAAGTTGTGTCTGCCACTGCAGTACATATCGGGATGGGCTCCGGAATCGGTTATCGAATGACCGGCCCAGGTATGCGGGTAATTCTCGCGTCACCCGGCGACGGGGTCCGCTTTCGTCTGCATGACGGCCGTGAAATCTCGGTGGCAACACCTCGAAGGGACGAGCTGATCGAACTCGCCCGGCGGCGGGCGCCGGACCTGCAGTGAGCGTTGCAGGTGGACCGGTGAAAAACGGGGTGCGCCTATCCTGGATAATTGACATCAGTTCTGTGTTTCAGGCGCGCTGTTCAGGGCCTGTGATGCCGGACCGGTTTGCTGCCGCTTGCACAGGCACCCCGTTTGCGTACGAGAGGAACTCTCATGCTTGCCCGCACCGACCTGCGTGGTCGTACCCCATCCACGGCCGAACTTCGCGCCGCGCTTCCCCGAGGTGGAGTGGATGTGGACGCGGTACTGCATCAGGTTCGCCCGATGGTCGAAGCCGTCCGTGATCGCGGGGCAGAAGCCGCCCTCGAGTTCGGCGAGAAGTTCGACGGCGTTCGTCCGGCTTCGGTTCGTGTACCAGCAGCCGAGCTCGAGCGCGCACTTCGTGAACTCGACCCCGCAGTCAAGGAAGCCCTCGAGGTTGCGATCGAGCGCACCCGCACGGTGCACGCCGACCAGCGTCGCAAGGACACCGTCACCGAGGTTGTTCCGGGTGGCACGGTCACCGAGCGTTGGGTTCCGGTCGAGCGCGTCGGGCTGTACGTGCCCGGCGGCAATGCCGTGTACCCGTCCAGCGTTGTCATGAACGTCGTGCCGGCTCAGACGGCCGGCGTCGGATCACTTGTTGTCGCCTCGCCGCCCCAAGCCGACTTCGGCGGATTGCCGCACCCGACCATCCTTGCCGCAGCAGCCATGCTCGGCGTCGACGAGGTGTGGGCCGTCGGCGGCGGGCAGGGCGTCGCCCTCCTTACCTACGGCGGAACCGACACCGATGGAACCGAGCTTGTCCCGGTCGACCTCATCACCGGTCCCGGCAACATCTACGTCACTGCCGCCAAGCGTCTGTGCCGCGGACTGGTCGGCATCGACGCGGAAGCCGGTCCCACCGAGATCGCGATCCTCGCCGACCACACCGCTGACCCGGTCCACGTTGCCGCCGATCTCATCAGCCAGGCCGAGCACGACGTGATGGCCGCCAGCGTTCTTGTCACGACCAGCGTCGACTTGGCCGACGCGGTCGACAAGGCTCTGGCTGCGCAGCTCGAGATCACCAAGCATCGCGAGCGCGTCACCACGGCACTGACCGGTAGCCAGTCGGGCACGGTGCTCGTTTCTAATGTTTCCGCTGGTCTGCGCGTCGTCAATGCGTATGCGGCAGAGCACCTCGAGATCCAGACCGAGGATGCAACCGGGGTGGCAGCTCAGGTCACCAGCGCTGGTGCCGTGTTCGTCGGCCCGTGGGCGCCGGTCAGTCTCGGCGACTACTGCGCCGGCTCCAACCACGTTCTGCCGACGGCCGGGTGTGCACGCCACTCCTCCGGTCTGAGTGTGCAGACGTTCCTTCGTGGAATCCACGTGATCGACTACTCCGAGTCTGCACTGAAAGACGTTGCCGGACATGTCATCACGCTGGCCAATGCGGAGGATCTGCCGGCTCACGGCGAGGCTGTGCGTCTGCGATTCGAGGCTCTGCGATGAGTAGTGCTCCTGGAGAGTCGATTTCGGTCGACGCCCTGCCGATTCGCGAGAACCTGCGTGGAAAGTCGGCGTACGGCGCACCGCAGTTGACGGTTCCGGTTCAGCTCAACACGAACGAGAACCCGCATCCGCCGACCCAGGCGCTCATCGACGATGTGGCCGAATCCGTGCGCGAAGCCGCGAAGGAACTGCACCGCTACCCCGACCGTGACGCTGTGGCGTTGCGGACGGATCTGGCGGCGTACCTGGCGAAGCAGACAGGTGTACCGGTCACCGTCGACAATCTGTGGGCGGCAAACGGATCGAACGAGATTCTGCAGCAACTTCTTCAGGCGTTCGCAGGTCCGGGACGTAGCGCGATGGGTTTTGTGCCTTCGTACTCGATGCACCCGATCATCGCCGACGGTACCGATACCGAGTGGGTCGAGGTCTTCCGTCGGGACGACTTCGCACTCGACGTGGATGCTGCCGTCACCGTGATCGCGGAACGTCGACCCGACGTCGTGTTCGTGACCAGCCCCAACAACCCGACCGGACACAGCGTCGGCATTGCAGAACTGCGACGCATCCTCGACGTGGCGCCGGGCATCGTGATCGTGGACGAGGCGTACGCGGAGTTCTCCGCTGCCCCGAGCGCGATGACGCTGATCGACGAGTTCCCGGCCAAGCTGGTTGTGACCCGCACCATGAGCAAGGCTTTCGCGTTTGCCGGTGGCCGACTCGGCTACCTCGCCGCCGCTCCCGCGTTCATCGACGCACTGTTATTGGTGCGCTTGCCTTATCACCTCTCGGTGGTCACGCAGGCGGCGGCACGTGCCGCCCTGCGTCACGCCGACGAGACCCTCGGCAGTGTGCATGCCTTGTCCGCCGAGCGCGATCGCGTGTCGAAGGCGCTGGCGGACACCGGTTTCCGAGTGATTCCCAGTGACGCGAACTTCATCTTGTTCGGACAGTTCACCGACAGTGCACAGGCGTGGAAGGAATACCTCGACCGCGGGGTTCTCATCCGCGACATCGGCATCCCCGGATACCTGCGGGCCACCGTGGGACTCGAAGCCGAGAACGACGCGTTCATCAAGGCCAGTGACGAAATCGCAGGCACCCAGCTGGTCGACACGAATTCAGGAGAGACGGCATGAGCGATCGCATCGCGCGGATCGAACGAACAACTCGGGAATCAAGCATCGTCGTCGAACTGAATCTGGACGGGACCGGCATCGTCGACGTCTCCACCGGCGTTCCGTTCTTCGACCACATGCTCAACGCCCTGGGTACGCACGCCAGCTTCGATCTCGACGTCAAGGCGAAGGGTGACGTCGAGATCGACGCTCACCACACCGTCGAGGACACCGCGATCGTTTTCGGCCAGGCGCTCGGCCAGGCTCTCGGCGACAAGAAGGGCATCCGTCGTTTCGGCGACGCTTTCATCCCGATGGACGAAACGCTGGCGCACGCGTCGGTCGACGTCTCCGGTCGCCCGTACTGCGTGCACACCGGTGAGCCCGACTACATGGTGCATTCCGTCATCGGCGGGTACCCGGGCGTTCCGTATCACGCGGTGATCAACCGCCACGTGTTCGAGTCGATCGCATTGAATGCACGTATCGCACTGCACGTTCGGGTTCTGTACGGCCGCGATCAGCACCACATCACCGAGGCGGAGTACAAGGCCGTTGCGCGAGCTCTGCGTGAGGCGGTCGAGCCGGATCCGCGCGTGAGCGGCGTGCCGTCGACGAAGGGCACACTGTGAGCGTCCTCTTCACCTACTTGCTGTTCATCGGCGCGGGTATTGCCGTGGGCGGCGCCTACTCGATGTTCAAGGTCAACAAGCTTGCGTCGGGAATCCTTCTGGCGTTGGCGGTTCTGGCGGCGGTAGCGGGCGCACTGCGTCTGTGACGCGAAAAGTGACTGTGTCTGAGACGCGAAAAGTGACTGTATCTGAGACGCAAGATCCTGCTCCATCGCCGGGGTTGCTTCGCACACCGGGCATGATCGGTGTCCTGATCATGGCGGCAGCAGCTTTCGGTGGCTGGTCGTTGCTGTTGCCGGTGGTGCCGTTGCTGGTTGCGCAGTCCGGCGGATCGGATGCGCTTGCCGGATCGGTGACCGGTGTCTTCATGGCGGCCACGGTCTTGACGCAACTGCTCGTGCCTCGGTTGTTGCGGACGCAGGGCTACCGGCGCGTGCTGGCGGTCGGGTGTCTGCTCCTCGGTCCACCGTCGTTGGTGCTGTTGATCTCGGCCGACGCCGGTCCTGTCCTGGCGGTTTCCGCGGTGCGTGGTATCGGTTTCGGCATGCTGACGGTGGCCGGCAGTGCACTGGTGGCGGAGTTGGCGCCCAAACGAATTCTGGGCCGTGCCACCGGTGCTCAGGGAATCGCGATCGCAGCGTCACAAATGGCGGGGCTTCCGCTGGGGCTTGCAATCATGGAACGGTGGTCGGCGACACCGGTGTTCGTCCTCGGTGCGCTGATCCCGGCGCTCGCGCTGGTGGCCATTGCCGGGTTGCCGAAGATCTTCGCCCAGCCGACCGGGGAATCCGTTCGACTGAGTGTGTTCGCCGTCTTGGTTCCGGTGCTCGCTCTGGCGTGTGTGTCCGCCTCGTTCGGCGGATTGTCGTCTCTACTGCCGATCGCAATCTCGGAGCGCGCGGCCGTTGCTGGAGTGGTGTTGGCGACCGCCAGTGGGTCGATGTTGGTCGGCCGGTACTCGGCGGGACTGATCGCCGATCGTCTCGGCAGTGGTCGGACACTCGCGCCGGCATTGGCGTCGTCGACCATCGGATTGGTGCTGTTCGCGATCAACGTCGACGGCGGGTCGACGCCGGCCTTGTTCTGCGCGGCGGTCCTTTTCGGGCTCGGGTTCGGGGCGGTGCAGAACGAATCCTTGGTCATGGCGTTTCAGGCTGCCGGCCCGAGGCAACTCGGATCCGCCAGCGCGATCTGGAACATCGGCTACGACGCCGGCACCGGACTCGGTGCACTGGCGTTGGGATTCGTGGCCACGACTGCCGGCTACGCATGGGTGTTCGCGGTCTCCGCGGTAGTTGTCGCGCTCCTCCCGGCACTGGCCGCGGGCGGCAAAGTGATCGGCAGCAGGGTTGCCCGATAGAGTTGGGGCATGAGCGCTTCCACGATTGCTGTCCTCGATTACGGCTCCGGCAACCTGCATTCGGCCACTCGCGCACTGGCGCGCACCGGGGCGCAGGTGGAGGTGACCAACGACATGAAGGTTGCACTGGCGGCCGACGGTCTCGTGGTGCCCGGCGTCGGCGCGTTCGCGGCCTGCATGGAAGGTCTGCGTGCAGTGCAGGGTGACCGAATCATCGGCAGACGCCTGGCCGGTGGCCGACCGGTGCTGGGCATCTGCGTCGGCATGCAGATTCTGTTCGACCGGGGAGTCGAATTCGGTGTCGAGGCGGAGGGCTGTGGCGAATGGCCCGGCACCGTCGAGAGGCTGCAAGCAGAGGTTTTGCCGCACATGGGCTGGAACACCGTGGAGGCGCCGGAGTCCAGCACCCTGTTCGAGGGCATAGACGCCGATACCCGCTTCTACTTCGTCCACTCCTACGGTGTGCAGAGTTGGGAGCTCGCGCCGTCCGAGCACATTGCACCCCCGAAGCTGACATGGGCCGATCACGGCGGAAAGTTCCTCGCTGCCGTCGAGAACGGTGCGTTGTCGGCAACGCAGTTCCACCCCGAGAAATCCGGTGACGCAGGCGCCGAGTTGCTGAGCAACTGGGTGCAGAGTTTGTGACCGGGGGATCCGGACCGAACCGCGGTGACGATTTCTCCCTCGCCCGTCTGGCGTTGTTCTCGCTCGGCGCCGCTGTGGCTGCGCTGGCGGTCGCAACCGTCGTCATCGTTGTTCTCAAACCATCGCCGGGCGTCGGCCTCGTGATCGGTCTCGTGGGGGTCGTCGCTGCGATTGCGGCAATGGGCGTCGTATCCAAGCGGATGACCCGAAAAGCGTTCGGTGACCCGGAAGACGGTTCGAGGTCCTGACCTACTAGGGTTACCGCACGTGAGCCTGGTCCTTTTGCCTGCTGTAGATGTCGTCAACGGTGAAGCTGTTCGCCTCGTGCAAGGAGAGGCGGGAAGTGAGACCGGTTACGGGTCGCCCCGCGACGCTGCTCTTGCGTGGCAGAACGACGGTGCCGAATGGGTGCATCTTGTCGACCTCGACGCTGCTTTCGGGCGTGGGTCCAACAGTGAACTGTTGGCCGGCGTCATCGGCGACCTGACGGTCAAGGTGGAACTGTCCGGTGGAATCCGCGACGACGCTTCCCTGGAAGCCGCACTGGCCACCGGCTGTGCTCGCGTGAATCTCGGTACTGCCGCTATCGAGGATCCCGAGTGGTGTGCGCGTGCATTGGCCAAGTACGGCGACAAGATCGCTGTCGGCCTCGATGTTCGTCTCGTCGACGGTCAGTACCGCACCCGTGGTCGCGGCTGGGTCACCGACGGCGGCGATCTGTGGGAGACCCTCGCGCGTCTGGACCGTGACGGCTGCACTCGTTACGTCGTCACCGACGTCTCCAAGGACGGCACACTCACCGGTCCCAATCTCGAACTTCTCAGCCAGGTCTGCGCGGTCACCGACGCGCACGTCGTCGCCTCCGGTGGTGTGTCGACCATCGAGGATCTACTCGCCATTTCCAGCCTGGTTGATCAGGGTGTCGAGGGCGCGATCGTGGGCAAGGCATTGTATGCCGGTCGCTTCACTCTCCCCGAAGCACTGGCAGCAGTTTCCGGATAGATTTTCCAGATGACTCCGACGCGTGACCTCGACGAACTTCTCGCGATTGCGGGTCGGCTTCTCGACGGCGTCCACGATCAGTTCGTCTCCGGTGTCGGCGCCCCGAGTGCGGTCCGCAAGGGCTGGGGTGATTTTGCCACCGAGGTCGATCTTGCGCTCGAGAAGCGGTTGACCGCGGAGTTGTTCGAGCAGACCGGCATCGAGGTGCACGGCGAGGAATTCGGCGGTCCCGACGTCGGTTCCGGGCTCGTCTGGGTTCTCGACCCCGTTGACGGTACTTTCAACTACTCGGCCGGATTGCCCACTGCCGGAACGTTGTTGGCGCTTCTCGACGACGGTGTCCCGGTGCTCGGATTGACCTGGCTTCCATTGATCGGTCACACGTACGCGACTCGCGCCGGCGGTCCGTTGTTGGTCAATGGAATCGCCGTACCGCCGCTGGAGCCAACCGATCTGGCGTCGTCGATCGTCGGCTTGGGTGCGCTCAACGTCAACAGTCGAGGGCGGATCCCCGGCAGTTTCCGTCTCGACCTCCTCGCCGAGATCAGCAAGGTGTCCTCGCGGATCCGGATACACGGTTCAACCGGAGTCGATCTGGCCTTCACCGCGGCCGGCATCCTGGGCGGTGCGATCGTCTACGGCCGCAACGCGTGGGACAACGCGGCCGGGGTCGCGCTCGTTCGCGGTGCGGGCGGGGTGGTCACCGACCTGGCCGGCCGCCCGTGGACCGTAGAATCGGAGTCGGTGCTCGCTGCCGCTCCGGGCATCCACGGTGAGATTCTCGATATCCTCAACGCGCTCGGTGATCCGCGCGCTTCGTCCTCAGGAGGACCACAGTCATGACCCTCGCAGTTCGTGTGATTCCGTGCCTCGACGTCGACGCCGGGCGAGTGGTCAAGGGTGTCAATTTCGAGAATCTTCGCGACGCCGGAGATCCGGTGGAACTCGCGGCAGCGTACGACGCTCAGGGCGCCGACGAACTGACCTTCCTGGACGTGACCGCCTCCACGTCGGATCGCGGCACGATGCTCGACGTCGTAAGTCGCACTGCCGAGCAGGTTTTCATTCCTCTGACCGTCGGCGGTGGAGTGCGCACGGTCGCGGATGTCGATCGTCTGCTGCGTGCCGGTGCCGACAAGGTCAGCGTCAACACCGCGGCGATTGCGCGCCCGGAACTGCTGAAGGAACTGAGTGAGCGTTTCGGCTCGCAGTGCATCGTCCTCTCGGTCGATGCCCGCACCGTTCCCCAGGGGCAGCCGGACACACCGTCGGGGTGGGAGGTCACGACGCACGGGGGCAAGCGCGGCACCGGGATCGACGCTGTCGAGTGGGCCGAGCGTGGTGCAGAGTTGGGAGTGGGGGAGATCCTGCTCAACTCGATGGATGCCGACGGCACCAAAGCGGGCTTCGACCTTCTGATGATCCGCGCTGTCCGTGCAGCGGTCCACGTACCGGTGATCGCCAGTGGCGGTGCCGGCCTGGTCGAGCACTTCGCCCCGGCTGTCGGAGCGGGCGCGGACGCAGTTCTCGCAGCAAGTGTCTTCCACTTCGGCGATCTGAGCATCCCGGAGGTCAAGGATGCGATGCGTGCCGAGGGAATCGTCGTTCGCTAGGCGTTCTCGGCGCGGATTCCGTCGAACATGAGGCGGCTGATGGCTTGGTTCAACGCCGTGCAGTCGACGGACGAACCGGCTCGCAATCCTTGAATCGCACTTGCCAGCATCATGCCGTTGACGGCGTGGGCAGTGTTGTCGACATCGAGGTCGGCGCGTAGATAGCCGCATTCGACTCCGTGGTGCAGGTACGCCGCGGTCAACGAAGCCGACTGGTCGAGTAGATCGAGCATCCGGCCCGTCAGATCGGCGTCGACGCCCGTCGTCTCGAACAGCAGAACCCGCGGGATGCGGGGGTCGTCGAAGAAGATGCGGGGGAGCGCCTCGGCGATCCGTCCCACCTGGGCGCGGTACTCGTCCAGTGTGCTGGCGGCGTCGGGAGCATTCTCGGTGGCCAGTGCGCTGATGATCTTTGCGACGAGGTCGTCGATGACGTGATCGATGATGTCGCGCTTGTTCTCGAAGTACCGGTAGAAGGTCCCGTGGCCGATTCCGAGAGTTGTTGCGATGTCGGCAATTCCGGTTGCGTGATAGCCGCGCTGGGCGAAGCACTCGAATGATGCGTCGATGATCTCGCGGCGCAATTCCGCCTTTTTTCGTTCCGCTCTGGTCATGGCCTTCGTCACATCAGGAATGATACCGTTCTCAATAACGGAATGACGTGTCAGTTTCTGATGTGCAGTTTTCTGATGTGCAGTTCACGAGAGGGATTCTCCGATGGCAGTGCAGTACGACGCAGTTGTGGTGGGGGCGGGCTTCGGCGGAATGGGTGCGGCCATTCAACTCAAGCGGCTGGGCCTGAACAACCTGGCGATCCTCGAGCGCGAGGACGATCTGGGTGGAACCTGGCACGTCAACCGCTATCCCGGTCTGGCTGTCGACATCGCGTCGGTCACCTACTCGTATTCGTTCGAGCCCAATCCGAACTGGTCCAGGCTTTTCGCACCGGGCGCGGAACTGAAGAAGTACGCCGATCACGTCGCGGACAAGTACGATCTGCGGAAGCACATGACGTTCGGTGCCGTGGTCAACGGAGCCCGCTGGGACGAGGATTCCTCGCACTGGGTCGTATCCGTCGAAGGCGCGCCGGACATCACTGCCAAGTACCTCCTGACTGCGACGGGTTTCCTCTCGCAACCGCATCGGCCCGACATCTCCGGTATCGACGACTTCGCCGGCAAGATCATCCACACCACGGCCTGGGACGATTCCTACGATCTGTCCGGCACCAAGACCGCAATCATCGGAACCGGCGCCACCGCTGTGCAGTTGATCCCCGAGGTGGCGCGGCAGGCCGCAGAGTTGACCGTCTACCAACGCACCCCGATCTGGGTGGTTCCCAAGATCGACGTCCCCATTCCGAATGCAGTGCAGAAGCTGTTCTCGCGTATTCCGCTCACCCAGCGAATCGCGCGCGCTGTCAGTTCGTCGATCCTAGAAATGATCATGGTCAGCGCGGTCCTGCACTACAAGCAGGTCAAACTGTTGAACAAGGGTGCGGCGGCCGCATCACGTGCGTTTCTGCGGTCCCAGGTCAGCGACGCCAGCCTTCGCAAACAACTCACACCGGACTACGACTTCGGGTGCAAGCGTCCCACATTTTCCAACAGCTACTTCCGTACGTTCACCAAGGACAACGTGCATCTCGAAACGACGCCGATCGACCACATCGCTGCCGACGGAATCGTCACCGCCGACGGTCGCAAGACCGAGATCGACACCTTGGTGCTGGCAACGGGATTCAACCTCTGGGATGTGAATTTTCCAGCCATCGAGGTTATCGGCCGTGAGGGCCGAAACCTCGGTAAGTGGTGGCGCGACAACCGTTTCCAGGCCTACGAAGGGGTCGCGGTTCCGTATTTCCCCAATTTCCTCACGCTCGCCAGTCCGTACTCGTACAGCGGGTTGTCCTACTTCACGACGATCGAATCCCAGATGCAGCACATGGATCGACTGTTCGGCGAGGTGAAACGGCGCGGCGCGGAAACATTCGAGGTCACCGAAACTGCCAACGCCGAGTTTCTCGACCGGATGACCGAGAACCTGGCGGACTCCGTCTTCTACGGCGGTAGTTGCCAGACTGCACGAAGCTATTACTTCAATCAGCACGGCGAGGCTGCGATTCTGCGGCCCACGTCTACACGGAATGCGTTCGTCGAAGCGAAACGCTTTCCGCTCGAGGACTATTCGATCATCTAGGCGGGCTTGTCCCGCGTTCGGCTATCTTGCCGAGCTGACTCCGGTCGGAACCGATATCACGGGATAACGGTTCTGCCGGTTCAGTCGGGAAGTGACCGAGATGTGCATCAGTCGGCTCACCGCGGAGGCAGCGCCTTTTCGCGGAGATCCGATCACGATGGTAAATGCGTCGTATTTGTCCGCGGTTGCGAGAATGACACCGGCCGGGTCTCCATAGGTGCAGTCGTACGTCCAGGTGTCGGCGTGTGAGGCAAGTGCCGAGGTTGTCTGCTCGCGTTGCGACACCATCTCGTCGTGCAGACGCGTTTCGAATTCTGGTGAGTCGGTTTCGACAGGTAGGTCCTCGGACGTGATGCAGTGAACGACGTGGAGGGCTGAATCCTCCTTGGCGGCAAGCGTCAATCCGTAGCTGATGACATTCTTGCTGGTAGCACCTGGGCCGATCCCGACAACGATGTGGCGGGCCGGGACGCGATCGGTACTCGGGTTCGCGAGATGGCAGATGTACTCCGGGTGCGGACCGTCATGACGTTGATGGTTCATGTCGGATCTTCTTCCAGAGCGAGAAGCGAAGGAACTTCCATTCTAGGGCGGCCGTGCAGGGGAATTCCACGGAAGTCACAGGTGGAAGGTATAAACGTCATATGAGCCTTGATCCCGCAATCGCGGCGAAGCTGAAGCGAAACGACGCCGGACTGTTCAGCGCGGTTGCGCAGGAGAAGTCGACCGGTGATGTGCTGATGGTCGCGTGGATGGACGACGAAGCGCTCGCGCGAACACTGGAAACCCGTAAGGGGACGTACTATTCGCGCTCGCGGCAGCAGTACTGGGTCAAGGGAGAGACCTCCGGGCACACCCAGTACGTGCACGAGGTGCGCCTCGACTGTGACGGCGATTCCGTCTTGCTGATCGTCGATCAGGAGGGCGCCGCGTGCCACACCGGCACTCACACGTGTTTCGACACCGACGTCCTGCTCGCTGCTGAGCAGTGACGCGAGATGGCCACTGACAAGACTCCACAACCGCTCGATTACTCGTTCACCGCTCCCATCGAGAAAGACGGTGCGTTCGCAACGTTCTTGACCGTGCCCGGCTCGGCGGAAATTCTGGGAACCAGACGCGCTGTGAAGGTGGTCGGAACCCTCGATGGTGAGCATCCCTTCGAGGCGACGCTGATGCCCTCCGGCGACGGACCTCACTGGCTTCCGCTGCGCGTGGCGCTGTGCAAGGCGATCGGCAAGAGCGCCGCTGGAGAAGAGGTAGCGGTACATCTACAGCAGCGACTGAGCTGAAAGTTTCGCTCGAACCGAGGAGTCTCATGGTCGACAAAGCAGTTGATTCGTTGCAGTTGGTGGCGCGAGAACTGGGCCCGTTCGGCGGAGACGAGGGGAAAACGCGCATGCTGCGCATGTCGCGGACTCTCGCGGCACCAATAGGCACGGTCTGGGCGGCGATCACCGAGTTCGACCGCATTCGCCAATGGTTCATGCCGGTCGCGGGAGAAGCCATGATCGGCGGCCACTATCAGCTCGAGGGCAACGCCGGCGGCGAGATTTTGGCGTGCGAAGCTCCTCGAACTCTTCGCATCACCTGGGAATATGGCGGCGATGTGAGCTATGTGACTGTAAATCTCGCCGAAAAGGGCAGTGGTGCAACGCTGTTCGATTTCGAACATGCCGCGGACGTGGAGCCGGATCGGTGGGCCGAGTACGGTCCAGGTGCCGTCGGCGTCGGGTGGGACATGGGACTGCTCGGGCTGGCTCGACACGTGGAACTGGGGATCGCGACGCCACTCGAGACACCCGAGTGGTCGGCGAGCGACGAGGCCAAGGCATTCATCGCGGGAAGCAGTGAACTGTGGGCCGAAGCTGCGATCGCATCGGGCGACGACCCGGATGCGGCTGCAGCCGCCGCGGCTCGCACGACCGCTGATACACCGGGTAGATCACCTCTACGAGGACTAACATCGGATTAGTCTGGTTGTTGCGGGACTTCCGCGCCACGAGCGGAGACGACGATGGTGTATCGGCTCATCGAAGTAGTAACGGTGTTCGTTCACTTCGGGTTTGTCCTCTATGTGGTGCTGGGTGGATTCGTGGCGTGGAAGTGGCGTCGTACCATCGGTTTCCACCTTCTTGCAGTCGTCTGGGGAGTCGGTTCGATAGCGGTCGGATACGACTGCCCGCTGACCAATCTCGAGAACTGGGCCCGCCGGATGGCCGGGATCGCGGAGTTGCCGTCCACCGGATTCATCTCGCACTACATCACCGGCGTGTTCTATCCGGCGAGTATCGAAGGCCTTGTACAGGCGCTCGCGGCGACAGTGGTTGTCGGATCCTGGGTAGGATACGTGCTGCTCGGACGGCATGCGAAGGGCGAGGTCAAAGCCTCTTCAGCGACCTGATTCCGTACAAACGATCCCAGCCGTTTCCGAATGGAAACGACTGGGAGGTGCTACCAGGATTTACGCGCGAGTCAGGGCTACCACCGGGATTGTGCGGATCCCAGCGGTCTTCTCCGCGTATTCGGCAAATCCCGGGTATCGACTGGCCTGCTCGTCGTAGATGCGGTCACGCTTCTCGCCGGTTACTTCGCTGACGGAGACCGGGTATGTTTCGGTGCCGATCTCGACCTCTGCCTGGTCGGTGGCAACGAGGTTGTAGTACCAGTCGGGATTGGTCGGGGCACCGGCCTTGGATGCAAAAACGTAGATGGTCTTCGGATCCTGCTCGTCTGCCAGATACATCATGGGACTCACGAAATCGCGTCCGGATTTGCGTCCTGTGTGGTGGACCAACACCATGGGCGCACCTTCGAAGGGGCCACCTACCTTGCCCTCGTTCTCCCGAAATTCCGCAATGATTCCTGCGTTCCAATCGTCGGTACTCATCGTTGTCTCCCGGTCTGCGAGTGGCGAAGGGCTCTGCCGCCAAGCTTTGCACAACTGGTGAATCGACGAGAGGTCATCTTCGGCGTCCAGCATGATCTACTATCTACGTATGAACGCAGATAGTGGTGTTTGTCGCCGTAAGCTTCCCGATGATCAAGTCGACCTCGTCGTCGAGGTGTTCCGCATGCTGGCCGACGCAACCCGTGTGCAGGTTTTGTGGGCATTGGTAGACCGCGAGTGCTCGGTGAACGAACTGGCGGAACGCGTCGGCAAGCCGGCGCCCTCGGTGTCGCAGCACCTGGCGAAATTGCGCATGGCAAGGTTGGTACGAACGCGCCGCGATGGTACGACGGTGTTCTATCGCCTGGAGAACGACCATGTGCGCCAACTGGTTACGGACGCGGTCTTCAATGCGGAGCATGCCGGACCCGGATTGCCGGGGCATCACCGTAGTGAAGGTGAACTTCGGGAGATACACCCGGAGCGCTCGGCGAACGTCGATCGGACCGATCAAGAAGAAGGTGCGTCGTGACGCACGAACCCAAGACGTCCCACGGCCACGGCCACGGCCACCGCCATGTCCACGGGCCGAAGGGATTTCGATCGGCAGTCCGCGAAGTGTTCTCGCCGCACAGTCACGACGCTGCCGACAGTGTCGACGACGCATTGGAATCGAGCGTAATCGGCATCCGGGCGGTCAAGATCAGTCTTGTTGCGCTCGGAGTCACCGCAGTTGCTCAGGTCGCGATCGTGGCGATCTCGGGTTCGGTGGCGCTGCTGGCGGACACCATTCACAACTTCTCCGACGCGCTCACGGCAGTCCCACTCTGGATTGCCTTCGCGCTCGGTCGGCGCGCTGCGACCAGGCGCTATACCTATGGTTTCGGGCGTGCGGAGGATTTGGCCGGACTGTTCGTGCTCGCCATGATCGCACTGTCGGCAGTGATCGCCGGTGTCGAGGCGGTGAGGCGATTGATCAACCCGGTCGAGATCGAGCACCTCGGTTGGGTAGCGGCGGCAGGTTTGATCGGTTTCATCGGAAACGAATTGGTGGCGTTGTATCGGATCAGGGTCGGCAGGCAAATCGGTTCAGCGGCCCTGGTGGCCGATGGATTGCATGCTCGGACCGACGGATTCACTTCGCTCGCAGTCCTTCTGGGGGCGGGGGGAGTTGCGCTGGGTTTCCCGTTGGCAGATCCGATCATCGGCCTTGTCATCACCGTTGCCATCGTGGCGGTGCTCAGGACTGCAGCGCGAGACGTCTTCCGGAGGTTGATGGACGGCGTCGAACCTGAGTTGGTGGACGACGCAGAGCATGCATTGATGCACGAACCTGGAGTCCTCGGTGTTCGTGATCTGAAGATGCGGTGGATCGGACACCGACTGCATGCCGATGCAGAACTCGACATCGATCCCCGGGCAACACTTGCCGAAGCTCATGCGATTGCACACAGCGCCGAGCATTCGCTCACTCACGCGGTGCCCAAACTCGCTACTGCCTTGGTGCATGCGTACCCGGCGCATGACGCGGCCAACTCCGAAGTCTGATACCGGCCGCCTTCCCGGTGATCTGTGCTTGATGTCAAGCGCAGGCGGCTTCCCAGGCGAAACCGTCTGGGTCTGTGAAGGTTTCAGACGCGCCGGCAACGGTCAGACGGTGTGATCCGGTGCCTTCCGGAGCAACCCCGGCATCCTTTGCCAAAGCGCGGCGACCATACAGTGCGAGTGTCACATTGTTTGCTGCACTGGTGAATTCGACGTACTTGCGACCGAAGCTCTTGGACACCTCGAGTCCGCGGTCGAGGTAGAACTGCTTGCTGGCCTTGACGTCTTCGGCGCCGAGCAGCAGCACGAGGCTGTCGATCGTGCGGGTGGCCGGCCCGTCGTTCTTCTTCGACGACGTGGCGATCTTCCAGATCGAACCGTCTGGAGCCTGGACGACTCCGCCGTATCCCCAGAGGGATTTCTTGACAGGCTTCAAGGCGGTGGCACCGGCTGCGAGTGCTGCGCCGACGAAGGCGTCGACGATGTTCGGTTGGGAGACGACGAGCGAAAGGGTGTACCCACGAAACCCTGTTGTCGGTTCGTTCGATTCGCGTAGCTGGATTCGATCTCCGACGCCGAGAGCGTTGTAGAAGGCTTCGGCTGCCGCGAGGTCGGGAACGTCGAGTATCACGGATTTCGCGGTGGTCATCTGGGCGCTCCCTGCTGATGTGTGGATTGGCGACGTGTGGTCGGAAGTGGACTTCTGTGGTGTGTTCATGTGTTTCAACGTAATTGCGGGTCCCGTGGTTGTGCTTCTCGATTTCTGATCGGTTTGCTGAGACTGCTTTCAAGGTGCAGCACTCACGCAGGCCTTAGGTGGGCGATTTGTCGTGAATATCCTGTTCAGCCGATGTTTTCTCGATAGGCTGGTGAGCGCTGATCGGACGTACCTCACGCCACCATGGAACGGGGAAACCAGTGATCGCACTGCGACGAAAGTCGTTAGCCGCAGCAGTTGTGGTGTCCATGACGATGGCGTTGGCCGCGTGTACCTCCGGTGAATCGGCGCCCGAGGTGGGCGGCAATTACGGCTCTGGCGGAACCGCCGTCGACTATCGGGAGCCGGTGAAACTGAGTAGCCGAGATGGTGTTCTCGAGGTGCGCTTGTCCGCTCATCAGGGAGTGATTCCGCTCGATACCGCTTCGGCGCCCGTGTCGAATTTTCTGCTCTTCGGGTACGAGGTCATCCGCGGTACGGCGTCGGACGGATCGACCTCGGCGAGTGACGTCTATCCGGCGCCGACTCTCCGCGTCAATCCCGGAGAGCGATTGATCATTCATTACGACAACGATTTGCAGGATCTCACGATCCAGGACTTCTACGATCCGGCATTCACACCTGCGGGCGGGGGCGTGCCGATCTATCCGCCGGCGCTGACGTCGGCTCCGCTGAATCTGCACACGCACGGAGTGCACGTGAGTCCGGACGGCAATGCGGACAACGTGTTGCTCAACATTCCAGCCGGCCAGGGAAACGTGTACGACTACGCGATTCCGGGGACGATGCCGAACGGTCTGTACTGGTATCACAGTCACCGGCACACCCTCACCGCCCAGCAGACGTACATGGGCCTGGCCGGGCTACTGGAAATCGGCCGGCCGGACGGCAATCTGCCTGTCGTGACGGCAAACGACGTTCCGATTCGCGATATGGCACTGCAGTACAACTTCGTATTCGACCGCAAAGGAAAGGGCCGACAGCTCAACGACGCGAACTGGCCCCAATTCGTCAGTACGTTGACGCCACCCGCCGGTACGGAACTAGCCGACGGGACGTACCGTCCGAGCCTTGCTCCGGTGAATTTCTCGGACACCACCGAGGGCGCGCAGTATTTCACCAACTGGTATACCGGACCGTTGTCCCCGGCCAATCATCGTGGACAGAATCAATTCGTTCCAGGCAATCTGCAGAGCTTCGTGGGTGAATCGACGACTGTACCGGCCGATCCCTCACTGCCGGACAACCAACGCGATGTGCAGTACACCGTGAACGGTCAGTTCCAGCCGTCGCTGAAACTGAAGCCGGGGCAGACCGAGATCTGGGTGCTTGCCAACATCAGCGACTTTGCCTACATGCCGGTCACGTTGACGGAAACCGCAACCGGCGCCCATCCGAAGTTCGCCATCGTAGGGCAGGACGGAAACCCGTTCGACGAGGTCAGGCCACCCGTGGACGGGGACGGAACCAGGCTGGTGATTCCGCCGGCCTCGCGATACGCGATCGCAGTGACGATGCCGGAGTCCGGCGATCTGGTGCTGGAGATGCCACCGCTCGAAGGTGCAAAGCCGGTGAGCAATCCAGGCATTCTCTACACCAACAACGGTACCGACAATCCGCCCGCCGAACTCGGAACCGTCACCGTCGACCCGTCGGTGATCAGTTACGCGGACGGATTCTTCACGTTCCCGACTCAGCAGTTGATCCGTGCGACGCCAGACGAGGGCGAAGGAAAGACGACTCCCTTCGAGTTCGGACAGAAGCTCGATACCTACACCTCGTTCGTGGATACCGCAGCGATGACGCCCGACGTGACCCGCAACCTCACAGTGTCCGGTGGGTTCGGAAACGAGAAGGCCAGCAACAGTGATCCGAAGGCCTTCACCTACGAATTCGCCGACAACACGTTCCCCAACATTCCGCTGATTCAACCGCGACTGAATTCCGTTGAGGAATGGAAGATCACGAACCTCAACAACGACGAACACCCGATGCATATTCACGTCAACGACTTCCAGGTAACGGAAGTTGTGGATCCCGTCGCAGGTACCACGACAGGGGTTCAGCCATGGGGAATCGACAACGTGAACGTGCCCGCTCCGGTGACTGACGAGAATGAGAATGCTCTCGAGCCTGCGTCAGTGACGTTGCGAACGAAGTTCACCGAGTACACCGGAACCTTTGTGATTCACTGCCACCGACTCAATCACGAGGACAACGGTTTGATGGCGACTGTCAACGTGATTCCCGAGGTATCGACATATGCCGTCGCGATACCTGGTTCGGCCGGCGTGCCCGCCAAGGTGCAGATATTCGATGCCAACGGCGACAAACTGATCACTGCTGTGACGCCCTTCCCGTCGTTCGAAGGCACCCCGAGTGTTGCGATGGCGGACGTGAACGGAGACATGGTGCTTGATCTGGTCGCTGGAACAGGTGCAGGCTCGGCTCCGGAAGTGGTGGCGTACAACGCAGTCGGCGGCGTGCCGTTCACCGACGAGTTGGCAAGATTTGCCCCCTTCGATGTGGGTTTTCGTGGCGGAGTGAACATCGGCGGCGTCGATATCGACGGAAACGCACTGGCGGACAACATCATCGTTGCCTCGGGCCCAGGGATGGAGTCGCAGGTCAAGATTTACTCCACCGACCTTCCGGCGGACAAGAGGTCCGCACCCGCAGAATTCGGTTCGTTCTCGCCGTACCCGGGATCGAGTAGCGGAGTCACGTTCGCAACCGGAATGGTTGACAGTCACTCCGGTCGAGCGAGCATCGTGACCGCACCGGGTGCGGGCGAGGAGCCGTTGATCAAGACGTTCCGCTACGACCTGTACGAACCGACGGCGGCTGCGCAGGGCGGCTCCGATGAACACGCAGGTCATACGGCTGGTCCTGTAATGACGTCGCAGTTCTTGGCATTCGATCAGGGCTACCGCGACGGGGTGTCTCTGTCGACGGGTTGGGTGGCCGGCGCCGAGGGCGGCGCAAAGTCGATAGTGGCAGGCATGCTCGGAGGAGAAGGATCAATCCGCGTCTTCTCGAGTGGATCCAGGCTCGACGGTGCACCCGAGATGTACCTCGAGAGTCCAGATCACCATTCGACGGACGTGGCATTTCGGAAGGTTGCAGCTTTCGACCCGTTCACCGCTCCAGAGTCGGGTGTGGGAGTGGCCACGACGAGCACGACTACCGGCGCGGATCTCCTCGTCAGCGGCAGCAACGGAACGGGTGCCGAAGTTCGGAAATTCACTCTCGGTCGTGCCGATCCGTCTGCGACCACATTGACACCGACGCTTGTGGGAACGCTGCCGCCCTATCCCGTCGGCGGGGGAGTTCTGCCGCTCGGCGGCCGATGATCCGGTTTTGAGAGTTGCTGAAAGTAGTTTCATATCAACGTGTCTCGAGCCTTCCTGTTCTCGAAGTTGTCCGGTTTGTCTCTGGTTATCGAAAGTGTGTTCGATTAAACTTTCGGTATGGACAGTCGGGGAGCGTGGCAGCTGGATGGTGAGGGCCTCAAGGGCGAGGTTCTGGGTCTGGTGCGTGTCCGGCACGAGTTGCAGTCGCGGATGGTGTTGTTGATCGTGGAGATGTTTTCCCGGGAGGTTCTCGGCGGGAGAGGTTTTCGGGCGATCGCGCAGTGGTTGCATGGTTCGACGAATTTGGAGATCGGTGAGTGCAGTCTGTTGGTCGGGTTGGCGAGGTTGTTGATGCTCGAGCCTGTTGTGGGCGATGCGTTTCACCGTGGTGACGTGGATGCGTTGAAAGCCCGTCAGGTGGCGTCGTTTTGTCAGCATCCACCGAAGAACATGACCCTGGCGGATGTGGACAAGGCTCGCGGGATTCTGTTGGGGTTGGCGTCGCAGAACATTGCCGATTGTGATGCGGTGCGGGCGGCGATCCGGCGGATCGAGAAGCAGTACGGCAAGCGTGAGGACGGCGTTCCGGTGGGTGAGGATTCGGAGCGTAACGAGTTCTACGCGTCGAAGGGTTTGTACGGGCGTGTGACCGTGAAGGGTGATCTGGATGCGGTGAACGGGGCCCGTCTGATCACGTTGTTGTCGAGTCTGTCTGCGCCGACGCCGGAGAAGGACGGCGTCAAGGACACGCGTACTCCGGCGCTGCGGCGGGCGGATGGGTTTTGCGAGTTGTTGCGCCGGTACGAGCGGGCGGGGTTGGGTCCGGTCGAGGGCGGGGTGAAACCGCACATCACGGTCACCGCCAGCGCAAAAGACATGACAGACCTCAAGGCGTTGAAAGACCTCTTGCCGTCCACTGAGGAGTTGGGTTTCGCGTGGGCGGATTGGGTGGGCCCGATCAGTATCGATACCGCGCGGATGTTGGCGTGCGACTGCACGGTCACGCGGATTTTGTTGGATGAGAATGGTGTTCCGCTCGACTGCGGTAAGGAAGCGCGAACAGCGACGGTGCCGCAGCGGCGGGCGTTGGCGGTTCGTGATGGTGGGTGTGCGTTTCCGGGGTGCGGGACTCCGTCGGGGTGGTGCGATGCTCATCATATTGTTCACTGGGGTGATGGTGGCCCAACGGATCTCGATAATCTGGTCTTGTTGTGTGGTCATCATCATCGGACGCTGCATCACACGGAGTGGCGGGTGGAGATCGGTCCGGATCGGAAATCGGTGTTCTATCCACCGATGTCGATCGATCCGTTCCAGCAGCCGATCGGCGGGAACAGCCCACCAACGGCCGCGTGAACGGACATAACTGAAAATGCCAGCGTATGCACCGGGGAAGAATCATGCCCCGTTACATGCGCTGGCTTTTCGTGTTCCGGAGAGTTCAGGGCAGCGACCAGAACTGAGTAGTCACGAGGTAGAAGACGATAACCCAGAACAAGGTCACAGCGGCGACGATTGCCACCCCTTGTGCGTTGGTTTTTGCGACAGGAATCCCCGGAGGCGGACGCAGCCAACGGCGCAGGAGTCGATTCACGTAGTACGGCATCGTGAAGAAACTCATGATGAAGCTCGACAGCAGATTGCCGATCAACAATCCGAGCCAGAGTGGCAGCTTCAGCGGTGACAGCGCCAAAGTAAGCAAGACGACAGTCGGGTAGAGACCGACCCAGACCGCGATCGAGGTTTTTGTCTCCGAAGGTGGAGGGGCCTCGTTTCCGTTCTCGTCGAAGGCAAACCAACTGCCGAACGAATTGTCCACGGTTCGCAGTTCGAAGTCGTGAAACTTGCGGCCCTCGGCGAGGAGTTGTTGTCGCTCAGGGGAAGTCAGCCACGTATCGAGGTGGGCAGCATTGTCGAAGCGATACAGCAGGGTCCATTCATCCTGCACACCGTCGACGGGGCGAAACAGTTCGGTGCCGCGGAATCCGTCGAAAGCACTCTCCACCTCCCGAAGGCGATCCTGCCAGGCAAGGAACTCGTCGATGCTGTCGTCACCTACTCGGTGCGTCACTACGACGGTCAGCAGTGGGTCCGGAGGCCTGATCCCGCCGCTCACTACCTGCTGCGTGGCCGGGCCGTCGAAGAACTGACGACCGCTGTCGAGGTAGTCCTGCCTCGTCGCGCTGTTGATCCACGCTTGAACATGAGCGATGGAGTCGAAGCGGTACACGATCACCCAATCAGGTTGGGTGGGCGTCGGAGCAGCGATTTCTGCCCCGAGGAAGCCTGCATAATCTGCGGCGGCTCGGTTGAGATCTTTCTGCCAGACCTCGAATTCTTTCTCCAGTCCGGCACGCACTCGCTGGCCGATGATGACCGTCGCGGCGCTGTCCGCCGACGTGTGCGCGGTCATCGGTTCAGGCCTGTGTAGATGCGTTCCGGGGTGAGCGGTAGCGACCGGAATCGTGACCCGGTTGCATCCTGCAGTGCGTTCGCCAATGCAGGGGCAACCGGATTGATGCAGCACTCCGCCATGCCCTTGGAGCGGAGAGGACCGACGGAGTCTGATGACTCGACGAGGATCACCTCCGTGCGTGGGATATCTGCATATGTCGGGATCCGGTAGTTACGTAGATTCGGGTTCATCATCGCGCCGTTTGCGTCTACGTGGAAGTTCTCGGTGAGTGCGAAGCCGATGCCCTGGGCGACGCCACCTTCGATCTGTCCCCGCACCTGCGCCGGATTGATGATCACCCCAGCGTCGGTGGCTTGGACGCTGTAGAGAATGCGGATCTCGCCGGTGATGCGATGGACGGCAATCCGGAAGCCATGAGTGTTGGACACCACGCTGCGCGGAGATCCGTATGCCTTCCGCGCCTCGGTGAATCGGATCCCGCGCGGGCGCGCGGCCTCGAGTATCTCTTGCAGTGTTAATCGAGTACTACCGCAGACGATCTTGTCGTCGTCCATCGAGCACTGGTCAATCGACACGCCGGTGTGGTGCGCGGCGAAGGCAAGTAGGCGATCGCGGAGCGCATTCGACGCGCGAAGTACCGCGTTCCCAGCCACAAACAGGCCGGCGCTGGCGAAAGCGCCTGTGTCGAAACCGGTTCGGTCGGTGTCCGACTGAATGATTCGTACACGCGACGGAGTTGTGCCCAGCTGATTTGCGGCGATCTGCACGTGGGCCGTAGAAGTTCCCTCACCGAATTCGACTGTGCCGATGGCAAGTTCGTATACACAGTCTTCGCCGAGGGTGAGCCAAGCCTCGGAAATGTGCTCGGTGGGTGGCGCGGTCTCATGTAGTGAACTGGCGGTACCGGTGCCGATCAGCCAATCGTCTCCGAGCGAGGGAACCTGTTGCCGCTTCAACGCGGTGTCGATCAGATCGATGCATTGCCCCAGTCCGTCTTCGGTGAAGATCACGTCGTCTGGGCCGTCTTCGAGTGCGATCAGCGAATCGCCCGGTCGGACGATATTGCGTCGACGCAGTTCGAGCGGATCCATGTCCAGCGTGATGGCCAATTCGGTCATGGCCGATTCCACGGCAAAGGCCGGTTGCGTCATCCCGTACCCACGTAGAGCGCCGCTCGGAACATTGTTGGTGTACACGGAATACGCATCGAACTTCTTGTTGGCGCAGCGGTAGAGCGAGACCGCCGCGCCGCCGGCAAAGAGTGTCTCTCCACCGTGGTTTCCGTACGCACCGGTGTTCGAGATGTTTCGGTACTGAAATGCCGTGAGGGTTCCGTCAGACTTGGCACCGAGCTTGATCGTGAGCTTCATCGGATGACGCGGCGACGCGGTGGTGAACTCTTCTTCTCGGGTGAACTCGAGGCAGACGGGACGACCGGTGTCGAGGGTGGCGAGCGCCACCAGATCCTCGCTGATCACTTCCTGTTTTCCTCCGAACCCGCCGCCCACGCGTTTGCAGAACACGCGTAGCTGATCCGGGCGGAGGTCGAAGAGATGGGCGAGTTTGACCTTGGCGATGGAGGGGGACTGCGAACTTGTGCGAACGTGAAGGCGTCCGTCTTCCATCCAGGAGATCGAACCGTGCGTCTCGAGGTGCGCGTGCTGAACCCGCGGCGAGAAGTAGGTGCCTTCGTGGATGACGTCGGCCTCGGCGAACCCGGCCTCGACGTCGCCCACATGACCGTGAAGTTCGAGCAGGATGTTGTGCTCTGGATCTCGAACAAAGGGATCGTCGGATCCGTGCAGGGCTGGAGCGCCGTCGGCCATGGCCTCTTCCGGATCGAACACAAAAGGCAGGATCTCGTAATCGACCTTCACCTTCCGACGGCCTTCTTCCGCAGCGACGACGGAGTCGGCGAGGACGGCCACTACACGCTGACCCACGAACCGCACGACGTTGTCGAGAATGTAGGTGTCGTCCGGATCGACAAGGTGGTCGGTATGTATTGCCGTGGTGAAGAGCTTGCGCGGCACGTCTTTCCAGGTGTAGACGCGATGGACACCGGGGACGGCGAGCGCCTCGGTGGTGTCGATGGAGGTGATGCGTGCATGTGCGTGCGGCGAGTGCAGCACTTTCAGGTGCAGCATGCCGTCGATGGCGGTGTCCATAGTGTATTCGGCTCGGCCGGTCACCACGTCGGTGGCCGCCGGCGCCCCGACGCTGGTTCCGACGGCCTGTCCCGGGAGGGCAACTTCGATAGCACCGACACCGTTGACCGCGTCTTCGATGGATCGGTAACCGGTGCAGCGGCACAGGTTTCCCTTGAGCGCTCGCGGCAAGTCTTCTTTCTGCGCGTCGGTGAGCGCCGCCGAGGTCATGATCATCCCGGCGGTGCAGAACCCACACTGAAAGCCGGGTGCATCCCGGAACTGCTGCTGAATCGGATGGAGATCTTCGGGCGTGCCGAGTCCCTCGATCGTGGTTACCGCGCGACCGTCGGCGCGAAAGGCGGGCGTGATGCAGCTGTGTATCGGTGTTCCGTCGAGCCACACTGTGCACGCCCCGCAGTCCCCGCCGTCGCACCCCTTCTTCACCCCGTGGTGTCCGAGGTGCCGAAGAAACGTCCGGAGACACTGTCCCGGGAACGGCTCCTCGTGGAACTGCCGGTCGTTCACCGTGTAGCTCATGACTGGCTCCCCGTGAGTTCGTTTCGGAGCTCGTCGGCGTAGTGGCGGGCGAGGTGGAGGCGGTGGTCTGGGGTTCCGTTGGGATCGTCGAACCAAATGTCGGCCGAAATGGAGTCGACGGCTCGTCGCAGAGAGTGCTCGTCCGGCATGGTGTCGAACGTCAGCCGGATCGGATGGGTGGTGCCGGCGGTGATGGTGAGGTGAAAGTCGTCGGCGCCAGGAGTCTGCGTCGCGATCATGAAGATCGTCGAACGGCCGAGGTGCGTGAGACTGAAGCGGCGGTGGGCGTGCCGTTTGGTGAGTGCGTGCACCGGGAACTCGATGCTCCGAAGGACTTCGCCCGGCTCCAGGACATTCTGGTGGTCACCGGTCACGAAGTCGCACGCGTCGACGGTCCTCACTGTTCCGTCGGTAGCCCATAGTGTGAACGAAGCCTCGAGTGCAACTGCCAGGGTGATCATCGGTCCGGCCGGAAGCGACATACAGATGTTGCCGCCTACGGTGGCCGAATTCCACACCTTGAAAGACGAGAGGAAGTACTCGCAGCTGACGCGAATAAGTGGACTCGCACGCCAATTGTCCGGCGGGACAAACGCATACAGTTCGGCAACGGTGCACGTAGCTCCGACACCGAAATGAGTCGGGCTGACCTCCAGTGGTGTCCAACCGAGCGCGGTGAGGTCGACCAGTCGACGCGTGTCGGGTTGTTCTGCTGAGAACAGCCACGTTCCTCCCGCGAGCCAGGCGTCGCCGGGACGCCACACGTCCCCTGGGCGATCCGGTGGTCGGCGTATCACGTCGGTAATGGTGGTGATGTCCATGCGCCTGCTCCCCTCGGGGGATGTGTCTTCTCGGAGTGGGACATTACCGAGGTGACGAGACGCATTCACACTTTTAGTACATATCGGGCACGCGAAACATGAGCGATACGTACGTGACATCGACTGGTGGGGCGGTGCATGCGCTTGCCGATTCTGGGTACGACTGCTTGAGAGGCGCGATCAGCCTCTTGCTTTCGCGCTGTTGATTCGGACGCGGCTACGCACTCGGCGGCCGCGGAGATCATGCGGGGCGGGGCGCTGTGAAACCCTTCGAGGTAAGTCGGACCGACCCTTCTGATGAGACGCTCTTTCCGCTCTCGGCCGCCCAACGGGCAACCTGGTTCGCTCAGCAATTCGATCCCGAAGTCCCGATTCTGATAGCGCACTACGTGGAGCTGCGCGGCGAACTCGACGTCGAACTGCTGGATCGCGAAACGCGAGCGGTGGCATACGAGTTTCAATCTCCTTTGCTCAAAGTGATCGAGATCGACGGTCAACCGATGCAGTATGTGGACGAGACATCTGAGATCACCGTCCGTCTTGTCGACCTCCGTGGGTCCCCCGATCCGATCGAGGATGCCCTCGGGTGGATGCGCCGAGATTGCCGGACGCAGCTCGACCTGGCAGTCGACGGAATCGTCGCGACCGCTGTGCTGCGCGTCGGGGACGCGCACTATCTGTGGTACAGCCGCATCCATCATGTTGCGCTCGACGGTTTCGGTGCCATGACCATGATGAACCGCATTGCGCATCGGTACTCGGCCTCGGCGGCGAGAAAGGACTCGCAGCCGAGTCGTGCCGCGACGCTGCGCACGCTGTACGACATCGACGAGCGGTACAGAATGTCGGATCGATTTGCCGCCGACCGGGAGTACTGGGCTGAGCGCAATACCACCCTCGCTGGATCCAGCCTGGCGGAGGCTTCTGGGCCCGCGCAAACCGAGAGCCGACTCGAAAGCACACTGATGTCGGACCGAAGTTGTGCCCTTCTCTACGAATCCGAGAACCACGCTGCACCGGTCATCGCTGCGCTCGCGTTGTACCTCGCGCGGATGACGGCGAAAGAGACTGTCCAGATTCATGTTCCGATGTCCGGACGGACTACGGCGGTGCTGCGGGACTCGGGCGGCATGATGGTGAACGTCACGCCACTGCTCATCCGTGTCGCGGCGGTCGACACCGTCGGTGAACTGTTCGCCCAGGTCCAACATGAGCTCATGGGTGCATTGCGGCACCAGCGCTGCAGCCTCGACGACATCCGTCGGGACGCAGGCGTGACGAGCGGTCTGGAAGGCGAAGACTCATATGCCGGGCCCATGGTCAACGTCATGCTGTTTCGCCAGGAGGTGCAGTTGGGCGAGGTGGTTGGGGAGTATCACATCGTCACCTCCGGGCCGGTGGAAGACCTTCTGGTCAACGTGTATCCGAGCGGCGACAGGCTGCGTGTCGACTTCCGGGCAAACCCGATCCGATACGAGGAGGCGGGTTTACGCGAGCACCACCGGAACTTTGTCGGCTTGCTGGAAGAGTTGATCGCGTCTGATTCCGGTGCCGAACTCGCAGACATTCACGGCCCGACGGCCCGAGAGGGCGAGCGACGACAACGCGAAGTCCGGCACCTCGAGTATTGGAGACATGAGCTCGCCGGGGCGCCCGAACTTTTGCAACTTCCCTTCGATCGACCCAGGCCTGCAACGCAATCGCTGGACAGTGCACAGGTTGAGGTCCTGATCGCCACCGACACCCACGCGCGGATCACGGCGATGGCGAGTGATCTCGGGACGGACACTCGTGCGGTCTTACATGCGAGCTTTGCTCTCCTGGTGAGCCGGTTGTCCGGTGCTTCGGATGTTGTGATCGGTACGCCCGCGGGATCCGACGCGAGCATCGTCGCCATCCGGAGTCGCATCGATCTGGAGACGCCGTTCACGGCACTCTTGGGCAGTGTCGTCGAGGTCCGAAGTAATGCGCTGCCGCACAGTGGGATACGGCTCGAGCAGTTGGTTCAGCCATTGCACGTGGAGGATGTACCCGCCTATGCGCCGGTTGTACAGGTGATGTTCGAGTCCGTCGCCGGCGCTGACGAGCACCCTCGCGACATCGGCCGCTTCGATCTCGGAGTGTCTGCAGTCGAGACTTTCGACGAGGTGGGTACGCCGTCCGGAATCTCGGTGAGGCTCGCGTTTGCCACCGATCTATTCGACGCCGAGACGGTACGCGGCCTCGGTTTGCGGCTCGCGTGCGTCCTGGAATCCGTCACAGCGGATCCGGCAATCATGGTCGGCGACATCGATATCTTGTCCGACGACGAGCGATCCGCGATACGGCCTGTCCGCGGTGACCCGCGCGCTTCGCATCGCACCCTGGCCGATTTGTTCGACGGTGCGGCGCGCACACACCCCGACGGCGTGGCCCTGTCGTATCTCGATGCCGAGTTGACGTATCGAGAACTCGACGAGCGTTCGTCGAAGTTGGCCCGAGTCTTGATCGACCGCGGCATCGGTCCGGAAAACAGTGTGGCGCTGGGTTTGACGCGTTCGATCGAATCGGTTGTCGCGATGTTGGCCGTGAGCAAAGCCGGCGCGGCATTCGTGCCGGTGGATCCGACCTATCCGGGTGAACGTGTTCGCTTCATGCTGACCGATTCCGGCGCCGTACTGGGGCTCACGGTCGTTTCCGAACTTCATCGTTTGCCGGATTCGATTTCCTGGATAGCAATCGACGACGCTGAGTTCCGTGGCCGACTTGCACGGTTGTCCGTGCGCTCCATCTCCGATGTCGATCGGGTGCACCCGATCCGGCCCGACAGTCCTGCATACGTGATCTACACGTCCGGATCCACCGGACTCCCCAAGGGGGTGACGGTCTCGCATCGTGGACTGGAAGCGCTTGCTGCCGAACAGCGTTCGCGGTTCGGTGCGACCCAGGATGCGCGAACGTTGCACTTCTCGACCCCGAGTTTCGACGCCTCGATTTTCGAATACCTGCTGGCTTTCGGTGCCGGAGCGACCATGGTGATTGCACCGAGCACGATCTACGGCGGTGACGAGCTGTCTCACTTCCTCGAATCCCAGCGTGTCACGCATGGTTTTGTCACTACTGCGGCGCTCGGAACAGTTTCTCCCGAGGGCCTTTCGGACTTCGGCGAAGTGGTGGTCGGTGGTGAGGCCTGTCCGCCGGATCTCGTGCAGCGGTGGGCTCCCGGCCGACGGCTGTGCAATGCGTACGGGCCGACCGAGACCACCGTCATGTCGAACATCGGCGAGCCGATGGTGTCGTCGGAGAACATCACAGTGGGCGGTCCGCTCCGCGGCTTCGAGGAGATCGTGCTCGATCAGCGATTGCACCCCGTCCCCGACGGTGTTGTGGGCGAACTGTACATCTCGGGAGACGCGCTCGCACGTGGATATCACCGGAAGTATGCGTTGACCGCAGAACGATTCGTGGCAGACCCCTTCGGCCTCCCCGGGCAGCGGATGTATCGAACGGGGGATTTGGTGCGGTGGCGCCGTGGCCGTGGACTCGAGTACGTCGGTCGTAGTGACTTCCAGGTGAAAGTTCGCGGATTTCGTATCGAACTCGGGGAAATCGACAGCGTCGTGCGGTCGTGTCCGCAGGTCGAGAATGCAGTCACCGTGGCGCGTGCGGCTCCCTCCGGGACAGCGATGATCACCACGTACGTCGTGCCTGCCGGCGGAAGTGCGCTCTCGACGGCCGAGCTGACGCGGTACGTCGCGAGCCGTGTTCCGTCGTACATGGTTCCTGCGGCATTTGTTCTACTCGACGAGTTGCCGGTAACTCCGGCGGGAAAGGTCGATCGCGCTGCGTTACCGGCACCTCGGCTCGATGCTCGGTCGGACGACTTTCGACCGCCCGAGGGCGCTGAGGAACTAGTGCTCGCCGAGATTTTTGCCGATGTTCTAGGCGTCGAGACGGTGGGTGCGGGTGACGACTTCTTCGATCTGGGCGGGAACTCACTGATTGCCACGAAGCTGATCGCTCGCGTAAATGCCGCTGAAGAAATCGATTTCGGGGTGCGGACTTTGTTCGAAGCACCGACTATCGAATCATTGGCCCGTCACGTGCGGGATGCGACGTCATCCCGCGTTGATCGCACGCGTTCGAAGCGTCCAATCCTGCAGGCACATTCGTACAGGGACAAGATTCCGGTGTCTGTGGCACAACGACGCCTGTGGTTCGTCAATCAGTTCGACACGTCGTCCCCGGCCTACAACATTCCGATGGTGGTCCGACTGTCAGGTGCCTTGGATGTCGCTGCGATGCAGCGCGCGGTGGGAGATGTTGTCGATCGGCATGAATCGCTCCGTACCGTCTACCCGGCGTCGGTCGACGGCCCACATCAGGTAGTAGTGCCTTCGGAACGCGTGACGTCGAAGATCGCGTGGGAAGTATCCGTGGACGAGGAAGCCTTGGACAGGCGCATCGCCGATCTCGCTCGCGAGGGGTTCGACGTGAGCGCGAACGTGCCCCTGCGCGGCTCCCTTTTTCGGGTCACGCCGGACGATCATGTCCTTGCGCTGGTGGTTCACCATATTTCGGCGGACGGAGCATCCCTCGAGCCGCTGGCCCGCGACCTGACCCGCGCCTACGCGGCGCGGGCTGCGAAACGGGCACCGGACTGGTCGCCTTTGCCTGTGCAGTACGCCGACTACAGCCAATGGCAGATCGAACTGCTCGGCAGTGACGACGATCCGGACACGCTCGAGGCGAAGCAGTTGGACTACTGGACGTCCACCCTGGCCGGTCTACCTGACGTGATCGACCTTCCGCTGGATCGACCGAGACCGGCGGAACGATCCATGCGCGGTGAATCGGTCCGATTCTCGGTGCCCGCAGACGTGCACAGTGAACTCCTCGAACTCGCTCGGAATCACAACACGACACCGTTCATGGTGATGCACGCAGTGCTGGCGGTTCTGTTGGCACGGCTGAGCGCCTCGCCGGACATAGCGATCGGGACTCCGGTAGGAGGGCGCGCCGAGCAAGTCCTCGACGATCTGGTCGGGATGTTCGTCAACACGGTCGTCCTGCGAATCACCGTTGACACCGCCGCGACTTTCGAGGAGATCCTTTCACGAACTCGCGAAGTCGATCTGGCAGCGTTCGGACAAGCCGAGGTGCCGTTCGAGCGAGTCGTCGATGCAGTTGCGCCGGAGCGTTCGTCATCTCGCTCACCGCTCTTCCAGGTTCTGTTGGAATTCCAGAACACCGCAGATCCCCACCTCGAACTACCCGGACTGGGTGTCGATGTTGTTCCAGTCGACGTCGGTGTCGCCAAATTCGACTTGCAACTGTCGCTCTCCGAGCAGCGTGGCAAAGACGGCGTCCCCATGGGTTTCGATGCCGCCTTCACCTATGCCTCCGATATCTTCGAGCGCACCACAGTCGCCGAGTTCGGCGAGCGTTTCGTCCGCCTCCTCCGGTCGGTCGTGTCGGATCCAACAGTGCCAGTAGGGGATACGGAAATTTTGGGCGCGCCCGAGCGTGGGTTGGTGGTGGGTGGTTGGGATGGTGTGGGGGTTGTGGTGGGGGGTTTGACGTTGGTGGATGTGTTGGATGGGCGGTTTGCTGGTGTGGGTGGTGGGGGGTTGGTGTGTGGTGGGGTGGTGTTGTCGTGGGGTGAGTTCGATGTTCGGGTGAATCGTTTTGCGCGGTTTTTGATTTCGTTGGGGGTGGGTCCGGAGTCGCGGGTGTGTGTGGCGTTGTCGCGGTCGGTGGAGTTGTTGGTGGCGGTGTTTGCGGTGGTGCGGGCTGGTGGGGTGTTTGTTCCGGTGGATGTGGGTGCGCCGGTGGAGCGGGTGGGGTTTGTGGTGGGGGTGGTGGATCCGGTGGTGGTGTTGTCGCGGGTTGGTGATGGTGGGTGTTTGCCGGTGGGGGTGGGGTTTGTTGATGTGGGTTGTGTTGATGTTTCGGGGTTTTCGGGTGGTCCGGTGGGGGTGGGGGATCGGTTGGGGGTGTTGTTGCCTGAGCATGCGGTGTATGTGATGTTCACGTCGGGGTCGACGGGTCGTCCGAAGGGGGTGGTGGTGTCGCATGCGGGGGTGGTGAATCGGTTGTTGTGGATGCAGGGGGAGTTTCCGTTGGGTGTGGGGGATGTGGTGTTGCAGAAGACGCCGGTGTCGTTCGATGTGTCGGTGTGGGAGTTGTTTTGGCCGTTGATGGTGGGTGCGCGGTTGGTGGTGGCGGATCCGGGTGGGCATCGTGATCCGGTGTATTTGGTGGGTGTGATCGAGCGGTGGGGGGTGTCGGTGGTGCATTTTGTGCCGTCGATGTTGGAGGTGTTCGTGGGGGAGTTGAGCGTGGGGGAGTTGGGGGTGGGGTGTTCGGGTTTGCGTCGGGTGTTTGTGTCGGGTGAGGGGTTGTCGTCGGTGTTGGCGGGGCGGTTTGCGGGGGTGTGTGGTGCGGAGTTGGTGAATTTGTACGGGCCGACGGAGGCGTCGGTGGATGTGACGTTTCATGTGGTGGAGGGTGTTGTGGGGGTGGGTGTTCCGATTGGTCGGCCGGTGTGGAATACGCGGGTGTTGGTGTTGGATTCGCGGTTGCGGCCGGTTCCGGTGGGTGTGGTGGGGGAGTTGTATGTGGGTGGGGTGCAGGTGGCTCGGGGGTATGAGGGTCGTGTGGATTTGACGGTGGGTCGGTTTGTGGCGGATCCGGTGTCGGGGGTGGTGGGTGCTCGGGTGTATCGGACGGGTGATGTGGTGCGGTGGGGGTGTGGTGGGGTGTTGGAGTTTGTGGGGCGCACGGATTTTCAGGTGAAGGTGCGGGGGCAGCGGGTGGAGTTGGGTGAGGTGGAGGCGGTGTTGGCTGCTCAGGTGGGGGTGGCTGGTGCGGTGGTGGTGTTGCGGTCGGGTGTGGGTGGGGATTTTTTGGTGGGGTTTGTGGTGGGTGAGGTGGGGGTGGTGGTCGATGAGGTGGTGGTGTTGGAGGGGGTGCGGAGGTCTCTTCCGGGGTTCATGGTGCCGTCGGTGGTGGTGGTGTTGGGGGAGTTTCCGGTGACGGTGCATGGGAAGTTGGACCGTAAAGCCCTCCCGGACGTCAACTTCGAACCTCAAGCGCTGCAGTATGTTGCGCCACGAACGCCGGTCGAGGAGACGGTTGCCGCAATCTTCGATGATCTGCTGGGAACGTCGACGGTGGGCGTGAACGACGACTTTTTTGCCCTGGGTGGGAACTCTCTCAGTGCGGCCAGGTTGGTTGCGCGAGTGAATTCTGTTCTCGGCGAACGGATCAATATTCGTGACGTCTTCGATGCTTCTACCGTTGCAGCGCTGGCCGAATTGGCGCAGTGTCGCGGAGGAGAGGGGGCCAAGCCGGCGTTGACGCCGCGGGTTATGACGACAGATATCCCACTTTCACCGGCGCAGGAGCGAATGTGGTTTGCGAATCAGTTCGCCCCCGAGTCCGCCGCCTACAACGTCGCGTGCGCGTTGAGGCTCGAAGGTGCAGTGAACGTGAGTGCGCTTCAGGCTGCATTTGTCGACGTCGTCGAGCGGCACGAGTCCTTGCGCACCGTTTTTCCTCTCATCGATGACGGCCCGCGTCAAGTGATCATGTCCACCTCACAGGTGGTATCGGATCTTGCACCGATACTTGTGCAGGGAGAGGAAGAGCTGCGCGAGCGTAGCCGGCAGATCGCTTCGGATGGTTTCGACGTCACGCAGCAGGTCCCGATGCGCGCCACCTTGTTGCGGCGAGATGACCAGGTCCACTCGCATGTCCTGGTGATCGTGATTCACCACATCGCCGCCGACGGATTCTCGACGGTACCGCTGGCCCGAGATCTCATGAGCGCATACTCCTCCCGAGTGAACGGTGAGGCACCGCAGTGGGCGCCGCTCGGGATCCAGTATGCCGACTACGCGTTGTGGCAACGTGGTTGGTTGGGCTCGGAATCGGACTCTCGGTCTCTGATCTCGAAACAGCTCGGCTATTGGGCCGAGAATCTTGCGGGCGCACCGGAGGTTCTCGACATTCCGACCGATCGACCGCGCGGTGATGTGCGTTCGCTTCGACGCGGACGGATCAGGTTCGTGTTCGGTCCGAAGGTGCATGCCGGTGTGGTTGCCCTGTCGCGCAAACACAACGCCACGGTCTTCATGGTTGTGCACGCAGCCTTGGCAGTGCTGCTGGCGAGGCTCAGTGATGAGGACGACGTAGCCGTCGGAACTCCCATCGCCGGGCGTGGGGAGCGCGAACTCGACGACCTGGTGGGCATGTTCGTCAACACGTTGGTCTTGCGCACTGCAGTGGACCGCGGCGCGACTTTCGGAGACTTCCTCGACCAGGTCCGAAACGTAGATCTGAGCGCCTTCATTCACGCGGACGTGCCGTTCGAAAGAGTCGTCGAGATCGTGAATCCTTCACGTTCGACGGCGTACTCGCCCCTGTTTCAAGTCATGTTGGAGTTCCAAGACATCGAACGGCCTGCACTCGAACTCCCCGACCTGCAGGTGACCGACGTGGGCGTCGAGATCGACACCATCAACTTCGATCTTCAGTTGACGGTGACGCAGAACGCCGGCGCAGCCGGCGAATCGGACGGTCTTCGCGCCGAATTCGGATATGCCACAGATATTTTCGACGAGGAAACGGTAGCGGGCTTCGCCGACCGCCTGCAACGGATTCTCGAGCGCGTTATCACGGATCCGCAATCACGGATCGGAGATATCGAGATCCTCGACGCCTATGAGTCAGCCGAACTGGTACCCGTGCGAGGTGAGATTTCCGCCGCTGTTCAGACCCTTCCGGATTTGCTGACTGCAGCAACAGATATGGCGACTGCCCAGGATCCCGGCGCCGTCGCGTTGGTGTTCGAGGAACGTGAAGTGACCTATCTCGAACTCGACGCGCAGTCGAACCGATTGGCCCGCATGCTGATCGAATCCGGAGTGGGTCCCGAATCGGTGGTGGCGTTGTGTCTCCCACGCTCCATCGAGTCCGTTCTGGCGGTGTGGTCCATTGCCAAGACAGGTGCGGCATTCCTTCCCGTGGACCCGGGACATCCTGCTGCTCGTATCGAGCACATGCTGGGCGACTCCGGTGCAGGGTGGGGGATAACGTCTCGCGCTCACAACGCGGCATTGTCCGGCCTCGTGCCGTGGCTGGTCCTCGACGATGCCGGTTTCGAGGAACGGCTGCGGGCGTACTCGCCATCGAAAGTCACCGACGCGGATCGGAAGGCACCGATTCGCATCGACAATCCGGTCTATCTGATCTACACGTCGGGGTCGACAGGAACACCCAAGGGCGTGACGGTCACACATCGCGGGTTGAGCGACTTCGCGCTCCAGGAGCGTGAGACCTTCGCCGCCACGACCCGATCCAGAACTCTGCACTTCGCTTCGCCGAGTTTCGACGCGTCGGTTCTCGAGCTCGTGATGGCCGTTGGTGCTGGAGCCACGATGGTGATCGTGCCACCGACCGTCTACGGCGGGTCGGAACTGGCGGCGTTACTGGAGCGCGAGCGCGTCACCCATTGTTTTGTGACTCCGGCGGCCTTAACGTCCGTCGACCCAGACGGTCTCACCACTGTCGGTTGTGTCGTGACAGGTGGGGAAGCGTGTCCGCCGGAATTGGTGGCCCGCTGGGCTCCGGGCAGAAAGATGTTCAACGCCTACGGTCCTACCGAGGCAACTGTCGTGTCGAGCATCAGTGCGGCACTGGCTCCGAACGACCCGGTCACTATCGGCACACCTACTCGCGGATTCAGCGAGGTAGTGCTGGACTCGCGTCTGCGAGCGGTACCGGTAGGTGTCGCGGGGGAGTTGTATCTTGCCGGGCCGGCTCTCGCTCGCGGCTATCACCGGCGATACCCGTTGACCGCCACGCAGTTTGTCGCAGATCCCTTCGGTGCGCCGGGAACGCGGATCTATCGCACGGGCGATCGCGTGCGGTGGACGCCCGACCGACGGCTGGAGTATCTCGGGCGCACCGATGCCCAAGTCAAAGTCCGTGGGTTCCGCATCGAACTCGGGGAAGTCGAGGTGGCACTGCAGACGCACCCGCGCGTGGCCCAGGCGGTGACGGCCGTCTGGAACGGCGACGGCAGGGATCGGTTGATCGGCTACGTGGTTCCCGATCGCGGAGCGAGTGTCGATCCGCGAGACGTCCTCGCCCATGCAGGCAAGCGCCTGCCGTCGTACATGGTGCCGGCGGCGGTGGTGGTGCTCGACGCCGTTCCGCTGACGGTTCACGGAAAACTCGACCGCGCAGCGCTTCCCACACCCGATTTCTCGTCCGCCGCCACACCCGACCGGCCACCGCGAACGGAAACCGAGAATCTTCTTGCCGCTCTGTTCGCGCAGGTTCTCGGTCTCGACGCGGTAGGAGTGCATGATTCGTTCTTCGAGCTCGGTGGCGACAGCATCATGTCCATCCAATTGGTGGCCCGCGCTCGCGATGCGGGTGTGATCATCTCACCCCGAGATGTTTTCGACCACAAATCCGTCGCCGCGCTTGCCGAGTCGGCGCACCTTGAGCAGGACAGGCCTGATGTACTCGCGGAGCTACCGGGATCCGCTGTCGGAACTGTTCCATTGAGCCCGGTGGCGCAGTGGATGCTCGACCGCAGCAGTGGCGGGCTGCGTGGCGGCGGAGTGAAACGGTTCTCCCAGGCGCTCTTGCTGACAGCTCCCGCTGATCTCACCCAGGACCTCCTTGTCCGTGGTCTCCAGGTGTTGCTGGACCGCCACGGAATGCTTCGAGCTCGCTTGGTTGAGAGTGACCGGGTCATGGAAGTCTTACCACCCGGCTCGATCTCGGCCGAAGGACTGATCCACCGCGTAGCTGTCGATTCGGTGGACGACGAAGGTTTCAGGGCCTTGGCGTCGGGAGAACTCGAGGCCGTGGCCGACAGCTTGGATCCCGCCACGGCTGACATGGTGCGCGTGATCTGGTTCGACCTGGCCGACAAACCTGACGTGTCGACCGGGCGGGGCCGACTACTTGTGGTGATTCATCACCTGGTTGTCGACGGCGTCTCGTGGCGCATTCTGGTCACCGACCTGGCGTCGGTGACAGCACAACTCCAGGCCGGTGTCACGCCCGAACTGCCACAGATCGGAACGTCGTTCCGGCGATGGGCGCATGGGCTTGTCGAGCACGTGGGCGACCGGAGCGTCGAACTGGACATATGGAAAACGATCCTGGACGGCGATGACCCGTTGATCGGTTCGCGCCCACTCGATCCCACGATCGACGTCGACGACACGGTCGACACCGTTACAGTGGACATCTCGCCTTCGGCGACCAGGAACCTTCTCACCACGGTTCCTGCGGCATTCCACGCCGGCGTGAACGACGGACTCGTCACCGCTGTTGCGTTCGCCTCGATCGAGTGGCGACGACGCCGCGGTATGGATACCGCTGCCGCCCTGATCACGCTCGAAGGACACGGGCGCGAGGAAGGAGCGGTTCCTGGTGCAGACCTCGCTCGCACCGTTGGTTGGTTCACCACGCTCTACCCGGTGCGCGTGGAACTTGGCGCAATCGACGTCGACGACGCACTGGCAGGTGGCGCCGACGCCGGGCGGGCTCTCAAAGCTGTCAAAGAGTACGTGCGTGCGATCCCCGATCATGGAATCGGATTCGGGATGTTGCGGTACCTGTCGGGCGAGAGCGACCCACTCGGCCGATTCCGTTCTCCTCAGATCAGTTTCAACTATCTGGGCCGGATCAGCTCCTCTGACGGAACACAGGACTGGCTGCCGGTGGAGGGCAATCGAAGGCTCGGCGGAACCCAGAACCCGTCCATGCCTGTGGCGTCCGTGATCGACATCAACGCCGCGGTTGAGGACCACGTCGACGGGCCGTGCCTGACAGCATCTTTCACCTTTCCCCGCGGAGTGCTCGACAGGTCTGACATCGCGGAGTTCGCGGAACTGTGGCGTCGTGCGCTCGACGGACTCACCGCGCACGCGTCGCGACCTGATGCGGGCGGTCTGACGCCGTCGGACATTCCCCTGGTCTCGGTGGACCAACAACAGATCGAACGCTGGGAGAACGACTTCCCCGGATTGCACGATGTCTGGTCGGTGTCGCCCCTTCAGGCCGGGCTGATGTTCCATGCCTCACTGGCGGCCACGTCGACGGACGTCTACACAGCGCAGTTGTGCGTCGAGCTCGAAGGATCGGTTGATTCCGAGCGTTTGCGCGGCGCTGCTGCCGGACTATTGGCAAACCACCCGAATCTGTGTGCAGCGTTCGTCTACGACGTACACGGCCTACCGGTGCAGTTGATTGTCGACGATGCCGTGATTCCCTGGACCGAGGTCGACCTGAGTGATCGCGGATCGGCAACCGACACAGATCTGGAGCGCCGCCTCGCCGAGGATCGCAGTGCACCCTTCGACCTCGCTTCGCCGCCACTGCTTCGGCTGACGTTGCTGCGAACCTCGCCGACGAGGTGTGTGTTGGTGGTGACGAACCATCACATCGTTCTCGACGGTTGGTCGATGCCGTTGCTGGTTCGCGAACTGTTGATGCGATACGCGGACGACAGTCTCTCGGTCGAGAGGGCCCCGGCCGATCTTCCCGAGACTCCGTCGTACCGCACCTATCTGGAATGGTTGATGCACCGCGATATGGAGACCTCGCTCGCGGCGTGGGAGGACGCCTTGGAAGGCGTCGACGAGCCGACGTTGTTGGCGCCTTCGACGCCGATCGCGGAGCAGCTGGTGCCCGAAGAGGTTGCCGTCGATCTACCCGATTCGGTGCGCGACGGACTCGGTGCGCTGGTCCAACGGAGCGGGATCACGATGAACACGGTGATCCAGGCGGCGTGGGGTGTCCTACTGTCTCGGATGCTTTCCCGTGACGACGTAGTCTTCGGCGTCACGGTTTCGGGCCGCTCACCCGAGTTGCCTGGTGTGGAAAACATGATGGGGCTGCTGATCAACACGTTGCCTGTCCGAGTGCAACTGGATCCGGACGAGACGTGTACGCAGCTGCTCGCTCGACTGCAAAGCGAGCAGACAGCTCTGCTCGATCATCACTATGTCGGACTCGGCGCGATTCAATCTGTCGTAGGGACAGGCAATTTGTTCGACACACTGTCGGTCTTCGAGTCGTATCCGATCGATACCTCGGGGATGGGCGGGAACACCGACATTGCCGGTATGCGCGTCACCGCTGTGAATGCCCGCGACGCCACGCATTACCCGCTCACCGTGCTGTCGGTCGCGGAACCGACGCTGCAGGTCAGCCTGCGGTACCAGCCGGCGGCATTCGACCGCGCCGCGGTCGACACCATTGCACAGCGAATGTCGCGGATTCTTGCCGCCTTCGCAGCGAACGCGGATACACCGGTGGGTGAGGTCGACGTGTTTGTCGCCGGTGAGCGTGGGTTGGTGGTGGGTGGTTGGGATGGTGTGGGGGTTGTGGTGGGGGGTTTGACGTTGGTGGATGTGTTGGATGGGCGGTTTGCTGGTGTGGGTGGTGGGGGGTTGGTGTGTGGTGGGGTGGTGTTGTCGTGGGGTGAGTTCGATGTTCGGGTGAATCGTTTTGCGCGGTTTTTGATTTCGTTGGGGGTGGGTCCGGAGTCGCGGGTGTGTGTGGCGTTGTCGCGGTCGGTGGAGTTGTTGGTGGCGGTGTTTGCGGTGGTGCGGGCTGGTGGGGTGTTTGTTCCGGTGGATGTGGGTGCGCCGGTGGAGCGGGTGGGGTTTGTGGTGGGGGTGGTGGATCCGGTGGTGGTGTTGTCGCGGGTTGGTGATGGTGGGTGTTTGCCGGTGGGGGTGGGGTTTGTTGATGTGGGTTGTGTTGATGTTTCGGGGTTTTCGGGTGGTCCGGTGGGGGTGGGGGATCGGTTGGGGGTGTTGTTGCCTGAGCATGCGGTGTATGTGATGTTCACGTCGGGGTCGACGGGTCGTCCGAAGGGGGTGGTGGTGTCGCATGCGGGGGTGGTGAATCGGTTGTTGTGGATGCAGGGGGAGTTTCCGTTGGGTGTGGGGGATGTGGTGTTGCAGAAGACGCCGGTGTCGTTCGATGTGTCGGTGTGGGAGTTGTTTTGGCCGTTGATGGTGGGTGCGCGGTTGGTGGTGGCGGATCCGGGTGGGCATCGTGATCCGGTGTATTTGGTGGGTGTGATCGAGCGGTGGGGGGTGTCGGTGGTGCATTTTGTGCCGTCGATGTTGGAGGTGTTCGTGGGGGAGTTGAGCGTGGGGGAGTTGGGGGTGGGGTGTTCGGGTTTGCGTCGGGTGTTTGTGTCGGGTGAGGGGTTGTCGTCGGTGTTGGCGGGGCGGTTTGCGGGGGTGTGTGGTGCGGAGTTGGTGAATTTGTACGGGCCGACGGAGGCGTCGGTGGATGTGACGTTTCATGTGGTGGAGGGTGTTGTGGGGGTGGGTGTTCCGATTGGTCGGCCGGTGTGGAATACGCGGGTGTTGGTGTTGGATTCGCGGTTGCGGCCGGTTCCGGTGGGTGTGGTGGGGGAGTTGTATGTGGGTGGGGTGCAGGTGGCTCGGGGGTATGAGGGTCGTGTGGATTTGACGGTGGGTCGGTTTGTGGCGGATCCGGTGTCGGGGGTGGTGGGTGCTCGGGTGTATCGGACGGGTGATGTGGTGCGGTGGGGGTGTGGTGGGGTGTTGGAGTTTGTGGGGCGCAAGGATTTTCAGGTGAAGGTGCGGGGGCAGCGGGTGGAGTTGGGTGAGGTGGAGGCGGTGTTGGCTGCTCAGGTGGGGGTGGCTGGTGCGGTGGTGGTGTTGCGGTCGGGTGTGGGTGGGGATTTTTTGGTGGGGTTTGTGGTGGGTGAGGTGGGGGTGGTGGTCGATGAGGTGGTGGTGTTGGAGGGGGTGCGGAGGTCTCTTCCGGGGTTCATGGTGCCGTCGGTGGTGGTGGTGTTGGGGGAGTTTCCGGTGACGGTGCATGGGAAGTTGGACCGTAAAGCCCTCCCGGACACTGATTTTGCGAGCGCTGCGTTTCGGACTCCCGCCACTCCTGCCGAAATCGGAATCGCCCGTGCTGTTGCCGACGTTCTCGGTCTCGACCAGGTGGGTGCCGACGACAGTTTCTTCGAACTCGGCGGGGATTCCCTCAGCGCCACTCGAGTCATCGCCCGCATCAACGCCGCATTGCACACCAATATGGGGGTCAATGCACTGTTCGACGCCCCCGTGGTCGCGGACCTGGCGGCCTCGATAGATCCAATCGACTCCGCGCCGGGCGAGCCTGGACTCGAGGAAGCTACTCGTGTGCCCCTCACGAGTAGGGCACGGCCAGAACGTATTCCGCTGTCGTTCGCGCAATCGCGGATGTGGTTCGTCAACCAGTTCGACACGTCGTCTCCGCTCTACAACATCCCCGTCGCACTACAACTGGACGGGTTCCTGGATTCGGGTGCGCTCCAAGCCGCGCTGGGTGATGTGGTGGAACGGCACGAATCCCTTCGAACGATCTTTCCTGCGTCCGCAGACGGGCCCTACCAGGTGATCGCCGAACCCGCGGTCGCTGCTCCTCGAATCCACCCCGTGCCGATTCCCGGCGAGGGGCTTTTCACGGACTTGCGCGCGTTCTTCGACATCGGATTCGATGTGTCCGAAGGGTTCCCGCTGCACGTGAGGTTACTCCGAACCGGACCGGAGCAGCATGTACTCGCGATCGTTGTTCACCACATCGCCGCAGACGGCTTCTCGATGGCACCACTGGCACGCGACCTGATGAGTGCATATACCGCGCGCACGCAAGGTCGGAGCCCGGACTGGGTGCCGCTGCCGATTCAGTACGCCGACTACACCCTCTGGCAGCGTGAGATCGTCGACGCAGACGTTGGTCCGGAAACTTCGCCCTCGGCCGAATTCGATTATTGGACAGCGAAGCTGTCGGGTATTCCGGACGTCTTGCCGCTCCCTCTCGATAGACCACGAACCTCGAAACGGTCTGCCGAGGGCGCGGTGGTTTCGATGGACTTCTCGCCCGAGATCCATCGAGCTTTGAACGAACTCGCACACCAGAACGGTTCGTCTCTGTTCATGGTGATGCATGCGGCTCTGGCGGTATTGCTGGCACGGCTCACTACAGCGGACGACGTAGTGATCGGGACTCCGGTCGCAGGTCGCGGTGCATCGGTGTTCGACGATGTGGTCGGGATGTTCGTCAACACGCTCGTCCTTCGCACACCTGTCTCATCCGGAGCAACCTTTGCCGAGGTGTTGGCCGCGGTGCGGTCAATGGATCTCGGTGCTCTGGACCATGCAGACATCCCCTTCGAGAGGTTGGTGGATTACCTCTCGCCCGACCGTTCCACCGAGCATTCACCTCTGTTTCAGGTACTCCTCGAATTCCAGACCGATACGGGACTGCGCTTCGACTTGCCGGAACTGACGGTTCGCTCGCTCGACGTCGATCTCGCGGTTGCGAAATTCGATCTGCAACTGAGTGTGATGGAGCACGTCGACGAGCACGGTGAGCCCGCTGGTATCAGCGCCGGTTTCCGTTATGCAACAGATATTTTCGATCGAATGTCGGTGGCGCGCATCGCGGCGCGCTTCGAAAGAGTGATCGGCGCCGTGACCGAGAACCAGTCGGTGGTCGTCGGTGATATCGACATGATTCTGGCCGGCGAACTCAGCGGGTTGCTGGTTGCGCCCACGCCCTCTGGCGCCGGAACAGACGAGGATTCGTTGTCGGATCTCTTCGATCGCACGGCGCGGACGTCCGGTGCTGCCGTGGCGGTGCGCTGCGGCGGATTGTCGGTTACGTACCGCGAACTCGACGAGCGAGCAAACCGCCTTGCTCGACTGTTGGTGGCGCAGGGGGTGGGGCCGGAAACCTTGGTGGCAGTCGCGATGGCCCGCTCGATCGACCTGATGGTGGCATTGCTGGCGGTGGTGAAGGCGGGTGGCGGATACGTACCGGTGGACTCGACTTCTCCGGTAAACCGGGTGGACTTCGTGCTGCGTGACGCCCGGCCGAAGTGTGTGTTGACCACCCGGGCCGACGGCGACTACATACGAGACAGTGACGCAATCGCAGACAGCGAGATTCCAGTGATTGCGGTAGACGACCCGGTGATTCTCGATGCACTGCACAGGTTTTCTCCGCTTGCGGTGACCGACCGAGATCGGCTGCTACCGCTCCGACCCGAATCGGTGGCCTACGTGATCTACACCTCCGGGTCCACCGGGCGCCCGAAGGGGGTGCAGGTTTCTCACCGCAGCGTAGTGACGTTGCTGGCAAACACCAGAGCGCTCTTCGGCTTCGGCAGCGGCGATGTGTGGACGATGTTCCATTCGGAGGCATTCGACTTCTCGGTCTGGGAAATGTGGGGCGCACTCGCACACGGTGGCCGACTGGTACTGGTCGACTACTTCACGGCCCGTTCACCAGAGGCATTCCTCGAATTGCTACGGCACGAACGTGTCACGGTGCTCAATCAAACTCCCACCGCCTTCTATCAATTGGCGGAAGCCGACCGGCTTGCCGGGGGTGCGGCCCTGTCATTGCGCTACGTGATCTTCGGCGGAGAAGCGCTCGACTTCGGACAGTTGACGCGCTGGTACGCCCGCCGCGGGACTTCGTCACCAGATCTGGTCAACATGTACGGCATCACGGAGACCACTGTGCACGTCAGCCATTTACCGCTCGATCGTGTGCTGGTGCGTCAACGATCGGCCTCGGTGATTGGTCGGGCGTTACCCGGATTGCGTGTGTATGTGTTGGATCAGCGGTTGCACCCGGTGCCGCCCGGTGTGGTGGGTGAACTGTATGTCTCCGGTGATCAGGTTTCACGCGGATACCTCGGCCGGTTCGGTCTGACGTCCGCGCGGTTCATTCCCGACCTCGCGGTCAGTGGTGCGCGTATGTATCGATCCGGTGACCTGGGGCGCTGGAACGACAGCGGGCAGCTGGAGTACCTCGGACGAAACGATCTGCAGGTGCAGGTGAAGGGGTACCGAATCGAACTCGGCGAGGTGGAGGCTGCACTGCTCTCCGGAGTGGGCGTGTCTCAGTCGGCGGTGGTAGCCCGCAGAGACCGGTTGGTGGGCTACGTGGTGCCGGAGTCCGGTGCCACTATCTCTCCGGCGGCGTTGCTCGAGTATGTCTCACAGAGGTTGGCGCCCCACATGGTCCCCGCTGTCGTGACGGTTCTCGAGGGTTTGCCGCTGACGGTGAACGGAAAGCTCGACCGGAATGCATTGCCTGAACCTGACTTCGGGCGACAGGCAACCGTAAGTCGTGGCCCCGCGTCCGCGACGGAAAACATCCTTGCGAGTCTGTTCGCCGAAGTTCTGGGACTCGAGGAGGTGGGGGTCGACGATTCGTTCTTCACTCTAGGCGGTGACTCGATCATGTCCATCCAGTTGGTGACGCGCGCCAGGTCTGCCGGAGTTCTGATCACACCGCGCGAGGTGTTCGAACGCAAAACTGTTGCGGCGCTGTCCGAGACGGCCGGAACGGCTGGCAACCGTGTCGTCGTCGACGAATTGCCTGGCGGCGGCGTCGGTGAGATCGAATTGACGCCGATCGTCGAATGGATGCTTGACCGTGGTGGAGATTTTCGCCGGTACTCCCAATCTGTTCTGCTCTCGGTTCCTGCCACGCTCGACGAGGTCACGCTGACACTGGCCATGCAGGCTGTGCTGGACCACCACGACATCCTCCGCGCAGGCATCCGGGCGACGCATCATCCTGAATCCGCTCGGCGGATGGACGTTGCGCCTGTAGGTACGGTGCGGGCGGAGACCGTCGTACGCCACGGGAGCCTCGGGGGTTCTGCCGCGGAGACGGTCTCGACAGAACTCGACGCAGCTCTGGGGCGGCTCGACCCGGAGGCAGGTGTGATGGTGCAGGCAGTCCTGCTCGACACCGACGGACAGATTCAAAAGGACCGGCAGAGCCGGAAACAGTTGCTAATCGTGGCGCACCACCTCGTGACGGACGGCGTTTCCTGGCGAATCCTGATCCCCGATCTTGCACTTGCCTGTGCGCAGGTGCAGTCAGGCGTCGACCCGTCACTTGCTCCGGTCGGAACCTCGATGCGTCGATGGGCACATGGCCTCGTCGACGCCGCGCGCGAGCCGGATCGGGTCGCTGAAATCGACTATTGGCGAGAGGTGCTCGAGGGCCCGGATCCGACTCTGGGTGTGCGCGCCCTGACGAAGAGGGACACCGCCTCGGCCACCATTGACATCGAAGTACGAGTTCCCACGGGATTGACCGAGGCCGTGTCGACGACAGTTCCGCAGGCGATTCATGGGAGCGTCGAGGACGGATTGTTGACGGCTTTGGCACTTGCGATGGTCCGCTGGCGCATGGACCGCGGCATCGACAATCCGGAGACATTGATCAGTCTCGAGGGGCACGGACGCGAGGAACAGGTGGTTCCCGGGGCAGATCTTGCTCGCACGGTGGGATGGTTCACGACGATCTTCCCGGTGCGGATCGATCTGAGCGGAGTGGATCCGGGTGACGCCTTCGCCGGCGGCCCGGCTGCCGGCGTCGCTGCCAAGACTGTCAAGGAACAACTCCGGGCGGTGCCGGACCGCGGCATCGGCTTCGGGTTGCTGCGCTATCTGAACCGCGAAACGGCACACACTCTTTCGCAACTTCCGGTGCCTCAGATCAGCTTCAACTACCTCGGACGCGTCGGTGGATCCGACGCCGACGCTTCAGCGGGATGGGTACCGATCCGTGACGAGGACCTGCGGACGGTTGCGGCCGTCGATCTCCCACTCGCCAGCGTCCTCGAGGTCAACGTGATGACGGTCGACAGCGATACCGAGGACGGTCCGCAGCTCGTTGCCGGCTGGACGTTCCCACCGGACATTCTGGGTGCGGACGACGTTCGGCAACTGGGGCAGTGGTGGCTCGACGCACTGGCCGGACTCGCAGAGTTCGCGGCGGGCGGCGGCGGATTCACACCCTCGGACTTCGATCTGGTCGATCTTCGACAGGAGGCGATCGACGACCTCGAAAGTCGGTGTCCCGACCTGAGCGATGTCTGGCCACTCTCTCCACTGCAAGCGGGGTTGTTGTTCCACGCCGAATTGGCCGAACGATCGGTCGACGCATACCTCGTACAAGTGGCTCTCGATCTAGCCGGCGCAGTCGATTCGGAGCGCCTGCGCCGCGCCGCCGACGCGCTGCTCGGCCGGCATGAGAACCTGCGTACCGCCTTCCTTCACAGCGCCGACGGCCGTGCCGTCCAGGTGGTCCGAAGCAACGTGGCAGCGCCGTGGCAGGAAATCGACCTCACGGGTGCACCAGATCAGGAAATTGATCGAGCGCTGGCCGAGGACCGAGCGCGCCCGTTCGACATGGCACGGGCGCCGTTGATCCGATTCACCCTGATCGCTCTCGCCCCCGAAAAGTTCACGCTCGTGCTCACCAATCATCACATCCTTCTGGACGGCTGGTCCATGCCCCTGCTGATCCGGGAATTGGCGACGCTCTATGCCGCCGACGGTCAAGTGGCGGCCTTGCCTCACGCGCGCGCGTATCGCGACTATCTGACCTGGATGAGCCGCCGCGATCAGCAAGCTTCCCGAGCTGTGTGGGCGAGGACGCTGAGCGGAGTCGAAGGACCGACGCTGTTGGCTCCAGCGGTTCGATCGCGTCGACTCTCCACCATGGCGGCCGAGTGGGTGTTCGATCTGGACGAGGAATTCACAACCTCACTTCGCGGAATGGCGCGTGAACTCGGGCTGACGATCAACACGATTGTTCAGGCATCGTGGGGGATCGTCCTTGCTGCACTGACCGGGAGAGACGATGTGGTGTTCGGAGCGACGGTGTCGGGTCGACCTCCCGAGCTGACCGGGATCGAAACCATGGTCGGGCTGTTCATCAACACAATTCCGGTCCGAATCACGCTGCGCCCGAGTGAAAGTATCGGCACACTCCTCGCGCGGATCCAGGCCGAGCAAGCAGAGCTGTCGGATCACCACTGTCTCGGGCTTTCCGAGATCCACGTAGGCGCGGGGCCGGAGATCGGATTCGACACGTTGACTGTCTTCGAATCGTATCCCGTTGACCGTCAGGGGCTTTCGTCCGATACCGATATTGCGGGGGTCCGGATCACCGATGTCGAAGCCAAGGACGCTGCCCACTACCCGCTCAGCCTCGTAGCATCGGTCGACACCAGGCTCCGCCTGAAATTCGAGTACATACCCGAGGTTTTCGGTGCCGCCGACATCGAAGAGATCGCCGGACGACTGCGGCGCGTACTCGAAGCGTGTACCCAGCCGGATCGTCCCTTGGCTGTGGTGTCGGTGCTCGCAGCCTCCGAACATGCTGAATTGGTGCCAGTCCGTGGCACGGCCGGCGGGTCGTCGCGCGTCTTCCCGGAGATCTTCGACGAGGCAGCCCAGCGTGATCCGAACGCACCGGCCGTGGAATCGGCGGACGGCAGCATGACCTACGGCGAGCTGGACATCCTTTCCAATCGCATTGCTCGCATGTTCGTCTCGCACGGCCTGGGAACCGAGGACTATGTAGCGGTCGGTGTCCCACGTTCTCTCGCGTCCGTGGTGTCGATACTTGCCGTCGCCAAGACAGGCGCTGCGTTCGTGCCGATCGATCCCGACTATCCGGACGAGCGGATCAATCACATGCTGATCGATTCGAAGGTCAGCTTCGGATTGACCACCACCGCGGGCCGAGATCGATTGCCCGATATCGCGGAGTGGCTGATTATCGACGATCCGCATTTCACGAAGAAGTGCGAGGGATTCTCGGGGAGCCCGTTGACCGACAACGACCGACTCCGTCCGATCGGGTTGGATTCAGCTGCCTACGTGGTCTACACCTCGGGGTCGACCGGCGTGCCCAAGGGCGTCGTGGTCACGCAGCGAGGGCTCGACAACTTCGCCCGAGACCAGCTCGAACGCTACGGCGCAACTCCACAATCACGCACGCTGCACTTCTCCACTCCGAGTTTCGACGGGTCGCTCTTCGAATATCTGCAGGCTTTCGGAGCCGGGGCGACGATGGTTGTCGCTCCACCCGGGATCTACGGGGGCGAGGACCTGGCGCAACTTCTGGCAGAGCACGCCGTCACGCACGCGTTCGTCACCACAGCGGCATTGGCATCGGTGGACCCGGCTGGGCTGGAACAACTTTCGGAAGTCGTATTCGGGGGCGAGGCGTGCCCGCCCGACCTCGTCGCTCGCTGGGCACCTGGCCGCCGCCTGTACAACGCGTACGGACCGACCGAAGCAACGATCATGTCCAACGTCAGCCCACCGATGACCGCCGGAGAACCAATCACCATCGGTGGACCCGTCAGGGGCGTCAGCGAACTGGTGCTCGACACTCGACTTCAAGCGGTTCCCGTCGGGGTCCCCGGCGAGCTGTACCTGGCCGGACCAGGCGTGGCACGGGGATATCACCGAAGGGCGGGGTTGACGGCAGAACGCTTTGTTGCCAACCCGGCTGACCCAGGAACGCGGATGTACCGCACCGGCGACATCGTGCGATGGACGGCGGACATGTGTGTCGAGTACGTCGGGCGAAGCGACTTCCAGGTCAAGGTTCGAGGCTTCCGTGTCGAACTCGGTGAGATCGACAGTGTGCTGATGTCGGAGCCCAACGTCGGTTTTGCCGTTACGGTTGCCGATTCCGGCCCCACCGGAGACACCCGACTCGTGTCGTACGTCGTGCCCACGGCGGGTCGACTGGACACCAGGATCCTGATTCGCGCCGTGGCCCGGCGCTTGCCTTCGCACATGGTGCCTGCCGTTCTCACGGTGCTGGAGAACATTCCGTTGACCGCTGTCGGAAAAGTCGACCGTTCGGCGTTGCCAAGACCCGAAATCGAGACGACCACAGGGGATTTCCGTCCCCCGGTCGGCCCGGTCGAACAGGCAGTGTCGGACGTGTTCGGCGAGGTGCTCGGCCTCGAACGAGTCGGTACCGACATCAGTTTCTTCGAGCTCGGTGGAAATTCTCTGAGCGCCACTTCGGTCGCGGCGAGGCTACGGGCGGTGCTCGGAGCTACCGTAGGCGTGCGGGATCTGTTCGAGACGCCGACGGTCGCCGAGTTGGCTACGGTGATCGGCCAGTCGGTTGCCGAAGGGTCGGAGCGACTGGGACCGCGCCCCCGACCCGACAACATCCCCTTGTCGTTTGCTCAGCAGCGGATGTGGTTCGTCAATCAACTCGACACCAGTTCTCCTGCATACAACATTCCGCTCGTGGTGCGGTTGAGCGGTGAACTCGACAAACCGGCCTTGAGATCAGCGATGTCCGATGTCATCGCCCGCCACGAATCGCTGCGAACGATGTTCCCGGTCCACGGTGACGGACCGGTCCAGCACATCCTGCCCACCGAGAGCGCCGAGCTGCCGCAACTGACCGAGACATCGGTGACCGACGAACATCATCTCCGTGACGAGCTTGCCCGGATGGTCTCGGCCGGTTTCGACGTCGCCGCACGAATTCCCCTGCGGGCAGCGTTGTTCACCATCGATGAGCGCGAACACGTGCTTGCCGTAGTGGTGCACCACATCTCGGCTGACGGCTTCTCGATGTCTCCGTTGACCCGAGACGTGATGATTGCATACGAGGCCCACGCGTACGGCGGGGATCCCCAGTGGACGCCGCTTCCAGTCCAGTACGCCGACTTTGCGCTCTGGCAACGGGAGATTCTGGGCTCAGTCGACGACCCCGGGTCGGTGATCAGTGAGCAGTTGGCTTACTGGCGACGTGCACTGTCAGGTGCTCCCGACCTCTTGGAACTTCCGCTCGATCGAGACCGGCCGACGCAACAGAGTTTTCACGGCTCGCGGATTCACTTCTCGATCAGCAATGATCTTCACCGCCGTATTCTGAACGTGTCGCGGCAGCACGAGTCCACTGCATTCATGACTGTGCATGCAGCGCTCGCGCTCTTGCTGGCACGTTTGGGCAGCACCGACGACATCGTGATCGGCACGCCGATCGCCGGCCGGGGAGATCGTGCCCTCGATGATCTGGTCGGCATGTTCGTCGGCACGCTCGCACTGCGCACACAGGTGGATCCGGCTCGATCGTTCCGCGAGTTGGTTGAGCATTGCCGCGAAGTCGACCTCGCCGCGTTCGCTCATTCCGACGTGCCCTTCGAGCGGGTAGTGGACGCGGTCGGGCCGAAACGGTCGAGCGCTTATGCACCGATTTCCTCGGTGTCGCTGGAATTCCAGAACAACAAACGACCGATTCTGAAGCTACCGGGACTGGAAGTCCGCGGGATCGACCCTGAACTCGAGGTAGTGAAGGTAGACCTGGAATTCCTTCTGGCCGAGGAGTACGACGATCGCGGTGAACCGGGAGGGATGAGCGGAGCCGTCGACTTTGCCACTGATCTCTTCGACCCCGGTACGGTCGGCGGTTTTGCCGACATGTTCGTTCGTGTGCTCGAGGCCGTGACCCGGAATCCGCAGGTACCGATCGGTGACATCGACCTACTCGGCGATCCCGAACGTCGCGAGTTGACGCCGGCGCATGGGCTCCCCGAAGTACCTCCGAAATTGTGGCCTGAGTTGTTGGCGGACGCCGTGGCGATCGATCCTGACTCGGTGGCCCTGTCGCTCGAGAACCGGCAGCTCAGTTATCGCGACCTGGACGAGTGGTCGAATCGTGTTGCCCGGGAGTTGTGCGGTCGCGGTGTGGGCCCGGAGACCTTCGTGGCACTGGGAATGCCTCGCTCGATCGAATCGGTGGTGGCGATCTGGTCGGTGACCAAAGCCGGAGCGGCTTTTGTGCCTGTCGATCCGGCCTATCCGCGCGAGCGCGTCGAATACATGCTCGCCGATTGCCGAGCCTCGCTCGGTTTGACTGTTCAGACCAGCCGAACTCACCTACCCGACGTTGTTCCCTGGCTGGAACTCGACGACCCACACTTCGCCCGGCGGGTAGCCGCGCTGTCGCCGGAACCGATCACCGATGACGATCGAACCGGTGAACTGAACCTCGATCATCCGGCCTACCTGATCTACACCTCGGGATCTACCGGGAAACCCAAGGGAGTGAACATTACTCATCGAGGTTTGGCGAGCTTCACGGCCGAAACTCGTGAGAGGTTCGAGGTCACTCACGACTCTCATGTCTCTCAGTTGGCATCGCCGAGTTTCGACGCTTCCATCTTCGAGTTGACGATGGCATTCAGCGCCTCGGCGCAAGTCGTGATCGTTCCGCCTGCTGTGTACGGTGGCGCCGAATTGGCCGATGTTTTCCGGCGCGAGCAGGTCACTCATGCCACCATTACACCGACCGCGCTGGCGGCGTTGGGTGACAACGGTTTCGAGGCGCTCCGTGTTCTCGATCTGGTGGGCGAGGCCTGCCCGCCGGAGGTCGTCGCGCAATGGGCGCCGGGTCGGAGGCTGCACAACGGCTACGGCCCGACTGAAACCACCGTGCAGGCGAGCGTCAGCGATTCGATGAAACCCGGTGCGGGAGTGAATATCGGCTCGCCGGCAGTGGGCTTCGGCTTCCTGGTGCTGGACGAGCGTTTGCAGCCCGTCCCGGTGGGCGTGCCGGGGGAGTTGTACATCATCGGTCCAGGTATGGCACGTGGGTACCATAATCGGGCGTCGCTCACGTCGGAACGATTTGTCGCGTGCTCGTACGGGTCGCCGGGGCGCCGGATGTACCGCACCGGAGATGTCGTGCGTTGGCGTGAATCCGGCGGTGACAGTGCCAAAATCGTTGGCTCCGGCGATGGAGTGCATCACACGCTCGAATACATCGGGCGCAGCGACTTCCAGGTCAAGGTCCGTGGTTTTCGGATCGAACTCGGGGAAATCGATGCAGTTCTCTCACGCCATCCGTCGGTGGACTTCGCCGCGACTGTCGGCCACACGGGACCGTCGGGTGAAACGGTCCTGGTGTCGTACGTGCGTGCGTCAGCTGCCGACGCCACCGGCACTGACGAGATACGGGCGTACGCAGCCAACCGACTACCCTCGCACATGGTTCCGTCGGCAGTGGTGCTTCTCGAGCGGATTCCGATGACACCGGTGGGCAAGCTCGACCGAAAGGCCTTACCGGAACCCGAATTCGGTTCGGCTGCAGCCGAGTTCCGCGAGCCGGTCACCGACACCGAGCGTGCCGTGGTCGACTCGTTCGTCGAGGTTCTGGGTGTCGACCGGGTGAGCACTACCGACAGCTTCTTCGACCTGGGCGGGTCCTCCCTGGTGGCCACCCGAATCGTCAGCGCACTGCACTCTCGTTTCCGACGGAGAATCCCGCTTCAGTGGATGTTCCTCGACCCGACACCCGCTGGAATCGCTCGACGCCTCGACATGCCGACAGCCGACGCCGGTATGGAAGAGCTTCTCGCCGTGGTTGTTCCACTGCGGACGAAAGGGACTGGGCGACCGCTGTTCTGTGTGCACCCCGGTATCGGCCTGTCCTGGGGGTATGCCGGCTTGGTGCGGTATCTGCCCGAGGACAGACCCGTGTACGGACTTCAGCTCCCCGCTCTCAGCGACGACGGTGACTATCAGTCGATCGAACAGTTAGCCCATCGCTACGTCGAAGAGGTGGAGGCCGTTTCGCCGGACGGGCCGTACGACTTACTCGGGTGGTCCCTCGGCGGAGTCATCGCGCACGCCATGGCCGTCGAACTGCAATCGTCCGGCCGCGACGTCGCCACACTGGCGATGATGGACAGCTACCCCGACAACGGCGATGCCCCTGCGTCAGCCGAACTCGACGTCCGAGACCTACTGCGAGGACTCGGCCTCGAGATCGAGACCGACCGAGATCTGACCTTCGACGAGGCGGCGGCCGTGTTGGCCCGGAGGCTCGGGCCCGAGACGGGAGTCGACGGTCGGGACCTCGAACGGATTGCCCGAGGGTACGAGACTTCACAGAGAATCACGCACCAGTTCGTTCCCCAGGTCTACGAAGGAGATCTGCTGATCTTCCTGGCATCGGGAGAAGACGACACGATTCCGCGCGACAGGTCGCCGCAGGAATGGAGCCCACTCGTGACGGGCCGGATCGTGGAGGTGCCCGTGCGCTGCGAACACAACGAGATGATCGAACCTCCGGCCATGGCGGTCATCGGACCGGAGCTCGCCCGGGTGCTCTCGATGTTTTCCGGATACCCCGAACGGGCATGACAACTTCAAGCCACCAAGCCGCACGCCCGCGAAGCGAGCGCCACCGAGCTGTTGCCGGGCACCGCAATCGAGCACGAGGAGCGGCAATGAGAAGAATCGGACGTACTCGGGCAATGCTTGTCGTCGCCCTCGTCGCGTGGACGGGACTGTTCGGCGAAGCAGCGTTGGCCTCGGCTGACCCGGCCCCGACATCCCCTTCAGGCGGTTCAGCTCTCGATCACGTCGAGGATATCAACGCCCGTCAGCTGACTATGTACGTCTACTCGGCTGCGATGGACAAGGTGATTCCGCTCGAGGTGATTCGGCCGGCAGACACAAGTGCGCCCCGGCCGACCCTCTATCTACTCAATGGCGCCGGCGGAGGCGAGGACACGGCGACGTGGCAGACACGGACAGACGTCGTCGACTTCTTCGGCGACAAGAACGTCAACGTCGTCACCCCGATCGGCGGTGCCTACAGCTACTACACCGACTGGGAGAAGCCCGATCCTGTTCTCGGACTGAACAAGTGGACCACATTTCTCACCCAGGAGTTGCCACCGATCGTCGATGCCACGCTCGGGACTACGGGTACGAATGCCGTTGCCGGATTGTCGATGGCAGGTACCTCGGTTCTGAGCCTGGCCGAGGCGGCGCCATCCGTTTACCGTGCCGTCGGTGCTTTCAGCGGGTGTGCCGAGACGAGTACTCAACCCGGTCAGGACTACGTGAGATTCGTGGTCGGATTCCGCGGCGGCAACGTGGACAACATGTGGGGTCCTCCCGGCGGTCCGGGCTGGGTAGCCAACGATCCTGTGGTCAACGCCGAGAGATTGCGGGGGGTCGACCTCTACATCAGCAATGGATCGGGCCTGCCCGGCCCACACGAGAATCTGGGCGGACCGATGGTCAACGGCGACCTCGGCGTTCTGGCGAACCAGGTGATCGTGGGTGGAGTCATCGAGGCCGGGACGAACCAGTGCACCCAGCGTTTGGCCGAGCGGCTCGACTCCTTGGGCATCCCGGCCACCTATGATTTCCGGGCAACTGGCACTCACTCTTGGGGTTACTGGCAGGACGATCTTCACAACTCGTGGTCGATGATTGCCGCGTCGATCGGTGCGCGTTAGCCGGCGAACCCTGGGGTCGGTGGCTGAGTTGTTTCTCACTCCGGGACGCTCTTGCCGAACCTAGCCGACCGAACTGCAGGTCAGCGGCGTTATAGTCGCCTCATGAGTTCAGAAACACTCGCTCCCCTCGACACCGACGTACTTGCGCGCAGGTTTGCGTGCCTGGGTGATCCGACGCGGCTGCGAGTGCTCCGACTTGCTGCCGGCGGTCCGATCGACGTCGACACGATTGCACACGCCGCATCACTCGAGCCGTCGGCGTTGAGTGCCCACCTCGAGGCCTTGATCGAGGTCGGTTTTGTCGAGGCTTCGGTGCGTGAAGGCACTTCGGTTGTCAGTGTTGCCGGAACGGCATACTCCGATCTGATGGCAGCGGCCGCCGTCGTGGCTGCTCGTGGTCCGGTCGAAGACACACTGGGAGTTCTTCCCGATGACGTGGTGGTGCGCCGCATGGAATCCGGCGACTGGGATGCCGTTCGCTCGATCTACCGCGAAGGAATCGACACCGGAACCGCGACGTTCACCACCTCGGTGCCATCCGCCGAGAAGCTCGACGCGCAATGGTTACCCGATCATCGATGGGTGGCCGAGATCGACGGCCGCGTCGAAGGCTGGGCGAGCCTCAGCCCGGTGTCCTCGCGTGATTGCTACCGCGGGGTCGCCGAGAACTCCATCTACATCGGTAGCGGCGCTCGCGGGCGCGGCGTGGGCAAGCTGCTGCTTCGCCGACAGGTGCAAGCCGCCGACGCCAGTGAGATATGGACAGTGCAGTCGTCGATTTTCCCGGAGAACCGGGCAAGCGTCGCCTTGCACCAGGCCGTCGGATTCCGAGTCGTCGGCACTCGCTCGCGTATCGCTCAACTGGGTGGGCGGTGGCGTGACACGTTGTTCCTCGAACGTCGCAGCGAGGACGCTGACATCTGAGAAGAGACGCTCAGCCCTTGGCAGCGCTGACTCCGGCGCGTCGCCCGTAGAAGCTGCCGTCTCCGAGGGACGTTCCGGAGGCGTACCCTCCAGCGCAGACGCCGGCGGTGCAGCGTCCAGCGGCAAACAAACCCGGGATCGGTTCGCCGGAGACGTGGATGACCTCCGAGTTGATCGACGTGCGCAGGCCGCCGAGCGTGAATCCGGCGGTGAAATTGCGAAGATCGAGCGCAGCGACGGGTGAGCCGATCGGCTTGACCCACTCCTTCTTCTTTCCCAGTACCGGGTCCTCACCACGGGCGGCGTGGCGGTTGTAGACCTCGACGGTCGACTGGAGGGTGCCTTCCGGCAGACCCATGTCGGATTCGAGTTCCTCGACGGTCTCGGCCACCCACTTGGGCTGGAATCTGAAGAACGGTGTGGAACTGTCGGCGGCGCAGCCCTCTTCGTAGGAAGCTTCGTCGATGATCAGGTAGGCCTGATTCTCGTTGCGCAGCAGCGTCTCCTGGCCGATTCTTCCCGGGTACGTGTCCTCGTTGACGTAGCGCTGGCCGCGTCCGTTGACGAGAATGCCGCGGATCATCAACTGGGGGTCGCCGAAGAATGCGACCTCGGTGGCGTCCATGTGCGCGAGGTCGGCCCCGAGAGCCTGCGCCATCTGGATGGACTTTCCGTCGTGCTCTTCGATAGCCGCACCGGGGCGCCCGATCAGCCGTGGGGCGTACGACTGGATCATCGCTTCGTTGTAGGCGAAGCTTCCCGTCGCCAGAACGACACCCGTGCGTGCTCGAACTGCCACTTCCTTGCCGTACTGCTTGGCGATGATGCCGACCACTCGATCTCCGTCGACGACCAGGCGCTGGACTCGCATGTCGTATTCTGCTCGTACGCCGAGGCTTTCGGCCGTCTCGATCAGTGGCTTCATCAACATGAAACCACCGCCCTTCTCCCCGGTGCGCTTGCCGCTCATCTGTGGAACGTGCCCGCGAGGGGCCGGTGTCGCGATCGTGTTGAACGGTGCCGAGTTCTCGCCGCCGGAATACATGAGTCCGTCGTCGAAGGGTGTTTCCCAGCCGGGTTGGCCGTAGAAACTCTCCTTGAACGGCACACCGTTGTCGACGAGCCAGTTGTAGTGCTCGACGCTGCCTTCGCAGTAGTCGGTGATCTTCTCCTCGTCGGCGCCGGGACCGAGTGCGGCCATCATGAACGATTTCATGTTGGCGGGGGAGTCCTCGAACCCGAGTGCCTGCTGCAACGGGGTCCCGCCGCCCAGATAGATGAATCCGCCTGCCAGCGCCGCAGCGCCGCCCCAGCCGCTCGTGCGCTCGAGCACCAACACGTCGGCGCCCGCTCGCGCGGCCTCGATCGAAGCACTCACTCCGGCAATGCCGTAGCCGGCGACGACGACGTCAGCCTCGAAGTGCCACTGCTCGATGTTTGCGGAGGACTGCGGACGGATTGAGCTGGCCTCGGCCATGGATTCGGATCCTTCGCTCTTCTGGTTGATTGGTGGGGGAATCGGTGGGTGTGATCGATGCCCTGATGGCAGTATCTCGACCGAAAGTCAGTCGGTGTCCGTTTTCGCGGAATCGGCCGCGGCCTTCTCCTTGGCGCGCGCGGCTTTACGTCTGTCGGCCTTCACGGCGATCAGCGCATTGTTGAGCCCGGTGGCCAGCGGCCAGCCGACGTAGTGGCACAGGAAGATTGCGGCCTCTTCGAACTGCTGCTCGGTCAACTCCTCGTTGTGGAGAGCAGCGTTGATCTGGATCTTCGCCACATCGTTCTGCCCCTGGGCGGTGATGGCACCGATCAGGAGTAGTCGTCGATCACGTACCGACAGTCCCGGTCGCGTCCAGATGTCGGCAAAGAGGTGGTCGGCGGTGACCGCGAAGAAGTCGCCGGGAACGTCGGCGGGAAGGTCCCAGCCGTACACCTCGTTCATCTTCGCGACGCCACGAGCACGGGCCTCGGAGATGCGGCTTTCGTCGGTTCCACCGGCATCGGTCATGTGAGTGGTGTCGGTCATGCGTGCTCCCGAGTAGTAGATGCCGTTGAAGGTTCGGCCGGCCTGTCTTCGCTGTCATTCCCGACGCCCAGACCGGCACCGAGTCCGGCGAGCGCAAGGTGCGCGAGCGGCAGGTCGAGATTCAGCCGATCACCGAGGTCGATGGCCAAGGCCAAGTCCTTCTCCCCGAGATTGCGAACATGCCGCAGTATCGAGAACCACGGGTCGTCCTCCGAGACCGGTGCGGTGGTGTCGCGGAGCATGATCGCGCCCGCGCCACCAGTGATCGCATCGGTGTGCCTGACGACCTTTCCGAGCGTGCGGAGATCGAGTCCTGCTGCTTCGGCGAGTCGCGCGGCCTCGGTCGTGGCGGTGAACGAGACGAAGTGAAGAAGGTTGCGTGCGAGCTTCATTCGCGTTCCAGTGCCGACGTCACCGGCGTGAACCACCAGCTCGGCCCAGGATCCGAAGGGCTCGCGGACGGCTTCGAACGCCTCGTCGGAGCCGCCGATCATCACTGCCAGCCTGCCCTGCGCTGCGCCGCCGGCACCGCCACTGATCGGCGCGTCGACCAGCAGAACACCACGCTGTTGACAGATGTCAGCGAGTTCCACCGCCGTGGTGTCCGAGATAGTGGAGTGAATCGCGACGACAGTGCCTGGCTGTGCGGTCGACAGAATCCCGTGCGGCCCGCACACAACCTCGCGTACCTGCGCGTCGTCGAGCACCGTGACGGAGATGATGCTCGCCTGCGCTGCAACGTCGGCGGGCGTCGATGCTGCGCTCGCGCCCGCAGCGGTGAACGGTTCGAGCGCTTCTGCGCGGGCATCACACACCACCAGTCCGCCCGGCCAGTCCAGGAGGCGCTGCGCCATCGGCGCGCCCATGTTGCCTAGGCCGATGTATCCCAGTCTGGTTTTCGAAGCGCTGGCTTTCGGCGCCGATTGCGTCATGACCGGTACACCTGGCCTCCGTCGACGTTGAAGATCTGCCCGGTCACCCAGCCTGCGTCGTCGGAGAGAAGGAACAGGCACATGCCGACGAGATCCTCCGGCGTTCCCATGCGCTGCAACGGGATTCGCTTCACCATGTCCTTGACGATGTTGCCGGGGGTGACGGTTCGAGTCGCCTCCGTGTCGATGGGACCGGGAGCGATGGCGTTGATCCGGATGTTCGACCAGCCGAGTTCGGTCGCGAGTTGTTGTGTCAGGCTGTTGACACCGGCTTTCGCGAGTCCGTAGTAGTTCGAGTACAGCCAGGCTGCTGTGGAGGACTGGTTGACGATTGAACCGCCCTTCGCTCGCATATGAGGTACGACCGCCCGGCACACGTGCAGTGCGCCGTCCATGTTGACGCTCATGAACTTTCGGTAGTAGTCCCAGTCCACCGTCAACAGGGAATCGATCTTCATTCCGCCGTAGATGGCAGCGTTGTTCACCAGGTGCTCGATGCTGCCGAACTGCTCGATCGTGAAGTCGGCGAGTGCCGCAGTCGACTCCCCGTCGGCGACGTCGACGTCCTTGAACACGGCATTTCCGCCGTCCGCGTTGATCTGCTTGGCGACTGCTTCACCGAGTTCGCGATTGAGGTCCGCCACGACCACGTTGGCCCCCTCCGCGGCCAGAGCGCGGGCATACGCCTCTCCGATACCCTGCGCTGCTCCGGTGACTATCGCGGTGCGACCGTCGAAACGTCCCATGTCGACCTACTTTCGTGGTGATGATCCTGTGGTGAGGGTGTGGAATGTCAGGAAGGTGAAGCGACGAGCTTGGTTTCGAGGTATTCCTCGAAACCCGCGAGGCCCATTTCGCGGCCGATCCCGGATTGTTTGTAGCCGCCGAACGGTGCGTCGGCCGAATACCAGACGCCGCCGTTGACGCTCAGCGTTCCGGTTCTGACACCGGCAACGACGTGCGCGACGCGATCGGGATCGGTGCCCCACACCGACCCGGACAGGCCGTAGGGGGAATCGTTGGCAATCCGGATAGCGTCGTCGTCGTTGTCGTACGGAAGGATCACGAGGACGGGCCCGAAAATCTCCTCCTGCGCTACGCGAGACGAGTTGTCCAGCCCCGCAATGAGAGTGGGCTCGACGAAGAATCCCCTCTCGCGATCGTCGGGACGGCCCCCACCCGTCACGATCGTGCCGCCCTCTTCGACCGCGAGGGCGAGGTAGCTCTCCACCCTGGCGCGCTGGCGCGCCGAGATGACCGGGCCACACACCGTTCCGCGCGCGCTGGGGTCGCCGGCTCGGATACCCGCCATCGCGGCAGATGCCGCGGCCAGAGCATCGTCGTACCGAGCGCGCGGCACCAGAAGTCTGGTACTGAGCGCGCATCCCTGACCGGCATGAACGCAGACGGAGAACGCGGCAACCGAGCATGCACCCTTGATGTCCGCATCGTCGAGGACGATGAATGCGGACTTACCCCCGAGTTCGAGGAAGACCTTCTTGAGAGTTTGCGCGGCCGTGGCCATCACTGTGCGTCCGGTGGCGGTGGAACCGGTGAAGGACACGAGATCGACGCGCGGATCGCTGCACAGCTGCGCGCCTAGGGAGTGATCCGTCGACGTCACGACGTTGACTACGCCGGCCGGGATCTCGGTTTCTTCTGCAATCACCTTGGCGACCAGCGCGGCGCACCAGGGCGTGTCCGGCGCGGGTTTGAGAACGATGGTGTTGCCGGCTGCGAGGGCGGGACCGAGCTTGGCGAAATTGATCTGGTGCGGAAAGTTCCACGGTGTGATTGCGCCGACGACGCCGACGGCTTCCTTGAGCAGTCGGCGATGGGTCGGAATCCCCATGGGTGACGCGTGCCCGAGATCTTGTTCCCACGAATAGGTTTCGATCAGATCGGCCCAGTAGCGAAGATCTTCGATCGGGCCTTCGAGTTGCGGACCGCTCGTCAGCATGACCGGTGCGCCGACCTCGGCGACGGTGATCTCACGCAACTCCTCGATGTGGGACTGGAGTGCATCGCACAGTTGGCGCAGGCAGCGAGCGCGAAACCCGTGATCGCGTGCCCATTCGGTGTCGTCGAACGCACGGCGCGCAGCGGCGATGGCCGCGTCCATGTCCGCGGCGGTGCCTTCGGCCGCACGGCCGATCAGTTCCTCGGTCGCCGGGTTGAAAACTTCGAAGGTTCCGCCGGATCCAGGAACCAGCTTTCCGTCGACGAGAAGTGCAGAACTGTCTGCGGGTCGAAGCGTCATAGCGCAAACCCTCTCTTTCTGGACATGTGTCTGGACTCTAGTTCACACTTGTGGTTGAGGCAATGGTTTCTGGGGCATAAGAGATTTCGAGAGCCCAGCAGTCTCGAGAGGGTCTCGGATCTGCTTCGACGAAAAGCGCCTCGTGTCCGGTGCGGCGCCGCTACGGTTCACCGCACATTCACAACCACGTCTTCACATCCACAGGAGAGAGGTCGAAATGAACAGAGTTGACGGAAAAGTGGTGTTGGTGACCGGCGCTGCTCGAGGTCAGGGGCGCAGTCATGCCGTCCGTCTCGCGCAGGAGGGCGCGCACATCATCGCCTTCGATCTGTGCGCAGACATCGCCAGCAACGAATACCCGCTCGCCAGTCCTGCCGATCTGGAGGAAACCGCTCGCCTGGTAAAAGAGGCCGGGCAGCAGGTGGTGACGGCGCGTGTCGACGTCCGTGATCGCGCCGGACTCGAAACAGCACTTGCCGAGGCGGTAGGGCAGTTGGGCGGATTGCATGTCGTCGTGGCGAACGCCGGTATCTGTCCGCTGGGCAAACACGTGTCGACCGCCGGTTTCGTCGACGCCTTCGATGTGAACTTTCTCGGTGTCGTCAATACAGTGCACGCGTCGATGGAATACCTCGGCGAAGGGGGTTCGATCATCGCGATCGGCTCTGTTGCCGGTCTGGTGCCGCAGACCGGATTCAACGGGCAACAGGCGCTCCAGGGTCCGGGTGGCGACGGATACGGCCTGGCCAAGAAGCTGATTCAGGCCTACACCAGTTCGTTGGCGCTGACCCTCGGGCCGAGTTCCATTCGCGTCAACGCGATTCATCCGACCAATGTGAACACCGACATGTTGCAGAGCATGCCGATGTACCGGACGTTCCGTCCCGACCTCGAGAATCCGACCGCCGAGGATGCGGCTGTGACGTTCCCGTTCATGCAGGCGATGCCGATCCCGTGGGTCGAACCCGCGGACATCTCGCATGCAGTCGTGTACCTGTCCTCGGACGAGTCGCGATTCGTCACCGGCCAGCAACTGCGCGTGGACGCTGGTGCCGGGATGAAGATCGGTCTGTAGTAGAACTTTTCGCGTCGCTGCTGCCTGTTCGTGGTGAATTTTCCAAGTTTCCCCATTTCGTTGCCCTGGACAGGACGCTGTAGTAACGTCCAGACACGTGTCCAGCAAACGGGGCGATTCAAGTGGCGGGGGATCGATTGTCTACGAATCCACTCGCAGGCGCCTCACGGGCAAACAGGCGGAAACTGTGGCCAGGCTTGCCGAAGCAACAGTGAAAGTACTACGCAAACAAGAGTTTTCCGGGCTGACTGTCCGTTCGGTTGCGGCCGAAGCGGGTGTAGGAACTGCGACCGCCTACACGTATTTCGCGTCCAAGGAGCATCTCGTCGCAGAGGTTTTCTGGCGAAGACTTCAGAACTCGTCGGCGCCTGATGGCTCAGGGTTGGATCGCACCGCGCACGTGCTGTCTGTACTTCGAAATATCGCGCTGCTTCTCGCGGACGAACCGGAGGTATCGGCCGCCGTGACCAATGCACTGCTCGGATCCGACCCTGAAGTTGAACATCTTCGCGGCCGGATCGGGCTCGAGATCCATCAACGACTCGCCTCGGCGTTGGATCCGAATGGCGAACCCGAAGTGTTGGAAGCGCTCGAAATGCTTTATGCCGGGGCGCTTCTGCGGGCAGGGATCGGCTACGGAACCTACGCGCAAATCGCTGGACGCCTCGAGGCCTCAGCTCTACTGATCCTGGAGAAATCATGACAGAAGCTTTGATCGATCCGGTGGTCTTCAATCCGTACGACTACCACTTTCACGACGATCCGTATCCGACGTACAAGCGTCTGCGCGAAGAATCACCCCTGTATCACAATCCGGACGTGGGATTTTGGGCATTGTCGCGATATGCGGACGTGGTCGACGGATTCAAGGACAACAAGCGTCTGTCGAGCGCAAACGGAGTATCACTCGACCCCGCAGCCTACGGTCCACACGCGCATTATGTGATGTCGTTTCTCGCTATGGATGATCCCCGCCATATGCGGTTGCGCCAGTTGGTTTCTCGCGGATTCACACCGCGGCGTGTTGCGGAGCTCGACGGCCGGATACTCGAACTGACGAAGCAACATCTGATACCCGCGCTGGGCGCGGGGGAGTTCGACTGGATTACGGAGGTGGCGGGAAAGCTGCCGATGGACGTCATCTCCGAACTCATGGGTGTCCCCGAACCCGACCGAGCCGAACTGCGGCGCAAGGCGGATCTGGTGGTGCATCGAGAGGCGGGTGTTCTCGACGTGCCGCAACCTGCGGTGGAGGCTTCGATCAGTTTGATGGGCTACTACAAGGAGATGATCGCGCAGCGTCGCCGATCGCGGACGGACGATCTGACCTCGGCCTTGCTCGACGCCGAGATCGACGGAGACAAGCTTTCGGACCAGGAGATCCTCGGATTCATGTTTCTGATGGTCGTGGCCGGAAACGAGACCACGACCAAGCTTCTCGGAAACGCTCTGTACTGGGGTTCGCACCACCGGGAGCAGATCGCACCGGTCCTCGACGATCCCGAACGAGCCTCGGAATGGGTGGAAGAGACTCTTCGCTACGACACGTCGAGTCAGATCGTGGCTCGGACTTCGGTTGTCGACCTCGAATACCACGGGCGCACGATTCCGGCGGGGGAGAAGGTCCTGCTCCTGATCGGATCGGCCAACCGAGACGCCGACGTCTTCGACGATGCCGACAGCTTCCAGATCGGCCGGAGTTCGTCGGGCAAACTCGCGAGTTTCGGTGGTGGCGTGCACTTCTGCCTCGGTGCCCACCTTGCCAAGCTCGAAGCCAAGATCGCCCTGGCGGAGTTCGGGCGTCGGGTCAGCGACTACGAAGTCGTCGAGTCCGGAATCGAGCGTGTTCATTCGACAAATGTCCGGGGCTTTGCGGCCCTGCCGGTGAAAGTGCAGGTGCGCTGATGCCTCGTTTCGAACCCAATCCTGTTCGCCGGCCGGCACTGATCAGTGGTGCGTCGTCGGGAATCGGCACAGCCACCGCGTATGCCCTGGCCGAACTCGGGCATCCGGTTGCACTCGGTGCGCGTCGAGTCGCCGAATGCGAAGCCATCGCCGAGAAGATCCGCAGCAACGGTGGTGAAGCGTTCGCCCACTTCCTCGACGTCACGGACGGTGATTCGGTCGACGGGTTCGTCTCGGCCGCAGAGGCAGTCCACGGCCCCGCGGAAATCGTCGTCTCCGGTGCCGGAGACCTCGAATTCGGGGCTGCGGACGAGATGAATCCTGAGGCGTTTCTACGGCAGATCCAAGTTCACCTCGTCGGTGCGCAGCGATTGGCGCATCGTGTTCTCCCCGGTATGAGGCAACGACAGCGCGGTGACTTCGTACTGATCGGCTCGGATTGTGCCGAGCGCCAGCGTCCACTCATGGGTGCGTACGACGCAGCGAAGGCCGGGCTCGAGGCAATGGGGCGTCAGATGCGAATGGAGCTCGAGGGAACAGGCATTCGCGCGTCGATCGTGCGACCCGGGCCGACACTGACCGGCATGGGGATGGACACGACGCCGGAGATCATCGGACCGGTCGGGGAATCGTGGAGCAAGTGGGGGTTCGCCCGCCATGGTTACTTTCTGCGCGCCTCGGACATCGCCAATGCCATCGTCGCCGTTGTGTCGGCGCCGCGAGGAGCACACATCGTGCTCGTCGAAGTTCAGCCCGAGGCGCCACTGGACAAACTTCCCACTGCGAACTCACAGGAGACGACATGACGCACGGAGTGCAAGAGACGTCGCGAACACTGCCAGAGCCGCCGCGGGTGTCCGGCGGGGATCTCCCGCACGGGCATCTCGAGGAACTGCGAACCGACCCGATAGCGCTCATGCGCCGGGTGCGTGAGGAATGTGGTGACGTCGGCGCCTTTCAACTTGCCGACCGCACAGTGATCTTGCTGTCCGGAGCCGAGGCAAACGAGTTCTTCTTCCGCTCCACCGACGAGGATCTCGACCAACAAGCGGCTTACCCCTTCATGAAGCCGATATTCGGTGAAGGCGTCGTCTTCGACGCCAGCCCGGAGCGGCGTAAAGAGATGCTGCACAACTCGGCTCTGCGCGGCGAACAGATGCGCGGGCACGCCGCCACGATCGGCCGCGAAGTCGAGGCGATGGTCGCGCAGTGGGGAGACGAAGGCGAGATCGATCTGCTCGACTTCTTCGCCGAGCTGACCATCTACACCTCGTCGGCGTGCCTGATCGGCAAGAAGTTCCGCGACGAACTGGATGATAGCTTCGCCAAGCTGTATCACGAGCTCGAACAGGGAACGGATGCATTGGCTTTCGTGGATCCGTACGCGCCGATCGATAGTTTCCGCCGCCGCGACGAGGCCCGGTTGGCGTTGGTCGCTCTGGTACAGGACATCATGAACGGGCGCATCGCGAATCCTCCGCATGGCAAGGATGACCGCGACATGTTGGACGTGTTGGTCTCGGTCAAGGACGAGAACGGCGACCTCCGGTTCAGTGCCGACGAGATCACCGGAATCTTCATCTCGATGATGTTCGCCGGCCACCATACGACTTCCGGCACGGCAGCGTGGTCGCTGATCGAGATGTTGCGGCATCCCGAAACCATGACGGACGTCGTCGACGAACTCGACAATCTGTACTCCGACGGCGCCGACATCAGTTTTCATGCCCTGCGCCAGATTCCGGTTCTCGAGGCTGTGGTCAAGGAAACCCTTCGACTGCATCCGCCGTTGATCATCCTGTTGCGGGTGGCACGTGGAGATTTCGAAGTGGGCGGCTTCGAGATCCGAGAGGGCCATCTTGTCGCCGCGACACCCGCGATCTCCAATCGAATCGCCGAGGACTTTCCCCGGCCGGACACCTTCGATCCCGGGAGGTACATCGACCCGAATCAAGAGGACATCGTCAACCGCTGGACGTGGATTCCGTTCGGAGCCGGCCGGCATCGCTGCGTCGGCGCTGCGTTCGCCCAGATGCAGCTCAAAGCGATCTTCTCGATCCTGCTGCGGGACTTCGAGTTCGAGATGGCGCAGCCGTCGGAATCCTACCGAAACGACCACAGCAAGATGGTCGTCCAGTTGCAGCAGCCGTGCGCGGTGAGGTACCGGCGCCGAACACGTCCCGGGCGTGAGGGGTGATCATGCACGTCGAAGTCGACCTCGACCTGTGCCAAGGCCATGCGGCGTGTGAGCTGGAGGCACCGGAGATCTTTGTCGTCCCGAAGCGGGGGAAGGTCAGTCTTCTGGACTCGGACCCACCCGAGTCGCTCCGCGGTGAAGCCGAGATGGCGGTCAGGTACTGCCCGACCGGCGCCCTGAGAATTGTCGATTGATTGCAGCGAATTCATGTGCTCGAGGGAGGAAGTTCAGATGACGGGTTTCGACCGCGCAGAGCTCGACGAGATGGTCCAACGCTGGATCGAGGCGAACAAAAAGGCCGAAGCCGCCGGCGATTGGAAACCGTTGGCGGACATGTATACCGAGGACGCCACGTACGGGTGGAACTACGGCCCCAAGCAGGATTTCATGGCGGTGGGGCGCGAGGAGATTCGCGAAGTCGCGCTCGGTCTCGAGATGAAGGGCCTCGAAGGCTGGGAGTATCCGTATCAAGACTTTGTGATCGACGACCGTAGCGGAAACGTGATCGGCTTGTGGAAGCAGATTTCCGATGCCAAGCGTGAGGACGGTAGCAACTACTCCGTCTACGGTATCGGTGGTAGTTGGTTCCGCTACGGCGGGGATTTCCAATGGTCGTGGCAGCGTGACTTCTTCGACTTCGGGAACGTGTCGGCACTGTTCATGGAGATGATCGGCAACAACGCTCTCTCGAAGGGGATGCAGGGCCGGATCCAGCGATCGATCTCGGGCGACCCGCTACCGGGCTGGTATCCGGTGGGCACCGCGCCGGTTTCGCTGTGGTGAGTCCGATGTCGGTGCGCGATTCCTTCGAGGCACTCTCGCAGCGCGACCTTGCCGTGCTGGTGCCCGAGTTGCTCCTGTGCGGGCAGCTGATCGATCGCTCGGGCATGGCGCATCTGATCGTCGAATTCGGACGCGAGGGTATGGCACAGGTGGCCGTCGAGGAGTGGGAGTCGGCCAGCCCCTGGTACACCCGCCGCATGCAGAAGGCTCTCGGATACGAGGGCGACGACGTCGTGACGATCTTCAAAGGATTACAACTCGACATCGGCGCTCCTCCACAGTTCATGGACTTCCGATACCGGGTCGACGATCCGCTGCACGGTGAATTCTGGCTCGACCATTGCGGAGCACTCATGGACGTCGAGCCGTTGGGCGATGAGTTCGTGACCTCGATGTGTCACGACATCGAGGATCCGACTTTCGATGCAACGGCCATCGCGACCAACCCGCGCGCCCAGATCCGGCCGATTCACCGACCACCGCGCAGGCCCGCCGACCGACATCCGCACTGCGCCTGGACCGTGTCCATCGACCCGTCGCACACGCCTCCCGTGATGACCGCGTACACCGAGCAGATCGGAAGCACCGCCGCGGTGACGGTCGAGCTGAGCCCGATCGATCACGGTGGGGACGGTAGGGCGGACTACTCGGGTCCGTTGTTGTCCGACCTGAGGTTTTCCGACTTCTCGCGATCAGCCTTGGTTCGTATCGCAGAGGAGATCTGCGTGCAGCATCATCTGTTGGCGTTGGGCTTTCTGGCAGCGGTTCGCCGCCGTGCCGACGAAGACAAGGCTCGCGAGATCACGCGAAAGCAATTGACCGGAATCGCGGGAGTTGCGGCACAGCGTATTCGAGATGCGCTCGGGCTTCCTTCGACGCTGGAATCGTTGGCATTGGTCCTGTCCGTGCATCCCTTGCTGAATCCGAAGCAGTATGTGGAGAGCGAGATTCGACAGGACGGCGGTGCTCTGGAGCTGCGGATCTCGCGAGAAGCTCTTGTCGACCGAGACGGCGGTTGGCCGACCTTGCTCGGCAGCGAGCACCTCGATCCTCTCCAAGCTTTGGTCCGCGGCGTGAATCCGCACTTCACCGTGAGAGTGGTGGCCGAAGATGCCGCGGGGCTTCTTCTGGCCGTCGACATCACCGAAGCTCCCGCTCCGGAATGCGTCGAAGTCGCCATCACGAAGGTCAGTACCGGCGCGGCATTCGTATTCGAAGATCGCGGAATCCCCTTGCCTCTCTTCGTCGTCTGACCGGCCGAACCCGAAGGACTCAACCTATGGCGTACACGTTTGCAGACCTGTTCGAGCATTCCGTCGATGCGATGCCCGATCGCCTCGCGCTGATCGTTTCCGGCGACGAGGTGACATACCGTGAGCTCGACGAGCGGGCCAACCGATTGGCGCATTACTTCCAGTCCGTCGGGTTAGGTGTCGGTTCGCACATCGGTATTCAACTGCACAACTCGATCGAGGCGATGGTTGCTGTCCTCGCGGCCTTCAAGATCCGCGGCGTTCCCATCACGGTGAACTACCGCTACACGAGCGACGAATTGGTTTACCTGTACGAGAACGCGGATCTCACGGCGTTGGTTTTCCATCGTGGTTTCGCTGAGCGGGTCGCCGAGGCGTTGGTGTCCGCGCCGCGGGTCAAGTACGTGATCGAGGTGGCGGACGAACTCGCTCTCGGGAACGAACCGTCGATTCCGGGGGCAGTGGCGTACGAGGATGCGCTCGGCAACCAATCCCCGCTGCGCGTAGGTGAACATGCTTTTCCCGAGCGTTCCGGCGACGACGTCTACGTTCTCTACACCGGCGGAACAACCGGACGACCGAAAGGCGTCGTCTGGCGGCAGGAAGACATCTGGCGCGTATTGGCCGGCGGTTACGACTTCTATTCGGGTGAGCCGATCGCCGACGAGTACCAGCAGTCGCGCGGTGGCGCCGCGGCAGCCGAACCGATGCGGTGGTGCATGCTTCCACCGCTGATCCACACCTCGGCACTGATGCCGACGTTCAACGCTCTGTTCTCCGGAAACACCGTCATCTTCGAACCGAAGTTCGATGCGGCACAGGTCTGGAAAGTCGTCGCCGAATATCGCCCGCAGGTCATGGTCATCACCGGCGACGCCATGGGCCGTCCACTGGTCGAAGCCCATCACGAATTGCAACCGGATGCGTCGAGCCTGGCCGTGCTCGCCTCCGGCGCTGCGCTCTTCTCCGGATCGGTCAAAGATGCGTTCTTCGACGTCTTTCCGAATCTGATGATCTCCGATTCGGTTGGATCGTCCGAAACAGGCTTCGGCGGAATCGGATTCGCAACCAAAGGGCTCGAGCAGCGTGGCGGACCCAAAGTGGGCGCCAACAGATTCACGGTCGTCGTCGACGACGACAACCGAGTGTTGGAGCCGGGCTCGGGCGCCGAAGGATGGCTGGCGAAACTCGGAAACGTTCCACTCGGCTACTACAACGATCCGGTGAAGTCGGCCGAGATATTCCGCGAGGTGAACGGCGCGCGGGCAGTGGTGACCGGAGACCGGGCGCGGATCGAGGACGACGGCTCGGTCACCCTCCTCGGACGGGGAAACATGGTGGTCAACACCGGCGGCGAGAAGGTCTTCGTGGAAGAAGTCGAAGCCGTGGTGAAGGCCCATCCCGACATCTACGACGCGACAGTGATCGGTGTTCCGGACGAGCGGTGGGGCAATCGGGTGGCGGCAGTGCTTCGCATCCGCGACGGTGTGGAACCGGATTTCGAATCCATCGAGAAGCACGCCCGCAGTCACCTCGCCGGCTACAAGATTCCGCGTTCCTTCTGGATCGCCGACGAGGTCGTTCGAGCGCCGAGCGGCAAGCCGGACTACCGCTGGGCCAAGGAGTTCTCACAGAACAGCGACCCGGTCCACCGGATCGACTAGCGCTCACACGCAACACCCGGCACCCGGCACCCATCCGTAAAGGAGCATCTGCAATGCCTGAGATCGACCTTCCCGACGGGTTCGACGTGACCGACCCACATCTGTACGGCGAGCGCGTCCCGCTTGCCGAGTTCGCCGAACTACGACGATGCGCTCCGGTCTGGTGGAACGCCCAGGAACCGGGTACCGGCGGATTTCACGACGGTGGTTGTTGGGTTGTCTCCCGCCACGCAGACGTCCGCGACGTCTCGTTGCGCAGCGAGGAGTTCTCGAGCAACGTCAACGGCTGCATTCCGCGGCATGAAGACAATATCTCGGCGGAGGAGTTGGAGGCGACAAAACACGTCCTCATCAACAAGGACGCCCCTGAGCACACACAGCTGCGCAAGTTGGTGGCGCGCTTGTTCACTCCGCGGTCGGTGGAAGCGATGCGGGCCGGGTTGGAAGCGCGGGCAGAAGACATAGCGTCGGCTGCCGTGGCGGAAGGTAGCGGTGATTTTGTCAGCCAGGTCGCCAGCGAGTTACCCATGCAGGCGATCTCGGAGCTGATCGGTGTACCGCAGGACGGGCGCCGTCAGCTGTACGAATGGTCGAATCAGATGACGGGATACGACGACGAGTCGCTCGCCGGCGAGTCTCGGATGGCGTCGGCGCAGATCCTGGGCTACGCCTATCAACTGGCTGAGGCGAGACGGGAGGAACCGCTCGACGACATCATCTCACGCTTGGTGCATGCCGACATCGACGGGCAGAAACTCACCCCGGAACAGTTCGGTTTCTTCGTCATCATGTTGGCTGTCGCGGGCAACGAAACGACGCGAAACGCAACGACACTCGGCATGATGGCATTTCTCGAGCATCCGGATCAGTGGGAATTGTACAAGCGCGAGCGTCCGCGCACCGCCGCGGACGAGATCATCCGCTGGGCTTCGCCACTGACGTCGATGCAACGAACAGCAGTGGTGGACACACAGATTGCCGGCACTGCGATTGCGAAGGGGCAGCGCGTCGTACTGCTCTACGGCTCGGCGAACTTCGACGAAACCGTCTTCGGGAACCCCGACGTCTTCGACATCACCCGAGACCCGAACCCGCACCTCGCGTTCGGAGGAACCGGGCCGCACTACTGCGTCGGCGCCAACCTGGCCAGAATGGAGGTCGATCTGATCTTCGGCAAGATCGCCGATCACATGCCCGACATCAGCAAGCTCGGCGATCCGAGCAGGCTCTCGTCCGGTTGGCTCAACGGGATCAAGCAATTCAAGGTCGACTACGGCAACTCCACGTCATGTCCTTCGGGGCATTGACGTGTACAGCGGAAGAGTTGCACTTGCGGGCCCGATGCGCGAACTCGGCCAGTTCTACCGGATGGGCGCCGATGTCGCAGTGGGCTTGTTCCGCACCCGCTTTCAGGTGCAGGAGTTTCTCGAGCAGAGTTGGATGATCGCCCGGGTGTCGATCGTGCCGACCGTATTGGTGGCCGTGCCGTTCACGGTCCTGGTGAGTTTCACGCTCAACATCCTGCTCCGTGAGATCGGTGCCGCCGACCTCAGCGGCGCCGGGGCCGCGCTCGGCGCCGTGACTCAGGTCGGTCCGGTGGTGACGGTGCTGATCGTGGCAGGTGCGGGCGCGACTGCCATCGCCGCCGATCTGGGATCGAGAACGATTCGTGAAGAGATCGACGCCATGGAGGTGCTCGGGATCGATCCGATCACTCGGCTGGTGATTCCTCGGGTGGTCGCGTCGACCGTGGTGGCTTTGCTGCTCAACGGACTCGTCTGCGTCATCGGCATCGCCGGCGGTTACGCCTTCTCGGTGTTTCTCCAGGGCGTGAACCCTGGCGCCTTCGTCGAGGGAATCACGTTGCTGACCGGCCTGCCCGAGGTGGCGTTGTCGATGGTCAAAGCTGCACTTTTCGGGATGCTGGCGGGATTGGTGGCCTGCTATCGCGGACTGTCGGTACGGGGTGGGCCGAAAGGCGTGGGGGAGGCCGTCAACGAAACGGTGGTGTACGCATTCATGGCGTTGTTCGTCGTCAACACCATCGTCACCGCGGTCGGCATCCGATTGACGGCGGGGTGATCGAGGTGACGCTGTCGGATTCGCTGGCACAAATCGGCAAGTTCGGACGCACGCGGGCGCGGGTGGCTCGAACGTCACGCTCGATCGACGACGTCGGGCGACAAGCTGTCTTCTTCGCGCGCGCCATCGCTCACATCCCGTGGGCAATTCGCAAACACCCGAAAGAAGTGTTGAGGCTGGTAGCCGAGATCAGCATGGGCACCGGAGCTTTGGCAGTGATCGGCGGCACGGTTGCGGTCGTAGGATTTTTGACTCTCGCCTCGGGCGGCACCATTGCGATCCAAGGTTTCAGCTCACTGGGAAATATCGGAGTCGAAGCGCTCACCGGATTCTTCTCCGCCTTCATCAACGTTCGTATCGCTGCGCCGGTCATCGCGGGAATCGGCCTGTCGGCCACGATCGGCGCAGGTTCGACCGCGCAGATCGGTGCCATGCGCATCAGTGAGGAAATCGACGCCCTCGAATCGATGGCGATCAGTTCGGTCCCGTACGTCGTCAGCACCCGCGTCACCGCAGGGATGATCGCGATCTTGCCGCTGTACTCACTGGCGCTCGTGGGATCATTTCTGGCCGGACGATTCACCACGGTCGTGCTGTTCGGTCAGTCCTCCGGTCTTTACGACCACTACTTCACGACGTTCCTCGATCCGGTCGACGTCGCATGGTCCTTCGTTCAAGTGCTCGTGATGGCACTACTGGTGATGCTGATCCACACGTACTACGGATACAACGCGTCCGGGGGACCGTCGGGCGTGGGAACTGCAGTGGGCCGCGGGGTTCGGCTCTCGCTGATCTGCGTCGTGGCGGTGACCCTGCTCGTCTCACTCGCGCTCTACGGCGGTTCCGGCAACTTCAATCTGTCCGGTTAGGGGGACTGCGTGCACAGATACGGCTACAAGTTGGCTGCTCTGGGCTTGGCTGCGGCGATCGTCGGGGTCATCGCGTTGTCGGTCGCGTCTTTCAACCAGGTGTTTGTCGCTCGCGTCCCGATCACGGTGATCGCGGAGCGCGCGGGGCTCGTGATGGATCCGGGCGTGCGGGTGAAGATGGCCGGGGTGACCGTGGGCTCGGTGGAGTCCATCACGCCGACTGACGACGCCACCGCACAACTGTCGTTGTCGATCGATCCCGAAGCGCTCGAATCGATTCCGTCAAACGTGAATGTGGCGATCACGTCGAACACGGCCTTCGGCGCGAAGTTCGTCAGCCTGTCCTCGCCGGAGCAGCCGAGTAGTGCGCGACTTGCCGCCGGAGCGACGATCGACGCATCCCGGGTGACCGTCGAGCTGAACACGGTGTTCGAGAAACTCACCACCGTGCTCCGGACGGTGGACCCGGGCAAACTCGATTCGACATTGGGTGCCCTCTCGACTGCTCTGCAAGGACGCGGCGAACGGCTCGGGGTCGCACTCGAACAAGCAGATTCTTCCTTGCTCGAATTCAACACTGCACGTGAGGCTCTCGATCATGTGTTGACGGATTTACCAGCCGTCACACAGACCTACCGCGACGCTGTTCTCGACTTGATGGACACCCTCGACTCGCTCACGACGACGGGAACCACTGTTCTCGACGAGCAGCAGAATCTTGATCTCCTCTTGCTCAACGTGATCGGGGTCGCCCGCACCGGAGAAGATGTACTGGGAGCCAACGCCGACGGTATCGACACCGTTCTGTCGTTACTGCGGCCGACCACCGCACTGCTCGAGGAATACTCCCCGGTGATTTCCTGCATGTTCCACGGACTTCAGGAGAGCAAGAAGATCGGCGACGGCGCCTACAACGGACAACCAGGAATCAAGATGTCGATCGGTCTGATCGCCGGAACCGAACCGTACCGATATCCCGACGACCTCCCGAAGGTCGCGGCAACCGGTGGCCCGCAGTGTATGGGCCTTCCACTGCGCGACCCGAACATCAATGCGCCGTACCTGGTGACCGATACCGGGGTGAATCCGTTTGCGCCCGAGCGTCAGCCGAATGGTGGGCAACCGATGAACACGGTTCCGGATCTGATGAGCTACCTGTTCGGGACGGAGATCCGATGAAAGTTCGTGGGTACACCGTCAAGTTCGGAATTTTTGTTCTGGTGATGATCCTCGTCAACGCCGGGCTGATCCTCGTGTTCGGCCAGATGCGAGGTGGCGAGGCGAGGTCGTACTCGGCGGAGTTCGTCAACGCCTCCGGGCTCAGAGCCGGCGACAAGGTGCGCATCGCCGGTGTGCCGGTCGGTTCTGTCGGCTCCGTCGAATTCGGTGGGAATCACCGTGCCCACGTGAGTTTCAGTGTGGATACGGGTGACACCGTGACCGTATCGACCAGAGCCGCTGTTCGATATCAGGATCTGGTGGGTAATCGATACCTCGAATTGCTCGACGATCCGGGGATCGCGGAACCGCAACCGGAGGGCGAGAGCATCCCCGTCGATCGCACCGCACCGGCACTCGACCTCGATGCGCTACTCGGTGGTTTCAAGCCGCTGTTTCAAGCCCTGGACCCGGAGCAGGTCAACGCGTTGTCGATGTCCTTGCTCGAGGTGTTTCAAGGCCAGTCCGGAACTGTGGCATCGGTGCTGGCGCACACCGGATCGATTACGAACACTCTCGCAGAGCGCGACCAACTGATCGGTCGAGTGATCGGCAACCTCGACGGTGTGCTCAGCGAATTGCGCAGCCGCGGTGGTCAGTTCAGTGACACTCTCGATCACCTACAACAGCTGGTCAGCGGGCTCGCGGCGGACCGGGAGATGATCGGGACTGCCGTCGAGAGTGTGAACACCGCATCAGGCACCTTCGCCGATCTCCTCGCCGGAGTTCGCCCGGACATCGCGGGAAACCTGTCGAAGCTGGACGCAAGCCTGAATCCGCTGATCGAGCAACAAAGTGAGCTCGATCGGATTCTCGCGTCCATGCCCTCGAACTACAAGCAGCTGATCCGAGTCGGCTCGTACGGGTCGTTCTTCAACTTCTATCTGTGCGGAATCGCACTGAAGGTCGACGGTGCCGACGGTACGCCGCTCACTGTCGACCTGGTGGATCAGACGACCGGAAGGTGCGCACCACGATGAGAGAGATGGCACAGAGCCAGGCCGTACGCGTGGGGGTCGTGGGATTGGTTGTCACGGCCGCCGTCGTATTGGCATCGCTCCAGTATCAGAATCTGCAGTTCCTGAAATCGGGTGTCGGGTACAGCGCGGTGTTCGCCGACGCCAGCGGTCTCGCGCCGGGAGACGAAGTCAACGCCGCCGGAGTGAAGATCGGAACGGTGAACCGGATCGAGGTCGAGCACGGACTCGCCCGCGTGGACTTCACACTCGACGGCTCGATCGGTTTGGGAGAAAGCACATCGGCGGCCGTCACCACGATGTCGTTGCTCGGCAAGCGAGCGGTATCACTCGATCTGGACGGTCCGGGAAGGATCGCGGTCGGCGGCGAGATCCCGGTCGAGCGAACAAGATCGGCGTACTCGCTGCCCGACGTACTCGGTGACCTCACCACGACGGTCGAGGACATCGATCTCGACCAACTCTCCGAATCGCTCGACGCAGTGGGACAGGTGATGTCCGACAGTGCGCCGAACCTGAGGCCGGCACTGGACGGTGTCGCACGGATCTCCGACAGCGTCAATAGACGCGACGACATGTTGCGCACCTTGCTGTCCGATGCAAACGACGTCGCCGGGACGTTGGCCGAGCGTGGACCACAGGTCAACGCGCTACTCGTCGACGGCAATGCCTTGTTGGGAGAACTGGATCGGCGACAGGCGGCGCTGGGGGAAGTGATCACGAACATCTCGGCGTTGTCGACCCAGCTGAGCGGACTCGTCCACGACAACGAGGCGCAGTTGCAGCCGGTCCTCGGCAAACTCGACACGGTTGTCGGCATTCTGCAGAACAACAAGGACAACCTTTCTCAGGGAATCGACGGTCTCGGTACGTACGTGGGCACGCTCGGTGACACCGTGGCCAGCGGCCCCTTCTACTACGCCTACGTTCAGAACCTGGTGCCAGCGCAATACACCCAACCGTTGATCAACGCGATGTTCGGGCTACCACCCGCGCCGCTACCGATTCCGGAGGTTCGATGATGGGTGCCTTACGAGTTCGCAAACCGGTGAACTGGCGTCGAATCGCCGTCGTTGGTGGAAGCGTCATCGGTGCGGCGATCGTCGTCGTGTCGGGATACCTTGCGGTGCAACATCTGCGCTACTACAACGTGACGGCCTACTTCACCTCGACGACCGGTCTGTATGTCGGTGACGACGTTCGTGTCGTGGGAGTCGACGTCGGCCGCGTCACCGCGATCGCCCCACAGGGAGATCGAATGCGTGTCGAACTGAAATTGGCGCGCGAGGTTCCCGTCGCCGAGGACGCGAAAGCGGTGATCGTTGCCCAGTCGCTGGTCTCGGCCCGCTTCGTGCAATTGACGCCGGCGGTGACGGACGGCGCCGACGCACTGAATGACGGTGCGGAGATCCCACTCGACAGAACGGCCGTCCCGGTCGAGTGGGACCAGATCAAGGAACAGCTGGGCCGGGCTGCCGATGCTTTGGGTCCCGTCGGGGACGATCGCGGTCCCGCCGCCAACTTCCTCGACGGTGCCGGATCCGCACTGGCCGGCAACGGGGAAGCGCTGGGGCGCTCGGTGACCGAACTCTCGGAGGCTATGAGCACACTCGACGAAGGCGGAGCCGATCTGTTCGGCACCATCCGCGGCCTGCAGACCTTCACGACCGCACTCGCCGCAAGCGACGAACAGATCGTTCAGTTCCAAGGACGACTGGCAAATGTCTCGAGTGTGCTCGCCGAGAGCCGGACGCAATTGGCTCCGGCTCTCGCCGATCTGGACGCCGCCGTCGTCGACGTACAGCGGTTCGTCGAACAGAACCGAACCGGCTTGACGGAGCAGATCGCGAAGTTGGCCGACGTGTCCCAGGTACTGGTCGACAAGCGCGCAGGCCTCGAGAAGGTACTGCATCTGGCTCCGACAGCGTTGTCGAACTACTACAACGTCTACCGGCCGGCCCAAGGAGCGATGGTGGGTGTGCCCGCATTCCAGAACGTCGGCAACCCGATCGACTTGATCTGCGGCGGAATCGCCGGCCTGGCCAACGACACCTCGAAGAAGGGCGCGGATTTGTGCATCGAATACCTCGGCCCGTTGCTCAACACGATCAAGGCCAACTACCCGGACCTGAGCATCAATCCGACCCGGGCGCTCGGCGCTCTTCCGGACCAATTGGTGTACAGCGAGCCTGATCTGGAACCGACTGGCGCCTTGGGCTTTCCGACGGTACCGGTGGCGTCTGATCTGACCGGCTTGCTCATGCCGTCGACAGGATCACGATGACTGGCCGCCGGTGGGGAACAGTGTGTGTGGCGGCGAGCGCCGTGCTCGTTCTGACGGGTTGTCAATGGAGCGGGCTGAATTCGGTGTCGCTGCCGGGCGCGGCCGGCCGCGGTGAGGGAAGTTTCTCGGTCGTGATCGAGATGCCGGACGTCACGTCGATCAGTCCCAACTCTCCGGTCATGGTCAACGACGTGACAGTCGGAAGTATCAGTGCGATCGAGACCGACAACTGGCACGCACGGGTGACGGTTGCGCTCGACGGTTCGGTGTCCCTGCCCGCCAATGCGACGGCCAAGATCGGCCAAACCAGCCTGCTCGGGTCCAAACACGTTGCGCTTGCGCCGCCTACCGATGTTGCGCCGGAAGGGCGGTTGTCGGAGGGATCGGTGATCCCCCTCGCGTCGGCCGGCGTCTATCCCACCACCGAGGAAGCGTTGACGGCACTGTCATTGGTCCTCAACGGCGGCGGGCTCGCTCAGATTCACAGCATCACCACGGAGCTGAACACGGCGCTCGGCGGACGGACCGACGCGGCTCGCGACCTGCTGAGTCAGATGGATACCGTGACCGAAACACTCGACCGCCAACGTGATGCGATGGTCACGACCATGGAGAATCTCGACGTCTTCGCCGGTGAAATCACGGCCCAGCGAGATGTTCTCGGTCAGGCCTTGGAGATGCTCGATCCTGCCTTGGCGGAACTGAGCGCCCAGCGCGTGAGCCTGACCACCGCGCTCGATGCGGTCGGTAGGTTCGGGGACGTCGGGACCGATCTGGTCGATCGGACCCGCGACGATCTGAAAGCCAATTTGAGCTCCTTGGAATCGACGCTGCAGAAGGTGGTCGAAACGGGGCCGGACCTGATCAACAATTTGGGCAACCTGAGTACCTTTCCCTTCCCTCAGACGACCATCGACGACGGAATGCGCGGCGATTACACCAATCTGTGGGCGCTGATCGACCTCACGAGTAATCGTCTCCAGTCGGGGCTCGGCTTCGGCACTCCGTTCGGGGCGCCGCAAACCCCCGTGGAGAACGGAGTACTGGTCGATCCCTTGACCGCCCCACTCGGCACAGGGCAGCCCGGCCCACCTGGCACAGCGCAACCCGCCCAGGGAGGTGGACGATGATTCTCACGAAGTTGGTGCGAAGGCAATTGACGATCTTCGCGATCCTGGCGGTGATAGGCATGAGCGCAGCGGCTATCTCGTACCTGAGAGTTCCGACCATGCTCGGCATCGGGCGCTACTCGGTGACAGTCGAACTGCCCGACGCCGGCGGCCTGTATCGGAACGCGAACGTGACCTATCGCGGCGACACCATCGGTCAGGTCAGGTCGGTGCGTCTGTCTCCGGGAGTGGTACGCGCCGAATTATCTTTGGAGAGTGCGGTTCCCGTTCCCTCCAGCGGGCTCACAGTAGCGGTGCGAAGCGTGTCGGCAATCGGCGAGCAATACGTCGACATGCAACCGAGCACCGCGGACGGACCCTTTCTGACCGACGGAGACGTGATCGGCCCCGACGCTGTCACGATCCCGACCGAGATCGGACCGGTCCTCGATCAGGCGCAGGCGATGCTCGCATCCGTACCGCAGGACAAGTTGCGATCGGTGATCGACGAGTCCGCGGCAGCTTTCGGAGGCAGGGGAGAGGATCTGGCTCGTCTGCTGGATTCGACCACTTCGTTCGTCGATCAGATGTCTGCTGCCACAACGCCGGCTACGACGCTCGTACAGCAGTTGGATCCGCTCCTGCAGACACAGGTGGTGACGGGCGATCAGATTCGCCAGTGGGCGTCCAGTGTCGCTCAACTCAGTGGACAGTTGGCGGTCGCCGACGGGTCCGTGCGCAATATCCTCGAGACCGGACCGGGCTTCGCGACTGAAGCCGACCTGCTGTTTCAAGGCCTCAAGCCCACTTTGCCTGTGCTGCTTGCCAATTTCACCAGCACCGCTCAGGTGGCTTTGACGTACAACGCCGGGTTGGAGCAGGTGCTCGTCATCTTGCCGCCACTGGTTGCGGCACAGGAAACCGTTGTCCAACGCGGGCAGGTGGACGGCGCCGCGAACGTCAACTTCCACCTCCAAGCGCAGGACCCCGCGGCGTGCTCGACCGGTTACCTTCCGGCCGATCAGCGACGGGACCCGACCCAGATGAGTGTGCCGGACACCCCGGCTGATCTGTACTGCAAAGTTCCGCAGAACTCGGTCTTCGCAGTTCGTGGATCCCGGAACATTCCCTGTATGGAGGTACCGGGCAAACGAGCACCGAGCCCGGAGATCTGTCGGAGCCCCGAAGCGTACGTGCCGTCGGGGACCAATGCTCCCGGCGAGTTGTACACCGGGCCTGACGGTGTCGACTATCAACACACGGAATTAGCTCCTGCTGCTTCCGATTCGGGGGAGGGTGAGCCGTGGCAACAGTTGCTGACGCCGACGAATCGTTGAGAGGCGAGGTGCTCGAGCCGGTCCTAGGGAAACGCGGTGTTCTCACTGCCTTGGCATGGATCGCACTCGCGGCTCTGAGCGTCGTTGTGGTCTTCGGTGCTCTGGCAGTTCAATCCGACCGGGCGCGCGAGACCCAGCGTCAAGAGTACGTCGACGGTGCGGTCGCAGGAGCCCTCGCTCTGATCGACGTTCACTCTGCCACAGTCGACGAGAATCTCGCGACGCTACAGGCCCTGAGTACGGGAGCCTTTGCCGACGAACTGAAGTCCGGCGAATCTGCGTTCGTCGCGTCCATCCGTGATTTTGCCGTCGATTCCGACGGGCGTGTCGACACCGCAGCCCTGGCATCGGAATCCGGAACCTCGGGGGTGGTACTGATCGCGGCATCGGCTCAGGTCGCCAATTCAGCGGGAGAGTCTTCGGCGCGAACCTACCGTCTGCGCGTCGGTGTCGAGGACGTCGACGGGCGGGTACTGATGTCGAGTGTGGAGTTCGTGCCGTGAAGCGCATGGTCATAGCGCTTGCAGCGTTGGTCTTGATGGGAGTCGGCGGCACTGCGATCTGGAGTCACCACCGTTCGGGGGACGCTGAAACCGCACGTGCCGAGGTGATCGGTGTGGCGCCCACGCTCGTCGAGAAGCTCTTGAGCTACAACAGCGATACCGTCGACGACGATCTCGCACGAGCGGCCGAAGGCGCCGGCGGATCGTTTCAGGACAGTTTCACCGAATTCGGATCGAAAACAGTTGCCCCACAGTCGAAGGAGCAGGGAATCAGCACGAAAGCGCGAGTAGTCGATGTCGGAGTGCTCTCCGCTGCTGCAGACCGAGCGGAATTGCTCCTGTTCGTCGATCAGATCACGACGAGTATCGCGCGGCCGGCACCAGCGTCGACGTCGAGCCGAGTCGAGGTGACACTCGATCGAGTCGACGGCACATGGCTGGTGAGTGCCATGACCCCCATCTAGTGAAGGTTGTCGCGGCCCGCCATGATCAGCCTGGCAGTGACTTCGAGCCGGTCTGCGATCTGCGAATAGGACTCGTAACCCATGCCGGCTCGGACAAGCGCTCCGGACCAGGAGATTTCGAGTGCTTCGAGTACGTCGGGATCGTATGACGGCCCCAGCGCCTCGATGAGCCGCTCGCGGATGTTCTTGCCGATACGTCCCCGAAGGTGTTCGACGTCGGGATCGTTGCCCATCATCGCCGTGGTCACGGCCGCGGCCAGCTCCGGTTCGTCGGAAACGAGGAGTGCGACGCTTCGAAGGACCGAGCAGACCTGCGCTTCTCGTTCCGCCTCGGGGGAGGGCTCGTGCGGTACCGCGTCGAGTCGGCGCCAGAACAGTTCTGCCACAAGGTGACTCTTGGACGAGAAATAGGTGTACGCCGTAGCCGCGGCGACACCGGCTTCCGCTGCCACCATCCGCACGGTCAGATCCGCAAACCCTTTGTCGCGCAGGACCGTGATCGCTGCCGCGGTCAATCGATCGACGGTTTCGGCTTGCTGCTGGGTCAGTCTGCGGCGAGTGGACTCGAACTTGGTCTTACCAGACATGTGTCCAGACACTACGGGATCAGACCCGTGCGAGCAAAGTGTGCGCTATCGCTGCTCGTTCTCGCTCCCGCTCGGCGTCATGTCTCGCTCCCGCTCGGCGTCATGTCTCGCTCCCGCTCGGTGGGACAGAATTTCGAACCCCCGCGATCGCTAAGTCCATGTGTTAGAACGATTTCTAGAACATGTTCGGAAACTGTGCCCAGAATCAGAGAGGCTGACGATGACGAAGTGGGACGAGACGTGCGACGTACTCGCTGTGGGATCAGGTGGTGGACTCACCGGCGCGTACACGGCAGCCCGCGAAGGCCTCGACGTCATTGCGATCGAAGCAACCGACAAGTACGGCGGAACAACGGCGTACTCGGGCGGCGGCGGAATGTGGTTCCCGTGCAACGCCGTTCTTCGTCGGGGCGGGGACGTCGACACCATCGAGGATGCGCTGGAGTACTGCCGATCAGTGGTGGGTGATCGTACACCCGCCGACGTTCAGGAAGCCTACGTTCGAGGTGGCGCCGGGTTGATCGACTACCTCGAAGAGGACTCGAACTTCGAGTTCCAGATACTGCCGTGGCCCGACTACTTCGGTGAAGAGCCCAAGGCTCGAGCGAGCGGACGGCACATTGTTCCCAAGCCGATGAACGCGAACAAGCTGGGTGCGCTTCGTGATTCGCTTCGTCCGCCGCTGGCGACGGAACGGCTGGGGGAGGAGTTGCCGAAGTACCTCGTCGGCGGCCAGTCGTTGATCGGTCGATTCCTGTTGGCTCTTGCGGAACTCCCGAACGCCACCATGCACCTGAAGACCACTCTCGAGGAACTGGTTGTCGAGGACGGAGTGGTGGTCGGAGCCGTCGTCGACCGAGATGGTCGGCGTCGAACCATTCAGGCACGCAGAGGAGTGATCCTCGCCGCCGGTGGATTCGAGCAGAACGAGACCATGCGTGCCGAATTCGGTGTCCCCGGATCCGCTCTCGACACGATGGGCTGCCCTGGCAACCTCGGGAAGGCGCACCAGGCGGCCGTCGCTGCGGGTGTCGACACCGACCTGATGGGCGAGGCCTGGTGGTCGCCGGGACTCACCCATCCAGATGGGCGCTCCGCGTTTGCGCTGTGGTTCACCGGCGGAATCTTCGTGGACGACGACGGTCGTCGATTCGTCAACGAATCAGCGCCGTACGACCGCTTGGGTCGCGCCGTCATCGAACACATGCGGGCAGGGAAAGTAACCACGCCGTACTGGATGATCTACGACAACAGAGAAGGCGCAGTGCCGCCGGTGAAGGCACCCAACGTACCCATGGCACAGACGGAGCAGTATGTGGCTGCGGGGTTGTGGAAGAGTGCACAGACACTCGAAGACCTCGCTGCCCAGATCGATGTTCCCGCAGCGGAACTGGTGGAGACCGTGAAGCGATTCAACGCGTTTGCGGCGACTGGCGTCGACACGGACTTCGGTCGAGGAGACACTGCGTACGACCGCGCCTTCTCCGAGGGGGCTTCGCCGCTCGTGCCGATCGATCAAGGGCCGTTTCACGCTGCCGCTTTCGGCATCTCCGACCTCGGGACCAAAGGTGGTCTACGGACCGACGCGACCGGGAGGGTGCTCAAAGCCGACGGTACGGCGATTGCCGGGTTGTACGCGGCGGGGAACACGATGGCAGCGGCCAGCGGGACTACGTACCCCGGCGGTGGAAACCCGATCGGAGCGAGCATGCTGTTCAGTCACTTGGCTGCACTCGACCTCGCGAAGCTGCCGTCTTGATCATCAGTCGCTCGTCTCGGGGATGTGGTCAGGCCTTGCCGAGTCCGGCGGCGATTCCCTTGTCCAGTTGGGTGAGCATTGCTGTACCCAACGACGAAAGCTGGGCGACCTGGCGATCGTCGAGGCCCTCGAAGAGGAGACCTTGAACTGAGGCGACGTGCGGCGGTGCGGCCGCGACCACCTTTGCCATTCCCTCATCGGTGAGCACTGCGTTGGAGCCGCGGCTGCCACGAATGACTTCCCGTTTCACCCAGCCGGCCTTCTCCATCTTCGTGATCACGTGCGAGAGGCGGGACAGGGACGCGTTCGCGCGCTGGGCCAGTACCGACAACTGGAGCTTGTGGTCGGGGGCGTCCGAGAGTGCCGCGAGTACGAAGTATTCGAAGTGTGTGAGTGCCGAATCGCGTTGTAGTTGAGTGTCGAGTGCGGCAGGCAACCGTGTCACGAGAGCGATCAGTGTCAGCCATGCTTCTTGCTGCTCGGCTGTGAGCCACTTCGTCTGAGACTGCGCGTCGGGCTGCGCGGTCGGTTCACTCATCGGTGACTTCTCCTTCGGGTCGAGCATTCTTCGTGCACGGAGCGTGCTTGTGTACAGCGTCTCAGACGCATGTCCAGAAGAATCCTGCGGGGAATAGTTGCGGGACGCAAGTGTTGAGTTCTATATTAGGTTGAATCTTCAACTTACGACGAATGTCTATCCCGAGGAGTCCGTATGTCCACCACAACCATGCCTGCGCTGTATCTCAGCCACGGTGCTCCGCCGCTGGTGGACAGCGCGTTGTGGGTCGACCAGTTGGGGGCGTGGGCCGGTGATCTTCCGCGGCCGACGGCAATCCTCGTCGTATCGGCGCACTGGGAATCAGCACCGCTGACGATCGGATCGACGACCACGGGCACCCCGCTCATCTACGACTTCGGTGGTTTTCCCGAGAGGTTCTACCGCGCGAAGTACAACTCTCCCGGCGCTCCGGAACTCGCCGCCCAGGTTGCCGCGTTGATGCCGGACAACGAACGCGTGGTTCAGCAGCCGAATCGAGGCCTGGATCACGGTGCCTACGTGCCGCTCACGGTGATGTACCCGGACGCAGACATCCCGGTACTGCAAATTTCGCTGCCAACCCTCGATCCCGAGCGTTTGCTCCATCTCGGACAGCGCCTACGGCCACTCCGTGAGCAAGGTGTACTGATCGTGGGATCCGGATTCACCACGCACGGGCTACCGTTCCTGCGCGATCCGTCACCGGAGGCGCAGGCCCCGGGATGGTCGGCGGAATTCGACGCGTGGGCAGGGGAGAGGTTCGCTGCCGGTGACGTCGATTCCTTGATCGACTTCCGCGCTCAAGCTCCCGGGATGCCGTACGCGCATCCGACCATCGAGCACTTCGCCCCGTTGTTCGTCACGCTCGGTGCGTCATCCGATCCGGAACAGGTGCCCACCCAGGTGATCGACGGATTCTGGATGGGGCTTGCGAAGCGCTCGATTCAGGTCGCCTAGAGATTTCAAATCGCGCAGAGAATCAGGTCGCCCAGGTGGGTCAGCTTCGATTGCGAAGGAACTCGAGCGCCTGGTCGCCGTGGGTGTTGGCGCGTAGTTCACTCGAGATGACTTTGAGGACGGTGCGGTCGGTGTCGATCACGAAGGTCGAGCGTTTGACCGGAGCCAACTTGCCCAGGAGTCCGCGCTTGACGCCGAACTGTTCGGCTACCTTGCCGTCGGTGTCGGCGAGTAGGGGGTAGTCGAAGGATTGTGCGGTGGCAAAGGTGGACTGAGCTTCGACCGTATCGGTGCTGATGCCCGCTCGCGAAGCGCCCACCGCGGCGAATTCGCTGCCGAGGTCACGGAAGTGGCACGCCTCGGCGGTGCACACCGGCGTCGAGGCTGCCGGGTAGAAGAAGAGGACCAGGGGTCCGTTCTCGAGCAGGCTCGTCAGCGAGCGCGGAGTCCCGTCCTGGTCGGGCAGTGAGAAATCGGGAGCGAGTTGGCCTGGTTTCATTCGGCCGAGGTTACCCGCGCACGACGACCGTGTGGGGGAGCCTGGGATGATGGAGGCATGCACGGCGAGCCCACCTCCATGTCCGCACGGTCGTCCGACACCGCGATCGTCGGTGACGCGTCCGATTCCACCACCACCCGGGAGCAGTTCCGTGCCCTCGCAGCTGAGCACCGGGTCGTTCCGGTCACTCGGAAAGTGTTGGCGGACTCCGAAACTCCGCTCTCGGCATACGAGAAGTTGGCCGGCAATCGTCCAGGCACCTTCTTGCTCGAGTCGGCCGAGAACGGTCGTTCGTGGTCGCGGTGGTCGTTCATCGGCGTCGGAAGTCCGGCTGCACTGACCGTCGTGGACGGAGAGGCGGCCTGGTACGGCAACGTTCCGGCCGGCGCTCCGGCCGGCGGCGACCCGATCGACGCGCTCGGTGCCACCCTCGAGCTGCTTCGTTCGGAGCGGCTGCCCGACCTGCCCCCGCTGACCGGCGGAATGGTCGGATTCCTCGGCTACGACGCGGTGCGGCGCCTCGAGAGATTGGGTGACTCCGCGGTCGACGACCTGCAGATCCCCGAGATGGTCATGCTGCTTGCCGCCGACATCGCCGCAGTCGATCACCACGAAGGGGCGATCACCCTCATCGCCAATGCCGTCAACTGGGACGGCACGGACGAGCGCGTCGACACGGCGTACGACGACGCAGTCGCAAGGTTGGACGCGATGACTCGTGCTCTCGCGGCGCCGGCGAAATCGACGGTGTCGACATTTTCGAAAGCGACTCCGAACTACCGTCGTCAGCGCACCACCGAGAGCTTCGGTGTCGATGTCGAAAAGTTGATCGGCGACATCGAAGCGGGCGAGGCATTCCAGGTAGTTCTCTCGCAGCGATTCGAGATCGATTGCACTGCAGCACCGATCGACGTGTACCGGATGCTGCGAGCGTCGAACCCCAGCCCGTACATGTATCTGCTCAACGTGCCGAACGGTGATGGAGAGACGGCGTTTTCGATCGTCGGTTCGAGCCCTGAGGCACTGGTAACCGTCGCCGAGGGCGTCGCGACAACACACCCGATCGCTGGAACCAGATGGCGCGGTGCCACAGAGGAGGACGACATCCTGCTCGAGAAAGATCTCCTCGCCGACGAGAAGGAAAACTCCGAGCACCTCATGCTCGTCGATCTGGGGCGAAACGATCTGGGTCGTGTCTGTCGCCCGGGCACGGTGAAGGTGCACGACTACCGGCACATCGAGCGGTACAGCCACGTGATGCATCTCGTATCGACGGTCACCGGACATCTGGCCGAGGGAAAGCACGCTCTCGACGCCGTCACCGCATGCTTCCCCGCTGGAACCCTCTCGGGGGCACCCAAGGTCCGAGCGATGCAGCTGATCGAAGAACTGGAACCGACCAGGCGCGGTATCTACGGCGGCATCGTCGGCTACCTCGACTTCGCCGGCGACGCCGACACCGCGATCGCGATCCGAACGGCATTGATCAAGGACGGGATCGGATACGTCCAGGCGGGCGCCGGCGTCGTCGCCGACTCGGATCCGGTCTACGAGGACACCGAGGCCCGCAACAAGGCGATGGCAGTGCTGAGCGCGATTGCGTCGGCGCACACCCTGCGCACCATCGGAGGTGACGATCAGTGAGTGAGAACGAGTCGAGTGCAGCGGAGCCTACAAGCGTTTCTCGTGGCACCGCCGTGCCGAGAACGCTTCTGCTGGCGTTGTCGGCAGCAGCTCTGTGGGGCAGCTCACGAATGACGTGGGTTCATCTGACCTCGAGCGACGGCAAGACGCTGGAGAGGACGACGGATCTCGACGGCAGCACCTGGGCGGCGGCGATGACTCCGCTCGCGCTCGCGCTTCTGGCGGCGATCGCGGCGTCGTTTGCGGTGCGAGGTTGGGCACTTCGGGTAGTCGGACTGTTGGTTGCCCTCGTCGCCGTCGCGGTAGCGGTTCCGGCAGTGCAGTTGTTGGTGTCCGGAGCCTCTGCGGACCGAGCGGTGGAGTTGGCCGAGTTGTCCGGTCACCCGGAAGATCTCTCGACGACTGTTTCGGTACTGCCTGCCTTGCTTGCGTTGGTCGGAGCGGTGGCGGCGCTCGGCGCGGCAGTACTTCTGATGCGCAAACCTCCAGTGCGAGGCGGGTTGTCGTCGAAATACGACAACCCTGCCGCGCGCCGCGAGGCCGCGGCCAAGCTTGGTCAGGGAGACAAACCTGCATCGGACGAGCCTGTGACACAACGGATGTTGTGGGATGCGCTCGACGCCGGAGAGGACCCGACAGCGACTGACGGGGACGACGGAGTTGGGGGAGACAACGGCGCGAAACCGGGGTCGTCCCACTGAGTAAGACTGAACCCTCACCTGCGTGGGTACCCCGACGGAGTAGCAAAATTTCGTCCCACTAGGCTGAGACCACCCTGATGACGTATCTCACATCGGGCTCTTGCCCAGAAAGGATTCGGGCCACGATGACCGTACTCGACTCGATTCTCGACGGGGTGCGCGCTGACGTCGCCGCCCGCGAAGCCGTACTCGACTTCGCTGCAGTCAAGGCTGCTGCGGCCGCTGCACCGCCTGCACTCGATGCTGCAGCAGCACTTCTGGAATCGAGCATCGGCGTCATCGCCGAGGTCAAGCGAGCGAGCCCGTCAAAGGGTGCGTTGGCCGACATTGCCGATCCCGCTGAGCTTGCCGCGGCGTACCAAGCCGGTGGCGCACGCATCATCAGTGTTCTCACCGAAGAGCGCCGTTTTCACGGCTCGTTGGCCGACCTGGACGCAGTCCGTAAAGCGGTCACCATTCCGGTGCTCCGCAAGGACTTCATCGTGGGGCCGTACCAGATTCACGAGGCTCGCGCTCACGGCGCCGACGTCATCTTGCTGATCGTCGCGGCACTCGAGCAGCAGGCGCTCGCCTCGTTGATCGATCGCACCGAATCTCTGGGAATGACTGCCCTCGTCGAGGTGCACACCGAGGAAGAAGCCAACCGCGCGCTCGAAGCCGGCGCCAAGGTGATCGGTGTGAACGCCCGCAATCTCAAGACTCTCGAGGTGGACAAGAACACCTTCGGTCGCATCGCTCCCGGTCTTCCGACCGAGACGATCAAGATTGCCGAGTCCGGTGTTCGCGGAACTGCCGATCTGTTGGCGTACGCCGGGGCGGGCGCCGACGCAGTGCTCGTCGGTGAAGGCCTCGTGACCAGCGGCGACCCTCGCAAGGCCGTCGCAGATCTGGTCAATGCAGGTGCGCACCCGTCCTGCCCCAAACCGTCTCGATAAATCGCTTCACCCGCCCGGCGTGCTTTGATGCACCCGGGCGGTGACCAGCGACACCGTTGGGGCAGACTGGTGGGGTGACTTCACGTACTCAGGAACCAGGCTCCGGTGCAATATTCAAGGGCGGCAATCTGCCGCCGGCCAGCGCGGGACTCACCGAGCGCTCCCACGATCCCGACGCCGGAGGCCATTTCGGCGTCTACGGCGGACGGCATGTGCCGGAAGCCCTCATGGCGGTTATCGACGAAGTCACCGCGGAGTACGAAAAGGCTCGAGCGGACGACACGTTCTTGAACGAACTTGACCGCTTGCAGCGCGATTACACCGGGCGCCCGTCGCCGATTTTCGAGGCAACGCGAATGAGCGAGTTCGCCGGCGGTGCGCGCATCCTTCTCAAGCGTGAAGATCTGAACCACACCGGTTCTCACAAGATCAACAACGTTCTCGGTCAGGTTCTGCTGGCAAAGCGTATGGGCAAGACCCGCATCATCGCCGAGACCGGAGCGGGCCAGCACGGTGTGGCATCGGCCACCGCCTGTGCACTGCTCGGTCTCGAGTGCGTCATCTACATGGGTGCTGTCGACACCGAACGGCAAGCACTCAACGTCGCGCGCATGCGACTTCTCGGCGCGGAGGTCGTCTCGGTCGAGACCGGTTCGCGCACGCTCAAGGACGCGATCAACGAAGCCTTGCGCGACTGGGTTTCCCACGCGGACAACACCTATTACTGCTTCGGTACCGCGGCAGGCCCGCACCCGTTCCCCACCATCGTTCGGGACTTCCAGCGAGTGGTCGGCCTCGAAACACGCGTCCAGGTTCAGGCACTGACCGGCCGCCTGCCCGATGCAGTCACAGCCTGCGTCGGAGGCGGCTCCAACGCAATCGGAATCTTCCACCCGTTCATCGACGATCTGTCGGTACGGCTGGTTGGCTACGAAGCAGCCGGCGACGGTGTCGAAACCGGAAGGCATGCAGCAACGTTCGCCGGCGGTACCCCTGGCGCATTCCAGGGTGCCTACTCGTACCTGCTCCAGGACGAAGACGGTCAGACCATCGAATCGCACTCGATCTCTGCTGGTCTGGACTACCCGGGCGTCGGACCCGAGCACGCTTACCTGAGCGATATCGGGCGCGCGACCTACGAACCCGTCACCGACAGTGAAGCCATGGATGCGCTGCTGCTGCTCTCACGCCGCGAGGGCATCATCCCGGCCATCGAATCGGCCCACGCCGTCGCCGGCGCACTCCGACTGGGCAAAGAACTCGGTGAGGGCGCGATCATCGTCGTCAATCTCTCCGGTCGCGGTGACAAGGACATGGACACCGCCGCAAGCTGGTTCGGTCTTTTCGACGGCGCCTCAGGTCAGGCAGCCGCTCCGGATGATGCAGCAGACGAGAACGACAACACGGAAGGCTCGGACAAGTGAGCGAACGACCATCACGCCTCGCACCCACCTTTGCCGCGTGCAAGGCTGACAAGCGTGCCGCCCTCGTCGGTTACCTGCCTGCCGGTTATCCGACCGTTCCCGAATCGATCGACGTGTTCAAGGCGATGGTCGACGGCGGCTGCGACATCATCGAAGTCGGTGTCGCGTATTCCGATCCGGTCATGGACGGTCCGACCATCCAGCGTGCAGCCGAAACCGCACTCACCAACGGCGTTCGCCTTCGCGACATCTTCACCGTGATCGAGCAGATCAGTTCGGTCGGCGGCAAGGCCGTCGTGATGACCTACTGGAACCCGGTACTGCAGTACGGCGTCGACAAGTTCGCACGAGACCTCGCTTCCGCCGGCGGGCTCGGACTGATCACCCCCAACCTCATTCCGGAAGAAGCCGGCGCCTGGATGGAAGCATCCGAGGAGCACCACCTCGACCGGATCTTCCTTGTCGCTCCGTCCTCGACGGAAGAACGACTCGCGATGACACTCGATGCGAGTAGTGGATTCATCTACGCGGCCTCGACGATGGGTGTCACCGGCGCTCGCGACGCCGTGTCTTCGATGGCTCCGGAACTGACCGCACGAATCCGCGCGCATTCCGACATTCCCGTCGGCGTCGGATTGGGAGTTCGCTCCGGCGCACAGGCTGCCGAAATCGCGGCATACGCCGATGCCGTCATCGTCGGCTCGGCTCTGGTCTCCGCGGTCGAGAACGGCCTGGGAGCGGTTCGCTCGCTCACCGAAGAACTCGCCGAGGGCGTCCGCTCGGCTACCGTGGCGTCGTGACCTCAACTGTGGACCTGCTGGCCTATATCCCCAGCCCGCCCCAAGGCGTCTGGTACGTCGGACCGGTGGCGCTTCGCGCCTACGCGCTCTTCATCATCCTCGGCATCATCGTCGCGATCGTGTGGGGAGATCGTCGTTGGGTCGCCCGCGGCGGCGAGAAGGGGACCGTTCTCGACATCGCGATCTGGGCCGTTCCCTTCGGTCTGATCGGTGGCAGGCTCTACCACGTTTTGACCGACTGGCCCGCCTATTTCGGCGAGAACGGTCAGCCACTCGACGCACTCAAGGTGTGGCAGGGAGGCCTCGGAATCTGGGGAGCAGTGTTCCTCGGCGGCATCGGTGCGTGGATCGGCTGCCGTCGACGCGGCATTCCGGTGTCCGCGCTCGGTGATGCGATTGCGCCCGGAATCTTGCTCGCGCAGGCCATCGGTCGTATCGGCAACTACTTCAACCAGGAGTTGTACGGTCGCGAGACCACAGTCCCATGGGGCCTCGAGATCTTCGAGCGTGTGAACTCTTCCGGCCAGCTCGATCAACTGGCAGGTGTCTCCAACGGAGAAGTCATTCGGGTCGTTCACCCGACGTTCCTCTACGAAGCTGTGTGGAACGTCCTGATCGTGATCCTGCTGGTCCTCGTCGACCGCCGATTCAAGATCGGCCACGGACGCCTGTTTGCTCTGTACGTCGCGGGCTATTGCCTGGGCCGGTTCGTCGTCGAACTGATGCGCGACGATTTCGCCTATGAGATCGCCGGCATTCGCGTCAACACATTCACTTCGGGGATCGTGTTCTTCGCCGCACTGGCCTACTTCTTCCTGGCGAAGAAGGGTCGTGAGGATCCGGCTGATTTGAAGTCGAAGGACTACGTCGCTGCGGTAGCTGCCGGCGAAGCAGGAGTCGCGGCGCCAGTTACCGAAACTGATTCGGCGAAGGCCGATGCTGAAGATTCTGAATCCGATGCTGCTGAATCCGCTTCCAGTGAGGCAAGCGCCTCCACGGCAGCGTCGGATGAGTCGTCGGACGCGGTGAAGCTGTCGAAGAAAGACAAGCCGTGACAGGTCCCTATTCGCAGGGGGGATTCCCCGAGGATCAGGGACCGGTCTACGGCGCGCCCAATCCGTACGGATATCAGCAGCCATTGCCGCCTCCATCGATGTACGGGTTCGGAGATCCCTACGCCCCGTACGGTCGGCACCCGGTAACCGGGGAACCGTATTCCGACAAGTCGAAGGCCACCGCTGGACTGTTGCAGATCTTGCTGGGCTTCTTCGGAATCTGTGGAGTCGGGCGCCTCTATATCGGAAGTGTCGGCATCGGATTGTGCCAACTGCTCGGCATGTTCTTCGCGCTGTTCATGTCGGCGTTCCTCATCGGAATTCCATTTGCGATCGGAATCTGGATCTGGGCGTTCGTCGACGGCATCGTGATACTTTCGGGCAATGCGCGGGACGGTGCTCGCCGGCCATTGCGAGGATGAGTCGCGAGCGCGAACCGAGGAAACATGTGTGGGGGACTGGCCTCGAGAAGGTCGAACCTTCTCGAAGTCCGATAACAAAAGCTATTACGTACCGTCGTCGAATCGAAGGAAAGTACGTTGCCTAACTTGAACAAGAATCCGGAACCTTCCGAGTCGGGGGACTCGTCTGGATCACAGCCGCCGGTTCCACCGCAGTTCGGGTCGCCGTTCGACTACGACGCGACGGCGGATGCGTCGTTGACGGAAACCTCGGCACCCACCGAAAAGACGCCGTCGACGGAGACCACCGGCACCGGTCCAGGCTGGGACACGTATTCGGGAGTCGGAAACGGTCCGGGGTGGGGAAACCACCCCATCTACCCGCCGCCGACCGGAACCGAATCGACCACAGCGTTTCCCGCTGCCGATTCTGATTCCACCCCGAATCAGCCGACAGCGCCGTACACGTCGCAGGAAAGTTACGCCGCCCAGAACTATCCGGCGCCTGACTACTCGAGCCCGACCCAAACCCCGACGGACGGTCCCGTCTACGGTGCACCGGCAGATCAGACTCCGAATCCCTACGCGGCTCCGCCGCAGGGCTACCCCCAGCCGGGATACTCACAGCCGGGATACTCACAGCCGGGTTACGGTCAGCCTCAGGGGTACCCACAAGCTCAGGGTTATCCTCAGCCTGGCTACGGCCTGGTCGACCCGTCCGCACCATACGGACGTGACCCGATGACCGGTGAACCGTACTCGGACAAGTCGAAGACGACTGCCGGATTGCTGGGCATTCTGCTCGGCGGATTCGGTGCAGGACGTTTTTATCTCAACCAGCCCGGCATGGCTGTCGCACAGATCGCGGTCACTTGGTTGACGTGTGGAATCGGTGGCATCTGGCCGCTCATCGACGGAATCATGATGTTGACCGGCAGTGTGCGCGATCAGTACAACCGCCCTTTGCGTAGCTGATCGAAACGACCCTCGGCAAGTGTGACCCCCTGATGCCTCCGTATCAGGGGGTCACCGTTTTGCTCTCGCGACCTGCGGTTATGGGCTGATAAACTAGCGCACGTCGGCTGCATGTCCGCGTGGAGGTCGCCGAGTGCTGTTTTCTCGAATACCTGAACCTCGGGGCCTGTACGACCCCGATCAGGAAACCGATTCGTGTGGTGTAGCCGTGGTAGCAGACACCTCTGGACGCCACCTGCATTCCATTGTCGACGATGCGCTCGCGGTCCTGGGCAATCTCTCCCATCGCGGCGCAGTTGGGCGCGAATCCAACAGCGGAGACGGCGCGGGCATTCTGATTCAGCTGCCGACGGAGTTCTTCGACGCGGTGACCGAGTTCGAGCTTCCACCACCCAACGCGATGGGTGAGAACACCTACGCGGCCGGAAACTGCTTTCTCCCGGTGGATCAGGAAGCACGTTGGCGCGCGGTAGTTCGGATACACCGGTACGCAGCGGCAGAAGGACTGCGGATTATCGGGTGGCGAGAGGTGCCGGTCGACCGAGACTGCGTCGGAACCGTTGCCGCGCAGTGCGCTCCGTACGTCAGTCAGTGTTTTGTGACGTGCGCCGAGTCGCGAGATCGTAGTGTGGGCGGAATTGCCTTGGACAGACGAGTGTTTGCGCTCAGGAGACAGGTCGAGCGGATTCACTGTGCCAACACTGCAGTGTATTTCCCCTCATTGTCCGCCCGAACCATCGTGTACAAGGGCATGCTGACGCCGACGCAGTTACCCGGTTACTTCACCGACCTACGCGACGACCGAATGCGAACTGCGTTGGCAGTCGTGCACAGTCGATACTCCACGAACACATTTCCGTCGTGGCCACTCGCTCAGCCGTATCGCTGCATCGCCCACAACGGCGAGATCAATACGATTGTGGGAAACAGGAATTGGATGCGCGCTCGCGAGCCGATGCTGCGGAGCACACTTTTAGGTGGGGACATCGATCGCCTGTTTCCGATCTGCACCCCGGGAGGATCCGACTCTTCGTCGTTCGACGAAGTACTGGAGTTTTTGACGCTCGGGGGCCGCAGTGTGCAACACGCCATCGCGATGATGATTCCCGGAGCCTGGGAGAACGATTCTTCGATGCCCGACGAGATAAAGGCCTTCTACCAATTTCACGGTTGTCTGATGGAACCGTGGGACGGTCCGGCGTCCGTGACGTTCAGCGACGGCATTGTTGTCGGGGCCGTGTTGGATCGCAACGGTCTTCGCCCAGGGCGATGGTGGCGGATGAAGAACGACCGTATCGTGTTGGCCAGTGAGAGCGGTGTGTTCGACGCTCCCACGTCCGAGGTGTTGGAGAAGGGGCGCCTCGAACCGGGACGCATGTTTCTCGTGGACACCGCTCGCCATCGGATCGTTTCCGATGCGGAGATCAAGTCCGAACTCGCGAGCACAGCCCCCTACCGGGACTGGGTCGACGGGGGATTGGTCGACCTCGAGGAAATCCCCGAGACTGCGCCTGCCCGAGGCGATCCGGCTCCGCTGTTGCAACGGCAGTTGCTCTTCGGATACCACGCCGAGGACCTGCGGGACATTCTTGTCCCGATGGCAAGCTCAGGATCGGAGCCGTTGGGATCGATGGGTGTCGACACGCCTCTCGCCGTTCTTTCGGATCGGCCGAAGCTGTTGTACGACTACTTTATTCAGCTCTTTGCTCAGGTGACCAACCCGCCTTTGGACGCGATTCGCGAGGAAGTCGTCACTACGCTTGGTGTCACCCTCGGCGCTGAGCAGAACTTGTTCGAAGCGTCGGCGCTGTCGTGCCGAAGGATTGTTCTCGACAAACCGGTGATCGGACCGGGGAAGATGGCGAAGGTCGCCGAACTATACGGCGCAAGAACTCCGAGAAGCGCTGTCCTTCGCGCAGGTTTCGATCCGAGGGGCAGTCTCACCGAAGGCGTCGAGAGGCTTCGTGAGTCCGCCCGAACAGCCGCCGCAGCCGGAATCGAGATTCTGGTGATCTCCGACCGTGGATCAGGCCCTGAGCAGGCTCCCATTCCGTCATTGCTCGCAGTATCAGCCGTGCACCACGATCTGGTTCGTCATGGCCTGCGGACCAAGGTTTCCCTTGTCGTCGACTCGGGTGACGCGCGCGAAGTTCATCACATCGCGCTGCTGATCGGCTACGGTGCGGCGGCTGTCCACCCGTATCTTGCTCTCGAATCTGTCCAAGCCCTCAGCGAGCAGGACGAACTTCCCGGGATAGATCCGAAGACTGCGTCGGACAACTACCTGAGAGCAACAAATTTCGGCGTGCTCAAAGTGATGTCGAAGATGGGAATCGCTACGGTTCACTCCTACACGGGCGCACAGGTATTCGAGGCCGTGGGCTTGGGTCGAGAGTTGGTCGACGAATACTTCTGCAACACACGGAGCCGGATCGGCGGGATCGGTATCACCGAAGTCGCGCGCGAAGTTCTGATGCGCCACACGGCTGCGTTCTCGTCGTCCGCAGTGCAGCATCGTCAGTTCGACAATCGTCAGTTGACCGACAGCGGACAGTACCGGTATCGCCGCGATGGTGAATTGCATGTGTTCACACCCGAATCCGTGTTCTTCCTTCAGCATGCGACCCGGACGGGGCGAAGTGAAATCTTTCGCCGCTACAGCGATGAAGTCGATCGACTGAGCGCGCAGGGCGGAACACCGCGGGGATTGTTTCGATTTCGGTGTGAGGTTCGTCCGCCGATTCCGCTCGATCAGGTCGAACCCGTCGAGATGATTCTCGCTCGATTCAACACCGGTGCGATGAGCTACGGTTCCCTCTCTGCGGAGGCGCACGAGACGATGGCGGTTGCGATGAATGCTCTCGGCGGGCGTTCCAACACCGGTGAGGGCGGAGAGTCGCCGGAGCGGTTGCGTGACGACAAGCGTCGAAGCGCAGTCAAGCAGGTCGCGAGTGGGCGCTTCGGGGTGACCAGCGATTACCTGGTCAATGCCACCGACATTCAGATCAAGATGGCCCAAGGTGCCAAGCCCGGTGAAGGAGGGCAGCTTCCGGGGTCCAAGGTGTACCCGTGGATCGCGGAAACCCGGTACTCGACGCCTGGGGTCGGGCTCATTTCTCCGCCCCCGCACCACGACATCTATTCGATCGAGGATCTCGCCCAATTGATCTACGACCTCAGATGCGCAAACGATCGCGCGCGGATACACGTGAAGTTGGTCAGCGCATCCGGAGTCGGGACTGTTGCGGCAGGTGTGGCCAAAGCGCACGCCGACGTGGTGCTGATCTCCGGTCACGACGGCGGGACGGGTGCTGCGGCACTCTCGTCCATCCACCACGCGGGTACGCCGTGGGAGATCGGGCTGGCCGAAACTCAGCAGACCCTGGTGCTCAACGGGTTACGCGATCGGATCGTCGTCCAGTGTGACGGGGGTTTGCGCACGGCGCGGGACGTCGTCGTCGCCGCGTTGCTGGGGGCGCAGGAGTACGGGTTTTCCACGGCGCCACTCATCGCGGCCGGGTGCGTCATGATGCGGGTATGTCACCTCGACACCTGCCCTGTCGGAGTAGCGACGCAGAATCCCGAACTGCGCGAGCGATTCACCGGCCGGCCCGAGTACGTCGAGAACTTCTTTCGCTCCATCGCCGACGACGTACGACGGCTGTTGGCAGAACTGGGGTTTCGAAGTATCGACGATGCTCTGGGGCACGCAGACGTATTGGAAATGTCTCCGGCGGTGGCACATTGGAAGAGTCGCACGTTGGACCTCTCACCACTCTTCGACGTTCCGGCGGCGCCGGCCGGCGCGGCCTTCCAACCGTATGTACCTACTTCGAGCGAACTCGAACGCACCCTGATCAAGTTGGCTGCGAACTCCCTCGAGGACGCTCGACCGGTGCATATCGAACTGCCAGTACACAATACGGATCGAGCGGTGGGAACGAGGCTGGGCGCTGAGGTGACCAGACGCTACGGCGCCGTCGGGCTACCTCAAGGCACCATCGACGTCGTGCTCCGTGGAACGGCAGGCCAGTCACTCGGTGCGTTCCTGCCACCGGGCATCTCGCTGGTCGTTGTCGGCGATGCAAACGATTACGTGGGAAAGGGGCTCTCGGGTGGACGAATCGCGCTTCGGCCGAGTGAGGACGCACCCTTCGTGGCCGAGGAGCAGGTGATTGCCGGCAATACGCTGCTGTACGGCGCTACGAGCGGTGCGCTCTATGCCAGGGGGCGTGTCGGGGAACGATTCGCGGTGCGCAACTCGGGTGCGGTCGCTGTGGTGGAAGGCGTCGGCGACCATGCGTGCGAGTACATGACCGGGGGTCGCGTCGTCATCATCGGCCCAACCGGTAGGAACCTTGCTGCGGGAATGTCCGGCGGACTTGCCTTCGTACTCGACGTGAAGGCAGAAAAGGTCAACCGCGACATGGTCGTTCTGGAGCAGCCCTCGGCGGAAGACTGTCGTCAGCTGGTCGACATTCTCGGCACGCATTTGGCCGCTACCGGTTCGCCGGTGGCGGCAAAACTACTCGACGACTGGGGTGGACAGAGTCCGAGATTCACCAAAGTCTTGCCTGTCGATTATCAGAAGGTCGTGGAACAGAACCAACTGGTGGAGCCGGCTCATGCCTGACCCACGCGGGTTCCTCAACGTGAAACGATCCGGCGCACCGACCAGACCGACCGACGTGCGCGTCGGCGACTGGGCGTCGGTATACGAGTCGCTGGATCCCGTCGTGCGAAATCGAGACGTATCTGCACAGGCCTCGCGTTGCATGGACTGCGCTGTGCCGTACTGCCATTCGGCCGACATAGGGTGTCCGCTCGGCAATCTCATTCCGGAATGGAACGACCTGGTTCGGCGTGGACGGTGGTCCGAAGCCTCGGAGAATCTGCATTCCACCAACAATTTCCCCGAGTTCACCGGACATCTGTGCCCCGCACCGTGCGAAACGGCGTGCGTTCTCGCACTCGACGACGAGCACACGTCGGGGGGTGTCACCATCAAGCGCATCGAACAGGCGATCGTCGACAACGCCTGGGAGTCGGGTTCACTGGGACCACGGCCGCCGGTAGTTCACAGCGGAAACCGTGTTGCGGTTGTCGGTTCGGGACCGGCGGGACTGGCCGCGGCTCAACAACTGACACGAGCCGGACACAGTGTCACGGTGTTCGAGCGGAGCGATCGGATCGGGGGACTCCTTCGCTACGGAATTCCGGAATTCAAGTTGCCCAAGGCCCTCATCGACCGGCGGCTGGACCAACTGACCGCCGAGGGGATCAGATTCGTCACCGACTGCGCCGTCGGAGTGAACGTGAGCGCGCACGACCTCTCGACGGAATTCGAGGCGGTAGTCCTGGCGGTCGGGGCTGATCGTGCCAGAGACACCGACGTACCGGGTCGTAGTCTTCGCGGAATCCATCGTGCGATGACGTACCTGCGTGCGGCCAACCACGAATGCGAGGGTGATGGTGCGTCGAGCATCTCGGCGCGAGGTAAGAACGTCGTGATCATCGGTGGCGGCGACACGGCCGCCGACTGCCTCGGCACGGTGCATCGCCAAGGCGCCCTCTCGGTGACGGAATTGGATTACCACGTCCCACCTCCGGCACACCGCGATCGAGATCGCGACCCATGGCCGCTGTGGCCGCGGCTCCTACGCACCTCGCCGGCGGACGAGGAGGGCAGTGACAAACGATTCCGATGGGCGGCGCAGGAATTTCTCGACGACGGTGGGGGTGCGGTCCGCGCAATCCGGATGGTTCCGGTAGCCGTGTCACGAGCGAAGGACGGACAACGGACCCTGGTGGAGACCGGCGACACGACGGATCTGGTGTGCGAGATGGTCCTGCTCGCTCTGGGTTTCGACGGCGTCGAAACCGCCCCGCTGCTCACCGACCTTGATGTCGGCACCGATCCACTCGGCAGAATCAAGTGTGATGTCGGGTGGCAGACCCGGACACCCGGCGTATTCGTCTGCGGCGACGCGCATCGCGGGGCGTCGCTGGTCGTGTGGGCGATTGCCGAGGGACGGTCGGCCGCACGTGCCGTCGACATGTTTCTCACAGGCGAGTCGGCGCTTCCGGCTCCGGTTCATCCAAAGGCATTTCCGCTGTTCGTGAGCTGACCAACTGAATCGAGTAAGTACAGAAAGTGCAGGTCGCAAATGCCGGATAGAAGTGCGGTGGGGTAGCGACTAGGCTCGAGCCGTGAACCGACGGACAAAAATTGTATGCACACTTGGACCTGCGACAGCTTCTGGCGACCGCATCCGTGAGCTCGTGGAGAGCGGCATGGACGTGGCGCGCCTCAACTTCAGCCACGGCGAGCATGCCGATCACGAAGAAAACTACATTCGCGTCCGCGCCGCGTCGGACGCCACCGGAAAGGCCGTCGGTGTTCTCGCCGACCTTCAGGGGCCCAAGATTCGCCTCGGCCGATTCAAGGACGAGCGGACCACCTGGGCCAACGGTGAAGAGGTTCGTATCACCGTCGACGACGTCGAGGGAACGCACGATCGCGTCGGGACCACGTACAAGGAATTGGCGCGCGACGCCAAGGCCGGCGATCGACTGCTGGTCGACGACGGAAAGGTCGGCCTGGTCGTCACGTCCATCGACGGCAACGACGTCGTCTGTCGGGTCACCGAAGGCGGTCCGGTCAGCAACAACAAGGGCCTCTCACTGCCCGGTATGAACGTCTCCGTTCCAGCCCTGTCGGGCAAGGACATCGCCGACCTCGAGTTCGCTCTCAAGCTGGGTGTCGACTTCATTGCACTCTCCTTCGTTCGCTCACCGGCGGACGTCGAATTGGTTCACGCCATCATGGATCGAGTCGGGCGCCGCGTTCCCGTCATCGCGAAGCTCGAGAAGCCCGAGGCCATCGACAATCTCGAAGCCATCGTGCTCGCGTTCGACGCCGTCATGGTCGCCCGCGGTGACCTCGGTGTCGAGTTGCCGCTCGAGCAGGTCCCGCTCGTTCAGAAGCGCGCAATCCAGATTGCTCGTGAGAACGCGAAGCCGGTCATCGTCGCGACGCAGATGCTCGAGTCGATGATCGAGAACTCACGTCCCACTCGCGCAGAGGCATCCGATGTCGCCAACGCCGTTCTCGACGGCGCCGACGCAGTCATGCTCTCGGGCGAGACTTCGGTGGGCAAGTACGTCATGGAAACCGTTCGCACCATGGCCCGCATCGTCGAGGCCGTCGAGAACGAATCGACCCGTGTCCCACCGTTGACCCACGTCCCGCGCACCAAGCGCGGTGTCATCTCGTACGCAGCACGCGACATCGGCGAACGTCTCGACGCCAAGGCCTTGGTTGCGTTCACTCAGTCCGGTGACACGGTGCGTCGACTGGCTCGTCTGCACACGCCGCTGCCGTTGCTCGCCTTCACACCGCTGCCCGCGGTGCGCAGTCAGCTGACGCTGACGTGGGGAACCGAGACGTTCCTGGTCGATGCGGTGGCCACCACCGACGAGATGGTGCGTCAGGTGGACAGTGCGTTGCTCTCCCTCGGGCGGTACGTCAAGGGCGACCTCGTGGTCATCGTTGCCGGATCCCCTCCGGGAACTGTCGGTTCCACCAACCTCATTCACGTCCACCGTATCGGCGAAGAGGACCACTGAGTGACCCACGCGAACGCGTCCACCGACCTCGGTACTCTCCTCGGTCTGTTGGATCTGGAGCAGATCGGTGAAGACGCGTTCCGTGGATACCACCCGAAACAGGTAGGTTCGCGGACGTTCGGCGGTCAGTTGGTGTCTCAGGCACTGATGGCCGCCGGGCGGACCGTCGACGGTGATCGCCCCATCCATGCGGTGAATGCCCATTTCATTCGCGGCGGAGATGTCAAGGCGCCCATCGAGTATCGGGTGGATCGTCATCGCGACGGGCGGGCGTTCGCCAACCGTCAGGTGACTGCCTATCAGGGTGAGAACGAATTGTTCGTGATGCTCGCGGCGTTCCAGGACTCCGGCAAGGGGCTCGACCATGCTGTCGAGATCCCGGATGTTCCACTTCCGGAGTCGTTGCCTCCCATCGGCGATCATCTGGTGGGGTACGAGGAAAAACTGCCGCATTTCAGTGCGGCGCTCAAGCCGATCGACATGCGGTACGCCAACGATCCGGCGTGGATCCTCAAGGGCACCGGCGAGAAACTCAACCACAATCGGGTGTGGATGCGCCCCGACGGTGATCTGCCGGACGATTCGCTCATTCACGCTGCGACGCTGGCATATTCGTCCGACACCACCGTGCTCGATTCGATTCTGACCACTCATGGTTTGTCCTGGGGTCATGATCGTATCGTCGCGGCGACGGTCAATCATTCGATCTGGTTCCATCGCCCGTTCCGGTTCACCGACTGGGTTCTGTACGCCACCGAATCGCCGGTCGCCGCAGGTTCGCGCGGTCTGGCAACGGGACGGTACTTCTCGGTGGAAGGTCTGTTGTTGGCGACGGTGGTCCAAGAAGGAATGATCAGGCATTTCCCGCGTAAAGGGGAATGAGATGCGGGCCCGAGACCGAACTCGGGCCCAGAATCAAGCAGACTTGCGATATTGCGGTGAGAGTTCGTCGGCGCGGTCCCACGGAGACCAGTCGACTTCGCGTCCATCGAGTTGGGCCGCAACAACTTCCAAGCCCGCGTGCCAGCCGGCGGCGTGCGCGTACGCGGATTCCTCGTCCTCCATCGTGTGGGTGAGAGTCAGCCAACAGCCGCCGGTGCCGTCCGGTGCCAGTTCCCAATGAAGAGTGTCTGCGTCCCAAAGGAATTCGAGAATTCGGTGCGGGTGGACGCTGATGACCGTCCCGCGCGTCACGTGATCTGCGGGCAGTCCGAAACGCTCGACTTGTTCCGGTGTCACCTTGAACAGTAGATCCGCGCCGGGAGTGAGATCGAAATCGACGTCCGCCGGAAACCAGGCGTCGAGGTACTCGCGTTCCGTTATCACTTTCCAGACCTTGTCCGGTGCGTGCGGAATCGCCAGTTGGAAGCTCAGTGACACCCGACCGTCATAGGTCAGGTTTATCTTGCCGTTGTCCATCGGTGCCTCCAATGCTTGGTGCCCGTGCGGTTGCCCCCATCGTGCCATCTAATTGCACAGGATGGAATAACTGCAGGTCAGATCGTTACCTATTGATAGGTTATGTCGATTTGTCTCGTTTTGTGAGTGGCGTTCTCGACGCGTTTCGTGGCGGTGAAGCAACCGCGCGGTACGCTGACCACGCACGACTGGCGCGGGTGGGGATTACCACCGGGGAGTGCACATCGCGAGGCATCGACCGCCTGGGTGCTTCACACATCTTGTGTGAAGGGGGATCCATGTCTACCGAGAATCGGCCTACCGAAAACGTCTCTACCAAGAATCTGTCGACCCAGACCGCGCCCGCTCGAATAATCGACGGACGCGCAATTGCCGATGCTGCGCTCGCGGACCTGTCAGTGCGCACCAGGCAGTTTCGTGATGAGGCGGGGCACGTTCCATGCCTGGCCGCCGTCATCGTGGGAGCGGACCCGGCCTCGAAGGCGTATGTACAGATGAAGGCCAAACGATCTGTCGCCGTCGGAATGACGTCGCGGACGGTCGAACTCCCGGTGAGTACAACCACCGAAGAACTGGTCGGCGTGCTGAGAGCGTTGTCGGCGGACCCTTCGATCGACGGCATACTGCTGCAACACCCGGTGCCAGACCACATCGACGAACGGGCCGCGTTCGATGCCATCTCGGCCGACAAAGACGTTGATGGCGTCACTTCGGCATCTTTTGCGGCAATGGCGTTGACCGGTGGGGGATTCGAATCGTGTACGCCGAGTGGCATCCTGCGCCTCCTCGACGCCACAGGCGTCGAACTCTCCGGAAAGCATGCCGTCGTGGTCGGCCGAAGCCCGATACTCGGATTGCCGATGGGAATGCTCCTCCTGCGTCGAGGCGCAACGGTGACATACTGCCATTCGCGCACCGTCGACCTGGCCGCACACGTCGCCTCGGCAGACGTCGTCATCGCGGCCGTCGGTGTTCCGGAACTGATCAAAGGGGCGTGGATCAAGCCTGGGGCATTGGTGATCGATGCGGGGTACAACGAGGGCAACGTCGGAGATGTGGAGTACGCCGCTGCGCTCCCACATGCCGGTGCGATCACACCGGTGCCGGGTGGCGTCGGCCCCATGACGGTGGCAGTCCTGCTGGAACAAACACTGGCAGCAGCAGTTCGAGCAGCGGACGTTCGGGCATGCAGTGAGAATCATGACAGTCGTGTTGAACCGGACCCCGCAATCGCCTCGGATCGATTGTGAGACCTCGGTTTCGCGACGGAGTATTCATCCGCCCCGCGATAACCGAATTACCGCGTCGCGCACCGCTGCGCTGGAATGGCTGAGCTGAGCCCGCAATTGGGTATTCGACAGTCAGCTGTGTGCTGTGGGGATGTCGATCGTCAACTGGGACGGTGAATCGGATGCCGATACGGTGTATGCCGGACGGATGTCGACCGTGCCGACAAACGACTGCAGGATCGCACTGTTCCTGGCTGCACTGTCTATGCGCGTGATGTTTTCGCCCTCGTGAGATACGGAGTTGAGCGACGAATCCGATTGGACTCCCATCAGGTCGACTTGAAGTATCGATCGACTTCCGACGTCCACGACTGTGCTGTCACCCGCTCGGATTGCTTCACTGACGTACTCGGTTTTCCAGAAGACAGATCCGCTTCCGTCGAAGCGATAGGTGATGCGCGCGAAACCATCGTGATCGATCACGTCGATCTCGGTCACATCGACGCGCGGAGTCGGTGAAGGGACCTCCGTGTCGTTCGGGAACGGGGGAGGCATGGAGATCTCGGTGGATGGGGCATCGACAGCGGGAGAGCCGACCTGAAGGGTGCCGGTCTGTGTTGCAGCATCGAGCGCGGCCTGGGTGGAAGATTCGCCGGCAGTGCTGGATTCGCCGGCAGTATTGGATTGGCCGTCTGTTTGACACCCGGTGAGCAGCGCGAGAATCGATATGGCTCCGAGCAGAGCAATCAGCCGGTGACCGTTCATGGATCGAATCTAACGGCGGTCGATCTGGGGTACAGCCGAATGCCGAAACCTTGCGGTGCGGCCAGCTGCGGCAGGTGGTGCCCTCGGTGAGACTCGAAATAAAAATCGGTCACCTAGGGTCCAGCGGTGATGGAGCCGCACGAGCCGTCACCTGCAAATGTACCAATTATCTAGTGACACGACTTGATGCTCACTGAGGGCGGAATGTGTCCAAACCGTGTCCACATAGCGCCCCCGATTGTTCAGTACACCTGTGCAATTCCCCACTCGGCTAAATCTTCGCCGTCGTAGGCGGCTTTGACATTCGCTGCGGTCATGAATGCGTTGGAGTCAGGAGCCAGGTCCTCAAGTAATTTGTCGAGCTCTAGTTCGTTGGCACCTTCTGACAGCGATTTTCGAATTTTGTGCCAGTGTCTCGCGAAAGGCGTCCTGCCGTCTTTCTCGGACGTCATGTGCCAGAGCATTCGGTAGGCGCGAACGTCGGGTGTGAGCTGAAAGTCTGGGAAGAGCGAATTCATATTGCGCGGGATTCGCCATGAATGTCGGCGAGGGGATAGACGCGCGCGGCGACCTGTTGGGGTTGCGGTCCCGCGAACGGTCAAGGACCTACGGTCAGCTGCGTGTTTGGTCCCCTTCACCAATGCCCAAAGGGGATATATCACGGTGACACTGGCTCCCGGCTCCAGTCGTGCCGAATTCTTGTCGTGCCCCTCGTGTGCTTGAACGGGTATTCCAGCAATGCTTCGTCTCCAAAGTTTCCACCAGGTCATTCGTCCGAGGTCAAGCGAAACGTCCTCTACTGAGACCGCAACGCGGCCGATGTTCGTGACCTGGATTAGCGCCAGTTCCACTCCGAATTGGCTAATTCCGCCATCGAAGAGATGTTGATTGGCCGGGAGCCCACTTCTTCCTTTGCCTCGGTAAATAGTGTTTTGGTGATCGAGAAATCCCGGCCGCAAACGGACCTTCAAGCGAGACCCGGAGAGTCTATAGAGCATGAACTGCCACACAAGGCCGCCGAGCGTGACACACGCGCTGACAACTGAAACTATGAGGGCGATTTGGGCAGTTTCCACAAATGCGAGGGTAAGCGAATCGCAATCGAGACTGTTATTCGGTGTCGAGTGTCTCGGTCGAGTGGCACTGATGAAGGCAATCATCCTGTGAACGTCCGTCAGCAGGGTAGCTGTCGTGGTGGTCGCTTACGATCCGCAGATGAGTTTATGGGCGCAACTGGTCAGCGGGCCAGCAATGGGTGGTTTGTTGGCGCTAGGCGGAGTTTTCTTGACCCAACGCAACTCGCGTTCCGAGAAACAACGAGACCGCGAGGTCCAGGTCGAAGACAAACTGCGAGAGGAAGTCAGCGAACTCTTGGCATCGCGCGCGACGACTACACGCCTGCAGACAGACCTCGCGGTTGCTTGGGTGCAGGGTCGTGATGCGGACGCCGCAGCGGATCGCGAGGGGTCGAGCGAGGCCGACAAAGCGCTGAGCGAGGCAGCGAAAGATGTTGTCGAGAATCAGATTCAGATGTACGAAGAGCACACCGAAGAACTGCGGCGGAGAGTTCAAATGGTTTCACTCCTAACCGTCGACCGATCTTTGAACTCCGCGCTTGAGCAGCTTCGAGAACTGACTTTTGGCGAGGTTATGTTGCCGACCGATTACGTCGATAAGGGTGCGATACCAGAGACATCTGTTCTCGAAGTGCGACGGCTAGTCAGAGAAACCGAGGACGCTTTCGGTGCCATCGAAGACGCGACGCGTTCTCTAGTCGCAAACCATGGATTAACCCGGCCGCAGGGCCTACGGGGCAGAGCTAAGGCGAAGTGGCAGAAGCTCAAGCGCGCCCCGGCCAGCACTGGCTAGGAGATCAGGAGGAGTTCCCTGAACAGCCGAGAACCCCCTACCTGCTGGCCATTGGCCGAGTGGGTAAGGGGTTCTCTGGTTGCGACGGTTGATCGCACGCGAAGTGAGGGGCGCAGGCTGGATCAGTGGGGGAGAAAGGCTTGCCCTAACCTGCCTTCGATTCCGGTTCCTGATGCGAATTGGAGTATCAGGCAGGTGACGTTGACGCCCGCTGTCGAATTGGTTCCGGCACTGTCGTTCTGGGGTCTCGCTTGGCCTCGGAGGGATTCGGAGCCCGTGGGGGCCTCGGAATACCCCCGCGAGGAGGTCGAGAACCCCCACGACCGGGGACGAGAGCCCCGCAGAATGTCGGAGGGAGAAACAGCCAATTGACCTCGGAGGAGTTGGCCCCCAGGTACTTCGACATTTGTGACGGGGTATATCGGACCGGACCCTCTCGGACCCCCTCGAACTCTCTAGCGGTGCGGCAAACTATCGAGCTCGCGCTCGGTGGGTTTGCGGGCAGGTTCCAACGGTCCGGACTCTGCATCCGCCATGATCGCTCGCGCTTCGGTGACCGTGTTGAGCACTCGCAACGGCACCTTGGCCCACACTCCACCCCGTAGGCCGTGGTGTGTACCCCCGAATGCGTGCCCCGCCTGAATCAACTGAGCAGACGAGGCCGAGAAGAACGCGGCTTGTGCGTGGTCCTCGGTGTACTCGGTTGTCCTCACAACACCGAAGTGCACAACCATGAGACGAACGAGGTTGCGAATCGAATCGGCCTTTGCCTGTGCCTGCGGCAGGGCGCGCCATGCGTCGATCTGCTCGGGTTCGCCGCTGGCGAGGATGGCCTCGGCTGATGCCCCGCCATTCAGCCGCCGGCCCGCCTCGGCGAAGGCGCCGGCGGCTTCCTCGAATTTGGGTCGAAGGGTGTCCATCAGGGCGTCACCCCCGGCTCCGCGCAGGTCTTCGGTGAATTGCTGGATGAGGGTATGGACGGCGATTTCGCGTGGGCGCGACGAGTGGTACTCGCGGGCGCTGGCCGTACCCACGTCCGAAATGAAACCTTCGATTTCAGCGGCCGTCAGATCAGGATCGCTCAGAAGCCCTTCGAGATTCGGTGCTCTTGAAACCTCCGATCTACTGGCGATAGCCGATGCAAGCTCGGCGGTCTTGGCTAGCGACTGGGGCAGTTCGGCCCCGAGTGCCTGAACGGTGTCGCGGAGGCGTTGGACGTCATTGATGTTTGCAACCATGTTCTAGCTCCTCAGGAGAACCAGCCGTCGTCGTCAGACGAGGCGGTGTTGTTGGTGGTTGGGGTCTCGGCCGGTGCCGATGCGGCGATGTCGGCTTCGAGGTCGGCGGCGTCGAACCATCCGAGGTCGTCGGCGCTGGCGGCGCTGGCGGCGCGGGCGAGGTGGGTGGTGTTGCTGGTGCCGGTGGTGAGAGGTGCGGCCGACGCGGTGAGGTCTGCCGTGTCGAACCATCCGAGGTCGGCTTCGGGTTGCTTCCCACCTGCGGCGAGGTGGCGCTCGTGCCACACGCGGTCCTCAGTGGAGGTCGGGTTGTTCGAGGCCAGCAGCACGGGCTGCAAGGCCCGCAGTCGTTCGGTGGTCTCCACCGGGTTGAGGTCGTATTGGTCGTTCCAGTACCCGATTCGAGCTGCGAGGATTCGGCCTGTGGCTACGGCCGCTTTCACGGTGGCGTCTCGCGTGGCGTAGAAGCCCGGATACTGGCGCTTCAATGCGCGTTTGTCGGCGGCAGCGGCGAGGACTCGTGTCCGTTCCTTCGCTGTCATTGGGGGTTTCTTCTTGGTGTTCATGAGTTGCCTTGTCGTTGGTGTCGTTTGCGGGCCTCGATCTGCCAGGGGTCGAAGGTCCAGTTCTGGCCGATCTTGTGGCCGTCGAGGCGACCTCGGCGCGCCAAGTCCCGCACGGCGTTTGGAGTGACCCCGAGAAGGTTTGCGGCCTGCTCGGTTGTCAGCCGCTCGGCGTCCTGGACCAGTCCATCATTGGATGTTGTTGCGGCACTGGCGGTTATGGCGTTCGCGCCTGCGCGGCTGGCGTTCTCGAGCGCTACGCCCGCGGCCAGTACGTCGCGGGTGAACCCCGGTGCGCCGCGGGCGCGGAGCTGCTCGTTTCCGGTTCTGATGGCCTTCGCGACGAGGGCGGCAGCTCTGGGGTCGAGCGCGACCACGCCTGTGATGAACGCGGCCGGGGTCATCGCTTGGCGGCGATTTCTTCGCGGAGTGCTCGCACTTCCTGAGTGAGTCCGAGTAGCGCCTGCGCGACTGCCATTCGGGACGCCACCTGCGCTTGCGGTCCGATGCCTGCGCAACGGGTTTCGTCGATCAGGTCGAGAACGTTGTCGTCAGAGAGGGCGGTGTCGATATTTACGTTGATCTTCACGGGTCTTCCGTCCGGTCGTGGGTTGTTGGCCGAACCGCTCTCGGGGTGGTGTTCTGGTGTCTCGCGTCCAACGGGAGACGTTTGCGGGGGTTGGTGGGCATTCCGACCCCCACGAGGGATCAGACCGTGAGGGAAGCCGCTTCGGATTCGATTTCCGTGTGGGTCGGTGGGAACATGTCGCGACGTTGGCGAGCCTGAACGCGACGGTTCAACTCGCGTTGCGATTCTCGGAGTTCGACTTTCGCCCAATGCGCGGTTACCTCTCGATCCCGCACGTCAGCCGACAGGACGAGGTCGAGATTTTTGTTGATGAGCTCGGCCGCCAACAGAAGGTCTGCGGCGCAGGCGTTCGTCAGTGCGAGGAGTTGGCGGGTCGGGCGGATCTCCGAACATGGGATGAATCCGAGGCGGCCTTGGAGCCATAAGCGGCGAACTCGGACCGCCAACCCGAGCACCCCTCGTGGGCGTTTCGGCACATCTTCAGTCGGGACTGCGGCCCACGCTGCTTTCCAGTTAGTGTCGTCCAGGTTCGGGATCGAGAACCCGCGCCAACCCCGCTGCGTGTGGGAGCGCAGGTCAGTGGTTTTCCCGGCGTGGTTCTGGGAGATGATCTGTTTCGAATGAAGCTCGAGCGGTGTCTCGTACCCGAGGTTGTTGCACCATTTGGCGAGGTCGCCGAGGGCCTCGGCAGTCGAGAGCGAACCTTGGGCGTCTTGGACTACTCGGGAGTCCCACCAGGCGCTGACAACTTCGATCAGTTCGTTGTACTGCAGGTTCCGCGTCATTTGAGATCTCCTTGGATTCGAGGGCGGCGGGGTGGACACCTCCGCGTGGGTGCTGGCCATGCGGCCAAAGGTCAGGGGGCGTTCCCCGCGAAACGGTCAGGTCGGAACGTCCCCCAGACGAGCCAAAAGCGGAGGCGCTCCCCTCCGAAGGCGTCGTTGTTGTGTCTCGTTTGGCTTCCCTTGGCCTCGCGGGCGTTCCGACGGTTTCGGTGCCCGTGCGGCGTGGGAACGCCTCCGCTTTGGCTTTCGAGAGTGTGGAGCTGCGCCCGCAACAGGTAAAGAACGGTCTCGCAACGGGCGTTCGGCCGCACCCGTTGCCTGCTCCGTCGCAGGTCAGAGTGGGTGAGAGTGGAGTTCCGCAACGGGGACAACGCGTCCAATCGGAAGGAGCGTTCCGCGTAAAAAGAACGTGGCGAATTCTCACGTACGAAAAACTCCCACTTTCACCCGTTGCCCCCGTTGCCTTGAAGGTCTTTTGAGCGTTCCTGTGCAGGTCAGAGGTGGTGAGTTGGTGCAACGGGTGCGTCATCGTTACCCGTTGCCTACCCGTTGTGAAGGCTCGTCTACCCGTTGCGCGTTCCATTTCACGCCTCGTTCTCGGAGGGGCGCGGACGAAGTTTCAGACCACGAACGCCTCTTACACCGTTTCGCACTGCGGACTTGAAACCCTTTGACTTGGAAATCTTTTGCGCTGCAACAAGGCCGGGGACGCGCCGCTCATGTTCGACGCCTTCATTTTCTTGCCACCATGAGATATCGGCTCGTAGCTCTGCTCCCGAGGTCCACTCCTCCGGGTCGATGACAATGCGCTCGTTCCACCAGCCGTCGAAGGGTGAGAGCTCTCGGAACGAGGCGGCCGAGGCCTTCTTGACGTCGTCGTGCCAATTCGCCTGGATGAGACCCTCGGCCTTGTATGCCTGGTACCCCTCTACGAGCCAGGCGAGCACCGCAGGCCAGACGTCCGAGTTCTCGTGCGGTGACGCCTTCTTCATCGAGTCCTCAATCTGATGATCGAATGGGAGAACCAGAATTCGACGTTGCAACGCCGCGTCAGCGTCCGGAATCAGCGGCATCTTGTTGGTCGCGATCACTGGTGTGAAGTCTGGGATCTTCTGGACCAGCACCGGCGAGTGGGGAAGCCGCGCTCCAACCGTCTCGTTACCCGTCAACCGTTTGAGCAACGAAGCGTGCAATGTTTGGACGACTCCTGACTCGGACATCTCCGCGAAGCGCGCATAAAGCGCGGTTGACAACTCGGCTGTTGCGCCTGCCTCGCGCTTCTCTCGGAAGAAAGAGGGGTCAACCGTGGTCGCGTAGTCGTCGCCGAGAACTGTCCGGATTACTTCTTTCAACGCTGATTTGCCCGTCGAGGTGTCACCCAAGAGCAGGACCAGTAAGCGGTCGGGGTTTCCCTTGAGCAGCGCGGCGTACCCGAGCACCTTCTGAACAAACTTGCGATACTCCCGGTCAGGCAAGAATGTGTCGAGGTAACTCGTCCATTCAGGGTGGGTCGCGTTCTGCTGGTAGTCGCACGCAGCGGACTTGGTGACCAAAACGTCGCGGGAACGTTGGATTAGCTCTCCGGTGGCGATGTTGATTACACCGTTCAGGACGCCGAACAATTCGGGCGTGGAGTCGAACTCGTCCGGGTCCACAGCGAAGCCGAGTCGCTGCGCGCGGTTGTGACCAAGTGCGATGGCGGCCTCAACGCGGGGACGGTTTCCGCACTGCTGCGCCCATGCGTCGAGCGTCCGAGCGAACGCGCGGGCTTCCTTCAATTCGTCAGAACCCCGTTGGACGTTCTCGGCCGCGATGGCGTCGGCCTTCTCCTTCGCCTCGTCTGCGCGTCTCTGCCATTCCCGCTCGACGCTATTCTCGAACTCGGGGCTGAGTTCTGAATTTTTGCGGTCTACCCAGCCTCTCGACACGTCGAAGTGCTTCCACCAGCCAGAAGTCGAACGCACGGCGAGAAGGTCTCCCTCGTGGGCGTTGACAAACATCGCGGCATTGGTCGAATCGTTGCGGACGTCTTCGCGTGGAGGCTGCGCGAAGCTCGTTTCGACCTCGTCTGGGGCTCCCTTAGGGATTCTCAATTTATTGCACTCCGATCCAGGTTGGAGACCCCATCGACCGGAGGGAGAGAGTCATTTGTATTGGGGTATTGGTCCGCAGTCCAGGCCGCGATTCGGTCCACGTCGGCCGGGTCGAGTCCGATCTGCACTGCCATGTCGCGGAGTCGGTTCACGAGGTCGGGCGAGCCGCCGTAGTCCCGGTACGCTGCGCCGATGTATCGCTGGTAGTAACTGCGGCGTCCGTCGCCTGGCCGCTTAACTGCGAGGTGTCGGACAAGGTGGAGCCCAGGCGTTCCCACGGAAGCTCCTCCTGATCTCGTGACCACGGGAGGGCGCGGCTTCGGTTCGGGGCGCTGAATGTGCTCGAGCCACGCGGCCGGAAGTTCGGCGATGGGGAGGTCTCGCCACACGCGGTAGATGCGGCCGGATTTGTGGACGGACCCTGGAGCCAAGACGAACCCCTTGTCGGTCTTGAGGTCTACGCCCGGAATCGCGGCCAGCAGAGGACGCTCCGAAGAACATGAGTAGTAGTAATGGCTTCCGCGATTGGTGCGGACGACGCGTGTCGGAGGCAAGGAGAGGCCGCGCTCGTTCATCCACGGGGTGAGGAGAGCAGCGGAGTCGATATCCACGACGACCATGCCTGCGGCCGGACGAATACCAATGTTCCCGTTCGCGTGAATGCGGGTCCACTTCTCGATCTGCACCTGGTCGGTAGTCGCGTCGAGGTGTCCGTGCGACCCCGCGTAGGGGGTCTTGTCTCGCGGGACGAGCGGGAAGACGGACCAGCCGTCAGCGGCGAGCGCGGGCGCATGGTCAGCGAACGGGCCAGCAGGAGGCGCTATGGAGCGGGGTGCTGATTTAGCTTGTCGTGCTAAGGATTTCACTATTACTCCTCATTTGTTCTGAGGAGCGCGTGTTACGCTGGGGTTCTCGTGTTCAGCGTGTACGTGCGCGCTCCGTTCGCCCCGGTTGCCTGCCAGCAATTGGGGCGGACTGCTGCTCGGGGTCATTGCTCTTTCGGGACGCGATGGCCTGGAGGCAGAGGCAGGATTCCGACCCTCCGGCGTTGCCGCGCTTCGTAGTTGCGAGCCTTCTTGCGGAGTCGCTCCCGCTCGCGCGTTTCCGGATCGGATGCTGCGATTCGTTCTGCCCGCTTGCGCCAGTTCTCGCGAGCTCTGATGCGCGCCAGCTCTTTGTGTTCGGGAGTTCCGGGCTTGGGTCGCTGTACCGGGGCCTCGCTGGCCTCGTCATGTCTAGGTTCTGGGTTGCTCATAGGAAACGAAAGCATGTGGTATTCCTGACGCAGAAGTATTACTACCTCGGCCACAATCGGCCGAAGCGGAGGGAGGTCAAGAGGGAGAAAAGCCCTCGGCAACAACTGATTTCGGAGATGGTTCCTCGTGGCCGCTCGTTGGTCTTCCGGACGAACGAACGCGCCCAGCGGGTACCCGAATGGAAGCGGGGTCCGCTGGGCGCGTCGGGGATTACTGGTGTCAGGCGTCACGCGGTCAGAAGACGAGCGCGCCCCAGATCAGCAGGTAGACGAGACACGCCCACCCGGTGGTTTTCAGCTCGAATCGCTCCTGGGCGGTCATTCGGCGGCCTCCGCATCGAGCGCCTTCTGATCCTCTACGACCCCGTTCAGTTCTGTTAGTGCCGTCAGCAATTCTGTAATCTTGCCGCTGGGAACCTCTGTGCAATCGCCCTCGGTTGCGACGAACTCGACTGTGTACACGGCCTCGGTAAACGTGCCGTCGTTGTTGCGTCTGATCGTCCGGAGGGCCTGGACAATCATTTCGTCAGTCGCCCACTGCGCCAGGGTGTCGATTCGCTCGGTGGGAGCGAGCCGCCCGTACGCGACTGAGAGCACCAAGGACCACGAACCTCTCAACCGTGTTCATTCGGCGGCCTCGGCTTCCTGGTGGCGAGCCATCTCGCGAACAGCGGTCTGTAGCTCGTCGATCAGGGAGTGAACGTCGTCCACATCACGCATGACAAAACGTGGGCCAGATTGACGGCCAATCGATACTGATCCATCCGTCGGCGAGAACTTGGCGCGAACGGGGGCGTCGGGGCTTGGTTGCGTGTTGTCGGGGGTGCTTGATTCAATAGGCATGTTGATTTCGCTTTCGGTCCGAGCCGCGCGCTCGGGTTGGTGGTTGGATTCGCCCCCGGTGTTGGCGCACTGGGGGGCGTTTCGTATTCAGGCCGTCGCGTCGGCGGCCGTTCCGGTGCGAATGTCGGAGTCGATGTAGTCCCGCAGGTCTTGGACCGCGTAGGCGACTCGATGGCCTAGCTTCCTGAACTTCGGACCCGCGCCTCGATACCGCAGTGCGGCCAGCGCTCCTTCGCTCGTGAGCAGCACCTCGGCCGCCTCCTTCGCTGACAACAACCGTGGAATCTCGGTGGGAGTCACAATCGCCTCCAATTTCGTGTCGATGATGGTCGCTCCGATTGGAGTAACACGAGAAAATATAAACATGTCGTGTCACATCGCGTCAAGTGGCGCGACTTGTTCTATAGTGGGCGCATGACAACAGATTTGGCCGATGTGATCGGTGTGAACGCAAGAAGATTGCGACTGGAGACAGGAGTAACGCTCGAGCAGCTCGCTAGAGCACTGAGGGATCGAGGAATGCCTTGGAGCACAGGACGTGTCGGCGACATGGAAGCCGGGAGGGTCAACCCAACGATGCCCACGATTCTCGGTTTGGCAGACGCACTCGGGGAGGTGACAGGGGGCACTGTGCGACTGGTGGACCTGGTCGCCACTGACGGCTTCGTGGAGCTGACGGGCGGCCTCGCGGTCTCGTCGGCCGCGCTCGCACGAGCCCTGGAAGGTGGACCTGTCCGGTTCGAGGGCGACGACCGCGCACCCTGGGCGGGCGTCGAGACCGCACAGCAACATGAGGTGCACGAGACGCTGACGGACCGGGCGCGGGCGAACGGGTGGCCGGGGGTTGCCGAGGCGAAGGCGGACCTGAGGGTTACTACGGATGCCGAACTGAACGCGGTCTTCGACGCGGCGGACGGCGCGGCCTTGGCGGACAAGCGCGCAGCTAAGGCATTCGACGTTGAAATGGTAGAGCTGATGGCGGCAGCACTGCGGCTGTGGGGTCATTCACTCGCCGACGAGCGGGAGCGGCTGGCAGCACTCGAGCCTGACGCGAACAACCAGCGCCGAGGACAGATTTCACGAGACCTGCGCGCACAGCTCTCGGCCGCCCTGGAGTCCAAGTAATGGCGACCGTTTCTGAGTATGCGACCAAGGCTGGAACCCGGTACGAGGTCCGCTACCGAACACCGGACCACCAAACGACCCGCAAGCGCGGGTTCAAGACGAAGCGGGACGCGAACGCGTACGCAGCGCGAGTCGAGGTGGACAAGCAGACAGGGGCATTCGTACAGCAGAGCGCAGGGCGAGCGACTATCGGAGAGTTGGGCGTTGAGTGGCTCGGGCGGCAGGCGCACCTCAAACCCTCGTCTGCCCGCGTCGTGAAATCGGCGTGGGACAACCACGTTCAGCCGAAGTGGGGCCAAACCCCAGTCGGCCGAATCAAACGAACCCACGTACAGCAATGGGTGGCAGATATGTCGGTCGATAGCGGTCCTGTCACCATCACGCGGTGCTTCGGCGTCCTCGCGTCGATCTTGGATGATGCGGTCGCGGACCGACTGCAAGTCGTCAACCCCGCTCGAGGGGTGAAACTGCCTCGGCGAAAACGAGGGGAGCAGACCTATCTGACGATGGCGCAACTGCAAGCGTTGGCCGAGCAGGTGGGGGAGCGTCGAGGTCTCGTGTTGCTCCTCGGGTTCGGCGGACTGCGGTTCGGTGAAGCGGCAGGGTTGAGGGTTCGTCACCTGGACCTGTTGCGCCGACGGGTTCGCGTTGTCGAGAACGCGGTCACTGTGGCTGGACGAGTCGAGTTGGGCTCGCCCAAGTCTCACGCCCAACGCACCATTGCGGTACCTCGTTTGGTCGCGGAGGCACTCGCGAGGCAGTGCGAGGGTAAGGGGAGGGATGACATCGTCTTCCCGAACGTGCGAGGCGGCCACATGACGTTGCCCTCGGGGAAGTCGTGGTGGTCCGGTGCGGTGGAACGGTGCCAGGCAGACGATCCGAGTTTCCCGCAGATTGGTGTTCACGCGCTGCGCCACACTGCGGCCTCGTTGATGATTGCGGCCGGAGCGAATCCGAAGGCGATCCAAGCTCAGCTCGGACACGCGTCGGCGACGCTGACGATGGACCGATACGGCCACCTGTTCGCTGACCAGCTGGGCGACCTCGCGGACGCCTTGGACGCGGCGGCCGCGGAGTCTGTGTCCAAATCGTGTCCAGAAGATTCTCCGGAAGCCGCTTTAGGATGACCAAAACCCCCTGTCGCCAGGGGGTTTTGATGTTTATCTCGTTGTGCCCTCGGTGAGACTCGAACTCACACTGGACGGGTTTTGAATCCGTTTCCTCTGCCAATTGGGATACGAGGGCTTGTTGCGATGACTACATTAGAAGATGCGATTTCAATGTCAAACACCGGTACCCTCTAATCGTTCGCGTCTCGTGTCGGGGCGGTTCGATGGAGGAGGATGGTGGCCATGAATTCGCCGCAGCCGCAAGGCAATCAGCTCGCACCCCGTCGTGTTGTCGTCGCTGAAGACGAGGCGTTGATCCGCATGGATCTGGTCGAGATGCTCCGCGAAGAGGGCTACGACGTCGTCGGTGAGGCCGGTGACGGGCAGGTCGCGGTGGAGTTGGCCGAGTCGCTCAAGCCTGATCTGGTCATCATGGACGTGAAAATGCCCAGGAGAGACGGCATCGACGCCGCTTCGGAGATTGCCGCCAAACGCATCGCTCCTGTTGTCATTCTCACAGCGTTCAGTCAGCGCGAGTTGGTCGAGCGCGCACGCGATGCCGGCGCCATGGCTTACTTGGTCAAGCCGTTCTCGATCAGTGACCTCGTTCCCGCTGTCGAATTGGCGGTCAGTCGTTTCCGCGAGGTGACGGCGCTCGAGCGTGAGGTCGCTGATCTTTCGGACCGGCTCGAAGCACGCAAGCTGATCGAGCGAGCCAAGAGTGTTCTGATGGTTCGCCAAGCGCTCACCGAACCTGAGGCGTTCAAGTGGATTCAGCGCGCCGCGATGGATCGGCGCTCCACGATGAAGGCGGTCGCACAGGTCGTACTGGAAACTCTGGGCGGTGAACCGGACGCTTGAGCAAAGTGTCCGGGTTACCCGGTTGCTGCGTCGACCGTCGAAACGTCGCGCAGCGCTACAGCCGTGTAAACACTGTGCACCTTCAGATAACAGTCAGGTCACAGGGCTTTCTTGAAGGATCGCGAAACGGTTCCAAGGTCTAGCGTCTGATCCCACAGCGAGCGCCAGTTCGGGTGGCGCGAGCACCGGCTGATCTTAGGAGCGTGGGATGGCTAGACGAACACTTGTGCGTACTGCTGCAGTTCTCGGCGCGGCATCACTGGCACTTGCAGGCTGTAGCTCGGACAAGTCGGATGACTCGTCTTCGAGTGGCTCTACGTCCGGCGCTTCTGCCGCGACGACATCCGTCACGACTGATTGCACCCCGGAGCAGGCCAAGGCCGGCGCCACCCCGTCCACGGAAGCGCTGCGCATCGGCACGCTTCTTCCCGATACAGGCAGCTTGTCGTTCCTCGGGCCGCCGATGGTCGCGGGCACCCAGCTGGGAGTCAACGACGTCAATGCAGCCGGAGGCGTTCTCGGCCAACCGGTCCAGCTGATTCCCGGCGATTCGGGTGACACCACAACGGACACCGCCAATACCACCGTCGACCGCGAATTGGCTGCAGGCACTCAGGTCATCGTCGGCGCCGCGTCGTCTTCGGTCTCGCTCAAGGTGATCGACAAGATCGCCAGCGCAGGCGTCGTGATGTTCTCGCCTGCCAACACCTCGGACCAATTCGTCTGCTACCCCGACAAGGGCATGTACTTCCGCACCGCTCCGACGGACGTACTGCAGGCTCAGGCCGTCGCACAGCTCATTTCGGACGACGGTGGTCAGCGCGTAGCGATCATGGCCCTCAACGACCCGTACGGGACGGGTCTGGCGGACAACATCGAAAAGAATCTGATCGATTCGGGTGTCCCCTCCGATCAGATCGAGAAGATCATCTACGACCCGAACGCGCAGTCGTTCAACTCCGAAGTCGATCAAGTCAAGAACTTCAATCCGGATGCAGTGGCACTGGTGGGCTTCGAAGAGTCGGCGAAGATCATCACGCGCATGCACGAAGTGGGCATCGGCCCGTCGGACGGAATGGCGATGTACGGCGTCGACGGCAACATGGGTAACGCTCTCGGCGAATCCGTGGCGAAGCCGTTGCTCGACACCATGCAGGGAACGACGCCCCTGACGGACGTCGGAGCTGCCTTCCAGGATCGTCTGAAGGCTGTGAACCCCTCTCTGATCGACTTCAACTACGCCGGAGAGTCATACGACGCGGTGGTGATCTCAGCGCTCGCTGCCGAGCAGGCGAAGTCGACGGCCGGTACCGACATCGCGGCCAACATCAACAGCGTCACCGAAGGCGGCACCAAGTGCACGTCCTACGTCGAGTGCCTGCCGTTGGTGAAGGCGGGAACCGACATCGACTACGACGGCATCACCGGTGAGTTGGACTTCAACGATTCGGGGGAGCCGTCCATCGGTTCGTACGGAAAGCTCAAGTTCGGCCCTGAGAACACCCTGACCACAGAAGGATTCGTGGTGGTGGGCAAGTAAGCAGCCAAGGAGAATGGGCCAGGGTCTCGCGACCCTGGCCCATTCTCGTGTCTGTCCTACTTCTCTTTGCTTCCGGCAAGCGTTCCCAAGTACAGCTCGATCACTTTGGGGTCGTTCATCAGATTGGCGCCGGTGTCGGTGTACGCGTTCTTACCCTGATCGAGTACGTAACCGCGGTCGCAGATCTGAAGGCAGCGGCGCGCGTTCTGCTCGACCATGATGACCGAGACACCGGCAGCATTGATCTTCTTGCAGCGGATGAACACCTCGTCCTGGAACATGGGGGACAGGCCCGCGGACGGTTCGTCGAGCAGCAGCACCGACGGATCCATCATCAGGGCCCGGCCCATCGCGACCATCTGGCGTTCGCCGCCGGAGAGTGCGCCGGCCTTCACCTTTCGTCGTTCACTCAGAAGAGGGAACAGTTCACTCACGAAGGCGAATCGTTCCGCGAATGCCTTGGGCCGCAGATAGATGCCCATTTCGAGGTTTTCTTCGATGGTCAGAGTCTGAAAGACGTTCTGTGTCTGAGGGACGTACCCGACTCCCTTCTGAACGAGGACGTGAGCGGGCGCAGACGTGATGTTGTCCTCGCGTAGGGTGACCGACCCTTCGCGTACCGGTATCAGTCCGAACAGTGATTTCAGGAGTGTCGATTTGCCTGCGCCGTTCGGTCCGATGATCCCGACGATTTCCCCTTCCTTCAGGAAGAAGTTGCATTCACGCAGGATGTTGACGCCGGGAATGTAGCCCGCGACGAGGCTGTCGGCGCGGAGCAGGGCACCTGCCGACAGTCGCTGATGCTCCTCGGCCGTCGCGGCGAACTCTGCAGGCGTGAGTGAACGTGCGTGGTTCTCGCTCATGGCTTCTCGTGCCTTCCGCGCGGTTCCTCGGGACTCGATTCCAGCGTCGCGGCGAGATCGGCCGGAAGGTTGTCGATGTCGGGTTCCGACAGGTCCCCGCCCGTCTCGAGGGTTTCGACCTCGGCTTCAGCCAGGGCGGCGGCCAGAACGGCCGTCTCGCCCACCGGATTTCCGTTGTCGTCGAACTCGAGGGCCTGGTCATGGTGGCTGCCCAGATATGCGTCGACGACGGCTGTATTGGACGAGAGTTCGTCCGGGGTGGATTCGGCGATGACGCTGCCCTGCGCCATGACCACCACCCAATCGCTGATGTCTCGGATCACGTCCATGTCGTGCTCGACGAACACGACGGTCATTCCGTCGTCGCGCAATGACTTGATGTGTCCGAGCAGGCTTTGCGTCAGAGCAGGATTGACCCCCGCCATCGGTTCGTCCAGCATCACCACCGAGGGCGAGGTCATGAGTGCGCGAGCCATTTCGAGCAGTTTGCGCTGCCCACCGGAGAGTGAACCGGCGAGGTCGTCGGCCTTGGTGTCGAGTTTGAATCGTGCGAGGAGTTCGTTGGCGCGTTCGGTGATCTCGCGTTCCTGGCCTTTCCAGATCCACGGGACGAGAGATGCAAAAATGCGTTCACCACGTTGGCCGGTGGCACCGAGACGTACGTTGTCCAGCACGGTGAGTTTGGAGAGCGCCTTGGTCAACTGGAACGTCCGTACCACTCCTTTCCTGGCTACCTGGTGGGGATACATGCGGCCCAGCGATTGACCGTCCATCGACCACGTACCGGTGTCCGGCCGGTCGAATCCGGTAAGGAGGTTGAAGAGCGTCGTTTTTCCGGCACCGTTTGGACCGATCAGACCCGTGATGCACCCTCGTTGAATCTCGAGGTGATCGACGTCGACGGCCTTGAGACCGCCGAACGTCCGCGAGACGTTGTCAGCGACCAACACCGGGTCGGGTTTCGCCGATCCGGGAAGGTGAGGAACGTCGGCAAAGATCTTTGCTCTGGTATCGGCGTCAAGCATTGAGTTGCACCTCCCGCTTGTTACCCAGTATTCCCTGCGGTCTGAAGACCATCAGGAGAGCAATCATCAATCCGAGCAGGACATACCTGGTGGCCCCGACCTGTTGTTCGGTCAGCGAGAGCAGCGGATTCTCGCCGGAGATCGCCTGACGCAGCAAGGCATCAGGGATGGCGAGGAGGAACCAGAACAACATTGCGCCGACCACCGGGCCGAATACCGTTGCCGCCCCGCCCAGAATCAGTGCGCCGAACGCGAAGAACGTCTGCGCGGTCGAGTAGAAGTCCGGGTTGATGGACTTGGTCTGCAAAGCGTTGAACACCCCGGCCAGACCACCGATCACGCCGCCGAGAACCAGCGCCTGCATCTTGTACACGAACACGTTCTTGCCCAACGATCGCGCTGCGTCCTCGTCTTCGCGAACCGCCTTGAGGACGCGCCCCCACGGGCTGTGCGTCAACAGGTAGACAAATCCGCACAAGATCAAGACCAGGGTCCACCCCACGACCATCGACCAGAGGTCGTCTCCGTAGAACTTCACGCCGAGAAACGAGTATTGCTTGGCCGAGTCGAACGGGCTCAGTGCGGTGAACGGATCTGCGAAACCGAAGAGGCCGTTGGTGGAACCGGTCACCGAATCCGACGCGGTCGAGCGGAAGATCAGACGCAAGATCTCCGAGGCCGCGATGGTGACGATGGCGAGATAGTCGGCGCGCAGACGCAGCGTCGGAATACCGAGCACGAGCGCGAGAAGGCCGGCTGCGGTGAGTCCGACGAGGATGCCGAGCCAGAGCGGCTGGTCGTAGGTCACGGTCATGATGCCGACGCCGTAGCCGCCGAGAAGGGCAAAACCGATCTGACCGAAATTGAGCAGTCCGGCGTAGCCGAAGTGCAGGTTCAACCCGATTGCCAACAGTGCGTAGAAGATTGCCGACGGCCCGATCAGCTGGGCGAAGGAAACCTGGAAAGCTCCCATGATGTCCATGTTCGTCACCCGATCCTTTGTCTGGATCCGAGGATGCCCTGGGGGCGAACCACGAGGATCACGATCAAGACGAGAAGTCCGCCGATGTATTTGAGGTCTGGGTTGATGATGAGCGTCGAGAGTTGGACCAGAAGTCCCACGATGACGCAGCCGAGTAGCGCCCCGTACGCGGTTCCCAGACCACCGAGGGTGATTCCGGCGAACATGAGCAGCAACAGTTTGAAGCCCATTTCCCACTGGACGCGTCCGCCGAGCTCGGAGATACCGAACAGCACACCGCCGAGGGCGGCCAATCCGCCGCCGAGACCCCAGACGAACATGATCACGCGCTCGACGTTGATACCGGACGAGGCGGCGAGGTCACGATTGTCGGAGACGGCACGCATGGCCTTTCCGATGCGAGTCTTCTGCAGAAGCAGTGCGACGCCGACCAGGACGACCAGACTGACGATCATGACTATCGCGTTGGCGTCGGTCAGTGCGATCGGGCCCCAGTTCTTCTCGACCTGGCCCTGGTAGTCGTCGAACGGTTCGGCGCGGTCGGAGAAGAAGATCAGGATCAAGTAGCGCAATGAAATCGCGAGACCGATCGAGACCACCAATTGCGCGATCAACCCGGTCTTGCGCTTACGCAGTGGTTTCCAGACGATTCCGTTGGTCAGCAGGCCGATGCCGATGCCGACGAAGATCGCGAGGATCGTGGCGGGAATCAGCGGAACGCCGAAGGACGTGTTGATCACCCAGGCAGCAACGGCTCCCAACGTCACCATCTCGCCGTGAGCGAAGTTGGTCAGGCCAGTGGTGCCGTAGATCAGGCTCAAACCCACACCGGCGATCGCGATCACGAGGCCGAACCGCAGACCGTCGACCGTCGTGCGGATCAGCTTCTCGCCGAAGCTGACATTCGAGGCGGTACGTACCTCGCCGAACGAGAAGATCACGGTGTTCGCGCGGCCGGCCACCACCTCGCGTTCGACAGCGGCTTGCACACTGACCCCGTCGGGAAGTGTGTCGGCAACGATCTCGAAGGTGTAGGTGCCCGGTGCCACGGCCAGTTCCCAACGGCCGTTCGATGCCGATTCTCCGGTGGCGACTTCCGTGCCGGAAGAATCGAGTGCACGGACGGTGACGCCCTCGAGGCGTGTGCCGCCGTTGTTGAGATTGCCGCTGACGGGGACAGCGTTGTCGGGAACCGGTGCTGTCGGTGTTGCGGATGCCGTCGGGCTCGGCGGTGTAGGGGAAGTGGTCGGTTCCTGAGCCGAAGCAATTCCGGCCAGGCTGAGTAATGCGAAGAACGTCAGTAATGCAAAGGCCAGTAGTCGGCTGAGTGTCGCGAGGGTCTGCCGTTTCACTACGGGTGGGGCCACGTACGTCCTCCGAGCGGGTCGGGAATAGCGCGTCTGGACAAAGGTGCCGCGCAGCACAGGGATTGTTTCGTTGCTGCGATTTCCGGACTCTAACGGCTCCGTTCGCTTCAGATGGGGTTCTGAGATTTCCGGGATGTTTCGGTTCCGTATCGAAGGCCGAAGGCTGCATCAATTGTCCGATTCTTGTGTCTGTTCCTGCGTAAACAACGGCGAAGGCGTCGATGTCGGTCGCGATCCCTAGACTGATGAACCGTGAGCCCCGCAACCACAACTCGGTCCAGCACGTCCACCGCTTCAGCCGGCACCACCGGCAAGGCGGACGATCGCCCTCTTCTGATGCTTCTCGACGGGCATTCGTTGGCATTTCGCGCCTTCTATGCGCTGCCTGCAGAGAACTTCAAGACACACAGTGGGCAGGCCACGAACGCGGTGTACGGCTTCACGTCGATGTTGATCAACCTTCTTCGTGACGAGCAGCCCACCCACCTGGCCGCGGCCTTCGACGTGTCGCGTCAGACGTTTCGCGCCGACCTGTTCCCCGAATACAAGGCGCAGCGCGCGAAGGCTCCGGACGAATTCAAGGGCCAGATCGACATCACCAAGGACGTTCTCGGCGCGCTGGGCATCCCGGTCATGGCCGAGGAAGGTTTCGAAGCCGACGACGTGATCGCCACCTTGACCACGCAGGCGGAGGCACTCGGATACCGGGTTCTCGTCGTGACCGGTGACCGTGACTCGCTGCAACTGGTGACCGACAACGTCACTGTGCTCTACCCGAAGAAGGGTGTCTCGGAGCTCACCCGATTCACGCCGACGGCCGTAGAGGAGAAGTACAGCCTCAGCCCGGCGCAGTATCCCGATTTTGCTGCACTGCGCGGCGACCCGAGTGACAACCTCCCCGGCATCCCCGGCGTCGGCGAGAAGACCGCCACCAAGTGGATCCGTGAGTACGGCGACCTGCAGGGACTGGTAGACAACGTGGACAAGGTCCGCGGCAAGGTGGGCGACTCACTGCGGGAGAACCTCGCGAACGTCCTGCTCAATCGTCAGCTCACCGAAATGGTTCGCGACGTTCCCTTGCCGTACACGCCCGAGCAGTTGGTGTTGGCCCCGTGGGACCGCGAGAAGATTCATGCGTTGTTCGACGATCTCGAGTTCAAGGTTCTCCGCGATCGACTGTTCGCGACCCTGTCGTCGTCCGAGCCCGAAGCAGAGGAAGGGTTCGAGGTCAGCGGCGACGCACTCGCCCCGGGTGCGGTTGCCTCGTGGCTCGACGCCCACGCACGAACCGGTGAGCGTCACGGCGTGACCGTGCTCGGAACCAGAACTCCGTTCGCCGGCGACGTCACTGCACTCGCGATCGCGGCCTCCGACGGTGAATGTGCATACATCGCGGCGTCGACGGCAACACCGGAAGACGAAGCAGCTCTCGGTGATTGGCTCGCCGACGCATCGCAGCCGAAGGCGCTGCACGAAGCCAAGTGGGCGATCCATGCTCTGCGTGGGCGTGGTTGGACGCTCGGTGGACTGACCAGCGATACTGCTCTGGCCGCGTACCTCGTCCGGCCGGGCCAGCGCAGCTTCAATCTCGACGACCTCTCGCTCCGCTACCTCAAGCGTGAACTGCGCGCCGAAACATCCGGCCAGGAACAGCTTTCACTGCTCGACGACACCGAGCAGCTCGATGCCGAAGCGGCCGAGACCGCGATGCTCAGCGCTCAGGCCGTTCTCGACTTGGCAGCTGCACTGGACACCGAGTTGGAGTCGATCGAATCCAAGTCGCTCCTCTCCGACATGGAACTGCCGTTGACGATCGAGCTCGCTCAGATCGAGGCCACCGGCATCGCCGTCGACAGCGCGCATCTGCACGATCTTCAGAGCCGTTTCGCCTCCCAGGTCGCCGACGCAGCAAACTCGGCCTACGAGGTGATCGACAAGCAGATCAACCTGGGTTCGCCGAAGCAGCTGCAGGTGGTCTTGTTCGAAGAACTCGACATGCCCAAGACGAAGAAGACGAAGACGGGCTACACCACCGACGCCGAGGCGTTGCAGGGTCTGTTCGACAAGACAGGACACCCGTTCCTCGAACACCTTCTCGCGCACCGTGATGCGACGCGTATGAAGGTGACCGTCGACGGTCTTCTCAAGGCCGTAGCCGAAGACGGACGCATTCACACGACGTTCAACCAGACGGTTGCCGCGACCGGACGTCTGTCGTCGACCGATCCGAACTTGCAGAACATCCCGGTGCGAAACGACGCGGGGCGCGAGATTCGCGACGGATTCGTAGTCGGGCAAGGGTTCGACGTTCTGCTCACTGCCGACTACAGCCAGATCGAAATGCGCATCATGGCGCACGTATCAGGCGACGAGGGACTGATCGAGGCATTCAACACCGGTGAGGACCTGCACAGCTTTGTCGGCTCGCGCGCATTCGGTGTACCGATCGAAGAGGTGACTCCAGAACTGCGGCGCCGGGTCAAGGCGATGTCCTACGGTCTGGCCTACGGGCTCAGTGCCTACGGATTGGCGTCGCAGCTGAAGATTTCGACCGAAGAAGCGAAGCAGCAGATGGATGCGTACTTCGCTCGTTTCGGCGGCGTGCGGGATTACCTCCACGCGGTGGTCGAGCAGGCACGTAAGGACGGCTACACCTCGACGCTCTACGGTCGTCGTCGCTACCTGCCGGACCTCAACAGCGACAACCGTCAGCGTCGTGAGGTTGCCGAACGTGCTGCCCTCAATGCGCCGATCCAGGGCACTGCGGCCGACATCATCAAGGTGGCGATGATCAACGTGCAGAAGGCTCTCGCCGACGCCGGACTGAAGTCGCGCATGCTGTTGCAGGTGCACGACGAATTGGTGCTCGAAGTGGTTGCCTCCGAGTTGGAGGAGGTCACCGCGCTGGTCAAGGACAAGATGGCCACAGCCATCGAGCTGTCGGTACCCCTGGATGTTTCAGTGGGAACCGGTCGAAGCTGGGACAGCGCGGCTCACTAGGCAGCAACGAAAAAGGCTGGGCCGGAATCGACTTCGATTCCGGCCCAGCCATTTCACGCTATTCAGCAGATGCGGTCTGCTCTGCGATCTGCTTGCGGACCTCGTCCATGTCGAGTGCCTTGACCTGAGTGACGAGCTCTTCGAGCTGAGCGGCGGGAAGCGCGCCGGCCTGGTTGAACACGAGTACGCCTTCGCGGAAGGCCATGATCGTGGGGATGGAGCGGATGTTGGCGGCCGCTGCGATTCCCTGCTCGGCCTCGGTGTCGACCTTGGCGTGAACGACGTCGGCATGCTTCTCCGAAGAGGCTTCGAACGTCGGTGCGAACTGGCGGCACGGGCCGCACCAGGAGGCCCAGAAGTCCACGAGGACGACGTCGCTGCCGTTGATCGTTTCGTCGAAGTTCTGCTGGGTGAGTGTCTGGGTGGCCACAGGGGTCCTTTCCATTGTGCGGGCTGTTGGTGTGTGCAACGCCCCGGAACCGCTGATTCTTCCCTGAGCCGATTTCAGCTTGCGTTCTCGGTCGCCCGAAACGTCCGGCGGTAGGCCTGCGGCGTGGTGCAACGCAGACGAATGAAGTGCTGGCGAAGCACGGCACCGCCGCCGAATCCGACGCGTTCTGCGATGACGTCGACGGAGAGGTCGGAATTCTCGAGGAGGTGTTGGGCGGCCAGTACTCGCTGATCGCTGAGCCAGCGGGCGGGGGTTGTTCCCGTTTCCGCTTGGAAACGGCGCGCGAACGTGCGCGCGGACATGTTCGCGCGGGCCGCGACCATGCCCACAGTGAGGTCGAGGGCGAGGTTCTCCGTCATCCAGTCGAGGAGCGGGGCAAGGGTTGCACTCGGCGTCGAGGCGAGGGGAGTGGCAACGTACTGGGCTTGCCCACCGTCACGATGGGGCGGCACCACCATCCTTCTCGCGATGCCATTGGCAACGCGAGAACCCTGTTCTTTTCGGACGATGTGCAGGCACAGGTCAATTCCTGCCGCGGTGCCTGCGCTGGTGAACACCGGATCTTCGTCCACGTACAACACGTCTGGATCGACCTTGGCTTCCGGATACGTCTGGGCAAGCCTCTCTGCATGCCGCCAATGCGTCGTGCATCGCCTTCCGTCCAGTAGTCCAGCCGCCCCGAGGACAAACGCTCCGGTGCACAGACTCGCCACCTTGGCGCCCCGGGCTACGGCCTCGTTGAGTTTGACCAACAGGGGATCGACACTCGAGTCGGGACTCGGTGAGCACATGTACGCGTCGCCGGCGTCGTAGGTTCCGCCGGCGGACACGACGATGAGATCGGCGTCGTCGAGAGAATCGAGGTTGTACGGAACATCGATGTTGTACCCGAACCGCGTTCGGATCGGACCCGGAACTGCGGCGATCAGAGAGAAGTCGTACGTGGGGAGGCCGTCGTCGGATCGGTCGAAGCCGAAGACTTCACATGCCACGCCGAGTTCGAACGCCTCGGTCATCGGCATCAGTGGGACCACCACTTTCGCGAGCATCTTTCGAGTGTGACAGAAAAACAGGAAAGTGGCAGAAAATCGTCCAAGTCTGGCTTTTCTGCCACTACTGCCACGTGGGACATTCCGTCAGGCTGGACACATGGCAATCATCGTCGTCAGCGTCTTGGTCCTACTGGTCCTGAACGTACTAGCTCTTGCCGGCCGAACGCCCGACACTCGTCACGACGTCAGTCCGCACGGAGACTTCACCCTTTGAGGGCAAGTCTGGCCTTTCAATACACCGCAGCTGCGGTGGTGTGGGGAGCCAGTTTCCTCTTCATGAAGATCGGGCTCGAAGGTCTGTCCTTCACGCAGGTAGTTCTGTGGCGCTTGGTCTTCGGTGCGCTCGCGCTGGTTCTCGTGTCAGCGGTCAGCCGGATCGGCCTACCGAGGGACTTTCGCGTCTGGAAACACATGGCTTTTCTCGCAGCGACACAATGCATCGTGCCGTGGCTGCTGTTCAGTTGGGCGGAGCAAAACATGTCCTCGGGACTCGCGAGCATCTACAACGCCACCACGCCACTGATGACTATGGCTGTCTCCCTTGCCTTTCTGCCGGGGGAGACGCTGACGCGATACAAATCGCTGGGGTTGCTTCTCGGATTCGGTGGGGTGCTGATCGTATTGGCGCCGTGGAATCTCGGCGTCGGCGGAAGTGTCAGTTCTCAGGTCGCTTGCCTGGGAGCGACTGCCTCGTACGGGATTTCGTTTGTCTACCTCAGACGTTTCGTGCTTCCTCTCGGCGTCGACACCCGCACGGTCGCGTTATTGCAGATCAGTATCGGTGCATTCGTGATGGTTCTGGCCTCACCGGTCATCGCGAATACACCGATGCACCTGACGCCGGCAGTTGTCCTGTCGATGATCGCTCTGGGCGCACTGGGGACCGGGCTCGCATTCATCTGGAACACCAATGTCGTTCAGGGGTGGGGGCCGACTGCGGCGTCCACCGTCACTTACCTCAGTCCAGTGGTGGGCGTCGCTCTCGGCGCAATAGTCTTGAACGAAAGCGTTGGCTGGAATCAGCCGGTTGGTGCACTCACGGTGATCGCGGGAATCCTGGTGACCCGACGTGCAACCCGATCTGTCACAGCGGCGGCGTCAGTAACCACTCCGTCTTCTGTTCGCCGTCCCAGCGCCTGATCGCGCCGCTGCGCCCGTGAATCACGTCGTTACCGACCAGGGCAATGGCTTCACCCAGACGTGCAGGTTCGACGCGTCGGGCGAGCGTCACATGAGGAGTCCACCCGCCGGGCTCGACGTGGGCGGGAAGCGCCGTCGAACCAACGGTTGCCTCGGCTATTTCTCGGTGCAGGTGAAGGAGTGCGCGCGAAGGAATGACCGAGCGCGCCAAGACCATCTGCTTGCCGCCGAACACGATGTAGCCACCGAGTCGGACCTCGAAGTCCGGGGCCGAGAAGCGCCGCTTCAACAGTTCGTCGACCTCCGCGGGGATCTCACGGGCGACGAACAGTGTGATGTGCGGACGGTTGGACGGGCTGTGATGAGAGGCCTGACTTGGTAAACCGGCGTCGGCGAGAAGCTGCCACTGTGCTCGGACTTCCGACTCACTCACTGGATCGAGGAGCAATTCCACCGACTGGACCATGGTGAGCAATGATTGCCTGATGACAGGTGCGAGCGCAATCGGTACTTCGGCCATGCGGCTGGGACTCATGCACGGCGACGGAATCGGCCACGAAATCGTCCCGGCGACACGGCAGATCGTGGATGCGGCGTTGTCAGCGGTTCATGCTCCGCCCGTCGAGTGGGTCGAGCTTCCGCTCGGGAACACGGCCATCGACAGCCACGACACACCGATTCCCGACGAGACCATCGATTCGTTGGGGCAGCTGCAGGGTTGGATTCTCGGACCCCACGACAGTGCGTCCTATCCGGAGAGGTTTCGCGGACAACTCACACCCGGCGGCGTCATCCGGAAGAAGTTCGAGCTGTTCGCGAACATTCGGCCGGCAGCGGCGTTCCCCGGTGTCAAGGCAATGGTCCCCGACATGGATCTGGTGATCGTCCGCGAGAACACCGAGGGGTTGTACGCGGATCGGAACATGGCAGTCGGCAGCGGCGAGTTCATGCCGACGCCCGACATCGCGCTGGCCGTCGGTGTGTTCACCCGCGCTGCGTGTGAACGGATCGCACGCACTGCCTTCGCGTTGGCGTCGCGAAGGCGCAATCACGTCACGATCGTCCACAAAGCCAACGTCCTCACACTGACCACCGGCCTGTTCCGTGACGCCTGCCGAACAGTCGCTGCGGAGTACCCACACGTAGTCGTCGACGACGAGCACGTCGACGCGATGGCGGCGCACCTGGTTCGGCGCGGCGGCGACTTCGATGTCGTGGTGACCGAAAACATGTTCGGCGACATCTTGTCGGATCTGGCGGGCGAGCTGTCCGGTTCACTCGGAACCGCGCCGTCGATCAACGCTTCCGAGACGCAGGTCATGGCTCAGGCTGCGCACGGTGCCGCACCCGACATCGCCGGGAAGAATCGGGCGAACCCGACGGCACTGTTCCTCTCGAGTGCAATGATGCTCGACTGGCTCGGTGATGCGCGTGGCGATCGGTTGTTGTCTGCGGCAGCACGCCGGATTTCAGATGCCGTTCGCACGACCATCGCGTCGGGCATCGCGACCGCGGACCTCGGCGGTTTGGCATCGACCAGCGAATTTTCCGAAGTCGTGTACGCACACACTCTGCGTCGCTGATTCTTGTACGACAGGCCGGAATCTTGCGAAGTCGGCGACGGTGGAACTCCTGCCGTAACCTACCGTTCGACTGAATTTCGGATGGACGTTGCAAGTGCGGCGATCGACGAGTGGAGAGCAGAGTCGTGGTCGATGAAAACGCACGGGCACCAAGGCCACGTGGCGTGAGTTATGGCTCGAGCAGTGGCGGGCGTATCCGCGCCAACGTGGTGCGAGTCTTGTTGGTGGGCTTGATCGTCGCACTGTGCGGCGGGTGTGTGACCAACAACGAGGGCCTCGTTCCGGAGGGGCCGCCACTTGACATCCAGAAGGTGCCCGAGATCGCCGCCCTGTTGCCCCCGAACGTCAGGGAGTCGGGCAAGCTGCAGGTCGGGGTCAACATTCCTTACGCACCAAACGAATTCAAAGATGAGAATGGCAAAATCGTCGGCTTCGACGTCGACATCATGAACGCAGTGGCGACTGTGCTCGGGGTCGAAGCTGTCTATAACCAGGCCGACTTCGACAAGATCATCCCCGCTATCCAGTCGGGAAGCTACGACCTCGGCATGTCTTCGTTCACCGACTCCAAGGAGCGGGAGAAGTCGGTCGACTTCGTCACGTACTACAGCGCAGGTATCCAGTGGGCTCAGCGGCCGGACAATCCCGTGGACCCGAACAATGCGTGTGGGTTGCGAGTGGCGGTACAGACCACAACTACCGAGGACATCGACGAAGTACCCGCCAAGAGCGAGGCATGCGTTGCTGCGGGCAAGCCGCCCATCGAGAAGATCAAGTACGACAGTCAGGACGATGCGGCCAACGCACTCATCCTGGGTCGAGTCGACGCGTTGTCTGCGGATTCACCGGTGACCGGCTACGCGATCAAACGGAGTAAGGGGCGGATGGAAGCTGCGGGTCAGCCCTTTGATTCCGCGCCGTACGGCTGGCCGATCGTGAAGGGTTCCGCCCTTGGTCCCGCCCTGCAGCAGGCAATGCAGTACCTGATCGACAACGGCGTCTATCAACAGATCGCGCAGACCTGGAGTGTCGAGGCCGGCGTCATCGAAGTATCCAAGATCAACGGCGCGGAAAGCTGATGAACATGACAACAACTGAGACTGGCGATCCGGCGCCGATCAAGGCGATCCCACTGCGCAGACCGGGCCGATGGGTCGCAGCAGTCGTGGTGGTGGTCCTGGTAGGGCTCTTTATCTACGGTTCGGCGACCAATGAACAGTTCGGCTGGGCGACTTACCGCCCGTACCTCTTCGACGCTCGAATTTCGAAGGCCGCCTGGGTCACCATTCAACTGACAATTCTGTCGATGGCAGCCGCGATCGTTCTGGGCATCGTCCTCGCGGTAATGCGGCTGTCGCCGAACCCGGTGCTGAAGTCCGCTGCCTGGGTGTATTTGTGGGTCTTCCGCGGCACGCCCGTTTACGTCCAGCTCGTCTTCTGGGGTCTCTTCCCCTCCATATACAAGAGCATCGATCTCGGCGTTCCGTTCGTCCATCAGTTCGTGCATTTCGACATGCAGGATCTCCAGGCGGCGTTTCTCTTCGCAGTCATCGGACTCGCATTGAACGAGGCGGCGTACATGGCCGAAATCGTCCGTGCAGGTATCGCCTCGGTCAACGAAGGTCAGACCGAAGCGTCAGTGGCTTTGGGAATGACGTGGGGCCAGACGATGCGGCGAACGGTCCTTCCCCAGGCGATGCGGGTGATCATCCCACCGACCGGCAACGAATTGATCAGCTTGCTCAAGACGACTTCGCTGGTGACCGCAGTGCCGTTGAGTACCGAACTCTACGGACGAGCGAGAGACATATCCGGTGCAAATTTCGAGCCGATCCCACTCTTGATGGTCGCGGTTACGTGGTACCTCGCAATGACCAGTGTTCTCATGGTCGGCCAGTACTACGTCGAACGCCACTATTCGAAAGGGTCGACGAGGACGCTCACCACTCGCCAGCTTCAGGCACTCGCCGACGCACAGGGCAAAGAAACGGTAGTGGAGACACTCCCGGATATTCCAGGAGGAGAACGCAGATGACACCGATGGTCAAGGCAGACCGGGTCTGTAAGAACTTCGGCGCGCTCGAGGTTCTCAAAGGGGTCTCACTCGAAATCGATCCCGGCCAAGTTCTGTGCCTCGTCGGGCCGTCCGGGTCGGGCAAGTCGACGTTCTTGCGCTGCATCAATCACCTCGAGCAGGTCAACGCCGGCCGACTGTACGTCGACGGCGACCTGGTGGGCTACTCGGAGAAGAACGGAAAACTGTACGAACTTCACCCGCGAGCAGCGGCCAAACAGCGCCGCGACATCGGGATGGTGTTTCAGCACTTCAATCTGTTCCCACACCGCACCGCTCTCGAGAACATCATCGAAGCGCCGACGCAGGTGAAGCGCGTCAGTAAGAAGAAGGCTGTCGAACGAGCGAAGGACCTCCTCGATCAGGTCGGGTTGAGCGCCAAAGCCAACGCCTACCCGGCCCAGTTGTCGGGTGGTCAGCAGCAAAGAGTTGCCATCGCCCGCGCACTCGCGATGGACCCGAAGCTCATGCTGTTCGACGAGCCGACGTCCGCGCTCGACCCCGAACTGGTCGGTGAAGTTCTCACCGTGATGAAGCAGTTGGCCAAAGAAGGCATGACGATGGTGGTCGTCACCCACGAGATGGGATTCGCCCGCGAGGTCGCCGACCAGTTGGTGTTCATGGACGGGGGAGTTGTGGTCGAGGCAGGCGAGCCGCGGGAACTCCTGGCCAATCCTCAGCACGACCGGACCAAGGCTTTCCTGTCGAAGCTGCTGTAGCCGTCAGGGTTTGACGGCGCTGAAAATTGCAGTGCCCGGAAAGAGTTGGCCGCGCAGGGGACTCCACTGTCCCCATTCGCGGTCCAACCACTCCGGCCATTCGGGCTCGATGATGTCGCGCACCTGAAGTCCGGCGGCGACGATCTCACGAACCCGGTCGCCGATGGTGCGGTGATGCTCGACGTAGGTGGGGACTCCGTTGTCATCGACCTCGACATACGGGGTGCGGTCGAAGTAGGGGAGGGTCGCGGTCAAGCCCTTCGGCCCGGGATCGTCGGGGAAGATCCATCGAATCGGATGGTTGACGGCAAAGACCCACGATCCGCCGGGACGCAGAACCCGGGCGACTTCGTTCATCACTCGCTGCGAATCGGCAACGAACGGGACGGCGCCGAACGCAGAACAAACGATGTCGAAACTCTCGTCGGCAAACGGCAGGAGTTCCGCACTTGCCTGAATCAACGGGACGGCCGGTCCGCCGGCATTCATCGCGTCCTGCCCGCGGGCGAGCATCCCCATCGAGATGTCGAGACCGACGGCCCGAGCACCATGTCCGGCGAGCCATCGGGCACACGGCGCCGAGCCGCAACCCACTTCCAATATGTCTTTGTCGACTATGTCGCCGAGCAAGTGGTGATCGCCCTCGTGCAGCCCTTCGGGGCACCAGACGAATTCACCTTCCGCGCTGTTCACGCCCAGAAACTCGCCGTGGGTTCGGTGGTAATCGTCGGCGTCGGCGTCCCACCACGCACGGCTGGCGCGGTCGCTGGAATTCGAATCGACACGGACTCGGCCGACGCCGCTGGTACCGAGAATGGAATTGGCAGCGGCATGGCGCTCGTCAGACATGAACAACACAGTAGAACGGGTGATGCGGGCGCAGGGTACCCGGGTTTGCCCGGCAAGATAGCCGACGCGTAGTCTTACTCACGCGAGTGTCTGTCATCCGACCGATTGTCTATACGAGATCTTTACCAAGGTCTCGGAATCGGTCGGACCGAGGGAGCTCGCGGTGCGCTTCCGCGGTGTGGAATGTGATCCGGTATTCGGTTGTTCGTTATTGATGCAGCTGGGTACTTCGATCTAGTACTTCACAAAGTACTTCCAACATTTGTACGCCACAGTTGCGCATCTCGTCCGACAAAATCCATCAACCGACCACAACTCGTCCGGAGCAATTCAACATATGCCCTCCACAACCGTCACCTCGCCGCAGGTTGCCATTAACGACATTGGCTCCGCCGAGGACTTCCTCGCCGCCATCGATGCCACGATCAAGTACTTCAACGATGGCGACATCGTCGAAGGAACCATCGTCAAGGTCGACCGCGACGAGGTTCTGCTCGACATCGGTTACAAGACCGAAGGCGTCATCCCTTCTCGTGAGCTCTCCATCAAGCACGACGTCGACCCCAATGAGGTCGTCTCCGTGGGAGATGCGGTCGAGGCTCTCGTCCTCACCAAGGAGGACAAAGAAGGTCGACTGATCCTGTCGAAGAAGCGCGCTCAGTACGAGCGTGCCTGGGGCACCATCGAGGAGCTCAAGGAGAAGGACGAGGCCGTCAAGGGCACCGTCATCGAGGTCGTCAAGGGCGGCCTCATCCTTGACATCGGTCTTCGTGGCTTCCTCCCCGCTTCGCTCGTCGAAATGCGTCGCGTCCGCGACCTCCAGCCGTACGTCGGCAAGGAGATCGAGGCCAAGATCATCGAGCTCGACAAGAACCGCAACAACGTGGTCCTGTCGCGCCGCGCATGGCTCGAGCAGACTCAGTCCGAGGTTCGCAGCGAATTCCTGCACCAGCTCCAGAAGGGCCAGGTCCGCAAGGGCGTCGTGTCCTCCATCGTCAACTTCGGTGCATTCGTGGACCTGGGCGGCGTAGACGGTCTGGTTCACGTTTCCGAGCTGTCTTGGAAGCACATCGATCACCCGTCCGAGGTTGTCGAGGTCGGCACCGAGGTCACCGTCGAGGTTCTCGACGTCGACCTGGACCGCGAGCGCGTCTCCCTGTCGCTCAAGGCAACGCAGGAAGATCCGTGGCGTCAGTTCGCCCGCACGCACGCCATCGGCCAGATCGTGCCCGGCAAGGTCACGAAGCTGGTTCCGTTCGGTGCATTCGTGCGCGTCGAAGAGGGAATCGAAGGCCTCGTTCACATCTCGGAGCTCGCTGAGCGCCACGTCGAGGTTCCGGACCAGGTTGTCGGCGTCGGCGACGATGCACTCGTCAAGGTCATCGACATCGACCTCGAGCGTCGTCGTATCTCGCTGTCGCTGAAGCAGGCCAACGAGGATTACAACGCCGAGTTCGATCCGTCCAAGTACGGCATGGCCGACTCGTACGACGAGCAGGGCAACTACATCTTCCCCGAGGGCTTCGATCCCGAGACCAACGAATGGCTCGAGGGCTTCGACAAGCAGCGTGAAGAGTGGGAGAACCGCTACGCCGAGGCTGAGCGTCGCCACAAGATGCACACCGCTCAGATGGAGAAGACCGCTGCAGACGAGGCCGCTGAGGCTGCCACCGCTGCTGCCGGCTACTCCTCGGAGACGGCTGCTGCAGACGACGCCGAGGCTCCGGCTGCTGCCGGCTCCGCTCCGGCCGAGTCCGCTGGCGGATCGCTTGCCAGCGATGCACAGCTCGCCGCACTTCGCGAGAAGCTGTCGGGCAACGCATAAGGATTGCCGCTTGATCTGATCAGGCGAGATCTGTGAAGAACCCCGCCCCTGCACGTGCAGGGGCGGGGTTCTTTTCTCTGCCAGGTGTCACTTGCGAGCGAAGAATCAATTCAGTGAGTGAACACAAAAATGACCGGCACCGAAGGGTTGCCGGTCATTTTGTACTTCGTGAAGAGAACTCAGTTTGCGGGAGCAGGCACCCAGTAGGTGGCGGTCGCTTCGGCTGTGCGCTTACGCATCGACGCGAAGCTGTGTCGGCCTTGGCTCACGAGCATCGTGAACCACGTACGACGGTGCTCTGCCAGGGCAAAAGCAACTTCGGGAAACTCTATGCAGTGCACGCCGTTCGGCATTCCGAGGCGGTGCTGACCGTGATGGTCGCGATCTGCTCGCATGGCGTCCACTTTCTCGAGAAGGTGCAGGTACAGGTGCGTTCGCTAGAACATAACCGCACGGTCACCGAAATTGTGGTATTTGAGCCTCGAACGCCCCGGCGTGTTCGATCAGTAGGCGTGTCTGAATCTCTCGGGCGCGGAGATGAGAGGGAGATGAGAGACTGTCGAGTGTGTTGAGAGTTGGCCTCACTGGAGGCATCGGAGCCGGTAAGTCGACAGTGTCGAAAATCCTCAGCGAACTGGGAGCCGTCATCGTCGACGCCGACCTGATCGCCCGAGAAGTGGTCGAGCCCGGTACTCCGGGACTTGCCGCTCTGGTCGATGCATTCGGCGACGGGATTCTGTCCGAGGACGGCAGCCTCAACCGACCCGCGCTGGCGTCGTTGGCGTTTGCCGACGACACGTCACGCGGAACTCTCAACGGCATCCTCCACCCACTGATCGGTGCGCGGACGATGGAGCAGATTTCGTCTGCGCCGTCGGATGCAGTGCTCGTTCAAGATATTCCGCTGTTGGTCGAGGGTTCGATGGCGCCGGCATTCAATCTGGTCGTCATCGTCTACGTCGACGAGGAGGAACGAGTTCGACGCTTGGTGGGCTCGCGCGGCATGCCTGAATCCGACGCTCGTGCGCGCATCGCAGCGCAGGCAAATGACGATCAGCGTCGTGCTGTTGCCGACGTGTGGCTCGACAACAGCGGAGAGCCGGGTTCACTCGACGACGTGGTCCGCGACTTGTGGGCGAATCGACTTGTTCCCTTCGAGAAGAACCTCCGCGAGGGCACGGTAGTGCGCGCACTGCCCGAGCTGACTCCAGCCGACCCGTCGTGGCCGGCGCAGGCCGAACGAATCATCGGCCGGTTGTCGTTGGCGTCCGGTGACCGCGCGCGCCGTATCGATCACATCGGATCGACCGCAGTGCCTGGTCTCGATGCCAAGGACGTGATCGACATTCAGATCACTGTCGAGCACCTCGGCGTTGCCGACGACCTCGCGGAAGATCTGGCCGCTGCCGGGTTCCCCCGGATCGAGCACATCGTCGCCGACGACCCGAAACCGTCGTACCTCGGTGGCGAGACCGATCCGGCGGTGTGGGCGAAGCGGATCCACGGGAGTGCCGATCCAGGGCGCCGCGCGAACATTCGCATTCGGGTGGACGGTTGGCCAGGTCAGCAGTTCGCGATCCTCTTCCGCGACTGGCTTCGCGCCGATGCGTCGGCGCGTGCCGAATATGCCGAACTCAAGGTCAAGGCAGCCGAGAGTGCCGCCGGCATCGACGACTACGCCGCTGCGATCGACGCCTACCTGGGTGTCAAGACGCCGTGGTTCGACGCCGCTTTCCACCGGGCATGGGAGTGGGCCGAGAAATCAGGCTGGTCCCTCTAACCACTCAGCGCCACGTGACCGGCATGCCCACCGAGGTGAGCCAGGCGTCGAGATCGTGACCGTGGGCGGCGATGCCGTCGATAGCGCGGGCCGCGTTCAGCATCGCACGCTCTGACGTCTTCGGGTCGAGAATCCCGGCGGTGTTCGCCTCGAGCAATTCGTCGACGTCGAGCAATTCGACGCTGCGTCCGGTCTGCACGATCAGGTCGAGGTAGTGGTCCTCGGACGTCCAGACCTGGTCGCCGCGGATGAAGTCGCCGATGTCGACATAGAAATCCCAGTCTCGGATGTGTTCCGGGGTGAAGTGCAGGATCGACGCCCGAATTCCGAGTTCGGGAATGATCCAGGACTCCAAGTAGTGAAACCGGGGATGGTCGGCGTGGCGCGCCATGTACAACCCCCACGGTTCTTCGCGGTAGTGCTCGACCGGGCGAACGAAGCCCTTGGGATCGACGTTGGTGCGAGCTGCGATGTCGAAGGTTTCGACCTTCGGCCGGTGAATGTGGGGACGTTCCTCGCTCATGGTCGAAGAACCTACCGCCGAACTGCATTTTCGGCTGAACGCGGACGAGCGGGCATTGTGTCGGTAGGTGCGCTTACCCTGGTTTCATGGCGTTTGCTTCCGAACATCCCGTGGTCGCGCATTCCGAGTTTCGGCCGGTTGGTGACATCGAGCGCTCAGACGCGCGCTTCGAGGTCGTCAGCCCGTACGAACCGGCAGGCGATCAGCCGGCAGCTATCGCCGAGCTGGAGAAACGGATCAACGAGGGGGAGAAGGACGTAGTCCTCCTCGGTGCGACCGGTACCGGTAAGTCGGCCACGACTGCGTGGTTGATCGAGAAGCTGCAGCGCCCAGCTCTGGTGATGGCTCCGAACAAGACTTTGGCGGCTCAGCTCGCGAACGAGCTTCGGGAAATGCTACCCAACAACGCGGTCGAGTACTTCGTCTCGTACTACGACTACTACCAACCCGAGGCGTACATCGCCCAGACGGACACCTACATCGAGAAGGATTCGTCCGTCAACGACGATGTCGAGCGGCTGCGCCACTCGGCGACGTCCAGCCTTCTGTCACGACGGGACGTGGTCGTGGTGGCCTCGGTGTCGTGCATCTACGGCCTCGGTACACCGCAGTCGTACCTCGATCGCTCGATTCAGCTGGACGTCGGTGTGGAGGTGCCGCGGGATGCGTTCCTGCGTCTGCTCGTCGACGTTCAGTACAACCGCAACGACATGGCGTTCACGCGAGGTTCGTTCCGCGTGCGCGGCGACACGGTCGAGATCATTCCGTCGTACGAAGAGCTGGCGGTCCGCATCGAATTCTTCGGTGACGAGATCGAGGCACTGTACTACCTCCATCCACTGACTGGTGACATCGTTCGCCAGGTCGACACGGTTCGTATCTTCCCGGCGACGCACTACGTCGCCGGCCCTGAACGCATGGAGCGTGCCGCCAAGGACATCGAGGCGGAACTCGAAGAGCGACTCGCCGAGCTCGAAGGCAAGGGCAAGCTCCTCGAGGCTCAGCGTCTGCGCATGCGTACGCAATACGACCTCGAGATGATCAAACAGGTCGGATTCTGCTCCGGCATCGAGAACTACTCGCGCCACATCGACGGCCGTGGCCCTGGAACTGCCCCCGCAACCTTGATCGACTACTTCCCGGAAGATTTCCTTCTGGTCATCGACGAGTCGCACGTGACGGTTCCTCAGATCGGCGCCATGTACGAGGGCGATATGTCGCGCAAGCGAAACCTGGTCGAGTTCGGATTCCGGCTACCGTCGGCAACAGACAACCGCCCTCTGACTTGGGAAGAATTCAGTCAGCGGATCGGTCAGACCGTCTACTTGTCGGCGACACCAGGTAAGTACGAGTTGGGTCAGTCCGGCGGTGAGTTCGTCGAGCAGGTGATCCGCCCGACCGGATTGATCGATCCCGAGGTCATCGTCAAACCCACCAAGGGACAGATCGACGATCTCGTTCACGAAATCCGCGAGCGAGCGGAACGTGACGAGCGTGTGCTGGTCACGACGTTGACCAAGAAGATGTCGGAAGATCTGACCGATTACCTGCTCGAACTCGGTATTCGCGTCCGCTACCTGCACTCGGATATCGATACGCTCCGGCGAGTCGAGTTGCTCCGTCAGCTCCGCCTGGGGGAGTACGACGTGCTGGTCGGCATCAACCTCCTGCGTGAGGGACTCGACCTTCCCGAGGTGTCGCTGGTCGCGATTCTCGATGCCGACAAAGAAGGTTTCCTACGTAGCTCCACCAGCCTCATTCAGACCATCGGCCGAGCGGCTCGAAATGTATCCGGTCAAGTGCACATGTATGCGGACAAAATCACCGCTTCCATGGCGCAGGCCATCGAGGAAACCGAGCGACGACGCGAGAAGCAGGTCGCCTACAACGAGAAGATGGGCGTCGACCCACAACCTCTACGCAAGAAGATCGCGGACATTCTCGATCAGGTGTACGAGGAGGCAGAGGACACCGCGGCGTCCGTGGACGTCGGTGGTTCGGGTCGCAATGCGACGCGTGGTCGGCGTGCGCAGGGTGAGGCCGGTCGTGCGGTCAGTGCGGGTGTGTACGAGGGGCGCGACACCAAATCGATGCCTCGCGCCGAATTGGCAGATCTGGTCAAGGAACTCACCGATCAGATGATGAACGCTGCCCGCGACCTTCAGTTCGAGTTGGCTGGGCGATTGCGAGACGAAATCTCGGATTTGAAGAAGGAGCTTCGAGGAATGGACGCCGCGGGTCTCAAGTAGGTCGCCTCGCGTGCGTTCGTGCTTTCGACCGCTACGGTTTCAGGTATGGATGCACAGACTGCAGGCAAGACCGCGCGGACTCTCGAACTTCTCCATTCCTTGGCGTACTTCGTCCCGGAGACGGAGAAGGAACTTGTCGGCGTCGGGTTGGAGCCTGGCCGAATGGTGTACTTTGCCGGGCGATCAGCTCCGCTCGGCGCTCCACCCGCGACTGTCGTCACGGCCACCTTCTTCAACTTCAATCCTGAATTGATCGCCAGTGTCATCCCACGTGCCTGGGAATTGGCAAGGCCCACAGAGGTTGTCGCCGCGCGGTATCGGGCAATCGACGCGGCGTACGTCCGCCTGTTCGGTGCAGACGTGACAGGATCGGCGGACATGGCCGAGGCCGCCGAACTCGTGTCGATCGCTGCCCAGAACATTCCTGGAGTGGACGGCCGCCCTCTGTACGCGGGTTGGGCGTCGCTCGACTGGCCGGCCGAGCCGCACCTGCGTTTCTGGCACGCGCTGACACTGCTGCGTGAGTATCGCGGTGACGGCCACATTGCGGCCCTTCAGACCGCGGGATTGAACGGCCTGGACGCGTTGATCACGCACACCGCGACGGGAATCGGGTTTCAGCGCAAATTCGCGCAGACTCGTCGCGGATGGTCGCAGGAACAGTGGGACGAGGCCGTCGAGAGTTTGAAGGACCGCGAACTGCTGCATCGTTCGTCCGGTGCGCTGACCGAGGACGGGCAGGACTTGCGTGACGTCGTCGAAGACCTGACGGACGACCTCGCTTTGGCTCCGTGGGATGCGCTGGGTGAGGAGGGTGCCAAGCGGTTGCTGGAATTGGCGACGCCGTGGCGTACCGCCCTGGTCGAGCAGGAAGTATTTCCGGCGGCGCTGTTCGGGCCCCGCTTTGGCAAACTTCGCTGAGTGGTCACCACCGAACAAATGTGTCTGTGACGAAGAATCACATTCACTGTGGGCTTGTGGCGTGTACTGCAAATAACACTATCCGCGGCACAATCCCGCTAATGTCAGCGCAGCGGTTGTCGAGCGGGCGCAACAGCGTTGCGCCCGGTGCCGGCCGTACCGTCCGTCCCGTAACCATGGAGGAATGAATGAGTGCCTACCGGACCGTTGTCGTAGGAACCGATGGCTCCGAGTCGTCACTGAAGGCAGTCGACAGAGCTGCCGCCATTGCCAGTGGCTCGGACGCTCAGCTCGTCATCGCGTGTGCGTACTACCCGGCTGATCCCAAGGACGTGAGCGCTGCCGCTGATGCGTTGGGTAACGAGGCCTACCAGGTCACCGGTTCCGCTCCGACCTACGAGATCCTTCGCACCGCTCGTGAGCGCGCACATGCCCAGGGGGCAAAGGATGTTGTCGAGCGCGCCGTCGTCGGCGCTCCCGTCGAATCGCTTCTCGCTTTGCTCGACGAGGTGAAGGGCGACTTGCTGGTCGTCGGAAATCGCGGATTGAACACGTTGACCGGGCGTCTACTCGGATCGGTGCCTTCCGATGCCGCTCGCAAGGCGACGTCCGATGTCCTGATCGTGCACACCGTTCGCTGAACTACCGGCAGTAGTCGGCCTCGGCCGCATCGACGAACACTTCAGCCAGCTGATCGGCGCTGGGGGGTGTTGTCGATGCGGCCGAGCCGTTTCCGGAGGTGACCATTGGTTCGCTTGCTCCGTTCAGCGATACCGCCCGCAGATTCGCGATGATCATCGCTCGATCCGTTCCGGCCGCGAGCTGCTGGCAGACGCCGTCACCGAGCGCCTGCAACATGTCGTCGGAAAAGGCGGGCGTGACCCCGGTAGACGCAAGCGCCGCCCGCAGCCGATCTGCCTCGTCTACCGGTTTTTCTGTCGGTGCGGCAGCAACAGCAGCGATGTCGTCGCTGCCGGCAGCAGCCGTCGAACTCGAATCATCCTCTGAGCAACCGGCTGTCACCGCCGCAAGCATCCCGACGCCGATCACCACGCGAGCGATCTTGCGGATGGGTGCGGCGGAACTTGCGGGCAGGCCAAGCACGAGGGGTCATTCCTTCAGTCGTCGACAGAAATTGGAGTGACACCACCATTCGTGGTGTCACGCACGAACCTACTCCGTGATGCTCACGAATCGAAGGCCAACTCTGCTGCTTCGACGCCGTCGAGAACCGAGGGGAGCGACTCGACGTGAATGATGCCGAGCCTCTGGGTAGCGCGGGTCAATGCGACGTAGAGGTCGTTCATTCCGCGTGGTGACTCGTCGAGAATGTCGGCAGGTTCGACGATCAACACTGTGTCGAACTCGAGTCCCTTGACGTCCTTGACGGACAGGACGCTTACGGTGTCACTCGCAATGCCCGCCAGATCGGCAACGACCTCGGAACCGGCGATCACTGCGGTGATACCGGGATGCGACTCGGACTCGATGCAACGGCGCACGGTCGATTCCAATTCTTCGGCCGTGGTCTTGAGTGCCCACGGCGCGAATCCGCTGTCGCGTACCGACCGGGGCACGGATTGCTCCGGGTCGATCTCTTCGAGTACACGGTGCGCGACATCCATGATCTCCGAAGGAGTTCGGTAGTTGACGGTCAGTTCGGTGAGCTTCCAGCGCTTGGCGACGTAAGGCTCGAGAATCTTCTGCCAGGACGAGGTTCCAGCCGGATCCCCGGTCTGGGCTGTATCGCCGACCAACGTCATCCAGCGATTCGGTATGCGCCGCATCAGCATTCGCCACGCCATTTCGGAGAGCTCTTGGGCTTCGTCGACGATCACGTGACCGTAGGTCCAGGTTCGGTCGCCGGCAGCGCGTTCTGCCGTGGTCTGGCGCTGGCCCTGATCGTGGCGTTGGGCGAGTTGGCTGGCGTCGATCAAGTCGTACGCCATCAAGATCTCGGGATCCATCTCGTCTTCGAGATCCTGTGGTGCAGACCCGGTGAGGATGTCGAGGGCGCCCTGGGCGTCGGCGATCTGCGCGCGCCATTCACGTTGTGCGCGTTCGCGTTCGGCGGCGTCGTCGACGCCGAGAATCTCGGCCAGTTCGTCGAGCAGGGGAGCATCGGCCGCACTGAAACCCGGTCCGACGCTCTGCAGAAGCTCGTCGCGTTGGGCGTCGTCGAGTTGCGGCGCTGCCTTGGCCAACCTCGCCGGCGACGTCCACAGTTCCGCGAGGATTTGCTGCGGCGACAATTCGGGCCACAGCTTTCCGATGGCGGACATGATGTCAGGGTCCTCACGCATCTCGTCGCGAATGTCGGCGATGTCGTCCCGACTGAGGAGTGACCCACCGTCGACGAGGTTTCCGCCGATGAGTTCGGCCATCTGCAGTGCCAACGCCTCGATGACTGCTGCCACGAAGATCGGGCGCGCCAGGTTGTGTGGGCGACGCGACGACCGAGCGCGCCCGCGCGCCTTCGTGACAGTCTTGCGATCCAGTTTCAAGTCGTACGTGTCGAATCGAAGGGTTATCGGCTTCGACGGAACTTCCTGCCGATCCCGGACGGCGTTCTTGAGTACGTCGAGGATCGCGAGGGAACCCTTGATCTCACCGGCGGCGAGGGAATCCGTACGAGTCGCACGCACTCCGGGATACAGGTCCCCGATCGTCGAGAGCAGAACTCCGGTCTCGCCGAGTGAAGGAAGCACCTGGCTGATGTAGTCGAGGAACGTCGCGTTCGGCCCGATGATGAGAACACCGGCCTTGGCCAGTTGCTGACGGTAGGTGTAGAGCAAGAAGGCGGCACGGTGAAGGGCGACTGCGGTTTTACCGGTACCCGGACCGCCCTGGACGACCAAAACGCTCTTGTGCTCGGAGCGGATGATGGCATCCTGCTCACTCTGAATGGTCTCGACGATGTCGTTCATCTGACCCGTACGCGCTGCGTTCAGAGCGTCCAGGAGTGCGCTCTCACCGGCGACGCCACCGGCTTCGGTCACCACGCCGGCGGCTCGGGCAGCGTCGAGGTCCAGGTATTCGTCGTTGATTCCGGTGACTGTTCGGCTCCGACTGCGGATATGGCGTCGTCGCTTGACGCCCTCAGGTGCCGCGGGCGTCGCCAGATAGAACGGGCGTGCCATCGGAGCTCGCCAGTCGAGCAGTAGCGTTTCGTAGTCGTTGTCGGTGTCCAGAATTCCGAGTCGGCCGACGTAGCGTCGCTCGTCGTCGAAGTCGATGCGTCCGAAACACATTCCGTTCTCGGCTGCGTCGTACTTGGCGAGATCTTCGGTGTACATGGCGTTGAAGGATTCGCGTTCGCTGCGTGCTTGCGGGGTTCCGCCGGTCTCGAGGAGGACCGTGCTCAAGCGAGTTTGGGCATACTTTCGAAGATCGTCGAGACGGGAGTACAACATCGTCACGTACTGCTGCTCGAGCTCTTGCTCGTTCAGTGACGGGTCCGCGTCGGGCAAAGGATCTCCTAGGCTTGATGAGAAATTCACACGCTGCAAAAGCGCCAAGACAGTCTAGTTCCCCCAGATGAACTGCCGCATAGATACAGGTCAGGCCACCCGAAGGTGGCCTGACCGTGTCTTTCGGTGCACTCAGTGCGTCAATTCGTCCTTCTTGGCGCGAGCCTTTTCGAGCGCCTTCTCTGCGCGCTTGCGAGCACGCTTACCCAGCACCTCGGTCTGCTCCGACGCCGTTTCGGCCCACTCGTTGCTCTTCTCGAGGGCGAGTTCGGCGAACTCCGAGCTGCGCTTGCTCGCCAGCTCTGCCAGTTCGGCGCTGCGCTCGCGTGCGGTCTCGGCCAGTTCGGAGCCGCGCTTCTGCGCGACTTCGAGGATGTCCGGGCCGCGTTCCTTGGCGACCTCTCCGAATTCCGCGGCTCGCTTGCTCGCGATCTCCGCGAACTCGGAGCTGCGCTCCTTCGCAAGTTCGAGCCAATCCGTGCCGTGTGCCTTCGCGGTTTCGGCAAGCTCGGAACCGCGTTCGGACGCCACCGACAGAGCATGCTCGACGCGATCGCTCGTGTGATCGGTCTGCGATGCGACCAATGGAAGTGCTGCGGCGATAGACGCCTGGGCTTTCTTCGCGGCGCGACGGCCGCGCCAGCCGAGCGACGGCTTGCCCTCGGTGTCGACGGAGGCGATCATCAGTCCGCCGAGCAAGCTGACGTTCTTGATGAAGTTTGTGCGCTGCATCGCTCGCAGTGACGGATCGGTTTCGTTCCAGAAGTCGTGACCGGCAAGCGTGGTCGGTACCAGGCTCCCCGCGAGCACCAACGACGCGAGCCGCGGCGCCTTGCCGGTGGCCAGCAGGGCACCGCCGCCGATCTGGACGGCGGCGTTGATCTTGACGAGTGTTTCCGGATCAGCAGGCACCTTCTGCGTCACTGCTCCTGGCAGCGTCTCGACGGATTTGTCGATCAGCGGTGACGCTTTGGCTGCTCGCTGAGCAGGGTTGCGCAAAGCATCGATTCCCCCGGCGATGAAGATCGTGGAAAGCAGTGGACGAGCAATTCGACGTACCAGCATGTTTCAAGCCTCCCGATGTAGGTTCGTTTTCCACCCTAGCGATCTCACAAGGAATTGGTCCGGTTCGGCGATCCCGGCACGCCTGACCCGGTCGCCGGATTCCTGGTCGCCGAAGCGCGCTGTACTGCGACGATGACTTCTCCACTGATCCGGACACACCGTTCTGAAGTATCCGTTACCGCGTATCCGCATACGGCGTGTTCGAAGGTGTCACAGTATGCGCACCGTTCGAGCACGATGGTGTTGTGACCACCAAGATGACTCAGAACCTCGGCTCAACCCTTCCCACCGGCTGGGGACAGCTGTCGGACGAGGAGAACGAGAGAAACTGGGCGATCTTTCGTGACCGCTTTGGGTTCACGCCCGGCATCGACGCACGATCTTGGCCCGCCATCGCCGAGCCCATCCCGTCCGTGGTCTTCGATTTGGGTGCGGCGCCAGCTGCGACTCCAGGGGCGTGGGCCGCTCGCGTGGATGCGATCAACGCCGAAGCGTTGCGCTGTTTTGTCACCGATTGGAACGACGATCCCAACTTCGTCGTTCTGGATTGGCAGCATCCGGGCTACACCTTCGACGCGGAGGCACACGCTGCTGCGAAGGAGCTTGCGGAGTGGCGTGTCCCGGTCTATCCGAACGGTGACTACTACATATTCAGTCGGGACGACTTCACGGAAGGGACCTTCGGCCATCCGTGGGAACGCACGCTGTGTGTGTTCGGGGAACGGATGGTCGAAGGACTGGGCCGGACTCTGTCGACCTGGCTTCCGCGACTTCGAGTCAACGGTGAACAGGTCGACAGCCAAGTCGGTTAGCGGGGTCCAGTACGGAACAGGTGAAACGTCACCAACCGCGTTCGCGCCACTCCGCCAGGTGCGGGCGCTCGGCGCCGAGCGTCGTGTCCTTGCCATGCCCGGGGTAGACGACGGTCGCGTCGTCGTACCTTCCGAACAGCTTGTTTTCCACGTCGTCGAGCAGAGAAGTGAACTTCTCGGGGTCGGCGGTCTTGCCTACTCCGCCGGGGAAGAGTGAGTCGCCGGTGAAGAGGTGAACCTGTCCGCTCGGTTCGGTGAGAGCCAGCGCGATGGAGCCGGGCGTGTGGCCGGACAGGTGAATGACGTCGAGGCTCAAGTTGCCAACGGTCACCTTGTCGCCGTCTTCGAGGAGTACGTCCGGGGTGACGGGAAGGACCTCTGCGTCGAGGGGGTGCGCGGCGGTCGGCACCTTGGTTGCGGCGTGAACGTCTTCGAGGGCCAACCAGTGATCGCCGTGCTGGTGGGTGGTGACGATGGAATCGAAAACAGGTGCTTCCTGTTCGATGAGCGCGATGATCTTCTCGGCTTCGTTGGCCGCATCGATCAGGAGAGATTTCCCGGTCGTGGAACAGGCGACGAGGTAAGTGTTGTTGTCCATGGGGCCGACCGACATCTTCGTGATGACGGCGCCTTCGACTGTGCGCCGCTGAGGGGCAGAATCGGGGGAGACCTGACCGGTGTAGGAGTCGTCGATCACGATGGGCTGATTCGTCATGAAACGCAGGCTACCTTCGAATAGGGGCAGGTAGAGCGATGGGCTCGCCTGGTGAGAAAAACGTGTCGGTGGCTCGGCCTACGATGACGATCGCTCGAGGACTCGCGTTTGCGAGGCCACTCGAGACTTCTCCGGGGGGACGGCCCCGGACGATTGACAATGAAGGGAATTGGTGTGGCGGATCGCCTGATCGTGCGGGGTGCGCGTGAGCACAATCTGCGAGGAGTCGATCTCGACCTCCCGCGAGACAGCCTGATCGTCTTCACCGGGTTGTCCGGCTCCGGCAAGTCCAGCCTCGCGTTCGACACGATCTTCGCCGAAGGTCAGCGCCGCTACGTCGAGTCGCTCTCGGCATACGCGCGTCAGTTCCTCGGTCAGATGGACAAGCCGGATGTGGACTTCATCGAGGGATTGTCTCCTGCGGTGTCGATCGACCAGAAGTCGACCAACCGCAACCCCCGTTCGACGGTGGGCACCATTACCGAGGTCTACGACTACCTCCGCCTTCTCTATGCCCGCGCGGGTTCGGCGCACTGCCCGGTGTGTGGTGAGAAGATCGCACGTCAGACGCCCCAGCAGATCGTCGACCAGGTGCTCGAGATGGAGGAGGGCATCAAGTTCCAGGTCCTCGCACCAGTGGTCCGTACTCGTAAGGGCGAGTTCGTCGATCTCTTCGATCAGCTCAACACCCAGGGCTACTCGCGAGTGCGCGTCGACGGTGTCGTCCATTCGCTGGCCGATCCGCCGAAGCTCAAGAAGCAGGAAAAGCACGACATCGAAGTAGTGGTCGACCGATTGCAGGTCAAGGCGAGTTCGAAGCAGCGCCTGACCGACTCGGTCGAGACCGCACTTCGCTTGGCTGAAGGCATCGTGGTCCTCGACTTCGTCGACCGTGAAGAAAATGCACCTGATCGTGAGCGTCGTTTCTCCGAGAAGTTGGCCTGCCCGAATGGCCACGCACTCGCGATCGACGATCTCGAACCGCGCTCGTTCTCCTTCAACTCGCCCTACGGCGCCTGCCCGGAATGCACCGGCCTCGGTATCCGCAAGGAGGTCGACCCGGATCTGGTGGTTCCCGATCCCGACCTGAGTCTCGAAGACGGAGCAATCGCGCCGTGGTCGATGGGCCAGAGTTCGGAGTACTTCGGACGTTTGCTGTCCGGCCTCGGCGACATTCTCGGATTCGACATGAAGACGCCGTGGAACAAGTTGCCGGCGAAGGCCCGTAAAGCAATCCTCGAAGGCAGCGAGGAGCAGGTTCACGTCCGTTACAAGAACCGGTACGGCCGTACCCGTTCTTACTACGCGGAGTTCGAAGGTGTGATGCCGTTCCTGCATCGCCGGCTCGAGCAGACCGAATCGGATCAGATGAAGGAACGGTACGACGGGTACATGCGCGACACCCCGTGCCCGGCGTGTGGTGGTGCTCGGCTGCGCCCGGAAATCCTGTCGGTAACTATCGCGGCTGGGGACTTCGGCAGTAAGTCCATCGCCGAGGTCTGTGAACTGTCGATCTCCGATTGCGCGGACTTCTTGAACAGCCTCACTCTCGGCTCGCGCGAAGAGGCGATTGCGGGTCAGGTCCTCAAGGAAGTTCAGGCACGACTCGGGTTCCTGCTCGACGTCGGCTTGGAATACCTTTCCCTCTCGCGTGCCGCTGGCACGTTGTCCGGTGGCGAGGCCCAGCGAATCCGCTTGGCAACGCAGATCGGTTCCGGACTCGTCGGCGTGCTGTACGTACTCGACGAGCCGTCCATCGGCCTGCATCAGCGTGACAATCGACGACTGATCGAAACCCTGACGCGCTTGCGCGACCTCGGCAACACGCTGATCGTCGTCGAGCACGACGAAGACACTATCCGCACGTCCGACTGGGTAGTCGACATCGGACCGTACGCCGGCGAGCACGGTGGCAAGGTCGTCCACAGCGGGCCATACGAAGAACTGCTGACGTGTGAAGAATCTCTGACCGGCGCCTACCTGTCAGGTCGTAGCTTCATCGAGGTTCCGGCCATTCGTCGACCGGTGGACCGCAAACGCCAGGTCACGGTCGTCGGAGCTCGCGAGCACAATCTCGACGGCATCGACGTGAGTTTCCCGCTGGGTGTTCTCACCGCTGTCACTGGCGTCTCCGGTTCGGGCAAGTCGACGTTGGTCAACGACATTCTCGCGACCGTCATGGCGAACAAACTCAACGGTGCACGCCAGGTACCTGGGCGTCACACACGAATCAACGGTCTCGATCAGCTGGACAAGCTCGTGCAGGTCGATCAGTCTCCGATCGGCCGGACTCCGCGATCGAACGCGGCGACGTACACCGGCGTGTTCGACAAGATCCGAACCCTGTTCGCGGCCACGACGGAAGCGAAAGTCCGCGGTTACCAGCCCGGCCGATTCTCGTTCAACGTCAAGGGTGGACGCTGCGAGGCGTGCTCCGGCGACGGAACCTTGAAGATCGAGATGAACTTCCTGCCGGACGTGTACGTGCCCTGCGAGGTATGCCACGGCGCTCGGTACAACCGCGAAACGCTCGAGGTCCACTACAAGGGCAAGTCGATCGCCGAGGTACTCGACATGCCTATCGAGGAAGCAGCCGAGTTCTTCCAGCCGGTCACCTCAATTCACCGGTACCTCAAGACGCTGGTCGACGTCGGCCTGGGCTATGTCCGACTGGGTCAGCCGGCTCCGACTCTGTCCGGTGGTGAAGCGCAGCGCGTCAAGCTCGCCGCCGAATTGCAGAAGCGGTCCACCGGTCGCACGGTGTACATCCTCGACGAGCCCACCACGGGTCTGCATTTCGAGGACATCCGAAAGCTTCTGATCGTGATCAACGGTCTGGTCGACAAGGGCAACAGCGTGATCGTGATCGAGCACAACCTCGACGTGATCAAGACGTCGGACTGGGTCGTCGACATGGGGCCCGAAGGTGGATCCGGCGGCGGAACCGTTGTGGCGCAAGGTACCCCGGAGGACGTTGCCGCGGTCCCCGAGAGCTACACGGGCAAGTTCCTCAATGAGGTTCTCACCGCACAGCACGCGCCCGTCAAGGCCAAGCCGATCACCAAGAAGCGTGCAACGAAGGCAGTTGCCGCAAAGAAGGCGGCGCCACGGAAGAAAGCTGCTTCCGTGAGCTAGTAGAAGGTGAGCAAGTAGAAGTCGGTCAGTGATGCCGGGTCGGAATCCGATCCGGCATCACTGCTTTGTCGATCAGGAATCGGCGGCCTCGAGGATCACCTGGGCGACGTCTTCGGGGCGCGACCACATCGGCCAATGGCCGGTCGGGAGGTCGACGTACGTCACGGGGAGTTTCGCCAGTTCGGCGGCCATCGGATGACCTCCGTCGGCCATCTGGGCAATCACCGCGGACGGGAACGTGCTGCAAACGACGGTTGACGGCACCTGGTAGCGCTTTTCGTTCGTCAGGACAATCGGCTCACGCGCCGGCCCGGCCGGTTCGGGGACGGCGTTGGCGCGAAACGCCTCGAGTGCCTTCTCGTCGAGTCCTTCGAGGCTGCTGCCGTCTGCTTCAAGTTCTGCCCACGTCGGCAGCGGTATCTCGACGACGTCAGCGGCCAGATCCGGTCGCAGCGCTGCGCCGTCGGGCATGGGGCCCGAGTCGACGTAGACGATCCGAGCGACGCGATCCGGGATGCGATCGGTGACGGCGTACCCCACCGGGCCGGCGCCGCTGTGTACGACCAAGACCGTGCGCTCGTCGGAGTCCGATACGGCGTCGACGACTGCACGGACGTGAGCGTCGAAGGTGACCGCTGATCGATCTGTGTCTACTGCGTCGAGCCCGGGCAGTGTCAGGCTGGTCACGCGGGTGTCGGAACGTTCGAGGTGTGGGAGTACTGCATCCCAAGCCCATGAACCGAGCCAGAATCCGGGAACAAGAACGATGTGAGTTTTCATGGACTCACAGTGCACCCGGGTTGGTGACAACAGAGTGTCACCAATTATGTCACCGTTTGGTATCGGAATCTGAGACACTGGTGAACGTGAATCGAGCTGCGAGATTGCATGCTCTCGTCGAGGAACTTCGGCGACAGGGCGATCGAGGGACTACGTGCTCCCGATTGTCCGAGGAATTCGGTGTCACCACCCGGACGATCAAGAGGGATATCGAGACGCTGATGATGTCGGGTGCGGCGATCGAAGCGCGCTCAGGCCCCGGGGGTGGTTACCGACTCGTAGGTCGCGCTACGCTACCGCCGGTGAATTTCACTGTTCCGCAAGCAGTTTCGATCGCGTTGGCCTTGACGGCGATGGGTGATGCTCCGTTTGCGCCGGATGGGCGAGCAGCGCTGGCGAAACTGCTCGATGTGATGGACGAGGAGAGTCGTCGCAAGGTCGCGGAGCTCGGTGGCCGCGTGTGGATTCGCGGTGACGGCGGGGCTCTGACGGATTCGCGCGCGAACCGGCAGGCCGTCGAGCAGGGTCTCGAGCAGAGTCGCGTCGTGTCGTTGCACTACGTGGATGGGGACGGTGCGGAGACGGTGCGGGCAGTTGAGCCGCACATTCTGGCGCAGGACCGTGGTCAGTGGTTTCTCATCGGCTGGTGTCGCGAGCGCGACGCCGTGCGGTGGTTTCGACTCGATCGAATGCGTCGGGCCACGCTGACGAACGATCACTTCACACCACGCGATTCGACCGTCTTCGGGCAACCGCCCGAAGACGCTCGGCCTGTTTCTCCCCGTAGGTGAGTGACTCAGTCGATCATGTTGCGGGCTGCGGCAACGGAATCCGTGATCAGTTCGGTCAGGGCCGTCATATCGACGTCGCTCAGCCGTTTGACGTACAGGCAGCCCTTGCCGATTTTGTGCTTGCCGAGGCGAGCGAGCGTGTCGGTGTAGTCGTCGAAGTTCAGCGACAAGTACAACGTGAGCGCGGTGGCCCTGGGGGAGAATCCGATCAGTGGGGTGTCACCTTCGTGGCCACTCGCATATCGGTAGTGCCGTGCCCCGAATCCGATGATGCTCGAGCCCCACATGACAGCAGGCTCGCCGGTTGCGGCCGACAGCAGGGAGATCAGCTCCACGGCGTCGGCGCGTTTGCGGTCGTCGACGCGTGAAATGAATGCGTCGACGTCCTCGGGCGTGGGTTGAGTCTTGTTGGCGGTTGCCAACTCAGTAGACCGGACCGGTGAACTTCTCGCCCGGTCCCTTTCCTGGCTCGTCCGGGTGCGAGGACGCCTCACGGAAGGCGCGCTGCAGGGCTTGGAGGCCTTCACGGATGGGTCCGGCATGAGGGCCGAGGTATTCGACCGACGCAGTCACGAGTCCGGCAAGTGCCGTGATGACGCGACGCGCTTCGTCGAGGTCCAGGTAGGGGCTGGAAGACGGATCGGCGTCGGAGAGGCCGAGTTTTTCGGCAGCCGAACTCATCAGCATCACTGCAGCGCGGCTGATGACCTCGACCGCGGGAACTTCGGAGAGTTCGCGGACGTCGGGGTTCGCGCCGTCGGTGTTCTGTTCTGCCTCGAAGTTCTCACTCATGGATGTAAGGATTCCATCAGGCCGTGACGGTGTTGAATCGGGCCTCTCCCGGCAGCACTGGGAGCGGCACCGATTTCTTTCATCTGTGGCGACCTGTTACTCTTGTTGCAACGACCGCCTCCGACTTGTTCGGGGGCAGCAAGTGGAGTCCGACTCCCACCTCTGCACGGCAGGTGAAACTGCAGTTCAGTGGTTCCGGTCACCTGTTATCGGAGATCATTCTTCGTCAGGTTCCTCGCTCAGTCGAGGAGATAGGTTTCGGCGTGAGCTGGATCCTATGTGATCGGTCGACATCGGGCCCCGCGGATGAGCAATCATCACAGCGGGGCTTTTTTGTTGGGGTGCGGGCGGTACGGGCTGCGTGCGGTCATGAAGACCGCACCGTTCAACCTAGGAGGCCCCATCAGCACTGAGACCCGCATCAACGATCGTATCCGCGTTCCCGAGGTTCGTTTGGTCGGACCTGGCGGCGAACAGGTAGGCATCGTGCGTGTTGAAGATGCACTCCGCTTGGCCCTTGAGGCCGACCTCGACCTGGTCGAGGTAGCTCCTGACGCCCGTCCACCGGTCTGCAAGATCATGGACTACGGCAAGTTCAAGTACGAGGCTGCACAGAAGGCACGTGAGTCACGTAAGAACCAGCAGCTGACGGTCATCAAGGAGCAGAAGCTCCGACCCAAGATCGACGACCACGACTACGAGACCAAGAAGCGCAACGTCGTTCGCTTCCTCGAAGCCGGTTCCAAGGTCAAGGTCACGATCATGTTCCGCGGACGTGAGCAGTCACGCCCCGAACTCGGCTACCGCCTTCTGCAGCGTCTGGGAGCAGACGTCGCAGATCTCGGATTCGTCGAAACCTCGGCAAAGCAGGACGGCCGAAACATGACGATGGTCCTGGCACCGCACAAGGGCGCCAAGACTCGTGTCAAGGCGCAGGAGAGCGCTCAGGCGCCAGTGGCTCAGGCTGCTCCGCGTCCGGCTCCGGCCGCACCGGCTTCCAGTGAAGCAGCTCCGGAAGCACCGGCGACCGGCGATGCCGCTCCCGAGGCTCCGGCCAGCTAGTCGATTTCCCAAGATCCACCACGTAACAAGAACTGAGGACTCCATGCCCAAGATGAAGAGCCACAGCGGCGCCTCGAAGCGATTCAAGGTGTCCGGCAGCGGAAAGCTCATGCGCCAGAAGGCCGGCCGTCGCCACCTTCTCGAGCACAAGTCCAGCAGGGTTACCCGTCGTCTCGACGGTGTCGCTGTTGTCAGCCCTGACGACGCTCCGCGCATCAAGCGCATGCTCGGCATCTGAGTCGCCCCCTTACTGACCACCCGGGGCCGTACTTTCAGCCCCTAGATTGACAGGATTTTTCAAGTGGCACGCGTAAAGAGGGCGGTCAACGCCCAGAAGAAGCGTCGTTCAATTCTTGCTGCATCCAGCGGCTACCGTGGACAGCGTTCGCGTCTGTACACCAAGGCCAAGGAGCAGCAGCTCCACTCGCTCACCTACGCGTACCGCGACCGTCGTGCGCGCAAGGGCGAGTTCCGCAAGCTGTGGATCACGCGTATCAACGCTGCAGCTCGTGCAAACGACATCACGTACAACCGCCTCATCCAGGGCCTGCGTCTGGCAGAGGTCGACGTCGACCGCAAGATCCTGGCCGAGCTCGCTGTCTCCGATGCCGAGGCCTTTGCCGGCCTGGTCGCACTCGCGAAGGCCGCTCTGCCGGCTGACGTGAACGCTCCTGCCGGAGAAGCAGCCTGATTCACGCATCACAGCAACGGCCCGTGGACCCGCTCACCGAGCGGACTCCGCGGGTCGTTTCTGCTGTCAAGCTCCTGCGCACAGCAGAACGACGCAAAGCAGGACGTTTCCTCGTCGAGGGCGAGAACTCGGTCACCGAACTGTTGAACGGTGCACTCTCGAATGGCGAGGCCCGCCCGGTGCACGACCTCTTCTACACCGAGGACGCAGCCGAGCGCTATCAGCACGTCATCGATCGGGCGCTGACCGCTGGAGTTCGTGTTGCTCTTGTGACCGATCGAGCCATCAAAGCTCTCAGTGATACCGTCACGCCGCCCGGACTCGTTGCCGTCAGCGATCTACTGGATGTACCGCTGAGCGCAGCCGTCCATCAGGAGACCCGCCTGCTCGCAGTGCCGGTCGAGGTCAACGAACCAGGTAACGCGGGCACCGTCATTCGCATCGCAGACGCAGTGGGTGCCGACGCGGCAATCCTCGCCGGCGACAGCGTCGATCCGCATAACGGCAAGGTCGTTCGTTCGTCGGCGGGCAGCCTGTTTCACCTGCCAGTCGTCCGCGATCGAGACACAGTGTCGGTGATCGAGCAGATTCGCGCAGCCGGCATTCAGATTCTCGCGACTGCAGCTGACGGCGAGGTCGATCTCGACGAGGCCGACGAGTTGCTGAGCAAGCCGACGGCCTGGCTGTTCGGTAACGAAGCGCACGGTCTCGATCCGGCGATCGCCGCGCAGGCTGATCATCGGGTCAGGATTCCGATCCATGGCCGCGCCGAAAGCTTGAACCTCGCGACAGCGGCGGCAATTTGCCTGTACGCAAGCGCGCGGGTGCAAAATCGCGCCACCGATCACGGCTGAAAACGCACGCGAAGACCTCACGGAATCCCATTTGCGGAAGCCTGAGACAATACAAGAGCAGAGACAATGCTCGAGCGAGTTCGAATGCTCGCTCGCAGTACAAGAAGTAAGCAGTACAAGAAGCACGCAGTACGAGAAGTAAACCGAGAAGCGACAGGAGCGTCACAGCCGTGGCCAAAAATGAGGGCGCGACACCGCCGGAGGTCGACGCGAGTGTACTCACCGAAGAGGCGTTGACCGCTGCGGCTGAGAACGCCGAGAAGGCGCTGGCGGACGCCGCTGACCTGGACGCGCTGGCGCACGTCAAGGTGGAGCACCTGGGGGACAAGTCCCCGATCGCCCTCGCGCGCCGGGGTCTCGGCAGCCTTCCGGGCAAGGAAAAGGCGGACGCCGGTAAGCGCGTCAACATCTTCCGCACTCGGATCAACAACGCGTACGACGCTCGTCGTGAGGTCCTCCTCGCCGAGCGTGACGCCGCGGTGTTGGTTGCCGAGGCAATCGACGTCACTCTGCCTTCCGATCGTCACCCCGTCGGGGCGCGTCACCCGATCAGCCTGATTTCCGAGCAGGTCGCCGACGTATTCGTCGCGATGGGTTGGGAAGTTGCCGAGGGTCCGGAGGTGGAGACCGAGCACTTCAACTTCGACGCGCTCAACTTCTTGCCGGATCACCCTGCGCGCACGATGCAGGACACCTTCCACCTGGCGCCCGAGAACTCTCGCCAGGTGCTGCGTACCCACACCTCGCCGGTGCAGGTCCGCACGATGCTCTCGCGTGAGGTGCCGATCTACGTGGTGTGCCCGGGCCGCACGTTCCGCACCGACGAACTCGATGCGACGCACACGCCTGTCTTCTCGCAGGTCGAGGGCCTGGCCGTCGACAAGGGCCTGACCATGGCCAATCTGCGCGGAACTCTCGACGCGTTCGCTCGTGCCCTTTTCGGCCCCGAGACGCGTACCCGTATGCGCCCCAACTACTTCCCGTTCACGGAACCGTCGGCCGAGGTCGACGTCTGGTTCGCGAACAAGAAGGGCGGCGCAGGCTGGGTCGAGTGGGGCGGCTGCGGCATGGTCAGCCCGAACGTTCTGCGCGCCAGCGGTATCGATCCCGACGAGTACTCGGGTTTCGCATTCGGCATGGGCCTCGAGCGGACCCTGCAGTTCCGCAACGGTATCCCGGACATGCGCGACATCGTCGAAGGTGACGTGCGTTTCACGCTGCCCTTCGGTGTCGCAGGCTGACCGATCCGGTCCGCGGAACCTTCACAAAGACTTATCGACAAACGAGAGAGCTGAGCAGACGTGCGAGTAGCGCAATCCTGGCTGACCGAGATCCTGCAGCGGGCAACTCCCAACTGGGAGGTGACCCCGGAAGAGCTGGACGCCGGGTTCGTCCGGGTGGGACTCGAAGTCGAGGAACTCGACACACTCGAGGCGATCGACGGCCCGTTGGTCGTCGGCAAGGTCGTCTCCATCACCGAACTGACCGAGTTCAAGAAGCCGATCCGCTTCTGCCAGGTCGAGGTCGGCGAACCCGAGCCCCGTGGCATCGTCTGTGGCGCGCGCAATTTCAACGAGGGTGACCTCGTCGTCGTTGCGTTGCCCGGCGCGGTGCTGCCCGGCGGATTCGAAATCGCCACTCGCAAGACGTACGGCCAGGTGTCCGACGGCATGATCTGCTCCGTCTCGGAACTCGGTATCGGCAAAGACCATTCGGGCATCTTGGTGCTCGAGCCCGGTACCGCCGAACCCGGCGCGGACGGCAACGAGTTGCTCGGTCTCGGTGACACGATCATCGAACTGAACATCACCCCGGACCGTGGCTACTGCTTCTCGGTCCGCGGTCTCACGCGAGAACTCGCGTGCGGCTTCGATCTCGAATACGCCGATCCCGCTTCGGTTCCCGCTCACCCGGCTGAGGGTGAAGCCTGGCCGGTGCGCCTCGAACCGGAGTCCAAGGCTTCGCGTTTCGTGATGCGGAAGATCACGGGTATCGATCCGCAGGCAGTGAGCCCGTGGTGGCTGCAGCGTCGACTGCTGCTCTCGGGTGTTCGCCCGATCTCGCCGGCCGTCGACGTCACCAACTACGTGATGCTCGAACTCGGTCAGCCTCTGCACGCGTTCGATGCGACCGCAGTGCAGGGCGACCTGGTGGTCCGTCGCGCCAAGGCGGGGGAGAAGCTGACGACGCTCGACGACGTCGAACGCACGCTCGATCCCGAAGACGTTGTCATCGCCGACGATTCCGGAGTCATCTCGCTGGCTGCCGTCATGGGCGGCGCAACCACCGAGGTGGGAACGGCAACGACGGACATCCTCCTCGAAGGAGCTACCTGGGATCCGCTCGCAGTCTTCAAGACGGCGCGCCGGCACAAGCTGCCGAGTGAGGCGAGCAAGCGTTTCGAGCGCGTCGTCGATCCGGCAATTCCGCTCGCGGCCGTCGACCGCGCAGCCGCTCTGCTGGTCGAGATTGCCGGCGGACGGATCGAACCGGTCCTGACCGACGTGGGCGATGTCGCCCCTCGCGCTGCCATTCGCATGGATATCGACCTGCCCGACCGTGTCGCCGGAGTCACGTACCCCAACGGCACCGCAGCTCGCCGCCTCACCCAGGTTGGCTGCAACGTCGAGGTCGGCGTCAGCGAAGAAGGACACGGCCAGTTGGTCGCGACGCCGCCGTCGTGGCGTCCGGACCTGGTGCAGCCTGCGGACCTCGTCGAGGAAGTTCTTCGCCTCGAAGGTCTCGAGCAGATCCCGTCTGTGCTTCCCGCCGCTCCGGCCGGACGTGGGTTGACTCCGTCGCAGCGGCGAAAGCGCACGGTCTCGAAGGCCGTGGCTCACGCCGGTTACGTCGAGGTCCTTCCTCCGGTCTTCCTGCCTACGAACGTCTTCGACGTCTGGGGCCTCGACGCGGATGATCCGCGCCGCAACACCAGCAAGGTCCTCAATCCGCTCGAAGCCGATCGTCCGGAGTTGGCGACCACGCTGCTCCCGGGTCTGCTGGAGATCCTGGCTCGCAACGCTTCTCGCGGTCAGCGTGATCTGTCGCTGTACGGCATCGCGCAGGTCGTCCTGCCGGGCCCCGACACCAAGCCGGTGGATGCATTGCCGGTGGATCGTCGTCCGACGGACGAGCAGATCGCGAACCTGATCGCGTCGTTGCCGGCTCAGCCCGTGCACATCGCTGCAGTGTTGAGTGGTTTGCGTGAGCCGAGCGGCCCCTGGGGTCCTGGCCGTCAGGCCGAGGCTTCGGACACTTTTGCAGCCGTGCGGGTCATTGCAGCTGCAGCAGGCGTCGAGGTGGAACTGCGTGCGGCGCAGTACCTGCCGTGGCATCCCGGCCGTTGCGCCGAGGTTGTCGTTGACGGCAACGTAGTCGGTCATGCGGGCGAACTGCATCCGGCTGTTCTCGAGCGCGCGGGACTGCCCGCGCGCACCTGCGCACTGGAAATCGATCTCGACGCTTTGCCATTGGTCGAGAATCTGCCCGCTCCGCGCATTTCGCCGTTCCCCGCAGTGCTCCAGGACGTGGCAGTTGTTGTCGATCGCGACATTCCGGCAGCCAAGGTGCAGGAAGCTCTGCGTTCCGGCGGCGGCGAACTTCTCGAAGACATTCGCCTCTTCGACGTCTTCGAGGGCGAGCAGGTCGGTGAAGGCCGCAAGTCGCTCGCGTTCGCGTTGCGATTCCGTGGTGTCGACCGGACGCTGACCGAGGACGAGGCCAGTGCCGCGCGTGATGCGGCAGTGGAGGCGGCGTCCAAGGCCGTCGGTGCGCAGATGCGCGGCTGATTTCCTCAACTGATCACAGAGCCCACGACCGTTGCCGGTGGTCGTGGGCTCTGTCGTGTTATCGGCTTTTCGACTGAGGTGAATCGGAAAGCCACACATCTGGCGCAACGGTGTCCGTCCGTCGCCCTTGCTGGTCGAGCACGTGGCCGAGCAGTTTGCGCAAATACAGCACGATGGATCGTTCCGTGACGCAAAGACCCGGAATCTCCTTGCGCAGACGAGTTTCGAATGCATCGAGTTCTGCAGGAGAATGCAGCCACAACTGAACCACCAGGTTGTCGGCGCCCACCACCGCGAAACAGTTTCGGACTTCCGGCGCTCGGCTCAGCACTCGTCCCGCCGTATCGAGAAGCTCGGGTTCGACGCGGCACCACAAAGTGGCGAGCACGGGAAGCCCGGCCAGCGGCCGCGCGAATTCACACCGCAGCGCCACCAACCCCGAAGACGTGAGCCGGTCGATCTGGCGTTTGCACGCAGCGGGACTGACACCGATCGCGTCGGCCAACTCCTTCATGGGAGTGCGCCCGTCGTAAGCGAGCTTCGTCAGAACCTTGCGATCCTGTTCGGATATCCCGGTCGGCCGAGCGCGCACGGCAGTACGGTTTTCGCTGGTGGTCAGCACACCCTTCTCGGACGGTGCCAGCGCATTGAGTCTCCATCGCCCACCTTCGGTGAACCAGCGTGTGATGATCGAGGTTCGTGTCGCCAGTACACCGTCGATCGTTGCGACGTCTTCCGAGATGAAGCGCGACATCGACGCCAGATCCGCGGTACCGGCTGTGACGAGCAGATCTGCTCTGCCCGTTGATGCTTCGATGGTCACGGCGTGGGCCGAGCGAGTCAGCCGTGCCGCGATGGTGTCGAGAAGAGCAGGTGAGCAATCGATTTCGATGATCGCTGTGACGATGCTGCCCAGGACCTGTGGCCCTGGAGTGACCGTGACCCAGGCCAACGACGATTCGGAGAGTCGATTCCAACGACGGGCGAGAGTCGCGGCGTCGAGTTCGAGTGGTTCGGCCAACGAAAGCCACTTCGATCGCGGTGCGAGCTGGAGCGCATTGATTATCCTCAGATCGATTTCATCTATCCTGCGACCGTTGCCGGCATCTGGTGCACTCATAACGTCATTATCCGGCATATTGCTGCAAGATTCGGACTATCTGCGACGCTCGACGGATGATCACAGAGGAGAAGTACGCGCTGATCGGAGCGGGCCCGTCTGGATTGGCCGGCGCGCGAAACCTCGATCGGGCCGGGATAGCGTTCGACGGCTTCGAGAGCCACGACGACGTCGGTGGGCTCTGGGACATCGACAACCCGCACAGCACCGTCTACGAGTCGGCGCACCTCATCTCTTCGAAGGGCACCACCGCATTCGCGGAGTTCCCGATGGCTGATTCGGTGGCCGACTACCCGAGCCACGTCGAACTTGCCGATTATTTCCGCGACTACGCCGATACTCACGATCTTCGCAGGCACTTTGCCTTCGGCATTACCGTCGTCGACGTTTCGCCGGTCGATTCGCTATGGCAGGTCACCACGCGCAGTCGCAGCGGTGAGACAACAGTCGCGCGGTATCGAGGCGTGATCATCGCGAACGGAACGCTGTCGAAGCCGAACATGCCGACTTTCCGGGGCGACTTCACCGGCACGTTGATGCACACGAGCCAGTACCGCAGCGCCGAGATCTTCCGCGGGAAGAAGGTACTGGTCATCGGAGCGGGCAACAGTGGATGCGACATCGCCGTCGATGCCGTCCACCAGGCCGAGTGCGTCGACCTGAGCGTTCGGCGAGGCTACTACTTCGTCCCCAAGTATCTGTTCGGCCGACCCTCGGACACCTTGAATCAGGGAAAGCCGTTGCCGCCGTGGATCAAACAACGCGTCGACACCTTGGTACTCAAGCAGTTCACGGGTGATCCGGTGCGGTTCGGATTTCCGGCACCGGACTACAAGATCTACGAATCGCATCCGGTCGTGAACTCGTTGATCCTGCACCACATCGGGCACGGTGATGTGCACGTGCGCGCCGACGTCGACCGGTTCGAGGGGAAGACGGTGCGGTTTGTCGACGGATCGTCTGCCGACTACGACCTCGTTCTCTGCGCCACGGGGTATCACCTCGACTATCCCTTCATCGCGCGCGAGGACTTGGACTGGTCGGGCGCTGCCCCGGACCTGTTCCTCAACGTCGCGAGTCGCCGCCACGACAATCTCTTTGTTCTCGGCATGGTCGAAGCATCCGGTCTCGGGTGGCAGGGCCGTTTCGAGCAGGCCGAGTTGGTGGCCAAATTGATCACCGCACGTACCGAAGCCCCCGCCGCGGCGCGGGAATTCTCGGCGGCGGCGGCCGGTCCTCCTCCCGATCTGTCCGGGGGATACAAGTACCTGAAGTTGGGACGAATGGCCTACTACGTGAACAAGGACGCCTACCGCTCGGCGATCAAGCGGCACATCGGACTGCTTGATGCCGCTCTGACGAAGGGAGGACAGTGATGCCGATCGACGACGTGGTGCTCAACTTCAACCCGGGATCGTTGATGATCCTCAACGCGGTGCTGGCCGCGATCATGCTGGGGATCGCCCTCGACACCTCGGTCGACGACTTTCGTCGTGCGCTCACCAAACCCAAGGCGATGGCGGTGGGTATTGCTGCGCAGTTCCTGCTGTTGCCGGCAGTGACTTTTCTCCTGACGCTGATTCTCTCGCCGGCTCCGTCGGTAGCACTCGGCATGATCCTGGTGGCGTGCTGCCCGCCAGGGAACATCTCGAACGTCCTGACTCACCGGGCGGGCGGCGACGTCGCACTCTCGGTGTCCATGACGGCGGTGTCGAACGTCCTCGCGATCTTCCTTATGCCGCTCAATCTTGCGTTCTGGGGGAGCCGACGCCCGGAGACCGACGCTCTGTTGCAGTCCGTGAACCTGAATGCGCTCGAGATGGTCGCGCAAATCGCCCTGATCATCGGTGTGCCGTTCGTTCTCGGCATCTGGGCGGCACGAAGGTTTCCGGAGATCGCCGCGAAAGCGCAGCCTTGGGTGAAAAACGGTTCGTTGGTGGCGTTGTTGATCTTCATCGTCGCGGGGGTGTCGGGGAACGCGTCGTACTTCGTCGACTACATCGGGGTGGTACTGCTCGCGGTCTTCCTGCACGACACGGTTGCCCTAGCACTGGGATACTTCTGCGGCGCCGTCACCGGGTTGAACGAATACAGCCGTCGCGCCGTCTCTTTCGAGGTCGGCATCCGCAATGCCGGGCTGGGGCTTGGCCTGGTGTTCACGTTCTTCGACGGGCTCGGTGGCATGGCCGTCGTGGCCGGCTGGTGGGGGATCTGGGACATCATCGCCGGGTTGGCTCTGGCGACGATCTGGTCCAAGCGACGCGCCCGAAAGGCGGTACCGGCATGACCGTCGCACTCGTCACGGGCGGAAACGGGTTCCTGGGTACCGCTGTCATCGACGCACTGATCGCGCAGGGCATCACCGTCGTCTGTGTCGACCTCACGGTCAAGGACACGCCGGACGATCGCATCCGCCGCGTCAGGGCGGACGTCTGCGACCCCACAGAATTGGGGCGGGTGTTCGGTCAGTACCGACCGAACGTCGTGATCCACCTTGCGTCCATCGTGAATCCCGGCAAGAAAACGACAGCAGAGCAGGAGTACCGCGTCGACGTCGACGGGACACGAAACGTGCTCGCGGCCTGCGTCGAACACGGGGTTGGACGGGTCGTCGTGTCTTCGTCCGGAGCGGCGTACGGCTACCACTCCGACAACCCACCGTGGATCACCGAGGACGTACCTGTCCGAGGCAACGACGAATTCACATACAGTCGCCACAAACGCCTGGTCGAGGAGATGCTCGCCGAATATCGCGTCGAACACCCGGAGTTGGAACAAGTTGTCTTCCGGATCGGCACGATCTTGGGCGAGAGCGTCGACAATCAGATCACCGCGTTGTTCGATCGCCGCAAGCTGCTCAAGGTTGCCGGGAGCGACAGCCCCTTCGTCTTCGTCTGGCACACCGATGTCGCGGGCGCTTTTGCGGAGGCCGTGACCGGAAACCAAGTGGGCATCTTCAATGTCGCGGGCGACGGCGTGCTGACCGTCGACGAGTTGGCTTCCCGGATGGGCAAGAGCACGGTGACGCTTCCTGCATGGTTGTTGCGAGGCGTTCTACGCGTCGGACGGCGATTGGGCGTAACGGAACACGGTCCGGAGCGCGTCGGATTTCTCCAGTACCGACCGGTTCTCGACAATCGGCGGCTCAAGGAACAGTTCGGATACGTCCCCGAATATTCGAGCGAGGAAGCGTTTGCCGCGTATCTCGCGTCACGCTGACCCCTTCGACGGACGGTCGTGGAAGGATCGGAATTGTCCGTCGGTGTTTTCGAGAAGGGACTGACAGTGTCACGAAATGATGGGTCCGAACATGATGGGTCCGTGCACCAGGTAGTCGAGGCCGCCAGTGCACTCGACGACAAGGACTTCCTCGCGGTCGTCCGCGCAGTGGTCGAGCGTCGTCCGAGTTTGTCGGTCCTTCTTTCCGTGGTGGACACCGCTGCCGCGAGCCTCGAGCCGAACCGCGTCGAGGACGAGAACGAGATCACCGACGCCGAAGAAGTCGAACTGCCCGACACCGTTGTGGAGGTCGACGAGATCATCGACGTCCCGGTGGTACTTGCGACCGATCCGAGAATTCCCGAACCCGACTACACCGAAGGGGGAGTGCCCACTTTCGACCGCGTTCGGGAGAAGATAGAGGGGCGCTTCGGTACTTCAATAGGTTCGTCCGAACTGGCGCACGAGAGTCCTGCCGGAAAGTCCGTCGACGAGCAGTGGGACGAGCGCCAGAAGGCCGCAAAGGCCAAGCTCGAGGAGATCCGGCGATCCATGGGTAAGTAATTATGCATTCCGATGCACAATGATGCATACTGTGTGACATGACTGAAGGTGGTACGACCGAGAACGCACGCAAGCCGATCAGAGTCGCCGTTGCCGGCGCCAGTGGGTACGCCGGTGGTGAGGTTCTGCGTCTGCTTCTCGGGCACCCCTCCTATGTCGACGGCAGCCTGGTGATCGGTTCGCTGACCGCCGGTGGCAACGCCGGTTCGACGCTCGGTGAGCATCATCCGCACTTGCTTCCACTCTCGTCGCGGGTACTCGAAGAGACCACTGTCGAGATCCTCTCGGGTCACGACGTCGTCTTCCTCGGTCTCCCACACGGAAATTCGGCTCAGTACGCCAAGTTGCTGCCCGAGTCGACGGTCATCATCGACTGCGGCGCGGACTTCCGGCTGCAGGATCCCGCAGCCTGGGAGAAGTACTACAAGAGCGCTCATGCCGGCACCTGGCCCTACGGTCTTCCTGAATTGCCCGGTGCCCGTGAGAAATTGGTAGGCGCAACCCGCATCGCCGTTCCGGGCTGCTACCCGACGGCAGCGAGCCTCGCGCTGGCCCCCGCCGTTGCCGCGGGGATCGTGGACTCACACGTGAACGTGGTTGCGGTCAGTGGCACTTCGGGCGCCGGCCGGGCACCGAAGGCTGATCTGCTGGGTTCCGAGGTCATGGGCTCCGTCCGTGCGTACGGCGTCGGCGGCGTCCATCGCCACACCCCTGAGATCATTCAGAATCTCTCGGCCGCAGGCGGCAAGGACATCAGTGTCTCCTTCACTCCAGTCCTCGCGCCCATGCCGCGCGGCATCCTCGCGACCTGCACGGCAGCCACCACGGCCACCGAAGAGCAAGCGCGCGAAATCTACGACAAGGCATACAACGACGAGCCGTTCATCCACGTACTGCCTGCCGGAGTCTTCCCGCAGACCGGTGCCGTGATCGGATCCAATGCCGTACAGATCGGGGTCACCGTTGACGCCGACGCCGGTCAGCTCGTTGTCATCTCGGCAATCGACAATCTCACCAAGGGCACCGCCGGTGGCGCGGTGCAATCGATGAATCTCGCCCTTGGCCTACCCGAGACCGCAGGTCTCTCTACCGTGGGAGTAGCTCCGTGAGCACCGACAATCCGCAGCAGATCGACAACGCAACCGAGCCTGACGCGACCGTTGCAGACGTGGTTCACGTCGCCGAGGGACGTCTGCTCCGCACGCAGGGCGTCACCGCACCTGCCGGATTCCGCGGTGCCGGAATTGCTGCCGGTATCAAGAAGAGTGGCAAGTCGGACCTCGCATTGGTGCTCAACGAGGGACCCGATCTGGCCGCTGCCGGCGTCTTCACCCTGAACAAGGTCAAGGCAGCTCCGGTGCTCTGGTCTCAGCAGGTCCTGACGACGGGCAAGCTGCGCGCGGTGGTGCTCAACTCGGGCGGCGCGAACGCCTGCACGGGCGCGGGTGGATTCCAGGATGCACACAAGACTGCCGAGGAAGTTGCTTCGGCACTGAGTAATTGGGGCACCGAGACGGGCGCGATCGAGGTCGCTGTCTGTTCGACCGGACTTATCGGTGACCGCTTGCCCATGGACAAGCTGATCCCCGGTGTCACCGAGGTAGTGCACGAACTCGCTGGCGGAATCTCCGGCGGCACCGACGCGGCATACGCGATCATGACCACCGATACCGTGCCGAAGCAGGCGTCGCTGCACCACGCGAACAAATGGAACGTCGGCGGAATGGCCAAGGGCGCAGGCATGCTCGCGCCTGCGCTGGCCACGATGCTGTGCGTCGTCACGACCGATGCTGTCGCAACGGCCGAGCAGCTCGATACCGCTCTGCGCGCCGCCACCCACCTGAGCTTCGATCGCCTCGACGTCGACGGCGCCACGTCCACCAACGACACAGTGCTCCTGTTGGCCTCCGGCGCCAGCGGTGTCACGCCGACGCAGGACGAACTGAACGCCGCAGTGCTGGCCGTGTGTGATGATCTCGCGGATCAGTTGATGGCAGACGCCGAGGGCGTCACCAAGCGGGTCAAGGTGACGGTTCGCGGCGCAGCGTCCGAGTCCGATGCGTTGATCGGCGCCCGGACCATCGCCCGCGACAGCCTGGTCAAGACAGCGCTTTTCGGTTCCGATCCCAATTGGGGTCGCGTTCTCGCCGCAGTGGGTATCGCTCCCATCGAGCTCGATCCCGATCGAATCAGTGTGTCCTTCAACGGGAGTCCCGTCTGCATCGACGGCGTCGGCGCTCCGGGAGCGCGTGAGGTGGACCTGAGCGGGATCGACATCGAACTCGACATCGACCTGGGAATCGGCAACGAGTCCGTGAGCATTCGCACCACGGACCTCTCGCACGCGTACGTCGAAGAGAACTCGGCGTACTCGTCATGACCGAGACGTATCCCGTGATCAGCGAGCATCAGAAGGCGCATGTCCTCGCCGACGCGCTGCCGTGGCTGCAGCGATTCCGAGACAAGGTGGTCGTGGTCAAGTACGGCGGAAACGCCATGATCGACGAGACACTCAAGACCGCCTTCGCCGCGGACATGGCGTTCCTGCGGACTGTCGGCATCCACCCCGTCGTCGTGCACGGCGGCGGCCCGCAGATCAACGCGATGCTGGCACGCCTTGGCATGAAGGGTGAGTTCCGCGGTGGTTTCCGGGTCACGACGCCCGAGGTGATGGACGTCGTCCGGATGGTGCTCTTCGGTCAGGTGGGCCGTGAACTCGTCGGGCTGATCAACGCGCACGGTCCCTACGCGGTCGGTATCTCCGGTGAGGATGCGCACTTGTTCACCGCTACTCGACGCACTGTTGCGGTCGAGGGAGAGCAGACCGACATCGGCCTGGTCGGAGACGTCACTACCGTGAACCCGGACGCGGTACTCGATCTCATTGCAGCAGGACGTATTCCGGTGGTCTCGACCATCGCACCCGACGCCGACGGTGTCGTCCACAACATCAACGCCGATACCGCTGCTGCCGCACTGGCCGAGGCGATCGGTGCCGAGAAGCTCGTTGTCCTCACCGACGTCGAGGGCCTGTACACCGATTGGCCGGACCGAGCCTCGCTGGCCACCGAGATCGACACCGACGCCCTTGCTCAGTTGTTGCCGAGTCTCGATGCCGGCATGGTGCCCAAGATGGAGGCCTGCCTTCGCGCGGTGCGCGGAGGTGTGCCGTCGGCGCACGTGATCGACGGTCGGCTCGAACATTCAGTCCTACTCGAACTTTTCACCGGTGAAGGAATCGGCACGATGGTCGTGCCGGGTTCCTCGGTCGCCGGTCCCCAGCAGGGAGCTATCTCATGAGCACGATCGATCTGCAGCAGCGGTGGTCCGCTTCGCTGATGAACAATTACGGCGTACCCCGGGTTGCTCTCGTCCGCGGTGACGGCGCCGTACTCACCGACGCCGACGGCAAGCAGTACGTCGACTTCCTGGCCGGAATCGCCGTCAACATTCTCGGACACGGACATCCGGCCGTCGTCGAAGCCGTGACTACTCAGCTGTCGACACTCGGCCACGTGTCCAACCTGTACGCCAGCGAGCCGGTCGTCGAGTTGGCGGAGCAGCTGCTCGCTCATCTCGGCAACGTCACCGGGCGCGCGTTCTTCTGCAACTCCGGTACCGAGGCGAACGAGGCTGCCTTCAAGCTCGCTCGCGCCACCGGCCGGAAGAAGATCATCGCAGCCGAAGGCTCCTTCCACGGTCGCACGATGGGGGCACTCGCTCTGACGGGTCAGCCGGCCAAGCGGGCGCCGTTCGAACCGATGCCCGCCGGTGTCGAGTTCGTGCCGTACGGCGACGTCGAGGCACTCGAGCAGGCCGTCGATTCCGACACCGCCGCTGTGTTCCTCGAACCGATCATGGGTGAGGGCGGCGTCGTGGTGCCACCCGAGGGATACCTCGTCGAGGCTCGGCGGATCACCGCCGAACGTGGTGCGCTGCTCGTACTCGACGAAGTGCAGACCGGCATCGGCCGGACCGGCTGGTTCTACGCACATCAGGCAGTCGGCATCGTGCCGGACGTCATCACTCTTGCGAAGGGACTCGGCGGCGGAATGCCGATCGGCGCCTGCATCGCGACCGGGGCAACGGCAGAGTTGTTCGGACCGGGCAAGCACGGTACGACGTTCGGTGGCAATCCGGTGTGCGCTGCGGCGGCGCTTGCCGTGCTGAAAACCATTGCAGCGGAAGACCTGATCTCACGCGCCGACAGCTTGGGCAAATCGATCTCGGCGGGCATCGAAGATCTGGGCCATCCGTTGGTCGACTACGTACGGGGATCAGGACTGTTGCTGGGTGTCGTGCTGACCGAGGACGTCGCGCCGGCAGTGGAAAACGCAGCGCGCGAAGCCGGGTACCTTGTGAATGCAGCGCAACCCGGAGTGATCCGGTTGGCGCCGCCGCTCATCCTCACGGACGAGCAGGCCGAAACCTTCGTGGCAGCACTACCTGCCATCTTCGACAGTGCACTATCGGCTGACCAGCCGGGGGAGAAGTGACTACCGTGGTGAAACACTTTCTCAGGGACGACGATCTGACTCCTGCGCAGCAGGCCGAAGTTCTCGAACTCGCAGCTATTCTCAAGAAGGACCCGTTCGCTCGGCGTCCGCTCGAGGGTCCCCGCGGAGTCGGTGTCATCTTCGAGAAGAACTCGACGCGTACACGTTTCTCGTTCGAGATGGGCATCGCACAGATGGGCGGTCACGCTGTCGTCGTCGACGGGCGCAGCACTCAACTCGGTCGTGAAGAGACCTTGGCGGACACCGGACGCGTTCTCTCCCGCTACGTCGACGCCGTCGTGTGGCGCACGTTCGGCCAGAAGCGCCTGGAGCAAATGGCTACGGGCGCAACGATTCCCATCGTCAATGCATTGTCCGACGAATTTCATCCCTGTCAGGTTCTGGCCGATCTGCAAACGCTGATCGAACAGAAGGGTGAGCTCAAGGGGCTGAAGCTGACCTACCTGGGCGACGGCGCCAACAACATGGCTCACTCGCTGATGCTCGGCGGAGTGACCGCAGGCATAGACGTCACCATCGCAAGCCCCGCCGGCTTCGAACCGGCGGACTGGGTCGTGGCAGCAGCACGCAAACGCGCCGAGGAAACCGGCGCGACCATCACCCTGACGCAGGACCCACAGGCCGGCGTCGTCGGCGCCGACGCGTTGGTCACCGACACCTGGACCTCGATGGGTCAGGAGAACGACGGACTCGATCGGGTCGGACCTTTCCGTCCGTTCCAGATCAACAAGGAGCTGCTCGCAAAGGCAGATCCGAAGGCCGTCGTCCTGCACTGCCTGCCCGCGCATCGCGGCGAAGAAGTCACCGACGAGGTTCTCGACGGGCCGCAGAGTGTTGTCTGGGACGAGGCGGAGAACCGTCTGCACGCCCAGAAGGCATTGCTCGTGTGGCTGCTGGAACAGCGAACCCAACTGGACCCGGCGTGAGCGTCGCTCCCACTCGGGCTGGTCGCCAGTCGCGCATCATCGCGCTTCTGGCGGCTCACCCTGTCCGAAGTCAGACGGAGCTGGCGGCCTTGCTCGGTGCCGAGGGCATCGAAGCAACGCAGGCGACGCTCTCGCGTGACCTCGAAGAGCTGGGAGCGGTGAAACTGCGTGCCGCCGACGGCGGCGCCGGTGTTTACGTGGTGCCGGAGGACGGGAACCCGGTACGCGGTGTGGCCGGCGGTACCGACCGCCTCTCACGGCTGTTGGGTGAGTTGTTGGTCTCCACCGATTTCAGCGGCAACATGGCGATCCTCCGGACACCGCCGGGAGCCGCGCACTACCTCGCGAGCGCACTGGATCGGTCCTCGATGCCGGACATCGTGGGCACGATCGCCGGAGATGACACCATCTTCGTGGTGGCCCGGGAACCGCTTTCCGGAGCGGAACTCGCGGCCATGATCGAATCGCTCGCCTGACCCCTTATTCTTTGATAGAGATTTTCAACCGAAGGAGCACAAAAACCATGGCCGATCGCGTCGTACTCGCCTACTCGGGCGGGCTGGACACTTCTGTTGCCATCAGTTGGATCGGTAAGGAGACGGGCGCTGAAGTTGTCGCCGTCGCCATCGATCTGGGGCAGGGTGGCGAGGACATGGAGGTCGTGCGTCAGCGCGCGATCGACTGCGGCGCAGTCGAATCCGTTGTCGTCGACGCCCGCGACGAGTTCGCGGACGAATACTGCCTGCCGACCATCGCGGCCAACGCCCTGTACATGGACCGCTACCCGCTCGTCTCGGCCATCAGCCGTCCGCTGATCGTCAAGCACATCGTCGAAGCTGCACGCTCGCACGGCGGCACCATCGTCTCGCACGGTTGCACCGGTAAGGGCAACGACCAGGTTCGCTTCGAGGTCGGATTCGGCGCCCTCGCACCCGACCTGCAGGTCATCGCACCGGTCCGCGACTACGCCTGGACCCGCGAGAAGGCCATCGCCTTCGCCGAGGAGAACAACATCCCGATCAACGTCTCCAAGAAGTCGCCGTTCTCGATCGACCAGAACGTCTGGGGCCGCGCCGTCGAGACCGGATTCCTCGAGGATCTGTGGAACGCGCCGACGAAGGACGTCTACGACTACACCCAGGACCCGACGGTCAACTGGAACGCACCCGACGAGCTCATCATCAGCTTCGACAAGGGCCGCCCGGTCGCCATCGACGGCCGCCCGGTGTCGGTTCTCGAAGCCATTCAGGAACTGAACAAGCGCGCAGGCGCTCAGGGCGTCGGCCGTCTCGACGTCGTCGAGGACCGTCTCGTGGGCATCAAGAGCCGTGAGATCTACGAAGCTCCCGGCGCGATGGTTCTCATCACCGCACACCAGGAACTCGAGCACGTCACCCTCGAACGCGAACTCGGTCGCTACAAGCGTCAGATGGAGCAGCGTTGGTCCGAGCTGGTCTACGACGGCCTCTGGTTCTCGCCCCTCAAGGACGCACTGGACACGTTCGTCAACAAGACGCAGGAACGCGTTACCGGCGACATCCGTCTCTTCCTGCACGGTGGAGCCATCACCGTCAACGGTCGTCGCAGCCCGGAGTCGCTCTACGACTTCAACCTCGCGACGTACGACGAGGGCGACAGCTTCGACCAGTCCGCATCGAAGGGCTTCGTCGAGATCCACGGTCTGTCGTCGAAGGTCGCCGCGAAGCGCGATCTGGGACTCTGAGCCATGACGGCTCGCGGTGACGGAGACGCTCAAAAACACGGCACCAACGAAGGTGCGCTGTGGGGCGGGCGGTTCGAGTCCGGACCGGCCGCTGCCATGGCGGCGCTGAGCAAGTCGACTCACTTCGACTGGGTCCTCGCTCCGTACGACGTGCGGGCGTCGCAGGCGCATGCGCGTGTGCTGAACAAGGCCGGTCTGCTCAGCGAAGCCGATCTCGTGACGATGCTCGACGGTCTCGACCGTCTGGCGGCAGATGTCGCCAGTGGCGCCTTCGGGCCCAGTGATTCGGACGAGGACGTACACGGCGCACTCGAGCGTGGTCTGATCGAGCGTGTCGGGCCTGAGGTCGGTGGACGCCTGCGTGCTGGACGTTCACGAAACGACCAGGTGGCCACGCTGTTCCGCATGTGGCTTCGCGATGCGGTCCGCCGCATCTCCACCGGAGTTCTCGACGTGGTCGATGCTTTGGCGACTCAGGCCGGGGCGCATCCGGATGCCGTGATGCCGGGCAAGACGCACCTGCAGGCGGCTCAGCCGGTCCTGTTGGCGCATCACCTGCTCGCTCACGCACATCCACTGTTGCGGGACGTGCAGCGCCTTCGCGACTTCGACGTGCGAGCTGCGGTGTCCCCGTACGGTTCCGGTGCACTGGCCGGTTCCTCGCTCGGTCTCGACCCCGAAGCCATTGCAGCGGAATTGAAGTTCGACAGCTCGGCCGAGAACTCGATCGACGCAACGGCTTCGCGTGATTTTGCGGCCGAGGCAGCGTTCGTGCTTGCGATGATCGGTGTCGATCTCTCCCGTATGGCGGAAGAGATCATCATCTGGAGCACACCGGAGTTCGGCTACATCACGCTTGCCGACGCATGGTCGACGGGATCGTCGATCATGCCGCAGAAGAAGAATCCGGATGTCTCGGAACTGACGCGCGGTAAGTCGGGTCGTTTGATCGGCAACCTGACCGGATTGTTGGCGACGCTCAAGGCTCAGCCGCTGGCGTACAACCGCGATCTGCAAGAGGACAAGGAACCGGTTTTCGACTCGGTTGCGCAGCTCGAGATGCTGCTCCCGGCCATCACCGGTCTGGTGCAGACGCTCGAGTTCCACACCGAGCGCATGGCGGAACTAGCTCCGGCAGGGTTCACGTTGGCCACCGACATCGCGGAGTGGATGGTGCGTCAGGGCGTGCCGTTCCGGGTTGCACACGAGGCTGCTGGAGCGTGTGTGCGTGTCGCCGAAGCGCGAGGCGTCGGACTCGAAGATCTCACGGACGAGGAACTGGCCGGCGTCGACAGCGCGCTGACACCCGCTGTTCGTGAGGTGCTGACAGTCGAGGGTTCCATCGCTTCGCGCAACGCGCGAGGCGGCACCGCGGGGGTGCGGGTTGCCGAGCAGCTGGACGGAGTCAAAGCAGTGGCGCAGTCACTGCGGGAATGGACCCTGTGACCTCGCGGTCACGAGTGTTGTCGCTCTCTTTTCGGCAGTAGTCCTTCGGTCGTACGCGGTCAGGTAGCAGAATTTGCTCCCTGACCGCGTACGCGTATTCGTCGTCAGTAGGCTTGTCGCGCGCGGGAAAAATGAGACTGACGTCACATGGTGAGTAACTTGGGAGTGAAATGGTGGGATTGAATTCCAAGTCTGTGCTGGGCCCGATTCGTCGGGTGGTTGCGACAGCACAAAACGGCCTCGAGGTCGTCCGGTTGGGTGGGCTGGAAACGGATGCGACCACGTCGCCGTTCGAGATCGTCGAACGCGCAGCGATGTATCGGCTACGGCGCTACTTCCCGGACAGTGACCCGGAAACCGTCGGCGCACCGATCTTGCTGATCCCGCCGATGATGATGTCGGCGAACGTGTACGACGTGACCCGTGACCAGGGCGCTGTGGGAATTCTGCATGAGATGGGCCTTGATCCCTGGGTCGTCGATTTCGGTTCGCCCGACTCCGAAGAGGGCGGTTGGGATCGCAATCTCGCCGATCACATCATCGCTCTCAGCGACATCGTCGATCACATCCACCGTCACACCGGAAAAGATGTTCACATCTCCGGTTATTCGCAGGGTGGCATGTTCGCCTATCAGGCTGCCGCGTATCGGCGTAGTCGAAACATCGCCAGCGTCATCACCTTCGGCAGTCCGGTCGACACACTCGCCGCGCTACCCTTCGGCATCCCGGCGGGATTGGCAACCAAGGGTGCAGATTTCCTCGCCGATCACGTCTTCAATCGCCTGGCGGTCACCGGGTGGATGGCCCGTACCGGGTTCCAGTTGCTCGATCCCGTGAAGACGCTGAAGATGCGCGTCGACTTTCTGCTTCAACTGCACGACCGGGAGGCGTTGCTTCCGCGGGAGCAGCAACGACGCTTCCTCGCGACCGAGGGTTGGGTCGCGTGGTCGGGGCCCGCGGTAGCCGAACTGCTCAAGCAGTTCATCGTGCACAACCGAATGATGACCGGTGGGTTCGTCATCAAGGATCAATTGGTCTCGCTCGCCGAGATCACCTGCCCCATCCTGGCATTCGTCGGCGAGGTCGACGACATCGGCCAGCCGCAAGCGGTTCGAGGCATCAGTCAAGCCGCTCCGCGGGCGAAGGTCTACGAATCTACCTTGCGTGCAGGTCATTTCGGTTTGGTTGTCGGTTCCACCGCGGCCAATCACACCTGGCCGACCACCGGTGAATTCGTGCAGTGGACCGAGACGGGTGGACCCCTCCCGGACCGTATCGCGAACATGGTCTACGGCGCCGACCTCGAAGACCAGACCGGTGTGTCGATCAGCAATCGGATCATCCACACCGTCGCCTCGGTCGCTGAAGTAGGTGCAGGAGTCACCAAGGGAATCAGTGACCTTGCCGCCGGTGCGTTGCGCGGCACTTTCGAATTGTCGGGAGAAGCGGCACGAGCGTTGCCACGTCTGGCTCGACTCAACCAGATTCAGCCGCACACCAAGATCTCGCTGAGCCAGTTGCTGGCGGAGCAGCGTCGAAAGGCGCCGAACGGCGAGTGCTTCCTTTTCGACAATCGCGTGCACACGTATGAAGCGGTCAACGCGCGTATCGACAATGTCGTGCGTGGATTGATCTCCGTGGGAGTGCGTCCGGCAGCGCATGTCGGTGTCCTGATGGAGACCCGCCCCAGCGCACTCGCGGCCATCGCGGCCCTGTCGCGACTTGGTGCCGTCGCGGTCATGCTTCCGCCAGGCTCCGACATCACGGCGGCGGTCAAGCTGGGGTCGGTCGATCGGATCATCACCGATCCGGAAAACGTCGATGCTGCAGTGGTTACCGGTCGGCCGGTACTGGTGCTCGGCGGCGGCGATGCCCGTGGCCTCGAGGTGGATCCGTCACACGACGTGATCGATCTCGAACAAATCGATCCGACGAAGGTCAATCTGCCCGGGTGGTACCGACCGGATCCCGGTGTCGCCCGCGAACTCGCCTTCATCATCTTTGCGGAATCCGGCGGTGTGCTCGAGGCCAAGCAGATCACCAACTACCGGTGGGCACTGTCGGCCTTCGGCACGGCCACTGCGGCAGATCTCGATCGCGGTGACACCGTGTACTGCCTTGCACCACTCCATCATTCGTCGAGTCTGCTCGCGACCATCGGTGGTGCCATGGCCGGTGGCTCACGCATTGCGCTCTCACGTGGACTGAACCCCGCGAGGTTCGTCGAGGAAATCCACCGCTACGGCGTGACGGTCGTGAGTTACACGTGGTCGATGATGCGCGAGATACTCGACGAGGATCTTCTTCTCATCGACGGTATTCATCCGGTCCGCCTGTTCATCGGTTCGGGCATGCCCCATGGTCTGTGGAAGCGGACAACGGAGGCGTTCGACCCCGCGCAGGTACTCGAGTTCTATGCGTCGACCGAAGGCGACGTGATTCTTGCCAATGTTGCAGGCTCCAAAGTTGGTTCCAAGGGGCGCCCACTGCCGGGTAGTGCGCAGGTGCGGTTGGCGGCATACGACCCGCTGAGTGGTCGGCTCCTCGAGAACGGAAACGGATTTGTCCGTGAGTGCGCCGAAGACGAGGTCGGATTGCTGCTCGGGCGCGCGGGATTCACCGCCGATCTCTCGGGCGGAGCCATGCGAGGTCTCTTCCAAGCCGGCGATTCGTGGATTCCCACCGAAAATCTCTTCCGCCGGGACGCCGACGGCGACTACTGGCTGATCGACCACAAGAACACGGTCATTTCCACGCTCCGCGGTCCCGTGTTCACCCAGCCGATCGTCGACGCGTTGTCGAGTGTGGCGCGGGTGGATCTTGCCGTCGCATACGGAGTCGGTGACGCGCCGCATCAGCTGGCGGTCGCTGCCGTGACATGGCGTCCGGGGCGGCAGTTCCGTTCTGCCGAGCTTGCAGAGGCCCTCTCGCGCATCGCTTTCGACGCTCGTCCGGATATCGTGCACGTGGTTGACGAGATCCCGGTGGGTTCGTCGTACCGTCCGAGCTCCACTGCGTTGGCTGCGGCCGGATTGCCGGCGCCGGGGCCACGGACCTGGTTCCTCGATTCCGAGTCGCAGTCGTACAAGCGGCTGACCAAGGCAATCGCCGCGCAGTTGATGCCGACGAGGGTGAGCACCGGAGCACGGTAGCCTGGGGACATTCTGTTTGATCGGTTCGAGAGGACTCACGTGGCTATTGATTCGACGTTGCTCAGCATTTTGGCCTGCCCCCAGGACAAAGGCCCGCTGTTGCTGGTCGGGGACGAGTTGCTCTACAACCCGCGCCTGCGTCGTGCCTACCCGATCGAGAACGGCATTCCCGTTCTGTTGATCGACGAGGCACGCGATGTAGCGGACGACGAGCACGAGAAGTTGCTCGCGCGGGCTGAAGGCTAGATCGGTAATTCACCGGTCAGGTACCGCTGGAGGTTCGGAGCCACCAGCGGTACCAAAGCGTCAACGCTCAATGATGCGAGCGGTTCGAGTCCGAGCACATATCGCGTGACAAGCAGTCCGGCCATCTGAGAGGCCACCAATTCCGCTCTGATCAAGCCGGTACCAGGTGGTGTGTCCACCCGCGGAATGATGTCGCGCAATACGACATCGAGCAGAAAGCTCTGGATCAACTGCGATCCGTCGCCGGAAATGGCTGATCGAAAAGCCGCCAGAATCGCCGGCTGGTGTTCTGATTCCCACAGCCCGATTACTGCTCTGAGTAGATTTTCGCCGAGATTTTCGGTCGGAGAGGAGTGAACCGGTCCCAATACCTGGACTGGATCGATCGGTAGCGCGATCGCAGCGGTGAACAACTGCTCCTTGCTTCCGAAATGATGATGAATCATGGCCGGATCGACGTCAGCGGCCGCAGCTATCGATCGAACAGTTGTTCGTCGAAAACCGTTCTGGGAGAACGCCCGTCGCGCCGAATCGAGGATCTGCGCGCGAGTCTCCGACTTGCCCGGTCGTCGCCCCGAACGAATCGGTACCGGACTCGTGTCCTTGTCGGTCATGGAGTGCGGCGATCGAGTGTGGCCGCGGCCAGCGATAGCGCGGCGGCGGCGAAGCCCGCCATGACGGCGAGATCACGCCACATCTGACCCGTCGCGTCGGCATGCATTGACACTTGCTGAAGTGCGTCGACGGCGTAGCTCAAGGGGAGGACGTTGCTGATCCATTCGAGCCAGGTCGGCAATTGGTCGCGCGGCACCAGGAGTCCGCAGAGGAAGAGCTGTGGAACCACAACTACCGGCATGAATTGCACCGCTTGGAACTCGGTCTTCGCGAATGCGCTGGCCAACAGGCCTAGCGCAACGCCCAGTATTGCGCCGAGAACTGCAATGACGATGACCCAGGCAAGACTGCCGGCGATGGTGAGTCCCAGGAATCCGAAAGCAACCGCGCACGCGAGGGCTGCCTGGGCGGCGGCGGAGAGCGAAAATGCCGCCCCGTATCCGGCGAGAAGGTCGAGTTTGCCCATTGGAGTGGTGAGCAGGCGTTCGAGGGTTCCTGAACTGCGTTCGCGCTGCATGGCGATGGACGTGACCAGGAACATCACCACAAACGGCAAGATTCCCAACATCGTGATCGCCACTCGTTGGAAGAGCGAAACCTGGCCGGGTGGCGTGGGTACGTCTTGGTAGAGGAAATACAGCAAAATCATCAACAACGACGGGACCAACAAGATCATGGCCACCGTGCGATGGTCCTGGCGGAGCTGAAGCAGAATGCGGACGGTCGTTGCACCGAAGATCCTGATGCTCATGATATTTCGCCTCCGACGGGTGAAGTCCGAATCAGCTCGAGAAAGGCGTCCTCGAGCCGTTCACATCTGGTTTTGGCGCGCAATTCATCGGGTGTGAGTTGAGCGAGGAGGTGCCCGTCTCGCATCAGGATCAGCTCAGCGCAGTGGTCGGCCTCATCCATGACGTGGCTGGAGACCAACAGGGTGGTTCCGCTGCGAGCAAGGTCAGCGAATCGTTCCCACAGTTCGACACGAAGCACCGGATCGAGGCCGACGGTCGGTTCGTCGAGGATCAACACATCAGGTGACGCCACCAACGCGCAAGCCAGCGAGACTCGCCCGCGTTGACCACCAGACAGATCGGCGGCGGTCTGGTCGGCGTATCGGCTCAATCCGACGGCGTCGACCGCTGCTGCGACGTCGGCGCCGGACTTGCCGTAAAGAGCGCCGAAGTACTGGACGTTTCGAGTGACCGTCAGGTCGCCGTACACGCTGGGGGATTGGGTGACATATCCGACCCGGTGGCGAAGAGCAACGGAACCGGCGAGATCGCCCAGCACTCTGACCTCACCACTTTCGACGATCTGTGTTCCGACAATCGCGCGCATCAGGGTTGTCTTGCCGCAGCCGGACGGGCCGAGCAGTCCGGTGATCGATCCTGCTGATACCTGCAGGTCAAGCGAGTGAAGAACTTGTTGCTTGCCGCGAATGACTCGTAGTCCGCGGATATCTATTGCCGGCGTTGTGGTCACGGTTCGCCTCGTTTCAATAATTCATCACTTGTTGAATTATGCGACTCGGCCGACCGATGAGTCAACGGCGTGGGCACAATCGAAGGGTGAGCATCGAGACCTTGGAAAATGTGGAGAACCCGTTGGAAGCGGGCCTGACAATTCTCGGCTCGACCCTGACCGTCGACGACATCTCGCTGAGGATCGTCGAGGTCGAGGCGTACGGAGGGGAGAAGGACGGGCCATGGCCGGATCCGGCAGCACATTCGTATCGGGGGAGAACGCCGCGGAACAGCGTGATGTTCGGGCGGGCGGGGCGTCTCTACGTCTACCGCAGCTATGGAATGCACTTTTGTATGAACATCTCGTACGGCCCGGATGGTGTCGCGGGTGGTGTTCTGCTCCGAGCGGCCGAAATCGAGGCCGGTCACGATGTGGTGTCTGCTCGGAGATCGCCGGACCGGCCGTCTCACCAATGGGCCAGAGGGCCGGGTAATCTCGGTGCTTCCGCCGCAATCACGCTGGGGGACAACGGAACAGACGTGTTCGACCCGGCGTCGCGGATTCGGCTCGAATTGGGGGAGTCGAAGGAATGGGTGAGCGGACCGCGGGTGGGTGTCAGCACCGCGGCGGAGGTCCCGTGGCGCCTCTGGATTCCGGACTCCCCGGCGGTGTCCGCGTATCGCCGAAGCCCGCGAGCACCGGCCGTTTCGTGAAGATGGGATGATTGAGTCCGTGACTGAGAATATTCTCGACGAACTGACCTGGCGCGGGCTGATCGCCCAATCAACCGATCTCGACGCTTTGCGTAAAGATCTCGAGGCCGGACCGGTCACGTTGTATGCGGGCTTCGACCCGACCGGACCGAGCCTGCACGCAGGTCACCTGGTTCCGCTCCTCGCGCTCAAGCGGTTTCAGCGCGCCGGCAACCGCCCGATCGTTCTTGCCGGCGGTGCAACGGGCCTGATCGGAGACCCCCGTGACGTCGGGGAACGGACGATGAACTCCGCCGATACCGTCGCGGACTGGGCAGGTCGCATCCGTGGTCAGCTCGAACGATTCGTGGATTTCGACGATTCGCCGACGAGCGCGGTCATCGAGAACAACATGAACTGGACCGGCAAGATGTCGGCCATCGACTTCCTGCGTGATGTCGGCAAACACTTCTCCGTGAACGTCATGCTTGCGCGTGACACCGTGAAGCGTCGTCTCGAGTCGGACGGGATGTCGTACACCGAGTTCAGCTACATGCTGCTCCAGGCCAACGACTACCTGCACCTGCGACGCGACCTCGGCTGCACTCTGCAGGTCGGCGGGTCCGATCAGTGGGGCAACATCATTGCCGGCGTCGAACTCAACCGTCGTGTCGACGGTGAGAGCGTTCATGCAATGACGGTTCCGCTGGTGACCTCGGCCGATGGCAAAAAGTTCGGAAAGTCGACCGGTGGCGGAAGTTTGTGGCTCGACCCCGAGATGACCAGCCCGTACGCCTGGTACCAGTACTTCGTGAACACTGGCGACGCCGACGTGATCAAGTACCTGCGCTGGTTCACCTTCCTGACTGCGGACGAACTCGCGGAGCTGGAGACTGCAACAGCGGAGCGGCCGCATGCGCGAGAAGCGCAGAAGCGACTTGCCGCGGAGATGACGACCTTGGTTCACGGGGAACACAACACCCGTGCTGTCGAGCTCGCCAGTCAGGCGTTGTTCGGCAAGGCGGAGCTGGCGGAACTCGACGAGTCGACGCTAGCCGCGGCGCTGAAAGAAGCATCGGTCAGCGAATTGGCGCCGGGGGAGCCGCGCACGATCATCGATCTGCTCGTGACGAGCGGCTTGTGCGAGAGCAAGGGGGCCGCTCGACGCGCCGTGAAAGAGGGCGGTGCTTCGGTGAACAACCAGAAGGTGTCGGCCGACGACTGGGAGCCCACCGCATCCGATCTGCTTCACGGCAGCTGGTTGGTCGTCCGGCGCGGAAAGCGCAACTTCGCCGGCGTGAGAATCCTTCCAAACTGACGTGTGTGGGGTCACAGTTGTCTAGCGGGGCTCCTGTGGCCGCTGGTGGCCCGCCTCCGGGCGGGCTACCAGCGGATTTAACCTGTCGAACATCTGCGACCTGCACGTTTGACGCTCAGTTTTCATTCGCGTAACTTTGTCCAAGTCAGAGCGACACGGACACCAACCCCGACCGACAGGCCGGGGAAACGCGGTTGGACGAAGTCGGAGACAATCACGCTCAGCGGGAACTTGCTTCCCTGGAGCGAACAAGCTAAGATTGTAACCCTTGCCCCGGAGCTTTCAACCTGGTTGAAGTGATGGTGTGTGCGTGTTCTTTGAGAACTCAACAGTGTGTCGATGAATGTCAGTGCCAAATTTTTTTGGTACTTCACATCCGCGAATGATCAACCGCCTCTTGGGGTTTGGTTGGTTTGTGTGTGGTGTGAGTATTTTTCGTCGGTGATTGTTCATTCTTCCGTCTGAATGGTTGCCGACACAT
>NZ_WOXZ01000004.1:0-5739 GCF_021352185.1 Rhodococcus sp. Ni2
CTTTGTTGATGCTCAGGGCGGGGACGTTCATGGGGATGCCGGCGGCGACGGCGGCTTGGCGGGCGGGCATCTGGCCGGCGCCGGCGGTGAGGACCTGTCCCATGATGACGTAGTCGACCTGTTCGGGGGCGACTGAGGACTTGTCGAGGGCGCCTTTGATGGCGATGCCGCCGAGGTCGGACCCGGAGAGGTCTTTCAACGATCCGAGGAGTCGACCCATCGGGGTACGAGCTCCCGCAACAATCACAGAACTGGTCACGATTTCCTCCGGCTGCAAAAGAGAGATAGTCGTCGGTTCCGTGCGGCCTAAGAGCCAAGTCACATCCCGACGTGTACTCCTCAAACGGTAGCGCTACCGTGAAAGGTATGACACAGACCTCCCCCAGTTCTGCACTCGCACCTTTGTCGTCCGACCTCGTCGTCGCGATCGATCACGTCGGAATCGCGGTGCCCGATCTCGACGTGGCAATCGCGTGGTACACGCAGCACCTGGGCATGGTGTCGACCCACGAGGAAATCAACGAATCGCAGGGCGTGCGTGAGGCCATGCTCTCCGTCGTCGGCTCCCCCGCCGGATCCACTGCCGTTCAGCTGCTCGCGCCTCTGGACGAGAATTCGACCATCGCCAAGTTCATCGACCGAAGCGGCCCCGGACTCCAGCAGCTCGCCTACCGGGTCACCGACATCGACGCCATCTCCGCCGAGCTTCGCGACCGCGGGGTTCGGTTGCTGTACGACGCTCCCCGACGCGGTACGGCCAACTCGCGCATCAACTTCATTCACCCGAAGGACGCCGGCGGCGTCCTGGTGGAACTGGTCGAACCCGACGCGAGCCACTAGCAGACCCGACTCCAGCTCGTATGCCAGGTAGATTGTCGCCATGGCATACGAGCAGGACCGCGGTTCGATCCAACTTCCGTTCCAGATCGCACGGAAGGGATACGACCGCGACGAGGTACGCAACTACTTCGAGCGATTCGACGCGGAGCTGCGAGTTACCGCGGCTGATCGTGATGCTGCCGCTGCGCAGGCCCGTGACCTCGCCAAGCAGCTCGACGATGCACGCGACGACATCGACGACCTCCGCAAGGACGTCGACCGCCTCTCGGTACCGCCCACCACTGCGGAGGGCATGAGCGATCGCATCAGCCGCATGCTGCGCCTTGCCTCCGACGAGGCCTCGGAGGTGCGCGCGAAGGCCGAGGCCGACGCAGCCGAGATGACCTCCATCGCCGAACAGGACGGCGCCCGCCTTCGTGGTCACTACGAGTCGCTGATCGCCGAACTCGAGGACCGTCGCAACGCGATGGAAACCATGCACGAGCAGACCATGGCGCAGGCCCGTACCGAAGCCGCCCGGATCGTCGAAGCCGCGCAGGCCGAGCGGGATCGACTGGCTGCCGAGTCCGAGGCCAAGCGCACTCAGATCCGCGAAGACTTCGACATCTCGATGTCGGAGCGCCGCGCCAAGGTCGTCGCCGCCGTCAACGAGCTGGAGTCGTCGAGCAAAGCAGAGGCCGAGCGTCGACTCGCCGATGCGTCGCACGAGGCCCAGCGCAGGCTGCAGGCCGCCACTGATCAGTCCGAGCGCAAGATCGCTCACGCGAAGGAACTCACCGAAGAACTGCGCGTTCTCCGAGGCCGAATCCTGGCTCAGCTCTTGGGCATTCGCGGACAACTCGATTCGGTTCCGGCCATGCTCGCATCGGTCAACCGGGAGAGCGAACTCCTCGATGCACCGCCCGCTCCGGTCATCGTCGAAGCCGAGGAAGATCTCGAGATCGAAGACAAGAAGGCCGACGCAGATAAGGTCGATGCAGATCCGGTCAAATCAGAACCGAGTATCGACGAAGACGACGTTCTCGAGGACGCGGACGAGACGAACACCGCCGAGATCGACACCCGCGCCGTCGAGCAGCGAGCCCAGTCCAGGAACTGATCGACGCTCAGGACCACCGTCTGGTCAGGCTGCGCGTACCGCGGCCTGACCAGCATCCGGTATGCCAGTGTCGACGCTCGTTCGCGCCGCCCGGTTCCGAAGGCCACGTCACCACGTGAGCGACGCCGGGTCTGATGTCGTGATCACAACCGGGGCATCGATAGAACTTCGTCGCGTTGGAGCCGGGTATCGGCCTCACCATGTACATTTCACCGCCCGGACCGGGTTCCTCCCGGACCAGCGCTCCGCCGAACAACACACCGCTTGGTGACGCCGACTCCGCGCTCGAATCCCGCGCACGCCGAGTATCCGTTCGACGGGTTTGCTTCGGCGAAGGTTTGCGGCGCGGCATGGTTCGAGTCTAAACAGCGTCAGAAGAGGCGGAACTCGGTGCTTTCGGTGCCCCGCAAGGCCTCGTAGTCAAGGACCAGGCAACGGATCCCACGGTCGTTGGCCAAAGTCTTTGCCTGCGGCTTGATCTGTTGCGCTGCAAAAACTCCCGTGACCGGCGCGAGCAGCGGATCGCGGTTGAGCAATTCGAGGTAGCGCGTCAACTGCTCGACGCCGTCGATCTCGCCGCGACGCTTGATCTCCACCGCCACCGATGCACCGTCCGCGTCTCGGACCAGAAGATCGACCGGCCCAATCGCCGTCATGTACTCACGTCGCACCAACGTGTAGCCGGGGCCGAGTGTCTCGACATGCTCCGCCAGAAGTTCTTGAAGGTGTGCCTCGACACCGTCCTTGATCAATCCCGGATCGAGACCGAGTTCATACGACGAATCGTGCTCGACCTCTTCGAGAGTGATCCGCAGTTCCTCGCCCGCCTTGTTGGTGACGACCCACAGGATGTCGTCGCCGTCCCCGGTGGTCTCGACCAACCAGCACGGCGGACTCATCCAGTTGAGCGGCTTGTACGCCCGATCGTCGGCATGGATACTGACCGAGCCGTCGGCTTTGACCAACAGCAGTCGTCTTGCGGTAGGGAGGTGGGAGGTCAGGCGTCCCACATAGTCGACACGGCAACGAGCAATAACTAGGCGCACCGGACCACCCTAAGCGATCTTTACGACTACTCTCGACACACTATGCAGCGAAGCCGTGTCCCGAGTGCGCCCCTGGGGTCGTGGCTGCTCGGATCCACCGACGAAAGCCCCAGGCGCCGCCGAATCCGCGTCCAGGCACTACTCACCGCCCCCCTCCTGGTCACAAACCTGATCGGAGCGGTACTGGCGATCGTGCTCATCGGATTCGTGGTTCCCGGACCCGAGATCATCCACCCCGAATTCGCATGGATCAACTTCATTGCCGTGCCCGTCTTCATCGGGTGTGTCTTTCTCATCGGACTTCTGTGGGGCACCAAACGGCTGATGCGGGATCTTCGATGGGCCACCGAGGATCACCCACCGACAGAGCAGAATCAACGCGCGGCGCTGCGCGGGCCGTGGCGACTGACCCGAGTGCAAGCCGTCCTGTGGACGGCCGCGCTCATCACCTTCACGACCATGTACGGAATCGTCGACCCCGACACCATTCCGAAAGTTCTGTTCACCGTGGCTTTCAGCGGTATCACCACGTGCGCTTTCTGCTACCTGCTCAGCGAGTTCGCACTCCGCCCGATTGCCGCGCGTGCACTCGAATCCGGAGCACCCCGCAAGGCTGCCGTTCTCGGACTGACCGGCCGGACAATCCTCGTCTGGCTGCTCGGAAGCGGAGTCCCCGTCACCGGCTTGATGCTCGTGGCGGTCTTCAGCTTCATCCGGCCTGCATCGTGGCAAGCCCTCGCGATCGCCATCCTCGTCATCGGCGGGATCACCCTGTGCGTCGGACTCGGGCTGACATACATCAACATTCGGTCCGCCGCGGCCCCCATTCGGTCCGTGCGACGAGGAATGGAACAAGTCACCCGTGGCGACCTCACCGCGTCCGTCGTCGTGTACGACGGAACGGAACTGGGACTACTGCAGGCCGGCTTCAATCGCATGGCCGAGGGTCTGCGCGAGCGAGAGCGAATACGCGACCTCTTCGGGCGCCACGTCGGACACGAGGTTGCCGCAAACGCGGTTCGCCGAAACCCGGAACTCGGCGGTGAAGAACGTGACGTTGCCGTTCTCTTCGTCGACGTCATCGGATCGACCACGATCGCGGCCACCAACTCCCCTACGGCTGTGGTCGCTCTACTCAACCGTTTCTTCGACGTCATCGTCGACGAGGTCGACGCACACGGCGGATTCGTCAACAAGTTCGAGGGCGACGCAGCGCTGGCGATCTTCGGAGCGCCGACGACACTCGACGATCACGCCGGCAGCGCACTCGCCGCTGCCCGCAAGATTCAGCAGCGCCTGCGTGCCGAGGTTCCGGAAGTGAGCGCGGGAATCGGCGTCGCCGCAGGTGTTGCCGTAGCCGGGAACGTCGGTGCGCGAGAGAGATTCGAGTACACCGTCATCGGTGATCCCGTCAACGAAGCGGCGCGACTGTCCGAGGTCGCCAAGACGGTTCCGGGTAACGTCGCCGCATCCGGACGGGCTGTGGCTGCCGCTGACAGCGCCGAGGCTGCACAGTGGTCGATCACCGAGAACATCACCCTTCGCGGCCGCCTCGAACAGACCGAGCTCGCGATTCCGTGCGACGCCCTGGAGTCCGAGACCAGCCCGTCAGACTCCGTGCCCGTTCAGCCCTGACCCCACCGCCCCCCTGAGCGAACGGCACGTTCGGTCGATCCAAGGCGATCAACGCCACGTTCGCTCGATGACTTTCCCGCTTCCCAACGGTCTATATCGAAACAGCGGAGATCCGACGACACCTGGGAGATGGGTACGACTATGAAACTGACGACCTTTACCATCGTCACTCTCGACGGTGTGATGCAAGGACTCGGTGGTCCGGACGAAGATCGCCGTGGCGGATTCGAGCGGGGCGGCTGGTCCGCGCCATTAGTGGACACCGAAGCCATGGATTACCTCGTCCAGGTCTACCAGCGAGCTGACGCGTTCCTGTTCGGGCGACACACGTACGAGATCTTCGCCGGCTATTGGGGCGCGTTCGAGAATCCCGACGTCAACCGCATTGCAAGCGCACTGAATTCGCGGCCCAAGTACCTTGCGTCGACGACGCTCACCGATCTGGAATGGAAGAACACGACAGCCCTTTCAGGTGACACCGCCATCGCTCTCGGCGAACTGACAGCCAGACCCGGCGGTGAGCTTCAGGTGCACGGCAGTGGCAACCTGTGCCGCTGGCTTTTCGCGAACGATCTTGTCGACGAGATGATCCTGCTGATCGTTCCGGTGGTGGTAGGCCAGGGCACGCGACTGTTTCCCGACACCGGACCGGACATCGCACTCGAGCTGGCCGAATCGCGAGCCACATCAAAGGGCGTGACGATTCAGAGGTATCTGCCGGCTGGCCGGCCGAAGTATGCGACTGCCACCGCCGACGGCATCGACTGATCCGGGCAAAGCGCCTGTCGTCCTCAGTCGTGTTCCCGCCCCTGATGGTGTGAACGTACCGTTCCCCTCGCCTAAGAGGGTGAGCGTGTCGTTCACTCGATCCCGGACGGGGTGGTGAGTCGGCTGTGCTCCCGCCCCTGATGGTGTGAACGGTACGTTCGGTCGATCTGAGGCGACGAACGTGCCGTTCACTCGATCAGAGGGTGCCGGCGACGGGATGTTTCGGGGTGTTTTGGGTACGAGAAAGCCCCCCAACCAGTACTGGTTGGGGGGCTTCTCTAATGTGTGTTCGGCGGTGTCCTACTCTCCCACACCCTGTCGAGTGCAGTACCATCGGCGCTGAAGGGCTTA